>NZ_JACBNQ010000029.1 GCF_013403245.1 Sedimentibacter hydroxybenzoicus DSM 7310 | reverse complement strand
CTGTTGGTTTTCCAACTGTTTCTCTGTTAAGTTTTCGTAATTTTTGTTACTTGCTGCTGACTTTGTCAGCAGTCTGACAATCCAAATTTGGATTGTCTTTTTCTATTAATCTACTAATCTACTCTTTCGCGTTCGTCGAACAATAATGTTATGCAGTACAAGCCTGCTAAACCTACAAGTCCATAAACTAAACGGCTGAATATCGCTAATTGTCCGCCAAATATGGCAGCAACAAGGTCAAAACTGAATAATGCTATTAAACCCCAGTTTATAGCTCCTATTATGACTAATATTAATGCAAATTTATCCATAAGTCATATCCTCCTTGAAATTTAATATAAAGATATTGTTTCAAGAAATTTCTATATTATGCATAACTTTAAAAATACTTTAAAGACGTTAAATAACGAAATATTTAACACTTACAATCAAGGTGAATATAATAACTAAAAATGTTATTGTTAAGGAGGGTATTATGGATAATTGTAAACCTGAAAATATTGAAGCTGTAGAAGAATTAAATATTCAATGTGATAAAGGTTGTGACAGAATAGGCGGAAGAGGCGGAGAAAGAAGACCGCTAAGGCAACCGTGCGTACATGACAGGGTATTAGGAACCGGAGATAATTCATCTCTTTTATTTTTCTTCCTTCTTTTAGTTCTTATAGTTTGCCAAAGTGATTGCGACATTGAAATGGATACATTGTTGTGGTTCTTCTTGTTGTTGGTAGTATTATACAACAACAGATTTTAGCTTAAACGCAGATTGCTGAAAATAATCGACTGCTTCGTTGTCGTTTAACCGGTAAAAGGTAATGGAGGGCATAGCCCTCCGTTAATTTTTGTGTTTATCCAATCCGTCATCAATTAACTCAATTTCAAGTTTGTCAAAATCTACTTCATCCACGAAATCATGAGGATAGAAGGTAACATATTTAAATTGAGAAAATTCCAAGTCATGCTTTTTAAGCCATAAGGGTACACTAATATCTAATTTAGCGCATATTTCCTTGAAAGCTTTATCTCTTTTTGAATCAAGAGATATTTCTTCCTTATTTTTTACGACTATTGAACTGACTATATTGTTAGTTTTTATTTTTTTAGCCCATAATTTGTACATTCTGATTATTTATAAAATGGTGTTACTATGAAATCTTTTAATAATAAACCGCCGTAGTTTATTTTAACACCTTTTAATTCCCTTTCGAAGTCCTTGGGTACGATAATTTCAATGCCATCAACATCGTAAATATTATCGTTGTCTGTTTGCTCCAACGAAGCAATTCCGTATGACTTGCCGGCTCACCCGACTCTGTATGCAGTTAACATAATAGGTACATTATGTTCCTTCATCATTACCAATTTTTCTTTTGCTTTATCAGTTATCTTAAAATTCATTTGTTCCTCCTTTATTTAAATTTTGGAACAACTTCAAATCCCTTTTTGAAAACTCCGTTTCTATAATCAATTTCAGCTCCGCTAATTGCACCCGTTAAATCCTCAGAAACAATTAAATCGAATCCTTCAATGCTGTAAACTAAATCATTTTCTGATTGTTTCTCCGAAACAATGCCTAATTCGGCACCGCATCAGGAATAGCCGGTTATAGCTAATTTAATAGGTTGTTGATTTGATTTTAATTCTGATAACTTTTCTTTTGCGCTGTCAGTTAATTTAAAGTCCATAAAAATTCTCCTTTCCGTTTAGTTTAGTGTAACACTAAACTAATTTTCTATAATTGTAGTATAATTTTGCTAAATGTCAAGGCGATATTTCACCTCGGATACATCATTATATTCTAATATATTAATATAGTCAATGATTTTTGCAGGCTTTTCATTTAAAATATAAATAAAATCTGATAATGTTACCGCTTCATCCACATCGTGAGTAATGAATAAAACTGTTCTTTTACTTTCGTTCCAAAGCTTTTTAAACAGTGAAATCATTTCACGTTTTAATTTCATATCGAGACCCTTAAACGGTTCATCTAAAATCAATACATTTGATGGATAAGCAAATGCTCTTGCCAGAGACACTCTTTGAGCCATACCGCCGCTTAATTCCTTAGGTTTGTAGCTTTCAAAATCTTTCAACTCAACCATATCAATATAATCCTTGATAATATTTACCCTTTTATCAGAATTATAAACATTTTTTAACACAAAATCAATGTTATCATACACACTGTACCATTCAAGCAATCGCGGCTCCTGGAATACAAACGAATACACTGCATTCTCAGTTACTTTGACCTCTCCGTTATCGATTTCTGTTAAATTGGCGGCTATGTTGGCAATAGTAGTCTTACCTACTCCCGAAGGTCCGAACAAGCAGGTGATTTTATCCTTTTCAAATCTGATATTAAAATTATTTAAAACCTTTAAATCATTAAATTTTTTAGAAACGTTTATAAATTCAATCATAAAGACCTCGTAAAAATATTTTTAATAATTTTTCAAACAGTATGCTGAGCATAATTATTATGAAAGTCCATGCAAATAAATCCGGTATTTCAAGATAAACCTTTGAATCATATAAAAATCTTCCTATGGAATATTTAGGCAGGCTTAAAACCTCTGCAGCAGAAGTTACCTTCCATCCCAAGCCTAATGCAGAAATCATTCCTGCCTTAATATAAGGAATGGAGGAGTAGAAATAAACAGATTTTATAATTCTGAGCCTATTAATATTATAAACCTTACACATCTGCAAAAGTTTAACATCCGTGGATTTAATACCGCTTATTGTATTTGTCCAGATGATGGGAAAGCACATGAGAAATGCAACAAATATTGGTACATTAGTATCCTTAAACCACATTATTGCGATTATAATTATTGACATAACAGGAATTGTTCTTATAATTCCTATAAGGGGATTGAATAAATCATAGACAAGCTTATTGATTCCGCAAAAATATCCGAGTACGATTCCCGCACCACAGGAAATCAAAAAACCTGCAACAGTTCTATAAGTGCTGTATAAAATAGTTATGTAAGTATCGGTTGTTTTTAACATATCAATCAGAGCATAAAATGTCGTAATAGGAGAAGGGAGGTAAATCTCCTGATCTATAATCAAGCTAAATATCTCCCACACAAAAATCCAAAATAATGCTATAAGTATTTTATTATATTTACTCTGTAAAATAGAACCCTTCATCAGGCAGCTTACCTCCAACGGAAGCAGGATTAGAATCAAATAAGATTTTGTAAAATTCATTCAGTCCGTCTTTAACATTATGTGCCGGTTCATATACGATTCCGCAATAAGGTATTGCTTTTTCAACAACTGCTGCACTCGGCATAATTTCATTTTTTTCCACTAATAAGGAAGCATCCTTTTGATTTTCTAAAACCCAATTTACTGACGCTTCATATTGCTTTAAGAACTCTTCTATAAAGTCTTTGTTATTTTCGGCGAAGTCCTTGTTTACAATCACAGCACCGGTATATAGCTGACTTGTATTGTCCGTTGCAGCTTTCCATGCTTCGTTTAAATCAACTAAAATCTTTACATTGCTGTTTTTAATCATGGTCTGTGTAACAAAGGGCTGCGGGAGAAGTGCAACCCTTGTATCTTCCGCGATTACCGATTGAGACATGGTAGCATGATCCATTGCATAATTTAATTCTACTTTATCACTTATGTTATTTTGATTCAACAGATAGTTCATTGCAAAATCAGGAGTAGAACCCTTGGCGCTCATGCCGAGTATTTTTCCTTCCAATTCACCGATTGATTCTATATCGTCAGTTCCTACGATGTACAAATTGCCTATGGTGTTTACTGCCATTAACTGAACCTTTCCTCCCGTCTTGTTGTATAAGATGGGAGCCAAATTAATGGGAACTGAAGAAATTTGTATTTCGCCGTTGATGATTTTTCCGGTTAGGGCATCAGGTGCGCTTTCAGTCACATAGTTAACATTGTATTTATCCGTGTTTAATGCCTTCTCATCGATCATTTTAATCATGCCTATGGATGTAGGTCCCTTCAGACCGGCGATTGTTACATTTACCGGTTCTGTATTTACCGGCTCCTGATTGCTGCAGCCGGCAGCTAATAATACTGTGATTAACATCAATAATAAACTTATTTTTTTCATAATACATCTCCCAACACTTATTTTTTTGATAGTGCGCTTTTTACGCTTAATCCCTTTAACTTTCCTAATTTGCCTGTTAAAGCCCCAATTTCATCTGTAGTGCCGTCAACTATAAGTGATATTACATTAACCTTTTTTTCCTTGTATGGTATTCCCATTCGCCCCACAATAATTTCACCGTATTGGTGTAAAATTTCGTTGACTTCCGCAATAAAAGTCAAATCTTCGATAATGATTCCAACTACACCTATTCTGTTTTCCATAAAATCCTCCCAAAACAAAATTCCTTGCATGCGCAAGGAATAAAAGACATAGTAATATAAGTTGAATTTTCCTTGCTCTCAGACAATCCTTAAGCTCAGTTAATATTTAATTATGAATTATTTAAATGGGTCCAAGTCATCCTTTGAAATATTAAAATAATTTGCAAAGCTTGCCAAATAAAAATCAGATGGCTTTTCTTCATTTGTTTCATATAATTTTATTCTTTCTTTTGGAACATTCAGGGCAATACCCAGCTCTTGCTTTGTTAAATCCTTTTCTTTTCTGATTTGTCTTAACTTTTCACCTAATGTCATAATATCACCTCAATTTTTATTTTACCTACTATTATATTATATCAAAACATATAATTAATACAATAAAATCTGACATGAGGATGTGAAGTACTTCTGTATACACATTATCAGATTGTTAATAAAATGTCAAATATAATTTGTTGTATATACAATTTATTTTCAGAGTGATATAATTTATTATGACTAATTTGCATGGAGGTAGATATGGTATCAACTAAATGGGTGGAAGATAATTGTTTGTTAATATACGAAGATGACATTTTGGCAGGCACGGGAAAGCTCGCATTTGTCGATGGGAAATATTTTGTTGAAAATGTTAATATTAAAGAAGAATTCAGAGGAAAATCATATGGAGAGCTGGCTGTCAGAATGCTTGTAAGAAGAGCTGTAAACATGGGAGCGGAAAAAACCTATGCAAGCATTGATAAGAGTATAGTTAAATTATTTGAAAAAATCGGTTTTTATAAGCAGGAGGAAACAGATAACGGTGATTATGTGATGTGCATGGAGGGAGATGTTGGGGGACATTGCTGTAAATAATAAAAAGATTTGGGTGATAGTTAGAGGGGTTTCTCGCAATAATTTAACTTACAAAATAATTAAACATATTTCTTCAGATATATAAATATATATATACAGGTCCTATTATTTTTGAGGAGGAACTGATGAAAAAATATGTTAACATGTGGATAAAATATATTCTTATTTTTATAGTTGTATTGTTTATTTAACAGCGAAGCAGTGGCAACTGAAATTTTACGCTCTATGGCAGGGAGTATAGGAATTATAATTACTGTTCCTGTTACAGCAATCATATCAGGATTACTCATATAGTATCAGTCTCTTAAAAATTTGGGTCATCTGCTTTCACTTACAGTATAAGCGACTGACACCAAATATAAAATTTGGGTCATCTGCTTAATATGGGAAAATATAGACAAGCACTTCTTCGGCAGGCGATATACCGGTTACTGTAATCTGAGGCTCATCCTGTCCGTTGTACTGACCCTTGTGAAGTATTCCTGTAACTGTAACCCACTGACCCGATTCCAATTCCGATAAATTATCATATAGGCACAAAATACCGATAGGGGCAAGATCTGCGGCACAGCATACCATGGCAAGCCTTGCGGGAACAAATTCATTTTCATTAAGATATTCCTGATCCTTAAAAACAAAACCTGTCATGGTAATTTCATATCCTTCGTATCCATCCATATTGGCATATATTTCAGTTATCCATGGATAAAATTCATCGTTGATTATGTTTATTTTTTTATTTTCTTCATCCAATCCACTTTTTACATCCGGCTCATAGGGAGATGGTGAGATGTCATATGAGTAGTTGTAATCTTCCTGAGCCGAGGGGGAGGTAGTGTTTCCGCTGTAATCTACAGGGTCATTAGTAAAGTCGGAATACTGACCGGAAGAATATTCTGATTGTATCGAAGAATTTCCGGATGTAGGGTTTTTCATATATGCTCCTGCACCTGCATAACCGGTTGAAACATCGTTAATTCCCAATGCACTGTGAGGCAGAAGCAAAAGCACAACCGGAATCATCAGCACAAAGCAATGTGCTGACCGTATCAGATGCTGAGGCTTAAAAAGCCTTTTAATTCCTGCTAAAGCCCAGATTGCTGAAACTATTGTCGAAAATATAAGGTAAGGCTCCATTCTGGGAGTAACATAATACAGGTAATTGCCGCTTTTAAGCAGATAAATTATAATCAATGCAAAGACAATATTGCACGATATTTCTAAAAAAACCTGAAAATTAAACGCTTTAGCCTGCATATTACATTCCTCCCCAATTTGCAAACAAAAATACGGTTAAAAAACAAACTACGAATGACGTAAACAGAAATCTGCCAATAAAGCTTTTTGAAAAGCCCGAAGACAGCATCATTACATTTTTAATATCCATCATGGGACCAAAAACCAAAAATCCCATAAGTGCCCCAGCAGGGAATTGATTAGCAAAGCTTCGTGCTACCACTGCATCTGAGGATGAGCAAAGAGAAAGCACAAATGCCATAATCATCATAATAATCATTGATATTGCCAGAGCTGTACCACTCTGAGCCGAAACAAAGACACTTATACTTACTGCCTGAAAAAGAGAAGAAATAAATGTCCCTATAATCAGGTATTTTCCAACATCAAAGAATTCCGCCTGCGAATGGCGCAGAAATAATAGCAGCTTTCCCTTGAGAGTAGTGACGGATTCAACATCCTCATAGCAGCCGCAGCTGCACATCAATCCGTCCAGCACGCCTCCGTTAAGAATATTTTTTTTAGGAGGTATGAGTTCGAAAGAAAAACCTATAATTACCGATGATATTATTCCAAGACATATGCGTCCCAAGACAATTGTCATATTGCCACTGAAGGCATAATAGGTAGATAATATAACAACAGGGTTAATTATGGGACTGACAGTCATGAATGTTACTGCAGCCGAAACAGGAACTCCTTTTCTCACAAGGCTTCGGAAAATAGGAATGGAAGCACAGTCACACACCGGAAGGAAGAATCCTCCGACTATCGCTGTAAGTATTCCGAGACCCGGAGATTTTGGGAATCTCCGGCTTATGGTTGCCTTAGGGACAAAAATTTGTATAAAGGATGAAAGCAAGACGCCAATCATTAAAAATGGCAGCGCCTGAAGAATAATACCTAAAAATATATTTATAACGGTATTCACAGGAATACCCATCATTTCTAAAAATGGTCTCATGACAAGATGGGCAAATAATATTGCTAATATTGCCAGAAAAAACATTGTTCCGGAATGTTCGTCGCGCTTAAACAGATGCTTGTATATATTCTTATAGGATTTAATCCTGCATACGTGGACATCTGGATTTATATTTCTGATAATATTACGTATTCTTTTAAAAGACTCAGAGGAGTCGGCGTTTCGTACAACAGCTATATTGCTGTTCGATATTTGCTCCGGCAAGGCTTCTCCGGTTTTTCCGAGAATATTTTCTATTTGCTCTCCGTTTGAAACGTTAATGACCTTGTGTATTGTAAATAAATTTCTCAAAGAAGGACTCAGAAGAAGGTTCTGCAGCTTCGAAAAAGGAACTGTTCCGTTCCATTCAATCCATATTTCATCAAACGAGTTTTGGACTATAGTCTCAAGGAGTTTGTCCTCAATCATGCCCGGATTCTGTTCCAGTTCCTTTTTCATAAAGGAAAGATAGGTAAAGTTTTCATTTGTGCTGCAAAATTCCGCATCTCCGGTTTCAAATCGTACAATTAATATATATGAATCACTCCAATCCGCGCGGTTCAACAGATTGTTTATGAAAGTTGTCTTTCCCGCATCTAAAAAGCCTGTTACGACATATACGGGCAATTTAGTTTCAAGGCTCATTACAGACCACCGTTAAACACAGATATAATATCCTGACGGTTTAGTCCGTGTCCTATGATGCACAGCATATCTCCGGTAGTGCTGCATGCTGTTATGTTCATGTCACCGGGAACATACTGTAAATTTAAATTTCCGTCTGTGCTGCGCAAAATACCCTTTATGCGCAATATTTTTTCACCATACCGCATGTATATTTCTTCAATAAATTTTGTCAGCTCTTCATAGGTAAAAGTTCGTTTTGTTCGTATAGTTATTGTATCAAATATTTCATCGGCAGAATGTTTATGTTCATGTTTATGTTTAGATACTCTGCATCCGCCAAGAGCTTTATAATCCGGACGTCTGCGGGATGAAGGCATAAGTTCGTCAAATTGTATATCATTCCAGGCCTTTGACAATATAGGGGCTTTTGTATTCAAATTATTTATCAATTCTGATGCCCCTTCAATTTTGTCAGGATACTCATTTGTTCTGCTTAGAAGAACAGTGTCTGCGTTTTCTATTTGATCCTGAAAAAACTCTCCGAAATTATCCAGATATTTCTTGCAGTATCTTACATCCACAACCGAAATTTTCGCTTTTACTTTTGCTAATTCCCGGATTCTGCGATCCAGACAGTACTTGTATATATCAGACAGTTTTCCGACCCCGGAAGGTTCAATAATAATTTTATCAGGGCAAAATTTTTCTAACAAATCTCTGACAGAATTTACAAAGTCACCGGAGATGCTGCAGCAGATACATCCTGAGTTCATTTCTCTTATCTCTATGTTGGTGTCCTTCATCAGTGCAGCATCTACGCTTATATCTCCAAAATCATTTTCGATAAGAGCAACATTGCTATTTTGAAAAGCTTCGCCAATCAGTTTCCTTATCAAGGTGGTTTTACCGGCTCCTAAGAAACCTGAAATTATATATATTTCTGCAGTCATAGTTGGTCCCCTTCGTAATTTGATTCATCGGCTGTATTATTTTTTACGGTAACAGTCCCTGCATATACCGTAAACTTCAACATTATGACCAATAACATGAAATTCATTATCTTCAATCTTAGGAACAAATTTTTCCATAGGACAATTGTTCATTGGAATAATTTTATGGCAATCCATACATACGGCATAATGCTTGTGAATAAAACGGTTCAGTTCATAAACAGCCATTTCGTTGTTCATGACTGAAATTTTATTAACTATATCTTTTTTAATAAACAGTTCCAATATACGGTAAACTGTCGAGAGCCATATGTTTTCTCCGGTTTTTTCGATCTCCATGCATATATCCATTGCACTCAATGGTTTTTCTGCATGCTCCAGAACTGACAGCACGGCTTCCCGGGTCTTGGTTTTTTTTATTCCTTCAAGCAGCTTTTCTCGTTTATTGTTCAATTATATCACTCCCTCTGTACACTCTGTAATTTCATTTATCATATAATCATGGTTTGTCTTTTGTCAACATAATACTCGCAGTGATACTCTTAATGATTAATATCAATATAAGGCATATAACACCTATGAGGACGATTGTTCCTCCGGGCTTCAGACGTTGATAATATGAGATGTATAATCCTGCAACCATGAAAAAAACAGCAAAACAAACAGAATAAATAACGGTTTGCTTGTAGCTCTTTCCGAATTGCATGGCACATGCAACAGGAATTACCATTAAGGATGATACTATCAGAGCGCCAACAGTACGGGCAGCAACGGACACAGTTACGGCAGTAAGTATGGTAAAAACGAAGTTTACGGTTTTTACGGGAATTCCTGCCAGACGAGCTGCACGTTCATCCAAGGCAATATAAAAAAGCTCTTTATACAGAAAGAAAAAAATTAACATAACTGTACAGCTTATGAGTATAACCAGCAGCATTTCAAAATTGCTTATGGCAACGATACTTCCAAACAGGAAGCTGTTGAAATTAGCCGAGTTTTTCACAAATCCCGATAAAACACCCGCAAGTCCCACGCCTGCCGACATTATAATTGCTATGGACATCTCGGCGTACTTGGGAATTTTCTTGCGTATGATTTCTATTCCCAATGCTGCAATTATGCAGGCAATTATAGAACCCAGTATGGGGTTTATGCTCATTACAAGACCTGCTGCAACACCGGCCAGGGATGTATGAGAAAGTGCATCTCCAATCATGGACAGACGTTTCAATACTACTATTATACCTACGCATGGAATAATGAAAGCAAGAAGTATTCCCACAACAAATGCTCGTCTCATAAAGTCATATTCCAGAATTGATGTCATATTAATCATTCCTTTCTTCGAGGGAGCCTTCTTCCAAGCTCAAAATGCGCGATACATATCCGGATGCTCTGCCTATATCGTGAGTGACCATAACTATCGTTATTCCTGTTTCGCGATTTAAAGAAGACAGCAGTTCATAGAGCGACTTTACTGTTCCGGCATCCACTCCCGTGGTAGGCTCATCCAGAATCATTATTTCAGGATCGCTCACCAATACCCGTGCAAGCATGACACGCTGACGCTGTCCGCCGGAAAGCTCACTGATCATACGTTTAGAATACGCATCCATTCCTACGAGCTCCAGTGCTTGATGCACTTTATCCCGGTGTTTCTTTTTAGGAAAGCGAAGCAGCCCGATTTGAGAAAAAAGATTCGCCATTACAATTTCTTCTGCTGTGGCAGGAAAACTGTCGGCAGATTGCAGTCCTGACTGGGGTAAATAACCGATTTTCGGCCAGTCTCCAAATTTTTCTACATCTTGATTTAAAATTCTGATGCTCCCGCCTGTGGGTGTAAGCTCACCGAGTATTATGCGCATCAGGGTACTTTTTCCGGTTCCGTTTGAACCGATAACAGCTACAAAGTCTCCCTTATAAACAGAGAAGCCGATTTTTGTAAAAATTGACTCGTTTCCGTAGCTAAAACTCAAGTTTTCGGCTTCTATTACCTTAGGCATTATACTTTCTCCTTATTCTAATGCAGACTTTAGTGACTCCAGATTTTGACGCATAACGGCAAAATAATCATCGCCGTTGTTTCTTTGTTCGTCGCTCAGTGCTTCTATAGGATTAAGAACATCTGTCTTTGCACCGATATTATTTGCTATAACCTCAGCCACCTTAGGATTTACCAGTTCTTCAAAAAATATTACCCTTACATTGTGTTCTTTGGCAAATTCTATTATTTCGGCAACTCTTGCAGGGTCGGGCTCGGAATCAGGTGCCAGCCCCTCTACGGGAACCTGATTTAGTCCGTATGCAGAACATAAATAACCGAATGCCTGATGAGTTACTATAATATCCTTGTTAGGAAGAGGATTAAGTGTATCTGTGAACTCCTTGTCCAGAGTATCAAGCTCAGCTGCGTACTTTGCATAGTTTGCTTCATAATAATCCTTATTTTCAGGATCGGCTTTTACAAAAGCATTTTTGATATTTTCCATTTCTATTTTTGCATTCATCGGATCAAGCCATACATGTGGGTCAAAATTACCGTGCGAATGTTCTTCATCTTCGTGTTCTTCCTCATCATGTTCATCGTCATGATGATGACCTTCCAGAAGGGATAGCCCTTCAGAAGCTTCCACAATTATCAGGCTGTCGTTATGTATAGATTCAAGGACATCCTCAACCCAATGTTCCATGCCGGCTCCGTTATATATAAATACCGCCGACTCTTGAAGTCCCACTATATCTGCGGCGGTAGGCTCCCAATGGTGAGGTTCTGTACCGTCCGGAACCATGTTTACTGCGTTAATTTTATCTCCTCCGATTTTAGAGGCAAAATCGTACATAGGATAAAAACTGGCATATACTGAAAGTTTTTTATCCTGATTCTGATTATTATCATCATCTGAAGCAGATGGCTCCTGAGCTGTTCCACACCCTGCAAGCAGAGATAGAATTAAAATTATTGATAGCATCATGCTGTAAAATTTCTTCATTATTCAATTACCTCCCAATATTTTTCCAACTTGATTCTTAGTATACGACAATTAATGCAAATGATTCGCATTTGCATTAATTATAATTTGAATCAATCTTTATGTCAATAACTTATTAAGAAAAATATTCAGGATATAATATTTAGTATAGACAAATTAAAGTCAAAGTTATATAATTATTATGATATGACTCATTGGTCAAGTGGTCAAGACGCCACCCTCTCACGGTGGAATCAGGGGTTCGACTCCCCTATGGGTTACCAAAATTTTAAAGACGGGGATACCGTCTTTTTATTTCACTTACAATATAAGCGACTGACACCAAATTTCGCATACAGCATAAGCGACTGACACCAAATTAAAAATTTGGGTCATCTGCCTTAATTTTTATACAAACGGAGGTTAAAATGGATTATAAGAAGCTTGCAGAAATGTTATTTCCAAATATAAAAGAAACTGTTACATATTATGAAAATGAGTTCCCTGAAAGAAATCTGCCTGAAGGAGCAAAGGTTACGAGATTAGGTCCGAGTCCAACAGGATTTATTCATTTAGGTAATCTGTACGGAGCATTCGTTGATGAGAGATTAGCGCGTCAGAGCGGAGGCGTATTCATGCTTCGTATAGAGGATACAGACGAAAAGAGAAAGGTTGAGGGATCTGTTGAAATAATCATATCATCCTTGAAATATTTCGGCTTGAATTTTGATGAGGGTGCATTATTAGACGGAGAAAAAGGAAACTATGGTCCATACTATCAGAGTAATCGTGGACCAATTTATCAGTGTGTTGCAAAACACTTGATGGAGCAGGGAAAAGCGTATCCGTGCTTTTGCACAGAAGAAGAGTTGGAAGAAATAAGAAACCAACAAAATGAAGCAAATGTAAATACCGGCTACTATGGGAAATGGGCTAGGGACAGAGAGCTAGATATAGAAGAGGTTCAAATACATTTGAATAATGGCGATGAATTTGTAATCAGGGTTAAGTCAAATGGAACAGAAGAAGGCATCTTTGAAATTGAAGATGCCATCAGAGGCAAACTTTCAATCCATGAAAATTATCAGGATGCAGTGCTTCTAAAAAATAACGGCATACCTACGTATCATTTTGCTCATGTCGTGGATGACCATTTCATGAGAGTTACTCACGTTATAAGAGGGGAAGAATGGCTTTCTACACTCCCTATACATTATGAAATATTTAACGCCATCGGTTGGCAGCATCCCGTATACTGTCATACCGCACATCTGATGAAAATGGATAACGGATCTAAAAGAAAGCTTTCAAAAAGAAAGGATCCTGAACTAGGTCTTGGATACTACATGGATTTGGGATACCACCCGGCAGCAGTCAGGGAGTATTTATTGACAATTTTAAATTCCAACTATGAGGAGTGGAGAATAGAAAATCCTGATAGTCCTATAGATAATTTTAAATTCTCTCTGGATAAGATGAGTAATTCGGGAGCATTGTTTGACCTGGATAAATTAAATAATATCAGTAAGGATGTTTTGTTGAAAATACCGGCAGATGAAATATATGAATTTCTGTTGAACTGGTCAAAGGGACATAAAGTAGAAATTACAGAAATTTTAGAAAGTAATAAAGAAGCAGTAATTAAATTGTTATCTGTAGGAAGAGATGGGGATAAACCTCGTAAGGATTTGATGTACTGTGAGCAGATATTTGACTTTATAAGCTATTTCTTTGATGAACACTTTAAAATAGTTGACAGCTATCCTGAAAATATAAATGACGAAGAAGCAAAAAAATTGCTTAAGCTGTATTTGCATACTTATGACCACAATGATGACCAAAGCCAGTGGTTCGACAAAATAAGGGTAATATCACAGGAGAACGGCTATGCAGCTAAACCTAAGGATTATAAGAAAAATCCGGATATGTATAAAGGCCATGTAGGAGATGTAAGCTCGGTTATCAGATTGGCAATAGTTGGAAGAAGCTCATCACCTGACGTTTGGGAGATTCAACAAATTATGGGTGAAGAAAAAGTAAGAAGAAGAATTGAAAATATTATAAAATAGATAAGAGGGAAACTTTTACTGTCGTTTGGATTATACAAATTATTACAAAATATTAACAATAAACTTGTTGAAAAGAATAGAACTTTGTATGTATAATGACATGTAAAAATTCCCCCTCTATTTATTATATATTTGTTTGATTATTGTTTGAGCTAGGTGACCCTAGTTCTATTTTTTTGCTTACTTCTCATTTGCATCTACGTCTTTTTTTCTTTCTTCCACTTCAAATTCATTTGGTATATAAACATTGCCCGGATTTTCCTTAGTTGAATTTTTCATTTTCAATTTATTAACCAGCTTATCAACAATTATCACAATATCACCACCTTTTTTATAGTTTTTCATATTATGCAAATTTTATTATTTAATTTTACTAAAAATAATAAGACAATTTTCTCTAGCGTTCATAATGACAAAAAATTTAATATTCCATTAACTTATTTATTGATTTTGAATAACATAATATAAATAGCTTTTGCATCATCTGTCGGAGGTAATAATGGAATATATTTGCGAATTGAAAAATATCTCTAAAAGATTTCATACAATAAATCACGAAACAAAGGCAATTGATAATTTGTCCATGAAAGTTAAAAAAGGTGAGATTGTATCTATAGTAGGACCTTCTGGCTCAGGTAAATCAACCGTTTTAAATTTAATAGGCAAACTTGAAAAGCCTTCAGAAGGTGAGGTTATAGTTAATACTAACAGTATAGGTTTTATGTTTCAAAAGGATCAGCTTTATGAATGGAGAAATATTTTTAAGAACTGCCTTTTGGGATTAGAAGTAAAAAATGCGGTTACAGAAGAAAACAAAGCAAAGGTTATTGATATGCTGAAAAAATATGAACTTTATAGTTTCAGAAATCATTACCCAAGCCAGCTTTCGGGCGGTATGAGGCAACGTGCCGCTTTAGTGCGTACTTTAGCCATAGAGCCGGACTTATTGCTTTTAGATGAGCCGTTTTCTGCATTAGACTATCAGACTCGTCTATCTGTAGGAAATGAAGTCGGTCAGATATTAAGAAGAGAAAAAATATCTACTGTATTGGTAACTCACGATATTCCCGAAGCGGTAAGTATTTCTGACAGAGTTATTGTATTTACAGAGAGGCCTGCAAAAATTAAAAAAGAATACATCATTGAGTTTAAAGAGTGTCAGGATGACAGAACTCCTATGAATTGCAGAAATACTTTAGAATTCGGAGAATATTTCAGACAGATATGGAGGGATTTGGATGCGGGAAAAGAATAAAAAAAAAGATTTTAATATTTCTAAGGAACATTCCGATTATTTAAAATCAATAAAGAGAGAAAATTATTTCATCAGAATTACTCAAATATTGGTTTTTGTTTTTTTTATCGCTATATGGGAATGGGCTGCCAGATATAAACATATAGATGTATTTTTGACAAGCAGCCCTGGTGCAATATACAAATTAATTGTCAGGTTTATAGAGGACGGAAGTTTAATAAAGCACTTATCTATATCTACCATGGAAACAATAGCCGGTTTCTTTGCAGGAACAATATTGGGATTATTGACAGCAATTTTATTATGGTGGTTTAGAAGACTTGCCCGTATAATGGACCCATACATTGTTATTTTAAACAGTCTGCCTAAAACTGCTCTGGCTCCTATTATTATTTTGTGGGCAGGTATGGGGTTTTCGGGAATAGTGGCTACTGCTGCTTCAATATCTGTAATAGTTACGACCATGACATTATATACGGGATTTATAAATGTAGAAAAAGATAAAATAGTACTTTTAAAAACTATGGGTGCCAATAAATTTCAGGTATTAAACAAGGTCGTGATACCTTCAAATATTCCTAACATTTTGAGCGTTATCAGAGTCAATATAGGTCTGTCATGGATCGGTGTTATAGTAGGTGAGTTTTTAGTTTCAAAGGCAGGTATCGGTTACCTGATACTTTACGGAAGCCAGACATTTAAGCTTGATTTAGTTATGATGGGTGTGTTTGTATTGGGAGTCGTTGCAGCAATTATGTATTTTTTTGCATCATGGTTGGAGAAAATTGTAATAAAGTATTGAAGAATCGTTTTCTTTGTTGTATAATATTCCTAATAATTAGTTTGTTGAAAATATTTTATAATATAGAACAGATATGTAAAGAACAAAGGAGAAGGATATGCAGTTAGGGGATAAGATCAGGTCATTAAGATTAAAACAAAAGATAAGTATCGAGCAGTTAGCAACTATGACCGGTCTAAGCAAGGGCTTAATAAGCCAGATTGAGAGAGATTTAACTGGACCGTCAGTTGCATCGTTGTGGAAAATTTCAAAAGCATTAAATGTTACTATGAATTATTTTTTTGACGAATATGACGATTTCAATCAAGTGGTCAGAAAAAATGAAAGAAAAAAAATATTGATGAAAGACGCCAGTAGAATCTATGAGCTTTTATGTCCAAATCTTAAAAATCAAATTGAAATGTTATGGATAGAAATTGAACCCGGTGATAACAATATAGGTGATTATATAAGTCATGACGGAGAAGAGTGCGGCGTAGTTATTAAGGGAAGCCTAAGAGTTTTATCGGAAGATAAAATTTATGACCTTGAAGAAGGTGACAGCATTTATCTTGACAGTACAATACCTCATAAATATATAAATATAGGAAATGTACCATCGGTGTCAGTATGGGCAATGGTACCTCCAAGCTTTTAAGATAAAAAAAGAGAACTAATCTCTCTGCCGTTGAGATAGTTCTCTTTTATTTATGCCCTAACCCCATTTTTCAGAGTCTTTCTTCTGAAAAATGGCTGGTAGGACAAATGTACAGAATGCCAAATTTATGCGAGCAAAGCGAGCAAATAAATTTGATGCATTCCTCTACTATGGTAGGTTAATGGTTAGTATGCAAAATATGTGTTTTATTTTTTAAAAGTCCGTTATAAATATTTTTAACGATATAGTTATCTTCTGCATCCTTTAGCTGATTTGTTTTATCTATATCATACAGACCCTTGGACCTCAGTGCTCTTGTTTCTCTTGTTATCATTTTAGGCTGCGGCTGACCGCCTCCTGCGACACATCCGCCGTTACAAGCCATAACTTCTATTAAATCATATTTTTTTTCGCCGCTTTTAATTTGCTTTATAAGATTATCCGCATGCTTCAAGCCGTGTACGACAGCGATTTTTATTTCATTTCCATCGATGTTTACAATTGCTTCTTTAACGGAATCTAAACCTCTCACACTATTGAAGATAATATTACAGTCTTCTTTATCAAATTTATTTTTCAATACCCTTCGTAAAACTGCCTCAGTTACACCACCGGTTGTTCCGAATATAACACCTGCCCCAGAGCCGGTTCCGAAAGGCATATCCATAGCCTCTTCTTCAACCTCATCAAATTTGATGCCTATTTCCTTTATCATAATAGATAATTCTTGTGTAGTTAATACCAGATCAACCTCTCTGACTCCGTCGTGAGAAAACTCCGGTCTTGCTGCCTCGGCTTTTTTAGCCGTACACGGCATTATTGATAAAATATATGTGTCTCTTAAATCCTCCGCATCCTTTTCTTTGTATGCCTCTCTTAAAACTGTGCCAAACATTTGCTGAGGAGATTTGCATGATGATATATTTTCCTTAAGCTCAGGGTATCTGGTTTCTGCAAATTTTACCCATCCCGGGCAACATGAAGTAAATAGGGGCAGGTTTTCACCCTTGTTATATCTTTTCAAAAATTCATTGCTTTCTTCGACAACTGTTAAGTCTGCTGAAAGTGATGTGTCGAAAACTTCTTCAACTCCAAGCTTTTTTAAGATTGCTACAATTTTTCCTGTTGTAACCTCTCCGGGCTTTTTACCGAATTCTTCACCTAATGCAACCCTGACTGCAGGAGCAATTTGTGCAATAACTCTTTTACTCTTGTCATATAGCGCGTCCCATAGTTTTTCTGTTTCGTTTTTAATTATAATGGCTCCCGTAGGGCAGACCATACGACATTGACCGCAATTTATGCAGTTAGTTTCAGCTAAGGACTTGTTGAATGCAGGCTTTATTATTACCTCAGAGCCCCTGTTAACAAAACCGAGTGCGCCAACACCCTGTACTTCTTCGCAAACCATGACACAGTCACCGCATTTAATGCATTTATTCGGATTTCTGATTATGCTTGGACTTGAGTCATCAACTTCGTTATCCTGAGCCAACTGAGTAAATCTGTTAACTCCTAATCCGTATCGTTTAGCTAATTTTTGAAGCTGACACTTACCTGTACGCTCACATGAGGTGCAATCCTTATCGTGGTTAGCTAATAAAAGCTCTAGTATCATTTTTCTGTATTTTCTGATTCTTGGTGAATTTGTATATATCTCCAATCCGTCCCTGGGTTTTTCGGAACAGGTTGCTATAATTTCTCCCTTGGAGGTTTCTACGGAGCACATTCTGCAAGCACCATAAATACTTAGCTCTGAATGATAGCAAAATGTAGGCAGGTCAATACCGGAGTCTCGTATAAGACTTAAAATATTCTTTTGGTTATTAAATTGTACCTTCATTCCATCTATAATCATTATTCCGCTCATTGCTATACCTCCTTAATTGCTTTAAAGGCACAAGCTTCTATACATGCGCCGCATTTAATACATTTTGCGGTGTCTATAATGTAAGGTTCCTTTACTTTTCCGGTTATGGCATTAACAGGGCAGTTTCTTGCACATTTTGAGCAGCCCTTGCATAATTCTTCATCAATTTTCAATACCATCAATTCGGTACATTGCTTAGACGGACATTTTTTATCCACAACGTGAGCAAGATATTCGTCATAAAAATATTCTAATGTGCTTAATATCGGATTGGCCGCAGTCTTGCCCAAACCGCAAAGGGATGTATTTTTAACAGTGTCGGCAATTTCTTTTAATAATGACAAATCTTCGAGAGTACCGCTTCCATTTATTATTTTTTCCAATATTTCAAGCATTCTCTTAGTACCTTCTCTGCAAGGTATGCATTTACCGCAGGATTCTCTTTGAGTAAAGTTCATAAAGAATCTTGCAACTTCTACCATGCATGTATCTTCATTCATGACAACCATGCCGCCTGAACCGATCATTGCTCCGACTTTCTTTAACGAGTCAAAGCTGAGCGGTATATCTAAATGTTTTTCATCAAAAGTTAAACACCCTCCGGATGGCCCGCCTATTTGAACTGCTTTAAATTTTTTGCCGTCAGGGATGCCGCCTCCTATATCAAATATAACTTGTCGAATTGTTGTTCCCATTGGAACTTCAATAAGACCGGTGTTAACAACATTACCGGTAAGTGCAAATGCTTTTGTACCGGGGCTGTCTTTAGTGCCGTATTTTTTATACTCGTCAGCTCCTATGTTTATAATCAAAGGAACGTTGGCAAAGGTCTCTACGTTATTTAAAACCGTAGGGCATCCAAACAGACCTTGTTCTACAGTTCTTGGCGGCTTTACTCTCGGCATGCCTCTTTCGCCTTCGATAGAAGCTGTAAGTGCGCTTCCTTCTCCGCAAACAAATGCACCGGCTCCTTTATTGATTCGAAGGTCAAAATCAAATCCTGAATTTAATATATTTTTTCCTAACAAGCCAACACCTTCAGCCTGATTGATGGCTATTTTTAATCGCTCAACTGCCAAAGGATATTCCGCTCTGACGTATATATAACCTGAATGAGCTCCCGTTGCGTATCCGGCGATTATCATACCTTCTATAATCTTGTGAGGATCGCCTTCCATGATGCTTCTGTCCATAAAAGCTCCCGGGTCTCCTTCGTCGCCATTACATACCACATACTTGGTGGGATTATCCTGTGATAAAACCTGACTCCACTTTTTTCCTGCAAGATAACCTCCGCCGCCTCTTCCTTTAAGTCCGGAATCCTGTATCAGCTTACATACTTCTTTTGGTTCCATAGCATTGGAGCTCAATACTTTAGAAAGAGCCATATATCCGCCTCTGCCTATATATTCCTGAATATTTTCAGCATCCATATGACCACAGTTTTCCAACACCAACCTCGTTTGTTTCTGATAAAAAGGTATTTCCTCTTGTGTTTTATATATCTTGTCGCTGTCTTTATACATCAACCTTTCAATCGGTTCTCCTTTTAAGATGGTGCTATTGAATATATCCTCACAGTCTTCTAATTTTACCCTTAGGTATAAATAGTTGTAGGGCTCAATCCGCACTAAGGGTCCTGCTTCGCAAAAGCCGTGGCATCCGCTTTTTTTGACGCTGATTCCTTCTTCTTCCTTCAGTAAATCAACATCGCATAAAATTCCGTTCTCTTTAACCAACCTTACAAATTCGTTATACAATTTCAGGGAACCGCTTGCAACACAGCCGGTACCGGCACATATCAATACTTTAACCTTCTGCTTGTCTAAGGAGTTTTTAAAAGTATCTGCATATGATGATAAATCGTAATATGATTTTACAAACATTATTCTTCCTCCCTTTTCATTGCCTTTAAAAGTTCAATAGTAGATTCAGGCGTCATTTTAGGATGAACATGGTCATTTATCGTAATAACAGGAGCTAACCCGCATGCCCCTAAGCATGAAACTGTTTCAACAGTGAACAATAAATCATCCGTAGTTTTTTTCTTGTCAGATAATCCAAGCTCTTTATAGATTGCATTAAGAATAGGAACTGATTTTCTCACATGACAAGCCGTACCGTCGCAAATTTTAATAATATTTTTGCCTTTTGCTTCAAGTGAGAAGTTTTCATAGAAGGTGGCAACGCCATAGATTTTTGAATGACTGATATCCAGACAATCGGCCATGTAAGTCAAGGCATCTTCGGGTAAATAATTGTACTCTTTTTGAATTTCCTGAATAATTGTGATGAGTTCTTTTTTTTCGTATTTATGATTAGTTAATATGCTGTCCACCTTTTCTTTTATTGCTGATAACATAACATCCTCCCTCTCTTAAGATATTCTATATTATTTGATAATAATATAACAAACGTTGCATATCGAATACAACAGCATAAAATAAAACATTTAAACTAAACATTAAATATGGGTTTAACATATTTACAAAAGTACAAATACGATTTCCTTGATATTATTTTAACTAAAAGTATTGACATACATATATAATCTATGTAAGATATAAACATAGATAACATATGTATAAGGTGGATTGTTTATTTTACTATCAGGAGGAAGTGATGAAAATTGATAATAATTTAATGAGAGGCAATACAAGAATGCTGATTTTAGCAATAATAGACACGGGTAACAAGTACGGATATGAAATTATTAAGGAACTGGAAGCAAAATCATATGGAGCCTTTGTGATTAAGGAAGGAACTCTTTATCCTATACTGCACGACCTTGAAGAAGAAGAAATGATTTTTTCAAAAAGCTACAAGATGGAAAATAACAGGGTAAGAAAATACTATAAAATTACGAAAAAAGGAAAAGCTTATTTATACGCTAAGAAGAAAGAGTGGGCAGAGTTTGTTTCAAAGGTTGACATGATTATAGGAAAGGAAGCTGGATCTATTAATATATGACCATATTCCTTGAATATTTAACATTAATATGCTAAAATACTAACAAAACAAAAAGAGAAAGGATATAAATATGGCTCAACAGATTATTTATCCCATTTTATTTATTTTAGTAATATATTTTATATTTGTAAATTTCAGAAATAATATGAATTATAAGAAACAAAATATGAAGATATTGTTCCAATTGAAGGATGATGATAAAAAGAGACAGACATTCAGCAACATATTAATAATTTTTATTTTGGCTATGACAACATTTATGATAGTAGGAATGATAAATTCCGATGAAAAATTTGGTATGGAATCAATTTTTACAATGATAATCTTGCCCTTGTTGATGATTGGTTTATACATCCCCTTAACAAAAAAAACCTTTGTATCAACCTTAGGCATACATAAAAGAGGCGGGTTAATAAAGTGGGAGAGCATAAAAAACGTTAATTACCATAAGCCCAATGAAAAGGGTATGGTAATTGTAAAAATACTACATACAATAACGTCGAGAGATGCATCGGCAGATATTATAATCAATAAAGACGATGAATTATTAAATGTATTTAAAGAAACAGTAAAGGAATACAGAAATACAAAAAAGAAGGAAAAGAAAAGTGGAAAATAAATTAATTGACAGTCATGCTCATCTTGATGATGATAGATTTGATAGTGACAGAACAGAAATAATCAATAAATTGAAGGATGATGGAATTGAATTGATTCTGAATCCGGGAGCTGACTTGGCAACATCAAAAAAAGCTGTGAAGATAGCGGATGAATATTCGTTTATATATGCTGCGGTAGGATGTCATCCTCATGATTCTAAATATATGAATGACGAAACAATGAATGTGTTTAAAGAATTGTCCAAAAACAAAAAGGTTATTGCTATCGGGGAAATAGGTCTGGACTACTATTACGACAATTCAGACAGAGAAACCCAGAAAAAATGGTTCAGGGAACAGATAAAGCTTGCAAATGAATTAGATATGCCCTACATAGTACATGATAGAGATGCTCATGAGGATCTCTTTAAAATAATGAAGGAAGAAGCAAAGTCAAACACAAGAGGTGTCTTGCACTGCTATTCAGGAAGTGTTGAAATGGCAAAAGAATTCATTAAATTAGGTTTCTATATTTCACTGGCAGGTCCTGTTACATTTAAAAAAGCTAAAACTCCAAAAATGGTTGCCAAAGAAATTCCTCTTGACAAATTACTTATTGAAACAGATTCGCCATATTTAACACCTGAGCCATACAGAGGAAAAAGAAATGAACCGAAATTCGTAAGATATGTAGCAGAAGAGATTGCAAATATCAGAAATGTATCCTTGGATGTGATTATAGAAAGCACCAACCAAAATTTTAAAAAATTATTTTGTTTATAGGAGCAATATAATGTTAGACAGAAATTTTTATGACAGAGATGCACGAATTGTGGGTCAGGATTTAATAGGTAAAATTATAGTCAGACGGTATGATGATAAAATTATCAAGGTCAGAATAAATGAAACTGAAGCATACGTAGCTGAAATTGATAAGGCGAGTCACGCTTATGGAAATAAAATTACACCTCGCACCAAAATAATGTTTGGACTACCGGGGTTTACCTATGTATATTTTATATACGGCATGTATTATTGTATGAATTTTGTAACAGAAAAAGAAGGTACATGCAGCGCAGTATTGATCAGAGGCGCTGAGCCGGTTGAAAATATAGAATTGATGAGTTTAAACAGATACAAAAAAACTTACAATGGATTATCAAAATATCAGATTAAGAATTTACTTAACGGTCCCGGAAAGCTATGCAAGGCATTGAACATTTCTAAAGAGCACAACGGTACCGATCTTATCGGCAATGAAATTTATGTTGAAGATGACGGCTTCAGTGACTTTATTGTGGAAAAAAGCAAGAGAATAAACATTGACTATGCAGAAGAAGCAAGAGATTTTTTATGGCGCTATACCATGTTAAAAAACAGTTGACAAACTTGTTAAAAATAAATATAATTTGATTATCAAAATAAATTAAGGTGATTTTATGAACAATCACGATGCTGTTAATGAAATACTTGTCAGGCTATTTGCAAATATTCTGGATATTGAAGAAAAATGTTTAAAGATTGGAGAATTTTCTGATTTATCTATTTCTGAGATGCATGTAATAGAAAACATCGGCATAAACAGAGAAAGAACCATGTCTGACACTGCGAAAGATTTAAGAATTACGTCAGGTACACTTACTACAGCTGTGGATAATCTGATAAGAAAAGGATATGTGGAAAGAAAACGTTCAATTGAAGACAGGCGTGTGGTTATAATTAAATTGACAGAAAAGGGTGTAGCAGCTTATAGTGCTCACGAGGATTTCCACAAGGATATGGTTATCAGTGCATTGCAGCAGTTAGATACTAAGGAAGAAGAATTATTAATCAAGATATTGACAGATATTGACGTATTTTTTAAACAAAAATATGATATTGGTTATAAATAGTTAATTTCTTATTAGGAATTTCTTAAGATTTTTACAATATAATACTTTAAGAATCAAAAAATTTGATAATGAAAATAGTGAGGTTATTATGGGTATCAGAATAGTTATAGACAGTACTGCAGATGTTACGCAGGAAATTATAGAAAAGCACAATTTAAAAATGATTCCGCTAACGGTTAATTTTGGGGATGAATCATATTTAGACAAGGTGGAATTAACTACGTCCATGTTCTTTGATAAATTAACTAAAGCTGAAAAATCTCCTACAACATCTCAGGTTTCACCCGGTACTTTTGTAGAAGCATTCAGTGAAATATTATTAGAAGGGGATCAGGTTCTCGGAATATTTTTAGCTTCAGAGCTGAGCGGCACATATGATTCTGCTCGTATGGCAAAGGATATGATAGGGAGCGACGATATCAGTATCATAGACTCTAAAAGTGTATGTCTCGGGACTTTTGCTTTAATATTAGAAGCAATTGAATTAGTTAATCAAAATAAGAGTATAGATGAAATAGTTGAAGAATTAGAAAATGTAAAGGATAAAATTGTTGCTGTAGCAGGTGTAGATACTCTTAAATACCTTGAGAAAGGCGGTAGATTGTCAAAAAGTCAGGCGGTTATAGGCTCGTTGTTAAACATAAAACCTATAATAGGTATAAAGGACGGCGCAGTATCGGTAATCGATAAGGTAAGAGGTAAAAATAAAACAATCAAGTGGTTTGATGAATGGATTGAAAAGAATAAATTTGATTTATCAGACAAAACAGTCCTTTTATTTCATGGACAAAGCTATGACCAGCTTCAGATACTAAGAAAAACAATCGAGGAAAAGTATAAGATTAAGAATATTATAGAGCAAGAGATAGGAGCTGTAATAGGAACACATGCAGGTCCCGGTGTTTTAGGAATAGGATTCTTGAACAAATAATAAATAACTAAGGCAGAATTCAATTAATGAATTCTGCCTTTATATTTACGTGATTATTAATTCTGTTTTTTCTCCATTTATTTTAACTGTAACCGAGCTGCCCTCTTTAAGATTCCCTCTCAAAAAAGCTTCAGATATTTCATCCTCAACATATTTTTGGATGGCACGTCTTAAAGGTCTTGCTCCGTACTTTGTATTGTAACCTTTTTCAAGTATGAATTCTTTCATTTCGTCAGTTACATCAATGGCAATTTTCTTTTCCTTACCTTCTTTTATAACTTCCTTTAACATTAAATCAACTATTTGTCTCAGTTCATCCTTTGATAATTCGTTGAACACAATTATATCATCAATACGATTTAAGAATTCAGGTCTGAAGGCTTGCTTTAAAGCATCCTTAACCTTTGCTTCCATTGCTTCATATTCCTTATTTCCAAAACCGATTTTATTTGCCTTAATGCTTGTTCCGGCGTTGGAGGTCATGATGATTACCGTGTTTTCAAAGTTTACGGTTCTTCCCTGATTATCGGTTAATCTGCCGTCCTCTAATATTTGCAGCAATATATTAAATACATCCTCATGAGCTTTTTCTATTTCGTCAAGCAATATAACAGAGTAAGGTCTTCTTCTTATTTTCTCCGTTAAGAAGCCCGCCTGGTCAAAACCCACATATCCCGGAGGTGCTCCAATCAGCTTAGAAACAGTATGCTTTTCCATGTACTCGGACATGTCTAACCTAATCATAGCATCTTCGTTTTCAAACAGCTCGAAGGCAAGAGTTCTTGCCAATTCTGTCTTACCCACACCTGTAGGTCCCACAAATATGAATGAAGAAGGCTTTTTCTTTTTCTTAAAGCCTGAGCGGTTTCTCCTTATGGCTCTTGCCAGAGAAGTAACTGCAGGATGCTGGCCTATAACGCGCTTATGCAGGCTTTCTTCAAGGTTAATTAACTTTTCCGCTTCAGCTTGATTGATTTTTTGAACAGGAATTTTTGTCCATGCTTCAATTACGAATGCCACATCCTCTGTGGTCAGATGTACATTATCGCATTCCTTTGATAATTCCCTTATCTTCGCTTCAACCTTTAATTCTTTAACCTTAAGCTCAGCAGCTCGTTCATAATCATCGTCTTCAGCCGCCGTTTCTTTTTCTTCCTTTATTTCACTTAACTCGGTTCTCAGAGCTTCAAGCTCAACCAAACCGCTGTTTTTTAAGTTAGCCCTTGAACCGGCTTCGTCTATAACGTCTATTGCCTTATCCGGAAGAAATCTGTCGGTAATATATCTTTCCGACATTAAGACGGCTTGTTCAATTACTTCATCAGATATTTTAACATTATGATAATCTTCGTAGTAATCCTTGATGCCTTTGATTATTTCAATAGAGTCTTCAATTGACGGCTCATCTACCAGCACCGGCTGAAATCTTCTTTCAAGTGCCGTGTCCTTTTCTATATGCTTTCTGTATTCATCCAAGGTTGTTGCGCCTATTACCTGTACTTCACCTCTTGCAAGTGCCGGCTTTAAAATGTTAGCAGCATTCATTGCTCCGCCCTCAGCTTCTCCTGCACCAACAATATTATGAACCTCGTCGATAACAATAATAATATTTCCTGCTTTTTTTGCCTCATCAATTATTGCTTTCATACGAGCTTCGAATTGACCTCTGAACTGTGTTCCCGCAACAACAGAGGTTAAATCAAGCAAGTAAATTTCAGTATTGAACAGCTTTACGGGAACATTATGTTCCGCTATTCTTACGGCAAGTCCTTCGGCAATCGCCGTCTTGCCGACACCCGGCTCACCGATTAAAATAGGGTTGTTTTTTGAACGTCTGTTTAATATTTGAACGACCCTGTCAATTTCTCTTTCTCTGCCTACAATTCTGTCTAATTCACCCAACCTTGCCTGTTCCGTCAAATTAGTTCCGTAAGTATCGAGATATTTCAATTTCTTTCTCTTAACTTTTTCTTTTACCTTTGTTCCGGAGTTGCTTCCGGTATTTTTCATATCAATATCTACACTTTCATCATCTGTGGGTTGGAATTCTTTATTAGAAGAATTAGATAAACCTGAAAAAGCTGAATTCATAAAATTCATCAATGATTTCATGCCTTCGGAATCCTCGGATTCAATATTTTTCGATAAATTATCTATATCAACATCTCCCATTATTTCTACAAGCTGATTATTAATGTTTTCAAAGTCTTCCGGTTTCATGCCGCTTTGCTTCATTATTTGATCCATAGGTGCAATACCTTGTTTTTTTGCGCAAGGAATGCATAAGCCCATAGTTTGCATTTTACCTTCTAAAATTTTATTAACATATATAACAGCTACGTTTTTCTTACAAACTGAACACAACATTTTTTCATCTCCTATATTTTGCTTTTGCTGTAATACTTATCGGCAAATTTATTTAAATTTATTATTCTGACGCGGACATTCCTTTAAGGTATTTCTGCACAAGTTACCCCTCCCTAAAGGCTCATCCCCCTTCAACTCATGTGAGATACTTCGTTATCGCTCAGGATGACGAAAACGAAGTTTATAGTTTTAAAATTAATTATACAAAATTGATTATAATATATAATTCTTAAAAAAGCATTAAAAATTTGCGTTGTAATATAAATTTAATAAAATAGTCTGCTATTCACAAATAAAAATTTCAAGACCACCGGTTCATATCATTTCCTGCGTAAGTGAGAAATCTCAGCTTTTCTCATATAACTATCCGTTATGTTATCCTTATAAATATGTTCTATTTGTAAAATATTATACGAGTATTAGCTTTAAAAAAACTTTATTGATAATGACTATCAATTACTTATTGACAAATTAAAATCAATAAATTATACTAAGCTTAGAGATATTGATAATCATTATCATTTTGTTCAGGAGGTTTATATGGCACTTACTATGGTTGCAGTTGGAGATACAAGAGAAGTTTTATGCTATAGAGGAAAAGATGAAATTAAAAGACGTCTTTATGATTTGGGACTGGTTAAAGGCGAACTGGTTAAGGTCGTAGGAGAAAACCAGGACGGACTTATTTTATTGGTTAAGGGTGTTAAAATTGCTATTAATAAAGGATTAGCTTCATTAATAATTGTCAAATAGGAGGATATAAATGACATTAAACGATTTGAAAACAGGTCAGACAGGAACAGTTCAAAGCATCGGTGAAAAGGGGCCTATGAGAAAGCGTCTTATGGATATGGGTGTAACACCCGGAACTACTATAAAGGTAATTAAGGTAGCACCTCTTGGAGATCCTATTGAAGTCAATATAAGAGGTTACGAATTAAGCCTGCGAAAAGACGAAGCAAAAAATATAAAAATTGAAATATAACATAAAGGAGACACTTATGAATTATACAATAGCTCTTGCCGGAAATCCTAACAGTGGAAAAACGACGCTGTTTAACGAGCTTACCGGGGCAAAGCAGCACGTAGGAAACTGGCCTGGTGTAACTGTTGATAAAAAAGAAGGAACTTATAAAAAGAATAAGGAAATAAATATTTTAGATTTACCTGGAACGTATTCGCTTTCACCATATTCGGCCGAAGAAGTTATAGCAAGGGACTATATAGTGAAGAATAGGCCTGATGCGGTAATTAATATAGTTGACGGTACTAATATCGAAAGAAATCTTTATCTTACATTGCAGATAATTGAAACAAGCATTCCGGTGGTAGTAGCTGTAAATATGATGGATGAAGTTGAAGACAGCGGTATTGTTATTAATTTCGAAAAGCTGTCGGAAGCATTCGGAATACCTGTAATTCCTATCGTAGCAAGAAAAGGAAAGGGATTGGACAAATTAATGGAAGCGGCAGTTCGTGTTGCCGATGACAAAACAGTACCAAAGGAATTAAAAATATTTGACAGCAATATCAATACAGCTATAGATGCCGTATATGAAGTGCTTACTTCGGATTATAATGTATCAAAAAGGGATGCAGTTGAAAAAGATGCACTTAACTATTGGAAAGCAATTAAGGTAGTTGAAAATGATGATATTGTAACCGGTGAATTGACGAATAATCAAAAACCGGAAATAATAGCTATATTAGGTGAAGCAGAAAAATATGCGGATGGAGATACTGAAGCAAAGATTGCTGATTTAAGATATAAATTTATAACAAATCTCGTTAGTGAATCTGTAAAAAAACCAAAAACACATATTGAAACCGGTTCTGACAAAATAGATAAGATATTAACGAATCGTTTCCTGGCAATACCTATATTTGCAATAATAATGTACATTATGTTCGCGTTAACTTTCAGCGAAAATCTTTTCTTTGTCGAAGGTCTGTTAAGTCCGGGTATATGGTTGGCAGGAGTAGCAGAAACCCTATGGGGATATATTGGAAGCGGAGTTGATGCTTTAGTTGCCAATACTTCACCTTGGGTATATTCGCTGGTTATGGACGGAATAATCGAAGGATTGGGAGCTATCATTGGTTTTATTCCTTTGGTATTGGTACTGTATATGCTTATATCCTTCCTTGAGGACTGCGGATACATGGCGCGTATAGCGTTTGTTATGGATAGAATTTTCCGTAAATTCGGTTTATCGGGACGTTCATTTATCCCTTTATTGATGGGTTTTGGTTGTAGTGTTCCGGCTACGATGGCTACAAGGACTCTTGATACCGAAAAAGACAGGACTATTACGACAATTCTTACTGGATTTATGCCATGCGGAGCTAAGCTTCCAATTTTTGCAATGTTTGTGTCAACATTCTTTGTGGATGGCAGTAAGACATTAATAACCTACTCTCTTTATATGTTAAGTATAGTGGTTGCTATAATCGTATCACTTCTGTTAAATAAATTTGTATATAAATCAAAGGCATCCAACTTTGTTATGGAATTGCCTAAATACAGAGTTCCTACCTTAAAGAGTATTGGAATTCACGGATGGGAAAAAGTAAAAGGCTTTGCTGTAAAAGCAGGAACGATAATTTTCATATCGACAATTATTATATGGGCTTTGAGCAATTTTAATGCAAATTCATTTAATGGAGTTAATGCTGCAAACAATGAAGACGAAAGCATTATGGCAGAAATGGATGAAAGCTTCTTAGCTTCTGTAGGAAATGTTGTTGCTCCTGTATTCAAGCCCCTTGGCTTCGGAGAATGGAGACCTACCGTAGGAGTTGTGACAGGCTGGATTGCAAAGGAAATGGTTGTTGTTACTTTAGCACAATTATACGATGAGGATGTAAATCTTGAATATCTTGAAGAATTTTTCTCTGCATATAGTGAGGAAGAATTAGAAGAACTCGGCTTTGAGGACGGTGTATATGATGAGGAAGCTGCATTTGATATTTATGCCGAAGCAGTTTTATGGGAAGGCGGAGACGAAAATGCTCTAAGAACCATGAAGAATGACATAAAAACTGATGCTGCCGCTTACGCATATATGGCATTTAACCTTTTATGTATGCCATGCTTTGCAGCTGTTGGAGCAATGAAAAGAGAGCTGAAAACATGGAAAATGACAGGTGCTGCAATTGGAGTACAAATGCTTACAGCATATGTTGTTTCATTTATAATATATAATGTTGGAAGCTTAATATTTTAAAGGGTGCTGAAAATATACGACCGTAGGGAGTAAATATTTTTGTGTGACATACACGGGATTTTTCAATAATTTAAGCTATGCTAAGGGATTAGCATAGCTTTTTTATTATTGTTTAATGTTGATTCGAAATTTAATAAAATAAATTGTATTCTCATATTATTGTGGTATACTGCATGATATAATACATATATCATACCATCGCCTCGGCAATGCAAGCGAGCTTGCGCTGCACTCGGCTCAGATATGATATAATTAAAAAAATTTTATATGAGGTGCGCCATGATAAGTAAAAGAGTTCAAGAAATGGTACCATCAGTTACATTGGCTCAGTCTGAGAAGATAGCGCAATTAAAAAAACAAGGAATCAATGTAATCGGATTTAATATTGGAGAACCGGATTTCAATACACCGGACAATATTATTAAAAAGGCGGAAGAAGCATATAGATTAGGATATACAAAATATACTCCCGCATCAGGTTCGATTGAGCTAAGAGAAGAAATATGCAGAAAATTTAAAAAGGATTACAATTTGGATTATACCATAAAGGACGTAATTGTTTCAGCCGGAGCAAAGCAATCTCTTACAAATGCACTTATGGCAATAATCAATCCGGGAGATGAAGTGATAGTTCCGACCCCTTGCTGGATCAGCTACATAGAAATGATTAAACTAACGGGCGGTATACCGGTATTGATTGAAATGGACGAAAATACGGGATATGATTTAGATGTTGATAAAATTAAAGACAAGATAACGAATAAAACAAAGGCAATTTTAATAAATTCTCCAAACAATCCCACAGGTGCGGTTTATAAAAGAGATAGATTGGAAAAACTGGGTAATCTGGCAGTTGTAAATAACTTTTATATTATATCCGATGAAATATATGAAAAATTGATATATGACGGTGAATCAAACTGCTGTACTGCTTCTATATCACGGTCAATAAAGGAGAAAACAATAACCGTCAACGGTGTATCTAAATCATACGCCATGACCGGATGGAGGATTGGTTATGCCGTAGGACCAACACACGTTATTAAGGCCATGAGTGACTATCAGGGACACACGACCACCAGTCCTAATTCACCTGCACAATATGCTTCAATTGAAGCGCTTTCAAATTCTGAAAAATTTGTTGAGGAAATGAGAAGAGAATTTGATAAAAGAAGAAAATTCATAGTAGAAAGATTAAATAGAATAGAGGTAATCAATTGTGTAATGCCAAAGGGCGCTTTTTATGTAATGATAAAAGTAAATAAATTTTACGGAAAAAGTTATAATGGCTTTAGTATAAATAATCCAATGGATATGTGTGATTACCTGTTGAGTGAAAGTAAAATAGCCGTAGTAACGGGAGATGCATTTTTCGCTAAGGACAGTATAAGAATATCCTATTCCAACTCCATAGAAAACATAAGGGAAGGTATGGATAGAATGGAAGAGGGATTAAGAAAATTGAAATAAGAAAAAACTACATTTGCGTCATACTGAGCGATAGCGAAAAATCTCATATTTGTTAAAATGATTATCATCAATCTGGGGTGTTTATTAAACACCTTTTTTTGTTAAGAAAACCAACTGTCGCTTAGGTGAGTAAGTTCTTTTTCAGCCATATAAAGCATAACATTAGTATTATGTAGAAAATTAACTAATCATGTCGTGATTAGCAATGTCGAAAATATAACATATAAAGAAAACGATATTTTAGCTTGACATATCGAATACCTCATTATATAATTTGTATATAACTAATCAATTGATGAGTAGGAGGGTTCGTCTTGGAGAACAAAAAAATAAGAAAACCGATAATAGCAATTCTTGGTGCCACGGGTGCCGTAGGAATACAAATGCTTGAAGTAATGGAAGAAAGAAACTTTGAGATAGAAGATTTAAAATTGTTGGCTCATATCAGTGATGCAGGAAAGGAATACGTTTTTAAAGGAAAAAAATATATAGTTGAAGAAGCTGTTGAAAGCTCATTTGAAAATGTAGATATTACGATGGTTGCTGTTGAAGGTGATATAAGTAAAAAATTTATGCCGCATATTATAGCAAGCGGTTCTGTTGCAATAGATAACAGCAGCGCTTTCAGATTAAATGATGATGTACCCTTAGTAATACCTGAGATTAACCCGGATGATATCGAATTGCATAAAGGGATAATAGCCAATCCAAATTGTTCTACAATAATCGGGTTAGTGGCAGTAAATGAAATTTACAAGCATGCAGGCATAAAGAGGATGGTTGTTTCTACTTATCAGGCAGTATCAGGTGCAGGAGTACTCGGTATAGATGAGTTAAAAAGGCAAACTGAGGATGTTTTAAGCGACAGAGAGACAACAAGCAGGGTATTTCAACATGAAATAGCATTTAATATAATACCTCACATAGACAGTTTTGAAGAGAACGGTTATACAAAAGAAGAAATGAAAATGTACAATGAGGGCAGAAAAATACTTCATGATAACAACATCGAAATTTCATGTACGTGCGCAAGGGTTCCTGTATTCAGAAGTCATTCTGAGTCCATAACATTAGAGACAGAGAAACCTATAAGTGTTGAAGAAGTAAGAGGGCTGCTTTCTAAAGCTCAAGGCGTTAGGTTGGTGGATGATCCTAAAAATAACTTATATCCGATGCCGATAGATACGGCAGGGCAGGATTTAATATATGTGGGCAGAATACGAAAGGATTTCAGTAAAAACAATTCAATAAACCTATGGTGCTGTGGAGACCAGGTAAGAAAAGGTGCGGCGACAAATGCTGTTCAAATAGCTGAGTTATTGGTTAAAACTTTGTAAAGAAGACCGTTGGAGGTATCTATGCGCATATTGGTGCAAAAATTCGGTGGTACATCTGTAGCTACTAAAGATTCAAGAAAATACGTCTATAAAAAAATTGATGATGCTATTAATAATGGCTATTCACTAATCGTTGTTGTATCGGCGATGGGGAGGAATGGTGACCCCTATGCTACTGACACGCTTTTAAATCTTCTGAAAAATGAATACCCTTCGGTAAGTAAAAGAGAATTAGATGTTATTTTCAGCTGCGGAGAAAATATATCAGGTACTGTTATTACCTCCAATCTGCAAAAAAGAGGATATAAATCGGTTTATTTAACAGGAGCTCAGGCAGGTATAATAACAGATGATAATTATACGGATGCAAAAATAATAAGAATTGAAAATGAAAATATAATTTCATTATTAAGAGATGGATACACAGTAGTTGTAGGCGGAGGTCAAGGTATATCAGAAAGAGGAGATACAACAAGCTTGGGAAGAGGAGGCAGCGATACGACTGCCTGCGCTTTAGGAGTTTCTGTGGCAGCGGAGGAAATTGACATTTTTACGGATGTGGAAGGTATTATGACAGCAGATCCAAGAATAGTCAAGGATGCGATTTTATTAGATGAAATAAGCTATGAGGACTGCTGTAATTTAGCTAATATGGGAGCTAAGGTGATACACCCGAGAGCAGTTGAGGTGGCAATGACTAACCCTGAAATTAAATTATACGTTAAATCTACATTCAGCGACCATCCCGGCACCTTGATAGGTGCAGATAAAGAGGAGTTCAGAGATATTTTGAACTTAACCGGTATTGCGGGCATAAGAAATGTAAATTATGCGAGTGGAACTGAAAATGCGGAAGCTTGTGAAATCAGCTTGATAGGAAGTAATTTTTTAAATTATCCCGAATTTGTAGAAGAGCTGAGAAATAAATTAACAGAGAGAAAAATTAATGTATACAGACTGTCAGTTCATGACAAGTATATTACTTTTGTAATTGATAACAAGCAATATTCAGAGGCAGTCAAATTGATGCATTCCTACGTAGTGAAGCAGCTTAATCAACTGTTAGATTATAGTATTTAAGTGGAGGACCGGCATGAAGACGTATGACGTAGTTATATTAGGCGGTGGGATTATAGGGTTATCATGTGCTTATTATTTATCGCTTAAAAATAAAAAGGTTGCTTTAGTAGAAAAGAATCAAATAGGAGACGGTTCATCCGGTGCTTGCGATGACATGATATTATTGCAGTCAAAGAAACCAGGCAAGAATCTGGAGCTTGCTATAGAAAGCTTAAATCTATACAAGGGCTTATCAAAAGATTTGGATTATGATATAGGATTTCACAGCAGAGGCGGAATGATCCTAATTGATAACGAAGATCATATGTCTTTTATGGAGAACTACGTAAGGCAACAAAAAAATTATGGACTTAATATTGAGCTGTTGGATAAGAAAGACGTTAAAAGGTATCATCCGTATGTTAAGGATGGCATTATTGCTTCCACACATGGTACAGAGGATTCGCAGGTATATCCTCTATATGTAATGAGAGCGTTTTTATCTAAAACATTAAAAGCCGGAATGGACGTTTATAAAAGAACTTATGCAACAGAGCTGAAAAAGAAATCAAGCTATTGGGTTGTAAAACTGGAAAACGATTTAGAGTTTGAAACCGAAAATATTATCAATGCAGCCGGGGCATGGAGTGGAGAGGTTGGAAAACTAATAGGAATAGATATCCCCATAACATCAAAAAAAGGTCAGATTATTATTACGGAAAGTATTCCTCAGCTTGGAAAAGAAAATATATGGAGTGCTGATTATATAATTTCAAAATTAAATCCGGAGCTTGTTAACTACAGTGAAAGATACAAGGAGCTTGGTATCGGACTTTCGTGCTCGCAGGCAAGCAGTGGAAACTATTTAATAGGAAGCACAAGAGAAAAGGGCAATTATAATAAGGGTACCGATACGGAAGTAATTGAAATTTTAGTAAATCAGGCAGTGGACTTTTTCCCCATATTTAAAAATGTACATATTATAAGGACCTTTGCCGGCTTCAGACCGGCATGTGAAGATGGTAAACCGATTATATCTGAAGTGAAAGGACATGAAGGTTATTACATTGCCTCAGGGCATGAAGGCGATGGTATAGCAATGGCACCTATAACCGGTAAACTTATTTCCCAAATGATTTGCAGAGAAAAAGCTGCAATTGATGTAGATGAACTCAGTTTCGAGAGATTTAATTAAATCTCAGGTCGCTGAAAAAGAACCTTTTCAGCAGCCTGTCAAATAAAAAAAGGAGGATATTATGAGTTTAGGAATTGCTATTTGGATTATTACTTTTGTAATGTGCGGTGCATTCATGTGGATATCTCTAAAATTTAAAGGTCAGGCAGAACTTAGTTTTTCAAACTATGCTATCGGTGGAAAGTCTTTCCCGATGTACCTTATTTTCTTCACACAGTTTGCAACAATAATGGGTGTAGGTAATTTTGTAGGTCATGCCGGCAACGGATATAGTGTCGGGTTATCATGGATGGCATTTATTCTTGGAGAACAAGGTTCAAAAATTATATTTGCTTTATTCATAGCCGGGTTTGCAGGTAAATTTACTTACAACACGTTTCCTGAATTGTTAGATGACTTAATCACCAAGGATAAAACAACAAGAGCATTGGCAGGTGTATTGGCATCATCAATTATGATTGCATGGGTTGGCGGACAGGGTAAAGCGTTAGGAAGCATATTCAGTGTTGTTACCGGAGTTGACCCGCTACCGATTATACTTTTATTCTCGACGGTGTTTATTATTTATACTACGCTGGGCGGTATATACTCTGTTGTATGGACTGACTTATTACAAGGTGTACTCGTAGTGATATTCGGTACCATATTTTACATTTATGCATTTAAAGAAGTTAACTTTTCAGTCGGAGAAATAGGCATCAGATTAGAAGCATTGGGCAAAGCGGAAATGTGGGAATTCGGTATTTCTGATCCTATGAGGATAATTAACATGATAGTAACAGGCACAATAGGTATATTGGTTGCTCAGATTTACTGGCAGAGGTGTTTTTCTGCAAATAATCCTAAGACAGCAAAAAACGGATTGCTTTACAGCGGTATTATTGCAATATTAGCTGTTATGCTGACAGCATTTGTCGGTATGATTATTTACACTATTAATCAGGATCTGGCACCCGGGGATGCAATGGCATGGTTTATGATGAATAAAGTACCTGTGGCAATTGCAGGTATGATATTTGCACTCGTTTTAGCGGCAGGTATGTCTTCAGCAGATTCAAACTTAAACTCTGCCTCCGTATTAATTACGAATGACTTAATTAAACCTTTCAAGCCGGATGCGACAGATGCTCAATTGGTTAAGTATGCTAAATGGCTTACGGCGATTATAGGAGTATTTGCGGCACTAGGTGCAATTTATGCAAGCTCAATTTTAGATTTGTTCGCAAAGGCATACTCAATGGCAGGTGCCGGACTGGTACCTTTGCTTGTAATAGGTTTGTTGTGGAAGGAAAGCCCAGAAGCACATGAAGCAGGCAAGAAAAACAGCAAGGTTACTCCTTGGGGTGCAAGAGTCAGTATAGTTGCAGGTGCCGTATTAAGTCAAATAAATGCACTTGGGGCAAACAAGGTTCTGATAGCACTTGCTGTGGCATCCATATTGCTTGTGGTAGTTTCATTGGCAACTAAGAAGAAAAGTGAAGAAGCTGTATAAATTGTAAAAAATATGAAATGTTTAGGGGTTTGCTGTTGTAATAACACGTTCCTTATGAGATAATAGGGCATATTATTAATCACTAAAGAGGTGTAATTATGAGGCAAATCCTTGACTTGATAGAAATTGAAGTATTGAAAATTATAGAAGAAGAAAACAAACCTATCGGTACCTGGGCTATTGAAAATATATTAAGAGAAAGAAATATTGAGGTCAGCACTGCAACTGTCGGCAGGATTTTATCTAAATTAGAAAGCAGCGACTTTTTGGAAAAGTATAAGAACGAAGGAAGAATAATTACGACAGAAGGTCAGCTTGCATTAAAAAAAGCCGAAACAATCAATATTATTAATTATCATCAGGAAAAATTAGATAAGATAATATCTACAGAGGTCTTAGAAAACTTTATTATGGTTATTCAGGCGAGAAAAGCCATTGAAAGGGAAACTACGAGGCTTGCAACCAGATATATATCTAAGGAGGATTTAAATAAATTAAAAAAAATTGTAGAGAGGCAGAATGAAAGAGCAAAAAGTGGTGACAGTATAGCAGACGAGGACCTTGAATTTCACAGAACAATAGCAAAAGCATCGGGAAATTCAATTTTAGAAGCAATGTACAATATAATTGCCACGTTTAAACAGCAATCAAAGCTTTTCGAAAATTTAAGAAGACAGATTAATTCTCCTTACACTTCCTCCCACGAGAAAATTTACAACGCTATAAAAAACAATAATGAGAATGAAGCGGAGAGATTAATGGCAGAGCATATGGATAATCTTATGGAGGATGTATTGACATATTGGCACAAGTATAGCAGCAGAGATAAATAATTATCAATAAGGAAGTGGCTCGATGAGTAAAATAATTTGCAGATGCGAGGAAATAACAGAAGAAGAAATTTTAAAAGCCATAGAAGATGGCGCAACTACTGTTGATGAAGTGAAAAAATTTACTCGTGCAGGAATGGGTTTATGTCAGGGGCGCACATGCAGAAAAACTGTAGAAAAGATTCTTGCAAAGGAATTAAGCATTAAGATAGAAGATGTGAAAACTTCAAGCTTCAGGGCTCCGGTAAGACCGGTAAAAATGAAAGTTTTGATAGTGTAAAGTAGTCTATGAAAAACAAGGTCAAAAGAAAGAGACCAAAAGCACCTAGAAAATCGCAAAGAATTAC
>NZ_JACBNQ010000028.1 GCF_013403245.1 Sedimentibacter hydroxybenzoicus DSM 7310 | reverse complement strand
TGAACTGGATCATATTTTTTTAAATTTAATCTTTCAATAGTTTAATTGTGAAACTCATTCATGCGTTTGTCGTGGCATATATGCAATTAAGTATTGTGCAATTCGTTGATAAAGTAGTATAATCATTAAAGAATATATCAAGGAGAGACAAATCATGGACATAAACAAAGAATTTATTCTTAAGCTGCTAAAAGAAATAATTGATATTCCAAGCCCTACAGGTTACACGAAAAATGTAATGCTTCATATAGAAAATGTTGTTAGCGAATATGGATATAAAATATCCTCAAATAAAAAGGGTAACAGAATAATTGAAATAGAAGGTGACGATAACAGCTACTGCATTGGTATTCCTGTTCACGTAGATACCTTGGGTGCAATGGTCAGATCTGTAAATTCTGACGGAACTTTAAAAATTACATCAATAGGCGGCAATATGTATTCAACTCTTGATGGGGAGTATTGTAAAATACATACAAGAGCAGGACAAACATATACCGGAACGATGCTTTCAACCTCGCCTGCTGCTCATGTATATCCTGATGCTAAAACAAAGGAAAGAACAGAAGATAACATGATGGTTAGAATTGATGAGGTAGTTAAAAATAAAGAAGATGTAATCAAATTGCAAATTGGAACAGGTGATTTTATATCCATTGAACCAAAGTTTGAAGTTACTTCTTCCGGATATATAAAATCAAGATATTTAGATAATAAAGCAGGAACTGTATGTGCGTTATCACTTATGGAATTGTTTATCAGAATGGGCATCAAACCAAGGAATAAAGTTAAGATAATAATTTCGTCCTACGAAGAAGTTGGTCATGGCAGTTCTAATATACCTGCCGATATAGATGAGCTTGTAGGAATTGACATGGGATGTATAGGTCTTGATTTATCATGTACGGAACAGGATGTTTCCATATGTGCAAAGGACAGCTCAGGGCCGTATGACTATGATATTACTAATAAGCTTATTGAGCTTTCAAAAAAACATAATTTAAATTATGCTGTAGATATTTATCCGATGTACGGATCAGATGTTTCGGCTTCATTAGAGGGCGGAAATGATATAAAGGGAGCATTAATCGGACCGGGTGTTCACGGCTCCCATGGAATGGAACGAACTCATATTGATGGGATAATCAATACAATACAATTGATATATGCTTATTTGACAGAGTAAATATCAGAAAGGAAACGCTGTGGAAAACTTAATATTCTCTTTTAATGTTATTTTACCTATTTTTTCTCTTATGCTTATGGGTACTTTTCTTAGAAAAGTAAAATTATTGGACAAGGAATTTCTGGAAAAAGCAAATGATTTTGCCTTTAAAGTACTTTTACCTATACTTCTTTTTAATAATATATATAAAAGTCAGATATCCGAAGTAATAAATATAAAATTCATATTATTTGCCGTATTAATAAATTTTGTGATTGTAGGAATACTGTTTATAACAGTGCCTAAATTGGTTAAAGAAAACAGGGATAGAAGTATAGTAATTCAGGGATTATACAGAACAAATTTTGTTTTATTCGGAGTACCCTTAAGCAGCAATATTTTTGGGACCTCAAGTTTAGGTACGGTTACTACCCTGACGGCAATAATAATTCCCTTATATAACTTCTTTGCGGTTTTTATATTAGATTGGTATTCATGTGATAAAAGTGATTATAAAAAAACAATCGTATCCGTAATTAAAAACCCATTAATAATCGGGTCGTGTATGGGGATAATTTTTTCTCTATTAAATATTAGAATACCGCAATTTGCTGAAAAAACAATTTCAGATATTGCTGCAACCGCAACACCGATTGCTTTGATAATTTTAGGCGGGGATATAGAAATAAAAAATTTAGGAAAAAACATTAAACTACTTTTTAGGGTTGCCGTAGGAAAACTGTTGGTTGTACCTTCAATAGTGATTATATCAGCAGTTATGTTTGGGTTCAGGGGGGTTGAATTAGGAGCATTGTTCAGCATGGCTGCACCATCCGTATCTGTTTCAAGCTATACGATGGCTTTGCAATACGAATGTAATTCTGAACTGGCAGGGCAATTAGTATTTATAACAACATTGTTCAGCCCGATAACAATTTTTATGTTTATTTTTGTTTTAAAATCAGTAGGTTTATTTTAGGGGAAAATATGGACATTAAATCATATAAAAAATCTTTTGAATATTCTTATACATTTGGAATATTTCCTACAATTGAATTAATAAAGTCAAAATCCGAAAAAGTAATAAAGGTTTTGGTCAGTTCTAAATATAAAACAGATTCAGATACAGATATTTTTGAATTGTGTAAAAAATATAATATTAAGACGGAAGTAAACGATAAGGTTATAAATCGCATAAGTGACAAAGAAAACAATTTTGTTGTTGGAATTTTTTCAAAATATGAGTGCGAATTAAATGACAATGAATCTCATGTTGTATTGGTAAACCCCAGTAACATGGGTAATATGGGAACAATAATCAGGACGCTCACCGGATTTGGATTAAACAATTTAGCAATCATAGCTCCGGGTGTTGATATATTTGATCCGAAGGTTATAAGAGGCTCTATGGGTTCGTTGTTCAGAATAAACTTTAAATATTATGATAATTTTAATAGATATAATTCTTCGTTTAAAAATCACAAGAAGTATACATTTATGCTTGATGGCGCAATTTCTTTAAAAGAAGTTCACCATGATAAAAACGAATTATTTTCTTTAGTTTTTGGTAATGAAGCCAAGGGTTTGGACTCGTCATATTCATCTGTAGGCAAAAGTATTTTAATAAAACACACTGATCGTATAGATTCGTTGAATCTCCCTATTGCTGTCGGCATTGCCCTGTATCATTTTTTTAACTAAAATGTAAATTAATCCAAATATTAACTAAAAATTGGATAAATAATAAGTTATCTATTGTAAATAATATATCTGAGGAAGCAGATTGCAATCACGTCCTAAAATATTTTAAATGAAGGTGATCGATCATTACAAAAAGCAAGAATGATATATTGTTAGATAACTGGGAAGATCAAGCCAAACTAGACAGTCAACTAAATTTAAAGGAGCAGATGAAACTAATGAATAACAACAATAACAGATTTGACAACAAATTCAATAACAACAATAACAACAATAACAACAAATTAGAAAACAGAAATAACAACAATAATAACAACAATAATAACAACAATAATAACAACAATAATAACAAGTTTGAAAATCGCGATAATAACAACAAGTTTGAAAATCGCGATAATAACAACAAATTTGAAAATCGCGACAATAACAACAGATTCAACAATAATAATAACAATAACAACAATAATAACAATAATAATAACAAAAACAGAAAGTTTAATAATCAACAGTAAGAACCCAACCCACGATGAAATCAAAGATTTCTGGTGGGTTCCGGGAATCTTGATGCTTCGCATGAGGAACACCGCCCAAAGATTGCTTGGCTTCAGGAACCTAGTTGTTTGTACAAATAGAAGGTCTTTTGAATATTTCAAAAGACCATTCTTTATATCACTTGCACTTATAGCATAAGCGACTGAGCTAAATCAAAGATTTGGTGTCAGTCGCTTAATTTCTCAATATCATTAACCATTTCAAGAATATTTTCTTCAATTATTTTTGTTGGACTTTTTTCATTTGTTTTAAAGTTTTTTTGCACAATTTTCATAATCATTAAATCAAGAATTTTATATGGTTTAACTTTTAAATTTCCTCCAAAACATTGAATAGAAAATGATTTGTTCAACAATTTTTTCGGAAAATTATGAAGAAGGTACTGATTTGCTTTTTCAGGAAAACCGCAGCATATATATATTGCGGTATTTTTTTTCATAAGTAAATTCATATTATCTCTTATGAAAATTTTTACTAAATTGTGGATTTCGTTAAATCTTATACAGCTTCCGATAATTATTGTATCGTAATCAGAAATATCAGGTTGTTGTTTAGCTAAATTTATAACATGCGCATTGTGAAGTTTGTTTTTAAGAATATTTGCACAATCCTGCGTAGTGTTGTTATTTCCTGCATAAGCAATAAGTATTTTCATATTGCCTCCATAATTTATTTAAATTTTTAAATTAAGAAATATGTAATAATCATAATATTATATAGTAATATTGTCAAGTTGAAGCATTGTTAATATATTATCATTTTAATGCAAGATATATACATTTTGAAAGTAGATTTTTTGACGAGCGAAAAACTGTTGACAACCTGGGAACGTTAGCTTTATAATATTATTATCAACTTTATTACGTTGAGTTGATTTGCAAAAAAATTAATAATTATATATTGTATGAAAAGTTTGCGAGAGATCCTATACGGACGCCGAAGAAGCAAATCACACCGGTCAAGTGTGACGAAACTTTCAGGCAAAAGGACCAAACTTGGACAATACTCTGAATAACAAATTGTGTGAAGACAGAGGTAATGACATAAGTTATTATCTCTGTTTTTTTATAAATAACATAATTAATTAAAATATATAAAGAGGTGATGATATGAAACAGACACCATTGTATGAAAATCATTTAGAATTGAAAGGAAAGATAATTGATTTTGGAGGCTGGGCCTTGCCCGTAGAGTACACGGGCATACTTGCAGAACATGAAGCTGTAAGAACCAAAGCCGGATTGTTTGATGTTTCCCATATGGGAGAAATCACCGTAAAGGGGCAAGATGCAGAAAAGTACATTCAAGCGGTTGTGACAAACGATATCACAGTCTTGACAGACAACCAGATTGTATATACAACAATGTGCTATACTGACGGAGGAGTGGTTGATGATTTACTGGTTTACAAACATAACAATGAAGATTATTTATTGGTTGTAAATGCTTCAAACACAGATAAGGATTATGAATGGTTCAAGGAAAATGAATTTGGTAATGTAACTGTTGAAAACGTATCGGAAAAATATGCGCAGCTTGCTTTACAAGGACCTAATGCTCAAGATATATTGCAGAAATTAGTTACAGAAGATTTAAACAAAATAGAATTTTACCACTTCCTTGATAATATTGATGTTGGGGGAATGAAAACGTTGGTTTCGCGTACCGGTTATACCGGAGAAGATGGATTTGAGTTGTATTTCGCTTCAGAAGATGGACCTAAGATGTGGAAATTACTTCTTGAAGCAGGAAAAGAAGAGGGACTGGTACCTGCAGGATTAGGTGCGAGAGACACTCTTAGATTTGAAGCTTGCCTTCCGTTATACGGACATGAAATTGACAGAGACATTACACCGTTAGAAGCAGGACTGGGATTTTGTGTTAAGTTAGCAAAAGATAATTTCATCGGCAAGGAAAGCTTGGCGGAACAAAAAGCTGCCGGTTTAAAAAGAAAATTAGTTGGTTTTGAAATGGTGGACAGAGGCATACCAAGAAGTCACTATGAAGTATATGCTGACGGAAACAAAGTTGGCTATGTAACTACAGGAAGCTTCTCACCGACGTTGAAGAAAAATATCGGTCTTGCCTTAATAGAAACTGCCTATGCAAAAGAAGGAACAGAAATAGAAATTGCCGTAAGAAACAGAAATTTAAAAGCGGTCGTAATAAAAAAACCATTTTATACAAAGAAGTATAAAAAATAACATAAAACAATATTAAATTATATTATTACTGAGCATGTTAGCAAAAAAATAGAATTAAAACAATATAAATTGGGTATTTATATTAGTAAATAAAAATTATGAAACAATTGAATCAATTTTGTACAATTGTAAATAACAGGAGGATTATATGAAGTTATTAAATGAATTAAAGTATGCAGAGTCACATGAATGGGTTAAGGTAGATGGTAACAAAGCCTATATAGGAATAACAGATTATGCGCAGGATCATTTGGGAGAAGTGGTTTATGTTGAACTTCCTGAAACAGGAATCATAGTTGAAGCCGGAGATCAATGTATAGTTTTAGAGTCGGTAAAAGCTGCATCAGATGTGTATTCTCCTATAGGCGGAACTGTTGTAGAAATTAATGAAGATCTTGTGGATAACCCGGGTCTCATAAACGAATCAGCATATGATGCATGGCTTATAGCTGTTGATATGTCAGATCCAACTGAAATAAACAATCTGCTTTCTGCAGAAGAATATGAAAATATGTATCATTAAAGGAGGAGCTAATGGCAAGGTATATTGGAAATACTAATGAAGACAGAGATCAAATGCTTAAAGAAGTGGGTCTTTCAAACATGGACTCCCTATTTGACGCAGTTCCTGAATCAGTACTTTTAAAAAGCGATTTAAATATACCAAGGGCTCAATCCGAAATTGAGCTCATGAAAAATTTAAAAGCATTGTCTAATAAAAATCTAAACGTTGATAACTATACTTGCTTCTTAGGAGCCGGTTCATACGATCACCATATTCCGGCAGTTATAGATCAACTGTTGTTAAGACAAGAATTTTTTACTGCATACACACCGTATCAGCCGGAAATAAGTCAGGGTACGTTGCAGGTTATATTTGAATATCAGACAATGATAAGCGAGCTTACAGGACTTCCCGTTGTTAATGCATCCATGTATGACGGTGCTACTTCTATGACAGAAGCAGCAATTATGGCATGTGAATCGACTAAGAGAAAAGAAATTTTAGTTGCCAAAAGTGTACATCCTGAAAACAGACAAGTTTTAAATACGTATGCTAAATTCAGAGATATGACTGTCACTGAACTAAGCTATCAAAATGGACAAGTTGATGTTGAAGATTTAAAAAATAAATTAAACAATAATATTGCGGCTGTTATAATTCAAAGTCCGAACTTTTTTGGAGTTATAGAAGATATAAAGGCAATAGCGGATATGGCCCATGAGAATAAAAGCTTAATTATATTAAATGCAGACCCTATCTCTTTGGCACTTCTCAAAAGCCCTGAAGAGTCAGGTGTTGACATAGCGGTTGGTGATGGTCAGCCATTAGGTAATCCCATGAGCTTCGGAGGTCCGTCCTTAGGATATATGGCAGTTACCGATAAATTAATGCGTAAAATACCCGGAAGAATCGTAGGAGAAACGGTTGATAAGGAGGGAAACAGAGGTTTTGTACTGACACTGCAAACCAGAGAACAGCATATAAGAAGAGAAAAAGCAACTTCTAATATTTGCTCAAATCAGGCACTAAATGCATTGACGGCTACAATATATATGACTTTAATGGGAAAAGAGGGCCTTAAAAAGGTAGCGGAATTGTGTTACAACAAATCTCATTACGCTTATGATGAATTGATTAAAACAGGAAAATTCAGTCCTGTATTCGATGCTCCCTTCTTCAAAGAATTTGTGGTGAAAAGCGTCGAACAAGTAAACGAGCTTAATAGTAAGCTGCTGAAAAAGAATATTATCGGCGGCTATGAAGTGGAATCGCAGTATCCTGAATTAAAAGACGGATGGATGATTGCTGTTACAGAAAAACGTACTAAAGCAGAAATAGATGATTTAGTAAGAAAGGCGGTAGAATAATATGCTTAAACATCAACCTTTAATATTTGAAATAAGTAAAACAGGCCGTAACGCATATTCGCTGCCTGAATGTGATGTACCTGTTTGCGGAGGAATAGACAGTAAATATCTGAGATCAAAAGCACCTGAGCTTCCCGAAGTAAGTGAATTAGATGCAGTTCGACATTTCACCCAGCTATCCCAAAGAAATCACGGAGTTGATTCAGGGTTTTATCCTTTAGGAAGTTGTACAATGAAGTATAATCCGAAGATGAATGAAGCTGTTGCAAGATTTGATGGTTTTGCAAAGGTTCACCCATACCAGACCGAAGAAACAGTTCAGGGCGCATTGGAATTGATTTACAACTTAAATAATATGCTTTCAGAAATTACAGGCATGGATGATATATCTCTTCAACCTGCGGCCGGAGCTCACGGTGAATTGGCAGGTCTTATGATCATGAAGGAATATCATAGGAACAAAGGTGATTTTAAAAGAAATATAATTGTAGTGCCTGATTCTGCCCACGGTACAAATCCTGCTTCAGCGGCAGTTGCAGGTTTTGATGTTGTAGAGATAAAATCCGATGACAGAGGCTTGGTGGATATCGAGAGCCTGAAAGCAGTTATGAGCGATGAAGTCGCAGGCTTTATGCTTACAAATCCAAATACATTAGGCTTGTTTGATGAAAATATCTTAGAAATATCCCAAATAGTACATGAAGCCGGCGGGCTGATGTATTATGACGGTGCAAATGCCAATGCGATTCTGGGTATCACAAGACCGGGAGATATGGGATTTGACGTTGTTCACTTGAATCTTCATAAAACATTCAGTACCCCTCACGGCGGCGGCGGACCTGGCTCCGGACCTGTTGGAGTTAAAAAACATTTAGCAGATTTCCTGCCTGTTCCTGTAGTCGTTAAATCAGAAGATAAGTATGCATTTGATTATAACAGGCCGCTTTCAATAGGAAAAGTAAAATCATTTTATGGACACTTTGGCGTATATGCGAGAGCATATGCATATATACTGAGCATGGGTCCTGACGGATTAAGAGAAGTTGCTCAAAATGCTGTTTTAAATGCAAACTATATTGCAAGCAGGTTAAAAGATAAATATTATCTTCCGGTAGACAGAATATGCATGCATGAATGTGTGCTTTCAGGAATCTGGCAGAAAGAAAAGGGTGTATCCACATTGGATATAGCTAAGAGATTGTTAGACTTCGGATATCATCCTCCGACAATTTACTTCCCTCTTATTGTTTCTGAAGCATTGATGATCGAACCGACAGAATGCGAATCAAAAGAAACATTGGATAAATTCATTGAAGCAATGAGACAAATTGCAGATGAAGCAGAGAATAATCCGGAACTAGTAACTTCTGCACCACATACAACCGTAGTTTCAAGATTGGATGAAGCGACGGCAGCAAGAAAACCAATAACACGATATAAAAAATAGGTGAAAAATGGACAGAGATTTAGTAATTATCGGCGGGGGTCCCGGCGGCTACGAAGCCGCTATCAGAGGAGCTCAGCTGGGAAAGACAGTAACCCTTATAGAGCAGGGCAGAGTGGGAGGTACATGCTTAAACAGAGGATGTATACCTACAAAAGCATTATATAAAAATGCGGAAACAGTCAACTCCTTAAAAAAGATGATTGAATTTGGCGTATCATTAGGTGAATTTACTTTCGATATGTCAACTGCTCAAAAAAGAAAAGATGAAGTTGTTAATAAATTAGTTTCGGGAGTTGACCAACTGTTAAAAGGAAACAACATTGAGGTTATAAAGGGAAAAGCATCCTTTAAAAGCAGTAAGGTCGTTCAGGTTGCAACTGAATCAGGCATAGAAGAAATAACTGCGGATAACATAATTATTGCAACCGGATCATCAACATCCTTAGTTCCTGTTCCGGGAATTCATCTAAATGGAGTTATATCAAGCGATGAAATATTAAACTTCGAGGAAGTTCCAAAGCGTCTTGTGGTGCTTGGCGGAGGTGTAGTAGGTGTGGAGCTTGCCAGCATATTTGCTTCGTTTGGCTCAGAAGTAACCATTGTTGAATTTATGCCAAAAATATTATTCAGATTAGATGATGAGCTTTCAAAAAAATTAACAGCTTATTTAAAAAAGCAAGGCATAAAAATTATGACCGGCACTGGTTTGAAAGAAGTTCAGCAAAGTGAGGACGGGTTAATAGGCATAGTAGAAAACGAAAAAGGAAAGACAGAATTAAAATGTGACTATCTTTTATCCGCAGCAGGCAGAAAGCCAAATACCGACGGTTTAAACTTGGAAGCGGCAGGTATAGAATATGACAAAAAAGGCATAAAGGTTGACGGAAATTATAAAACATCTGCAGAAGGAGTTTATGCCATAGGTGACGTAATCGGCGGAACCATGCTTGCTCACATATCATCCGAAGAAGGTAAGGTATGCGTTGAAAAGCTATGCGGCGGTCACAATGCAGATGTAAATTACAATGCAGTACCATCATGCATATTTACATTCCCTGAAGTTGCTACATCCGGTATGACGGAAGACGATGCAAAAGCTAGTAATATTGAATACCTTGTAGGTAAGTCGATGTTTGGAGCAAACGGCAAAGCACTTACAATGGGAGAGGGAGAAGGTTTCGTAAAGGTACTTGCTGACAAGGAAAGTCATAAAATAATCGGCGTCCATATAATGGGACCCCATGCCAGTGATATTATTCATGATGGCTCTATGGCTATACGAAACCAGCTTACGATTGAAAATATAAAAGAATCCGTATTTGCACATCCTACATTGTCGGAAGTGTTTTATGAAGCCGTGTGCAGCTGTGTTGGAGAGGCTATACATTCAATGCCAAAGAAAAAATAACATAAATAGAATTTATGTAAATGAAAGCAGACGTTTGTCTGCTTTCTTACTTAATTCTCTACGAAAATAACGGTTAATTATTGTTTGACACGAATAAGTTTTTTTGATAATCTATATAAAAAATATAGGTAGAATCAGCCGAAGAGGAGTAAATAATGATATTAATAGTTGATTTTGGTGCACAATATAGTCAACTCATCGCAAGAAGGGTCAGAGAAGCAGGAGTATATTGTGAAATAGTTCCATATACATATACAATTGATGAAATTAAGGAAAAACATCCAAAGGGAATTATACTTTCCGGAGGACCTGCAAGTGTCTACGTAGAAAATGCTCCAAAAATTACGAACGAAGTATTTAATTTAAACGTTCCTGTTCTTGGGATTTGCTATGGAGGACAATTTATAGCGCAGGAATTCGGAGGAAAAGTAAATAAAGCAGATTTCAGGGAATATGGAAGAGTAAAGCTTCATGTGCAGTCGGATGATGATCTGTTTAAAGGAATTGAGCAGGATTCATTATGCTGGATGAGCCATACAGATTATATAGAAACAGCTCCAAATGGATTTGAAATAACTGCATCATCGGAAACGTGCCCTGTTTGTGCCATGAAAAACGAAGAAAAGAAAATTTATGCTGTGCAATTTCATCCTGAAGTAGAACATACCGAAAGAGGAAGAGAAATAATTCAAAACTTCTTATTCAATGTTTGCAGCCTTTCTAAGGATTGGAATATGGGTAATTTTGCAGAAGATTCAATCCAAAAAATAAAAGAAACGGTTGGTGATAAAAAGGCATTATGCGCCATGTCCGGAGGAGTAGATTCATCTGTTGCAGCAGTAATGGTTCATAAGGCAATTGGCTCAAACCTAATCTGTGTATTTGTTGATCACGGTCTTTTAAGGAAGGACGAAGGTGATCAGGTTGAAAAAATATTCAAAGAAAAATTCAAAATGAATTTAATAAGAGTAAATGCGGTCGAAAGATTTTTAGGTAAATTAAAAGGTGTTACAGACCCTGAAACCAAGAGAAAAATTATAGGTGAAGAATTTATAAGAGTTTTTGAAGAGGAAAAACAAAAATTAAAAGATGAATTTGGTCATATAGATTATTTAGTTCAAGGTACAATCTATCCGGACGTTATAGAAAGCGGAACATCTACTGCTTCAGTAATAAAGAGCCACCACAACGTTGGAGGACTTCCGGAAGATGTAGACTTTGAACTTCTAGAGCCTCTCAGACAATTATTTAAGGATGAAGTCAGGGAAGTGGGAAGAGAACTTGGTATACCCGAAGAAATAGTTGAAAGACAGCCATTCCCGGGACCCGGCTTAGCAATCCGCTGCTTAGGAGAAGTGACAGAAGATAAATTAAAAATCATCAGAGAAGCAGATTTTATTTTCAGAGATGAAATTAAAAAAGCAGGCTTAAACAACGAAATATGGCAGTACTTCGCAGCACTTCCCAACATCAGAAGCGTTGGTGTAATGGGAGACGAAAGAACATATTCACATACAATCGCCCTTAGAGCAGTAACCTCCACAGACGGTATGACTTCCGACTGGGCACGCATCCCATACGAAGTACTGGAAAAAGTATCAAACAGAATAGTAAACGAAGTAGACAACGTAAATCGTATAGTTTACGACATAACAAGCAAGCCACCGTCAACTATAGAATTTGAGTAAATAAAAGGATGTCGGGAACCCGCATAAACACTGGGTTTCCGACGTTTTGTTTTGTCCTTTGAGTACAAATTGAGTACAATCCTATTTTTATATCGTAAAAAATGCTACTATATTATCTATACTTACTGAGGACATATCGTTTACATCTACACCAACATCAAACCGCCGCAAGCCTCTTTCAAGGTCCTGATGGTTATAGTCAGCGTGATTATGTTGGTGTCCGTGCAAATGGATAGAACCACGGAAAGTTCTTGCGAATGCATTTTTACCCAACGGTTTATAGTGTGTAATTAGGGATAAAATATGGAAGTGGATGTATCTACTGTGGATTATCAAGATGCAGACAGATTTCACCTTCAATCTTACTAATTTTCAGACCGTACATATCTTTCAATGCAAAGAGAGTGTACACAAGTCAAATATAAGAATCAATATCCGATGGGGTAAGTGTATAGAGACATGATTGGTAAAGATAAGGAAACTAAAAAACAGAAAAAGAAAGATAAGTATAGGCTGATGTTAAATTGCATCAGTTTTTTTTCTAAAAATAGTGCAAAGAAATATTTTTTAGTGTATAATGTTATATGTTACAGAACATATAACAAAAATATGAAAGGAGGAGCATTTTGGTTCGATCTGATGAAGAAAAAATAAAATTAAAATCCGAGTTAGGGATGCTAATAAAAACTATTCGTAGCAATAGAAGGATGAGCCAGAGAGGATTGGCTAGAGAAATTGATATACCTAATTCAAACTTAAAATACATAGAAGATGGCGTAAATGCTCCTAGTCCTGATATTTATACAAAGATTATACGAGTACTTAAACCTAATAAAGAAGAGATAAATATTATGGATAGTTTTTATTCGGCAATTAGAGGAACACCGCCACCAGACATTTGTGATTTTTTAATTGACAATGAAGGTGTTTTTGGTGCTATTAGAAAAAATAAGTACAAACTAACGGAATCACAGATAAATAAATTATCTTGTTTATTAGAGGAGATTGCTTTAGAGAATAGAAATTATATGGAGGATAAAAACAATGGCTAAAAAAGAAATTATGACAGATCTTTGGGTATATGACATGCTCAAGGAAATTGGAGTACAAAATAAGTTTTTTGCACAAGGAAGTAATGTTAAAGAAATAGATGAAGCTCTATCTTCCGCTTCGAAGAAAGGCACAGGGAATGTAGGCTTTCCTGAGTATGTAGGTGTAGTAAAAGATTTTCTTATTGTTATAGAAGATAAAGCGAATTTAAATAAGCATATTTTACGCGATGAAAGGGATTTGATTGCTGAAGATATAAAATCTATCACAGACTATGCTGTAAACGGAGCATTATTTTATGGAAAGCACCTTGCAGCAAAGACAAGTTATAAAAAGATTATTGCTATAGGTGTTAGTGGGAATGAAAAAAATCATATAATTTCACCTGTTTTTATTAATGAGCGTGGAGATTATGAAGAACTTGAAAATGTAGAAACTTTTATCTCTTTCAGTGAAGAAAACATCACAGAATACTATGAAAGAGAAGTTCTAAAGGTAAAGACAAATGAAGAACTAAAGACAGAGGAACTTTTAAAAGTTGCTCGCTCATTACATGAAGACTTAAGAAATTATGGTAACTTAGAAGATAAGAATAAACCTCTCATTGTTTCAGGAATACTTCTTGCGTTATCAGAGATTGAACATAAAAACTTTGATATATTAGATTTGAATGGGGATAAAATCAGAACTGACGGAACGAAAATTTATAAAGCTATAGAAGATAATTTAAAAAGAGCAAATGTTAGCCCTGAAGTTAAGAGAGATAAACTTCTTAATCAATTCAACATTATTAAGGACAATAACAAAATAAATGAAATAAATACTAACTTAGGAAAAACACCATTAAAATATTTTACAGAGGTTTTATATAACAGTATTTTTACTAATATTAAATATAGTTCATCTACAGAGGACTACATAGGTAGATTTTATGGTGAATTTATGTCTTATTCTGGTGGTGATGGCCAATCTCTAGGGATCATACTTACACCAAGACATATTACGGATTTATTTTGTGAACTTTTAGATGTTAAGCCAACGGATAGAGTTTTAGATCCATGTTGTGGGACAGCAGGTTTCTTAATTGCTGCTATGAATCAAATGCTTTCTAAAACTGATGATGAAGCACAAAAGTTAGATATACGAAAAAACCAGCTTTTTGGAATTGAATTACAGGATTATATGTTTACCATAGCTACTACAAATATGATTCTTCGTGGTGATGGCAAAAGTAATTTAGAAAACCAAGATTTTTTAGTACAAAATCCAAGCAAATTACAATTAAAGGGTTGTACGGTGGGAATGATGAATCCGCCATACTCTCAAGGCTCAAAACAAAATCCTGAATTATATGAGATAAACTTTGTTAATCACTTGTTAGAAAGTTTAGTTGAGGGAGCAAAGGTTGCAGTTATTGTTCCGCAATCAACCTTTACTGGAAAAACTAAAGATGAGCAGAATTTGAAAACTAAAATTCTAAAAAAACATACTCTTGAAGGGGTTATAACGCTTAACAAGAATACTTTTTATGGTGTTGGTACTAATCCTTGTATCGGTATCTTTACAGCAGGCATTCCACATTACAAAATGAAGAAGGCTAAGTTTATAAACTTTGAAAATGACGGATATATTGTAAGTAAACATATAGGTCTCATTGACGATGGAAGTGCAAAGGATAAAAAGAGACATCTTTTAGATGTGTGGAATGATGAAATAGAAGCACCTACAAAGTTTTGTGTTTCAACAACAGTAGAAGATACAGACGAATGGTTACATTCTTTCTATTATTTTAATGATGAAATCCCAAAGGAAGAAGATTTTGAAAAGATAATTGCTGATTATCTTACCTTTGAGGTAAATATGATTACACATGGCAGAGGATACTTGTTTGGAATTAAAGAGGATGAATTGATTGAAAAAGAAATTTTAAAAGTAGCAGAGGATGGTATCGACTATGTATAGATGTAATTTAGAAGACGTCGATTGGAGAGAATTTTTTATTGGAGGAGATGAAGGTCTTTTCAATATTACGGCAACACGAAGCGGAATTGACAAAAATAAGTTGAATGTTATTACTGGAGATACTCCTTATATTACGAGAAGCGAAATAGATAACGGTATTAATCTGTTTATTACTGATGAACAAAACAAAAAGTATAAAAAAGATGAGGGTAATGTTATAACTATTGGTTTAGATACGCAAACAGTATTTTACCAAAGAAATGCTTTTTTTACCGGTCAAAATATTCAAGTATTACGAAACTCAAATTTAAATAGAAATAATGCTATGTTTATCATTCCGCTCATTAAAATTCAAATGAAAAAGTTTAATTGGGGTGGAAATGGGGCGACTTTAACAAGGTTAAATCGTACAAAAATAGTATTGCCTATAAATGAGGATGGTAATCCCAATTGGCACTTCATGGAAAAATTTATCAGGGAAAGAGAAGAAAAGCAAAGGCAAAGACTAAAAGATTACTATAAGGATATATTGCTTGATTTGGTGATTAGTCCAGAAGTGCTTACAGATGTAGAGTGGGGAGAGTTTTTTATAGAAGAAACAGCAGAAATTGTATCGGGTAAGGATATTTACGAACGAGAACGAATAGATGGAAATACACCATATATTACAGCGACCGCTAGCAATAATGGTATCGGATATTTTGTTGATAATGAAAATACTACAAAAGAATCTGAATGTATATCTGTAAACCGTAATGGTTCAGTAGGATATTCATTTTATCATTCATATGAAGCCCTTTATGGAAATGATACTAGGAAATTAAAGCCTATTAAAAGAAATAAATATACTTCCCTTTTTATAACTTACGCAATCACAAGGCAGAGAGAGAAGTATGGCTATGGATATAAAATGGGGACAGGAAGATTGAAAAGGCAAAAAATTATGCTTCCCGTATTAGATGGTAAAATTCATTATGAATACATGGAAAATTTCGTAAAAAATATTGAAAAAAAACAGATAAAAAATGTTTTGAAATATCTTGATAAATAAAAAATATATAATGCAGCTCCTTTGATAAGATGGAATTGGAAGAGTTTTTCTTGACTGATATTAGCTAATATGATAGGAGATATTATTCCTTTTATTGGATAAACTTATTACAATGATGGAATTACATATTTTGTTAGAAATACGAACAACTCTATGGACAATAATGTTTTGGGAGTGAATTATAATGTAAGTGTAGTAGAAAATTCTTATAATCCACATTTGTGTGTATTTTTAGATGATGTGAAAAAAATTTAATCCATAGAGAAAGCCGTGCAAAATAAATATTGATATCTTTTCCTAAAACAGTGATATTACAGCAAAAAGAAGATATCGCTATGCTTACAAATATAATGTTAAAGAATGTCAAGATGAAAAATAATATTACCGGTTAAAAATGATAGTAAAATTGAATTACAATGCTAAATAATATGAGACCTAAAAGAATTGAGACAAATATTGAGATAATATAAAAACATATTGACACCAAATATGACACCAAATATAATATAATTAGGAGGTATTTAAGATGTCAAAATGGGATAAACTATTAATAAAAATTTGCTCATTATCAAAGGACCTCCGATTTAAGGAATTGTGTAAAGTGATGGAGAACTATGGATATGAGATGAAGGCTCCAAGAAGTGGAAGCAGCCATTACACATTTCGCAAGTCGGGCTGCCAACCTATAACTGTACCAAAGCATGAGCCGATTAAGAAGATATATGTTGAGATGGTAAAGCATATTGTAGAAAGTGAGGCGAAAAATAATGAAGAAACTTAATGATTATATGGCAATGTCCTATCGTATGGAGATTGTAGAAGATAAAGTTGAAGGCGGATTTATAGTTTCCTATCCAGATCTTCCGGGTTGTATTACTTCTGGTGAGACAGTAGAAGCAGCGGTTGCGAATGCGATTGATGCGAAAAAAGCATGGATTGAAGCAGCACTGGAAGAAGGGATTGATATTCAAGAACCGGATAGTCTTGGAGATTATTCGGGACAGTTTAAATTACGTATTCCCCGTAGCCTTCATAGAACTCTTGCAGAAAACTCTAAGAGAGAAGGTATCAGTATGAACCAGTATTGTGTGTATCTTCTTTCAAGAAATGATACAATGTTAGTTAAATGATGATTACCATTGGTACAGAGTTTTTAGGAAGAAGAAAACTTAATTAAAGTAAATGTGTTAAAATGCGTTTTGTAAAATTGAAAACGCATTTTAACGTATATTGGATAGAAGGATATAACTTGTGAAATATTATAATTCAAAATGTTGATAAGGCAGTACTATGGACTGGAGGATACCTGTTTTTTGCTGATATAAAAGAATTATCAGAACTTCCTGATTATGAAATGGCAGAGCTTGTGCTGTTTGATTATTTGCCTGAAAATCTAACCTACCCTCAAATTCAACCACATTTATTTGATCGTGTACAAAGGTGGCTTAATCTGCAAATATACCGTTTTGAGAGATAGAAGCATTTAAAAATGAAATTCGTTAAAAATAAGATGCATTAGATAAATATTGTGGTGTTAGTGCTGAGAATATAACTTTATTGTAATAAAGTGCATTAGGTAGAATAATCATTATGCGTTTTTTTAACCTTAATTCAACTAAATGATATTTGCTATACGATATATTGCATTTTTAACATAATTATTGTAATAGTATCTATGGACAAATGCTTTTTATTTTTATATAATGTGTTTAAGATATAAAAAATTTTACATAATAATACTATTAGAATTCAAATTATAAAATTTTGGAGGTTTTTTTTATGAGCAAACCAATTATGTCAGCACATTTTGAGTCAAGAGTGCCATCAGATGTTAGATTGGCACAGATGAAATACGCAGAACGTAAAGTTAAACCTGAAGCAGTTATCAATATAGGTATAGGCAATGTTTCTCTTCCGACAAACCCTGCTATGATGAACAGAATGTTCAACTTGGATGCACCTGAAAGTCCGTTTAATAAAGGTGTTATAAGGTATACAGCTACAGGTGGATTTGATGAAACTCAAGAAGCATTCAAGAACATTCTTAAGTGCGAAGGCTTTGATACAAGTAATTTACATGTTACGGTAACAGATGGCGGATCAACAGGTATGGAATTGTTAATAATGGGAGTTTGCGGACCTGCGGGAACAGATGAAAAACCATTAATGATGATAGATCCGGCATATACAAACTATATTTCATTTGCTGAAAGAGTAGGACGTAAGACTGTTACAGTAAAACGTCACTTGAATGAAGATGGTAAATTCAGCTTACCTGAACTTAATAAGATAGAAGAAGTTATAAAAGCTAATAATCCCGGAGCATTACTTGTTATACCATATGACAATCCGACAGGACAATTATATGATAAAGAAACCCTTAAAGCACTTGCTGAATTATGTGTAAAATACAATCTATGGATGGTAAGTGATGAAGCTTATCGTGAATTATATTATGTTGAAGGCAGCGAATTAGTAAGTATTTGGGGCATTACAGACAAAGATGTGCCTGGTATCGAAGGAAGAAGAATAAGCATTGAAACAGCTTCAAAGGTATGGAATGCCTGCGGATTAAGAATCGGTGCGGTAGTTACTGACAGTGCGGAATTCAATAACCGTTGTGCGGCTGAATATACAGCAAATTTATGTGCAAATGCTATCGGACAATATATATTTGGAGCTTTAGCACATGAAAGCAAAGAGCAAATTGCGAGCTGGTGTAAAGAACTTCGTGATTATTACGGAGATACAATTAAAAAAGTAAGCAAGGGATTAAAAGATTTAGAACCGGGCTTAATTATATCAAGCCCTGATGCATCAATATATACGGTTATAGACGTAAGAAATGTTGTTAAACCAGGATTTGATGCTATTGATTTCGTGCTTTACTGCGCAGGAGAGGGTGCTGTTGAAATAGACGGAGTTCAAACAACATTATTGGTTGCTCCGATGAAGGGCTTCTATGATATTGCAAAAGGACAAAGCAATCCGGGAAGTACTCAGTTCCGTATCTCATATGTTGAAGCTCCGGAAACTATGATGAAAGTTCCTGAGTTGTTCGTAAAGCTTTTGAAAGCCTTCGAAGCAAGCAGATAAAAATTTAAATAACAAAAGAAAATTTCAAAGTCACTAAAGCCGATAGAAATTACATTAATACTACGACCTATTATAACTTTTTGTTATAGACATCAGAGATGATTTGTTTTAAAAGACATCTCTGATGTTTTTGTCGGTATATTTTTATTCTAATCCATACAACCGTTTTATCACTTCATCGTCATTTTCAAATTTAAACTTTTCTGCTTTAAAAACAGAGTTTTTAACATTTGTAATCTTCTCAAGAGCTTTTCTTTTTATAATATAAGTGTATTGCTCTTGTATGTTCTATCTTCTTGACCTATTTCGACCTACCGTCTCTAAATTCCGGTGCAATATCATACATATTTTCCAGAGCAGCACGGAATTCACTGAGAAGGTCAAAAGAACCTTTTTCAATACACCACCGTACGCCATAGCCTATATTAAGGTAAATAGAATCTCGGTAAAGATCTTCCGCTGGCGTTTGATTGCGAATCTGTCCTGATTTTTGTGCACGTTCAACCAAGATAACCATTGTATGCATCAGCGACTCGTTAACATCAAAGGTACCCTTGTTTTCCTTGAGGTTTGAAATAAAGAGCTGAGCGTAGAGATCCTGGCCGAATCCCTTGGATCGTATCATAAGGGTTTTAAAACCTGCCCATATTTGTTCCCAATAGTTTTCAGCTACGACCATATCCATCATATGTGTCGCGAGCTCGTCGGTAAGTTGGTTAAAAAAACAAGAAAGCAATTCTTCTTTAGATTTTAAATAATAATAGAATGTCGGTTTGCTTATTCCACATGCTTCACAAATATTTTTTACCGATGTATTATCATATCCCTGTTCTTGAAACAGTTCATATGCTGTATCAGTGATTCGTTGTTTTATATTTTGTTCCATAAGTGCACTCCCTTTTTTCTCTGATCTTTTGCCGGCAGGTGAGGTTATTATATCATAGCATTATAACAAAAGAAATAGATCATTAATTTATTGACAAAGTACAGAACCTGTGCTACTATAGCTTTACCGTGGTAAGACATATCATTACCTCGGTAAATTCATTTGAAAGGACTATATCTATGAGTAACTATGAAAACCTATCAAAACCAATCACTTTCCGTGGAATGACGGTTAAAAACAGGGTGTTTTTACCGCCTATGAAGACAAATTACATTACAAACACCCATGAAATGAGCGATGAAATTATCCAGTATTATGAGGCCATGGCCCGTGGCGGCGTCGGTCTTATTACGACAGAAGCGGCAGAGGTCGATGGGGAACATCTATACGACTCTACCATTTTGGGTATTTATGATGACCTTCAAATTACCGGGTTTAAAAAACTTGCAGATGCACTTCATCAGCATGGTACAAAGCTCTCCGTGCAGCTTATCCAAGGTGGTCCTTTCGCAAATTCCAAAGACAACGAAGGCAGAATGCCTTTGAGTTCGTCACCAATTGCACATGTTTGGAACCCAATGGAAACGCCTACGGAGATGACACAAGAGGATATACAACGCTATATTGGGAAATATGTGGCTGCTGCAAAGCGTGCAAAAGCTGCGGGGTGTGACGCTGTCGAAATTCACTGTGCCCATGGTCATGCGCTTCTTGGTTCTTTCCTTTCTCCACTTGTCAATCACAGAACAGATGAATACGGTGGGGATATCATTGGTAGGACTCGTTTCCTCGTTGAAGTTATCGAAGCAATGCGCAAGGGCGTAGGCGAAGATTTCCCCATCAGTGTCCGATTATCAGCAGATGAATGCGAAGAAGGCGGCAACACCGTCTATGATACGGCTTATATCGCCCGATTACTAGAGTCGGCAAGTGTAGATTATATCCACTTTTCTAACGGCACATTGTATGATGTAGGAACATTACTTCCGCCAACGGGCAAACCACGTGCACTGAATGCGGTTTACACAGATATTATCAAAAAAGCGGTTAATATTCCAATCGGCATCGTCGGTCGAATCAAAGAGCCGTGGATGGCGGACATGTTGATCGAACAGGGAAATGTGGATTTCGTCTATATTGGAAGAGCTCTCATCTGCGACCCTGAATTCGTCAAAAAATCCTTCGAAGGAAGGTTTGATGACGTCTGTCCTTGTATCGGCTGCCTGACCTGCCTTACTTCAGCGGAATTGGAATCTACTATGCAATGTACAATGAATCCGAGCATCGCAAAGGATAAGCTCAAACATATCGAAGAAGCAACTACAAAGAAAAATATTGTTGTTATCGGTGGAGGTCCTGCAGGGATTGAGGCTGCCACCACTGCTGCAAAACGAGGACATAATGTCACCTTGCTTGAAAAGGCATCTGTGTTGGGCGGTCAATTCAGGCTCGCCAGTTTTCCCCCTGTCAAGCAAGAGCTTTCTCACGGACTTAAATACATGATAAGGCAGCTTAAAAAGACCAATGTCGATATTCGATTGGATACTGAAGCAAATCTTGAGACAGTAAAGGTTTTAAGACCCGACGAAATTATTGTTGCTAGCGGCGGAACCCCCCTTATGCCGAGGTGGATCACCAAATCCGGACACCCGAATGTGGTCTCCGCATGGGATATCATTAAAGGCAACGCTCATCCCGGTCTGAATGTTCTCATTATCGGCGGTGGTTCTGTGGGCTGTGAAACAGCTGAATTTATATCTGATCGCCATAATTATAATACACTAGGCGGCAGAAAAATTACGCTTATTGAAATGCAGGATAATATTGACGCTGGCGATTATACTGCTAACAGGGATTATTTGATGAGTCGTATCAAAAATAAACCTATTGATATTGTTACCAATGCAAAAGTATCCTCCATACAGTCAAATACTGTATCTTATGTCAAGACTGATAAAGAGACTGTTCTGGAGGGCATCGATACGATTATTGTGGCAATGGGCACTCAGCCTGCCAACACGCTTGCTGAAGAATTGAAAGAACTTTCAATTCCAATTCATGTAATCGGCGACGCCAATTCAGTCGGAAAACTTGTAAATGCAATCGCTGACGGACGCGAACTATCCTTTAATCTGTAACATTGTCCGAATTACGGCATCTAACACTGGATTTCTTTGGTTAATTTTACTGACAGTCCGGCTTATTTATATCCAAAAAATGAACACTTCTTCCGAACTGTTCATTTTTTGTGTTATGTTCCAGTTTTTAGTTGATACTCCTGCACGTTATGAGCGTATTCTCAGAGGGGGTATGCCTGCCCGGGCAGTACAGCGATCAAAATGTTAATTATATTGAACCACCGTATACCGAACGGTATGTACGGTGGGTGAGAGGACGATAATTAAATTAATTTATTATCTCCTACTCGATTATATCATAAGCTATTTCGTAATTTCGAATGGTTTTTTGACTGCATTTAATGCCGCCTTTTTTGCCAAGGAAGCTAATTCCTCGGTGCAATCCTTAGTATCGGGGAAAAACGCAACATCCTTGGATAAGCTTATATCTATCTTTTCATTATCGACAATTATTGTCTGAAAAAAGGTTAATCCGGCTATATATCGTCCTAATCCATATCCTAAATGGTAACCGTCGCTTGTTAATTCATTTGCTGATGTTTTCAAATATTTATTATTTCTTGCATTTTGTATAGCTGTTCCACATGGGATAATTATATCTATTCCAGTTTCATCCGATGCTTGCTTATAGGCATCTACAATTGAATTGTACATTGTAATCTGATTTCTTTTATAATAACTAAAGTTATTGTTTGGGCTTTTGCTTGCATAAGCCCATGTCATATTAAATGCAAGCTTTAAATCAGTATTAGTTGAAAGTTCTTTTATATAATCTATTAATTCATCAAGATATGGCTGAAATGTATCGTATACGCCCGATTCGCCCGAAGCCTGCTGTAGTGTAATATAGTCCCAATCCTCATCCAATATTGCGTCCTTCATAGTTTTGTTTTTGTATTCTCTCATTCCCTTTGAGTTCCATTTATAATATGTATATGCTTTTTCATCGCTGTTTGCATATTTAAGGTGTCTTTCTAAGGAACATCCGCTGTTATACAAATTTCCAACTATTATATTTACATCAGCCGCCTTAGCAATTTCATACAGGTAATAAACCGAATCCTGTGAAAAAGAATTTCCGACAGATAATATTTTTATAGCTTTTTCCGAAGGCACATACCTTGTATCCAGCATATTATTTAAAATATTAACTATTTTGACGGTCAGAACCCTAAATTGATTTATCTGAGCTTCTTCGGTAGTGGTTGTTTCTATGGTATTTACTGTTGCGTATGAATAGCTTGTAACCGTGTTTAGAAATAAAAATGCAATTATTAATAAAATTAATGTAATTTTTTTCATGCTGTGCCCTCATAGAAATATGTCCTGATTGTATCTTGATTATATCACCAAAATAATACTTATTTCAACAATAATCGCACAATAATTAAAAAGAACAAAACAAGAAACAAAAAAAGTAAAATCTTGAAAAAACGGACGATATGTTATATAATATAGTAATTTATTTTCATTTTAAGGAGTGAACTGTTGAATAAAAAATGTTTCGTTTCATGGAGCGGAGGGAAGGATTCCTGCTTAGCTTTATATAGGGCGATAGAGTCGGGATATGAACCTCGAAAGCTCCTGACAATGTTTAGCTTGGAAAGCGGAATCAGTTCGGCACATAGGTTGGATGAAAACATATTTCGTGCTCAGGCAGAAGCAATAGGTGTAGAAAGTATAATAGGAAGAGCTGAGTTTAATGATTATGAAAATGTATTTGTATCGTATATCAAATTATTTAAAAAACAGGGTATAAACTATGGGATATTTGGTGATATAGATTTGGAGGAGCATAGACAGTGGGAAGAAAAAGTATGTGAAAAGGCTTCGATTACCGCATTGCTTCCTCTTTGGAAAATTAACAGGAGAGATATAGTTAAAGAATTTATAAATCTTGGCTTTAAAGCAAAGATAGCGGTAGTTGACATTACATCATTAGATACAAAATTTCTGGGACAAGATTTAAGCTTATCACTGATTAAAGAAATAGAAAATTGCGGAGCAGACGCTTGCGGTGAAAATGGAGAATACCATACCGTTGTTTATGACGGTCCAATTTTCAAAAAATCCATTAAATTAAATTTTGGTACGGAGGCTATACCGATAGGTGAAAAGTGGGCACATATTAAAATACAGTTGTAAAAAGAGGAGCTAAAAAATGAAATTTATTGAAAACAATTCTATTGATCCACATTATAATTTAGCATTTGAAGAATATATTTTTAAAAATTTAGATGAAGATATTGTTTTATTGTGGAGAAACGGACCTTCTATAATCGTAGGGAAAAATCAAAATACGGTTGAAGAAATTAATATGGATTATGTTAAGGAAAATAATATAAATGTAGTCAGAAGGGTAACCGGCGGAGGTGCAGTTTATCATGATTTGGGAAATTTGAATTTTTCATTTATAACTAAAACAGAAAGCAATTTAATTGATTTTAAAACATATAACGTTCCCATAATTAAAGCATTGGAAAAGCTGGGAGTTAATTGTGAATTGTCTGGGAGAAACGACATTGTAATTGATGGAAAGAAATTTTCCGGAATAGCTCAAAGTGTGAATAAAGGCAGAGTTTTAAATCATGGAACCTTGCTTTTTGATTCCAAATTAGATACATTGTCGAAGGCATTAAATGTAAAGAGGGATAAAATAGAATCAAAGGGAGTTAAATCAGTTTCCAGCCGGGTTACCAACATCAAGCCGTACGTTAAGGATGATATTGATGTCTTGCAATTTAAACAGGTTTTATTAAAAAATATATTTGAATATTTTGATCAACCTTTAGAAATATATGAATTATCTGAAGATGACAAAAATAACATTCAAAAAATGGTCGATGAAAGATATGGTACATGGGAGTGGAATTACGGCAAATCACCTAAATTTAATTATAGCGGATACAACAGATTTGCAGGCGGTTGTGTTGAAGCAAGATTACAGGTTGAAAACGGCATCATAGAAAACTGTAAAATTTACGGAGATTTTTTCGGAAAAGGCGATATACATGAATTAGAACAAAAAATAAATGGGCTCAGATATAATGAAAGTGAAGTGATTGATGCTCTATCAGATGTTACGGTTGAGGATTATTTAGGAAGAATTTCCAAAGACGAATTTATGAAATGTTTGTTTAATTAACGTACGTAAATAAAATAAAAATGTTATATAAATTAAGATAATGGGTGTAAAAATTTGACATTTATTGATTAATGTAATATAATTCAAAATCAAACGTTAACATATGGTTCCAGGGAGGTACGATTATGATATCATTTGTGATTCAAAAACATGATTATGTGTTAAATGGATGGGAAAGATGTGAACATCTGAATACAAACAGACAAAGCGATCTATGTTTTAACGATATATCTGAATCTGACTTAAGTAATTTATTAGCGAAACACAAAGATTTAATAAAAACTGCACATCCATTTATGGAACAGGTGGAAAAGCTTCTTAACGATTATTTATTAATAGCTTTAGTGAATAAGGAAGGATATATTGTTGATGAAATACAACCTCATTCAAATAAAAGGTTAGATAATGCTTATTTTTGTTTGGGTGGACGATTTAGTGAGGAGTATAACGGTAATACCTCAATAAGTACTTCGATTATTGAAAATAAATCTATATGTTTAATTGGAGATGATCATTATTGTGATTGTTATCATAATCTTTTATCAATGAGTGCACCGATTTATTATAACAATGAGATAATTGCAACTCTTTCGGTAGTGTCAAAAGGCAGAAACAACAATGATTCACTCAGTATAATTGAGTCAATTGCTAAGATAATAGGATTAGGATACGAATCTAACAATAGCAACAAAGAGTTAAGCTTGAGGTACAAGATGCAGAGCGCCATTATGAATTCCATTACAGATGGATTGCTCATAATTGATAAAGAGGGTCGCTTGGAGTATATCAATCAAGTTGGAGCAGAAATTTTGGGGTTTGAAAGAGAAACATCAATGGGAAAGCACGTTTCGGAATTGGTGGATTTTAAACCGGTGATTTTAAATGTTTTGAAAACGGGACAAGGCTACGTTGACAAAGAAATTATAGTTTCCGATAGGACAGGTGTAAAGACTCATTTTATAAAGACGGCTGTTCCGGTAAAGGATGATGATGGAAATATAGTAAATGTGGTTGACACATTCAGAAAGATTAAGAGAGTACAAAAACTTATAAATGAGATGACGGGTGCGTATTCTAACTTTAGATTTGATGATATAATAGGAAACAGCACTAATCTTAAGAAGTGTATAAAAATAGCAAAGATTGCTGCAAACAGCACATCCAATGTTTTAATAACAGGTGAAAGTGGTACAGGTAAGGAGTTAATTGCACATTCGATACATAGTCATAGCGATAGGAGAGATCAACCATTTGTAACGATTAATTGTGGTGCTATACCAAGAGAATTATTAGAATCGGAATTGTTTGGTTATGAGGCCGGCTCCTTTACAGGAGCATCCACAAAGGGGAGAACAGGTAAATTTGAGCTTGCTGAAGGTGGTACAATATTTTTAGATGAAATAGGAGAGATGCCGCTTGATATGCAGGTTAAGCTGTTGAGAGTGCTTCAGGATAAAAAGGTTACACGGGTTGGAGGCTACAATGTTTTTAATGTAGATGTTAAAATTATTGCTGCTACGAATAAAGACCTGATTAAGCTATGCGACCAAGGACTTTTCAGAAGGGATTTATACTATAGGATTAACGTATTGAATGTTAAAATTCCATCCATGAGAGAACGAAAATCAGACATACCTATATTAGCTGAATATTTTATAAATAAATATAGCTATCGTTTGGATAAAACTATTTTAGGCATCTCTTCGGATGCATTGGATTTGTTAATTAAATATGATTGGCCCGGAAATGTAAGAGAGTTAGAAAATGTGCTGGAAAGAGCTGTTAATATTTGCGAGGGTAATATGATTACTGAAAAAGAGATAAATAGTGATTTGTTTTATCAAGATAATAGCATAAATCAACATAGTTGTATGAACTCATCAAATGAAAATGATATTGTTCCATTAGAGGTTTTAGAAGAAAGAGCAATTAAACAAGCTCTTATAGTATCGAACGGAAATATTACTACGGCAGCAAACATGCTTAAAGTTACAAGAAACACGATATATAACAAAGTAAAAAAATATAATTTGGATATATATAATTATCAAATGTAAATATTAGTGTGTAATTATTAAACAGTGCTAAAATATTGAGCAATTGATTGCTCAATATTTTAGCACTGTTTATATTTTTGTGTTTATATAGATTATAAATAATTTTAATATTATGTTACTATGACATGCATTCGCAAATTTTGTATTATGTTGGCATAAAGTTTGCATTATAAAAAATAACGAAGGAGGGTTTAGTTAAAAAATCTTATAATAAAACAGGAGAAAAAAATGAGATTAAAAGATAAAATCGCTGTTATTACAGGATCTGCCGGAGGAATAGGTGCCGCAGTAGCTATAAAGTTTGCAGAAAATGGTGCAAATGTTGCATTGTGGGATGTAAATGAGGCGGGTTTAAAAGAAATGGAAGAAAAGCTTTCAAGTTATGGTGTAAAAGCTAAAGGATATAAAACAAACATTACGGATTACAAAGAAGTGCAGGAAATAGGACTTCAGGTAATTCAGGATTTTGGTAGAGTTGATATTTTAATCAATTGTGCAGGTGGGGGCAGAGATATTGCTCTTGGGCTAAGAGAATTGGATGATGAAAAATGGGATAGATTGATAGATTTAAATATGACCAGTATGTTTAACTGTACAAAAGCTGTTATAGAAAATATGGTTGAAAATAAATACGGTAAAATAGTTAATTTTTCATCAGTTGCCGGATTAAGAGGTGGTGGATTACTTGGAAAGGCAGCTTATGCAACTGCCAAAGCAGGTGTAATAGGATTTACAAAAGCTGTTGCAAAAGAATGCGCACCATATGGAATATACTGTAATGCAATAGCCCCATCTCTTCACGTTACACCTCTTATTGAGGCTAACATGGGCGCAGAACAAATTGAAGAACTAAAGAATAGTTTTCTTTTAAAAACAGCAGGAGATCCAAGTAAGCTTGCGGAGCTTGTTGTATTTTTGGCATCGGATGATGCACAATTTATTACAGCATCTCTTTACATGGTAGACGGAGGATTCTCTTATCACTAAAATTTCTTAGTACAATTTAAAACTTATTTATAAAATTTTATGGAGGAAAAAATGAAAAAATCTAAATTATTAGCTTTAGTATTAGTAGTCGTGTTGGCTGCAGCATCTGTCGTTGGTTGTGGATCTAAAAGCGATGAGGTTTCTGTCTTTAAATTAGCGAATGGTAGTGCATTAGGAGATGAGAGGGATCAATCATTACAGGAGTTTGCAAAATTAGTTGATCAGAAATCAAATGGAACAATGAAAGTTGAAGTTTATTCAGGCGGAACTTTAGGATCATGGAGAGATACTATTGAAGGACTTGAGCCAAATATTGTGCAGATTGTTTGTGAAAGTATAGGAACTTTAGAAGCATACAGCCCTACAGCAAGTATAGATGCATATCCATATTTATATGATGATTATGACCACTATAAAAGAGTAATGCTTAACGGTGAAGTAGGTCAAAAGATAATGGATGCTGTTGCTGAAGAAGGTAATTTTGTACTGATGGGACCTTCAAACAGAGGTGCCAGAATTGTAACATCGAACAAAAAGATTGAAAGTGCTGATGATCTCAGAGGGGTAAAAATTAGAGCACCGGGGATACAAATGTACATAAAAACTTGGGAATATTTGGGAGCATCACCGTTGCCTATGGATCCTTCAGAAATATATACCGGATTGCAGCAAGGTACAGTTGATGCACAAGAAAATCCTATAATGTATAGCTATGGTAATGCATTCTATGATGTGTGCAAATATTTGGTATTAACTAACCATGTGTTTAGTACAGATGTATTCATATTCAATGACAAATATTTTAATGGTCTCCCGGAAGAGCAACAAAAGATTTTCAGAGAAGCTGCAAAAGAAGCTGGAGATTTCAGAACAAAGCTTGTAGAAGATCTTGAAGCTGAAACAATTGAGCTTATGGCGGAGAAAGGAATGGAAGTTTTAAGACCGGATTTAAGCGGATTCCAAGAAAAACTTGCTGATTTTGCAAAAGAATTTCCTAATTTAGCTGGTTTAGTTGAAGAAGTACACGCATCAAGATAAAGTAAAAAATTGCAAAATACTTATTCACATTTCTGTGAATAAGTATTTTTGAAAATTTTATCAGAAGGAGGCAATAATACGGGAGAAATATCTTTGTATTACTAAAAGAAATGAAAATAGTTCTCGATAAACTAGAAAAAATTATTTTGTGGATATTGGCAATATTATTTACTGTTATGGTAATAGCATTTTTTTACCAGATTGTTTTGAGATTTATATTTGAAAGCGGTAATCCGTGGGCTGAAGAATTGACAAGATATACATTAATCTGGATGTCTATGCTTGGTTCAGCTGTAGCTACAAGACGCGGTAGAAATATGGATGTTGATTTTGTGGTGAAGCGTATGCCCAAGACTATGAAGACTATAAATTCAATTATTACAAAAGCATTGATTATAGGCTTTTTATTGGTAATTATAATTTATGGTGTCAACCTTGTCAGTATAACTTTTAAACAATTATCTTCTGGATTGAGAATTCCTATGGCGTATATGTATGCCTCGGTTCCGGTAGGCGGATTTTTAATGTTGCTATTTACAATAGAGATAATTATCAACGATATTAAGAGTAGAAACATTAAGGAGGTATAGCATGGGAATTATATTAATAATTTTAATATTAGTTTTTGCAATCATAGGCATACCAATAGCATTTTCACTAGGAATTTCTTCACTTGTAACCATAATAGCCGAAGGATATCCGCTAGTGGTAGTGCCGCAAAAGTTGTTTGGTGGTATTGATTCTTTTCCTTTATTAGCTATTCCTTTCTTCATACTATCAGGAGAATTGATGAATGGGGGAGGCTTAAATAAAAGAATTATAAGAGTTGCAAATGCATTTCTAGGAAACCTGCCGGGCAGTCTTCCGATTATAACAATAGTTGCATCTGCTTTCTTTGCAGCTATATCAGGATCTGCGGTTGCTACTGTAGCAGCTATTGGGGGGATAACTATCCCGGCTATGATAAAACAAGGATACCCTGATCATTATGCAGCAGGTGTTGCATCTTCGGCATCTATAGTTGGTCCTATAATTCCTCCAAGTATAACTTTAATAGTCTATGGTTCATCGCTTCAGCTTTCAATCAGCTCATTATTTCTAGCATCGGCTGTTCCCGGAATTTTTATGACTTTTGCCTTTATATTAATTGCTGTATATCAGGCAAGGAAAAATAATTATCCCAGAGAAGGAAAAACGAGCTTTAAAGAAAAGTTTGATGCAGTTAAGGAGGGCTTCTGGGCGTTGATGATGCCGGTTATAATATTGGGAGGAATTTTTTCGGGAACATTTACACCTACGGAAGCAGCAGTTGTATCAGTAGTATATGCTTTTATAATAGGATTGTTTGTATATAAAGGCTTTACCCTTAAAGATTTGCCAAAAATACTTGGAGAGGCTGCGGTTTCTGCTTCAACTATTATGTTAATTCTGGCAACATCAAAAATATTAGCATGGGTAATAACAGTTATTAATTTGCCAACAATGGTTGCTAATGCAATACTGGGGATAACAGACAATGCATTCTTAATATTAATGCTAGTTAATATTATATTGCTTATAGTTGGCTGCTTAATGGAAGCAAATGCAGCCGTTATAATTTTAATTCCAATATTAGTTCCAATAGTAACACAACTTGGCATGTCACCAATAACATTCGGAGTTCTTATGACAGTTAACTTATGCTTGGGACTATTGACTCCTCCGGTTGGAATATGCCTGTTACTCGGTTCTCAGATGGCCGGGTCAAAATTTGAGAAGGCAGTTATTTCAATGCTGCCGTATTTTGCAGTTGGATTAATAACATTGATGTTGACAACTTTTGTGCCGGCAATAACTCTTTGGCTTCCCGGACTGATGTAAATTTAGCAGTTATTCTTGAAAATTCAGTTCATCTCCATATGCTTGTTTGCAGCAAGAAATAGCATATGGAGGGTACTTCTTCAAGGGAGAGAATCCAACCTTTGTAATCGGTCTTATACATGAAGCATTACGAGGAAACCGGATATATTTTTTCAAATAGTTTAATAATGAATCATTAAGTACATGGAAATGTAAATATATTTAAAGGAGCAGAACATGAGAATGGTAAAGTATAACAAGGAATTATTAGAAACATTTTACTACAAAATGATGAAAATCAGAAGATTTGAAGAAACAGTTGAGAGGTATTTCTTAGATGGAGAAATACCGGGATTTGTGCATCTATACATAGGTGAAGAAGCAATTGCATCAGGTGTTTGCACGAGCTTAACAGATGAAGATTATATAGCAAGTACACATAGAGGTCACGGACATACAATTGCAAAGGGTGCAGATTTGAATCAGGTTATGGCCGAGATATTTGGAAAGAAGACAGGTTCTTGCAAGGGCAAGGGAGGCTCAATGCATATTGCTGATTTTTCAGTAGGAATGCTGGGAGCAAACGGAGTAGTAGGCGGAGGATTCAATTTAGCTACAGGTGCTGCATTAGCTATTAAGGTGAAAAAAAGAACTAATGTTTCGGTCGCTTTTTTCGGTGATGGTTCATCAAACAGAGGAACATTCCATGAAGCATTAAACATGGCATCTGCGTGGAAATTACCAGTAATATTCGTTTGTGAAAATAACCAATGGGCATCAACAACTCCATATAGAACTACAACAGCAGTAGAGGACATATCGATAAGAGCACAGGGATATAATATGCCGAGTAAAATTGTTGATGGCAATGATATTTTTGCAGTGTATGAAGGCTTCAAGGAAGCATTGGAATATGTTAAAGCTGGTAACGGTCCGTTCTTCTTAGAAGCTAAGACGTATAGAATTAAAGGTCACTTTGTAGGTGATCCCGAAATGTATAGAACAAAAGAAGAAGTTAATGAAATATATGTAAATAATAATCCAATAACAAGATTTGAAGAAGAAGTTTTGTCAGAAAAATTAATGACTGAAGAACAGCTAAAGAAAATAAGAGAAAAAGTTGAAATAGAAATTAAAGAAGCATTAAATTTCGCACTAAACAGTGAGTACCCGGATCCGTCAGAAATATTTGATGACTTATATGTGTAGGAGGTAGAAAAATGAGAGAGATTACATTTTCACAAGCAACATTAGAAGCAATGGCAGAAGAAATGAGGTTAGATGAAGACATAATTGTAATGGGGGAAGATATAGTAAGACAAGGTGGAATTTTTGGACAATTCAAAGGTTTGCCTGCTGAATTCGGCGAAAGAATTATGGATACTCCAATATCTGAAACAGCAATTATCGGAGCATCAGTAGGAGCTGCGCTGGCAGGATTAAGACCTGTAGCGGATATGCACTATGCAGACTTTTTAGGTGTTGCCATGGATGAGGTATTTAATCAAATGGCTAAAATCAGATATATGTTTGGAGGGCAGACTACAGTTCCAATGGTTATAAGAGCACCTGACGGATTGTCTTTGAGTGCAGCAGCACAGCATTCACAGAGCATTGAAGCATGGTTTATGAATATCCCGGGGCTTATGGTAGTTACACCATCAAATCCTGCAGATGCTAAAGGATTATTAAAATCAGCAATAAGAGATAACAATCCTGTAATATATTTTGAAAATAAAATATTATATAAGGAAAAAGGACCGGTTCCTGATGGTGAATATTTCGTTCCTATAGGAAAAGCTAAGGTAGCAAAAGAAGGTTCGGATATCACTATAGTTTCTTATTCAATAGCAATGAAAAAAGCTTATGAAGTTGCTGATTTATTAGCCAAGGACGGAATTAATGCTGAAATTATTGACCTTAGAACGATAGTGCCTTATGACAAGGAAACAATATTAGAATCGGTAAAGAAAACTCATAGATTAGCCATTATACATGAGGCGGTAAAACAAGGGGGCGTTGGCTCTGAAATTGCTGCATACGTAGCAGAAGAAGCAGTAGAGTACTTAGATGCACCAATTAAGAGATTTGGGGCGCCATTTACTCCGGTACCATTTTCACCACCATTAGAAAATGCTTATAGATTAAATTCAGAAAAAATTGCAAAAGGGTTAAAGGATTTATTTTAATTAAAGCTGTGAAGGAGGATGAATATGGCAAGAGAAATATTAATGCCCAAATTAGGACTTACGATGGCAGAAGGAACTGTCACCAAGTGGTTTGTTGAAGAAGGAAATAATGTAAAAGTAGGGGATAAGTTATTTGAGGTAGAAACAGATAAGCTTACCAATGAAATTATTGCAGATACAGAGGGAATAGTAAGAAAGATAGTTGTACAAGCAGGTGAAACCGTGCCTGTTAAGGCGCTTATAGGTGTTATTGCTGATAAAAATGAGGATATCTCCGGGATAATAGGGAAGAACTTAGGCAATAAAGAAGAGGAAAAAGTTGCGGATACATCGTATATATCAGATGTGGAAGTTAATGAAATAAAGAATACAAAAGAAAATTCTGACTACATTCTTGCTACACCTTATGCTAAGAAATTATCCTATGAAAAAGGTATAGATTTATCGGAAGTTGAAGCGACAGGCTATAGCGGAGTTATATTGGCAAAAGATGTTGAGAGATATCAAAATGATAAGCCGAGAATAAAGGCTACGCCTGCAGCTAAGAAGATGGCTTCTGAAAATAATATAGATTTGTCCGCAATTGAAAAGAATGACAGAATTAAGAAATCAGATGTTGCGGGATATGCAACAAAATCTGAAAAATCAGCATATGATCAGCCTACAGAGACTGAAAAAGCTGTCGGTATGAGAAAAATCATCTCAGAGAGAATGAGAGCAAATTGGATTGCTACTCCTATGGTAACATTTAACATGGAAGTAGATATGACAGAATTTATCAGATTAAGAGAAAAGCTTAAACCGATATATGCAGCAGAAGGATTGAAATTAACGTATAATCATATGATAATGAAGGTACTTGGCAAGCTTCTGATGAAGTACAGACATCTTAATGCAAGCTTAGAGGATGATACCATAACATATCATAACTATGTAAATCTTGGTGTAGCAGTAGATGTTGAAAAGGGATTGATGGTACCTAATGTTAAAGGTCTGGAAACAATGACCCTTAAGGAGATAGCAGAAGAAACGGAAAGATTGATAGAAAATGCAAGAACCAACAAGCTGAATCCTGATGATTTATTTAATGGAACATTCACGATTACAAATATCGGTATGTTTGGAATGGATTCATTTACACCTATTATCAACAGACCTGAGGTTGCCATTTTGGGAATAAACAGAATAGTTGATAAGCCTGTAGCAATTGATAAACGAGTGGTTGTAAGACCTATGATGAATTTAAGTCTGACGACAGATCATAGCTTGGTGGACGGTGCATTATCAGCTAAATTCCTGAGCGAAATAAAGGAATTTATAGAAAATCCATATTTGTTGATTGATTAAATATCAATCACCGTATTACATTTCTCCTTCTTAAAATAAACAGATGTTATTAAATATTTTTAAGAAGGAGTACTTTAAATTTAATTATTATGAGGTGAATATAATGAGGAAAAAAAGTATTCTTGACTTGCAATCTATGAAGAAAAAGGGTGAAAAGCTAACATGGATTACAGCATATGATTTTCCTATTGCTTCATTTGCTGAACAAGCAGGAATTGACATGATACTTGTCGGTGATTCCTTGGGAATGGTTGTATTGGGATATGAAGGTACCATACCTGTTACAATGGATGATTGTATATCACATTGTCAGGCAGTAAGAAGGGGTGCTAAAAATACAATGATAGTAGGTGACATGCCGTTTATGTCATACCAGATATCAGACGAATCAGCAGTTGAAAATGCAGGCAGATTTTTAAAAGAAGCTGATGTTGATGCTGTTAAGCTTGAGGGTGGAAGAAGAATGTGTTCACGTATAAGAGCTATTACGGATGCAGGTATAGTTGTTTGCGGACACATTGGCTTAACTCCTCAAAGCTCAGGGGTTCTTGGCGGATTTAAAGCACAGGGCAGAACAGTGGAAAGTGCCAGAGAATTAATATTAGATGCTATAGCAATAGAGGAAGCCGGAGCAAAGTTTCTTTTATTAGAAGCAGTTCCGCCGGAAGTAACGGAATATATAACTAAAAAATTAACTATTCCTGTATATTCTATCGGTGCCGGTGCATCATGTGACGGACAATTAATTATTTGCGGGGATATGTTGGGATTGTTTCAGGCATTCACTCCTAAATTTGTAAAGAAATATGCGAATCTGGCAGAGATAACTATCAGTGCTATAAAGGAATATTGTGATGACGTAAGAAATGTTAAATTTCCTGAAGACAAACATGTGTATCACATAAGCGAAGATATTGCCGAATTCGAAAAGTTATTTGAGGAATTTAAATAATAGGGAAGGAGCAATATATGTCAGCAAATGATTATAAGGTAACAGTAATCGGCGGAGGTATAGGAGGCTATGTTTCTGCAATAAGAGCGGCACAATTAGGCGCAAGGGTTGCATTAATAGAAAGAGCAGATCTTGGAGGCACTTGCCTTAATGTTGGATGTATCCCTACAAAGGTATTGCTTCATACTGCAGAGCTATATGAAGAATTAAAGCATGCCGATGAATTAGGATTAGAATTAGAAAACAAACCCAAAGTAAATTGGCAGAAATTACAAACGAGAAGGGTAAGCATAATAAACAAGCTTGTTAAGGGAGTTGAAATGCTTCTTAAATCCAATAATATAACATTAATAAGAGGAGAAGCAAGCTTCCTTGACAATAAAAGTATAAAGGTAAGATTGTCAGACGGGAAAGAAGAGGTTATAAACAGCGAATATTTTGTGATAGCAACAGGCTCCGAGCCTATGATTCCACCTATAAAGGGGTCAGACTTAGAAGGGGTAATAGACAGTACAAAAGCTCTTTGCTCAGAAAAATTACCGGAAGAAGTGGTTATTATAGGTGGCGGTGTCATAGGTATCGAGTTTGCCAGTGTATACAGCTCCTTTGGAACAAAAGTAACCATGATTGAAATGATGCCTAAATTAGGTCAGTCTATAGATTCAGATGTGGCTGCAATGTTGGCTGCAAATATGGAGAAGTCAGGAATACAAATACAAACCTCAGCAAAGGTTGTCGGAATAGAAAAAAAGGATGGCAGGCTTTGTGTTAAGTATGAGCTAAACGGAGAAGACAAATTTGCATACGGAGATAATGTGTTAATTTCAACAGGAAGAAAACCTGTGACAACAGGACTTCAAACAGAGAACGCAAAAATAGCTGTAAGCAACAGAGGCTTCATAAACATTGACAGCAACATGAAAACAAATGTTAAAAATATATATGCGGTGGGAGATGTAACGGGTAAGATTATGCTGGCTCACGTTGCAGAAGAACAAGGCATAGTTGCGGTTGAAAATATGCTGCTTGGAAGTAATAAAACCATAAACTATGACATTGTCCCCGGATGTCTATATACCAAACCAGAAGTAGCATATGTGGGAATTACAGAGGACGAAGCCAAGAATCGCGGCATTGACTACGAAACAGGTATGTTTCCGTTGGTTAATAACGGGAAAACATTAATTACAGGTGATGTTGAAAATACCTTCATTAAAGTTGTAACCGATAAAAAGTATGATGAAATAATAGGTATTTCAATTTATGGACCGAGGGCGACTGAAATGATTTCAGAATTTTCTCTTGGTATCAATTTAGAAGTCACAGTAGATGAGCTCATTGAAACTATTCATCCACATCCTACTGTTTCTGAAGGATTAAAGGAAGCGGTATTAGCCGTTAAAAAGCAAGCCATACATTCCATGAAAGCTAAGTAAGTGAGATGCCCTAACCCCATTTGTCAGATGTATGGGGACACACCTCTAAAGTAAAGACAATCTATGCAGAAAGCTTTAGAGGAATGTCCCCGAATTGGTTTCCGAGAAATGGTAGGTAGGTCATTCGCAATGAATTCCCAACGTTTGCGACCAAAGGGAGATAAAACATTGGTGAATGAGACTGGGACGACCCTAATCTTTGATTTGGTGTCGGTCGCTTATCCCGAGCAAAGCGAGGGATCTCGTTGTACAAAAGATGAGATTCTTTGGGCAAAGCCCTCAGAATGACAGTGTCGAAAGTGCTAACACTGTAAAATATAAAGGGACTGTTTTCTATACAGTCCCTTTAAGCTTAAATCATTACAGCCATGACAGGGCATATACAGGGAGGAAGCATATATTGCAACTTTTTTCAGATTAATAATTTCTCCATTACTTATGATTTTAATATTAAAGTTTTTTGAATTTGATATAATGATTGAGCAAGTTTATGTTATATACGCTTCTTTACCGGTTGCGGTTCTGATGCCGATACTTGCACAAAAATATGGAGGAGATATTATATTCGGATCAAAAATAGTAGTTACCACACATTTAATATCATTAATAACTATTCCTATTTTTGTTTGGCTATATACTGTTATATAATTTCTTAAGATTGCACATAGAAAAAAGCCGATAGAACATTTTGTTCTACCGGCATACTTTCCTATCCGTTCACAACCATTACAGGGCACGGTGCTTGTGAAATTACTTTTTGAGTTATAGAACCGATAAAAATTCTTTCCATATTTGACAACCCTCGTCTTCCCATTACGATTAAATCAAATTTTTCATCAGTAGCAATTTTTAATATTTCAACAGAAGGCTTTCCAACCACCACTCTTTTTGTCGTCATTAAATCATCGCAATTCAGATTTCTTACAAGTATATCAAGCATTTTGGTTTCTTCCCGTATGAGATTTTTAAGCATTTCCTCACAATTTGCGATAAAAGCATGCTCTACATTCATTCCGAAGTATGAATATTTATCCTCTGTGGGAGTGTTAACAACTGTTACGAAAGTAAGCTCCGCATTTATTAACTTGCCGATTTCAACTGCCTTTTTCGCTGCTTTTTCAGATGCTACAGAGCCGTCAACCGGAATCAATATCTTTTTCATAATGTCACCCCTTATTATAATTCCGTAGTGTCAAGTAAACACTACTATTTTTTTGTTAAAACCTTTATATATCAAGGGTTGCATAGTCTTTATAAAACAA
>NZ_JACBNQ010000027.1 GCF_013403245.1 Sedimentibacter hydroxybenzoicus DSM 7310 | reverse complement strand
GCAATAACGACATACAATGTAACACCAAACGATGCCGATATAGAATTTTTGGCAGAAGAAACCAAGACAGATGTTGAGTATGTAAAGAATGTATTAAAATCCCTATAATAAACACATAATATTGCAAAAGGCGTTAGATTGGGGGACATTCCTCTACCTCAGAGACTATCCATGAATTAGAGGTGTGTCCCCATACCTTATAGCGCCTATTTGCAAATTTAATATTTCAGGAGGAGCATAAAAATGAAAAGAGCTGATGATTTTGAGCAAAGAAGAGTTCACTTGGCAAATCTTTCAGACGAAGAATTATATGATAGATTTTGGAACTTAGCAGAACAAGTGGTTGACCCTTTATTAGAATTAGGAAAAAAGAATACAACTCCGTCAGTTGAAAGAAGTATTCTTTTAAGAATGGGATTCTCAAGTTTAGAAGTTAAACCAATCATTGAAGGTGTGATGAACAAAGGTTTAATGGGCAAGGGTGCAGGAAATGTTGTATGGAGATTGTCTAAGAAATTAGGCTGCTCAGTACGCGAAGCAGGACTTGAACTTGCAAACGGAAGACATTGGGAAGACGTTGACTCATTATTTTAAGGAGGGTATGAAAGATGAAGCTTGATCCAAACAAGAAGATAGATATAAAAGAGTTATTAAAAGATTTAGATAAATATGAACCAAGAAGACGTGGATGGCATTGGAGAGATGAAAGAAACGAAGACAGAACAGTTGGTGATTTTGAATATCACGAAGCTTCAAAGTCGTTAACAAATTCTGTTCCGTTACCCGGCAGCAGAGGATTCGGATACATAGACCCTCAGCCGGATTGTGTAATCACAACAGAAATTGCTTCAGGCAGATTTGAAGATGATATAAGAAGAATGCGTATGGCAGCATGGCATGGCGCAGACCACATAATGGTTATAAGAACCGCAGGTCAATCACACATTGACTCTCTGTTAGAAGGTACAAACCAAGGTATCGGAGGTATAATGGTTACAAGGAAGCAAGTAAGGGCTTCCAGAAAAGCTTGCGATATGATAGAAGATGAAGTTGGTCGTCCGATTAATTTTCACTCATATATTTCAGGAGTTGCAGGTCCTGACATAGCCGTTATGTTTGCTGAAGAAGGCGTTAACGGAGCTCACCAAGACCCTCAATACAATGTATTGTACAGAAATGTTAATATGGTCAGGAGCTTTGTTGATGCATGTGAGGCAAAAAAAATAATGGCATGGTCCGGAATGCTTCAGATAGACGGAGCTCACAATGCCAATGCTACTGCAATGAAAGCATGGAAGGTTATGCCTGAATTAATGGTTCAGCATGCTATTAACTCCATATTCTCAAGAAAAGTAGGTATTAAGCCTGAAAATATAGCACTTTCAACAGTTCCGCCTACAGCTCCGCCGGCACCGTGTATGAGATTAGACTTACCTTATGCGGTTGCTCTTCGTGATTTGTTCAGAGAGTATAAAATGAGAGCACAACAAAATACTAAGTATATGGAATCAGATACCCGTGAAGCAGCTGTTACTCATACGCTTAATATGATGATTTCGCGACTTACCAGTGCTGATATTCAGTCAACAATCACTCCTGATGAAGGAAGAAATGTGCCTTGGCATTACAACAACATAGCAGGTGTTATGACTGCTAAACAATCTCTTACAGGTATGGACGGTCTAAGAGAAATGGTTAAGCTTGACAGAGAAGGTTCTTTAGGAAAGGAAGTCAGGGAGCTTAAGGAAAGAGCAATACTGTTTATGGAAGAAATGCTTGAAGTAGGCGGTTTCTTCAAAGCCGTTGAACAAGGCTTCTTTGTAGACAGCGGTAAATATCCGGAAAGAAACGGAGACGGTATTGCAAGAGAAATCGAAGGCGGTATCGGATACGGCTTCATATACGAAAGAGATGAAGATTACTTTGCTCCTGTTTCAGTTCACTATGGATACAACAACATTCCTGCGGAATTTAAAAAAGCAAGTGATGCAATAGGCGGAGATACATTTGAGGATCGTTCGAAGATTCAATATATAGATGAATTGGATGAAAACGACAATGTCAATGTAAGGTTGGAAGAAACTAAAAAATACTATGACACTAATCTTGTTAAGCCGGAAGTAGAATGGAGAGCAGACGGAACGGTGCTGTTGTCAATCTTCTTACCGTTAGATGAAAGAACTGCGGAATTTGCTGCTATCAAATGCGGTGAAAAAATGGGTTTAGAGGATGTAACTGTGGTTCATAAGCAATGCATGCATCCGTCAGAAGGTACTTACTGCGAAATCAAGGGAAGAGTTAATTTTGATATTGATGTTAATGAATTAGTAATCCCTGAAAAAATCGAAGTATTGTCTGAAGCAGAAATAAGAGAAGATATCCAAAATAAACCTATGTTTGTTGTTGCGGCAACTGTTGGAGAAGACGAGCATTCAGTTGGTTTAAAAGAAACCTTGGACATCAAACATGGTGGTATTGAAGGTTTTGGAATTAAATACGAATATCTTGGAACCTCATGCCCTGTTGAAAAATTAGTTGATGCGGCTATTGAAACTAATGCAGATGCAATTTTGGTCAGCACAATTATAACTCATGATGATGTTCATGTTAAAAACATGAAGAAAATTCATGATTTATGTGTGGAAAAAGGTATCAGAGATAAAATTATGATAATTTGCGGAGGTACTCAGGTATCTAATGAAATAGCATTGGAGGCAGGTCTTGATGCAGGTTTCGGAAGAGGAAGCCACGGTATAGATGCGGCGAGCTTCTTAGTAAAAAGAAGAAGGGAATTAAATAAATAATGAAAATTAATGTATTGGTAGCTGAAATAGGCAGCACCACTACAGTAGTAAATGCCTTTAACGGTATTGGCACATCCTGTCCTGCGTTTGTAGGACAGGGGCAAGCTCCTACGTCTGTGCTTCAAGGAGATGTTACTGTTGGACTCAAGGGAGCCATAGATGACCTGAAGAATAACTTGCGTACAGATGAATTAACATGGGATGATATGTTGGCTACAAGTAGTGCTGCAGGCGGTTTGAAAATGACCGTTCATGGTCTTGTTTACGATATGACTGTAAGAGCAGCTAAGGAAGCTGCTTTAGGAGCCGGAGGAATCATAAAAATGATAACCTCAGGCAAGATGAGAAGAACGGATTTAAAAAAGATTCAGGAAATTATGCCTAATATAATACTTGTTGCAGGCGGTGTAGATTACGGCGAAAGGGATACCGCACTTCATAATTTGGAAATGATACTTTCAATGGGTTTAAATATCCCTATAATTTATGCAGGCAATATTGAAAACCAGGAAGAAGTAAGGCTGATGTGTGAGGAAGCCGACAATCAGGTTTATATAGTAGAAAATGTATATCCGAAAATAGATACATTGGTTGTAGAGCCCACACGTAAGATTATTCAGGATGCTTTCGAGGAGCATATAATTCATGCTGCAGGTATGTCTAAGGTGAGAGAGCTTGTTAAAGGTCCCATAATTCCCACACCGGGTGCGGTAATGGAGGCAGCCAAGGTATTGAAGGAAGATTTAGGAGATTTGATTATATTTGATGTGGGAGGCGCAACCACTGATGTTCATTCCGTAACTCAGGGCTCTGAGGAAGTAAATTTAATTTTATTAAGTCCCGAGCCGGAAGCTAAAAGAACTGTTGAAGGAGATCTTGGTGTCTATGTCAATGTAAATCATGTTGTTGAAAAAATAGGAATTGATAATCTGAGAAAGGAATTTCCCGACGCAGACGAAATTTTAGCAGACTATAGACCAATTCCGGCTTCAGAAAGAGAAAAAGAGTTTGTAGAACGAATTACGACAGAAGCGGTTTTAACATCCTTAGAAAGGCATGCAGGTCACCTGAGATATTTCTATACTGCTTCAGGAAAAAAAACTGTGGCTGAAGGTAAGGATTTAACAGCTGTTAAATACATCATCGGTACAGGCGGGGCATTAACAAGACTGCCCAACAAAAAGAAAATCTTGGAAAAAATCAAAACCCATGGTAAGGAAAAGGAATTATATCCCTCCGAAACTGCCGTAGTCTTGATAGATGAAGATTATATATTGTCATCATTAGGGGTTTTATCGAAAAGCTATCACGATGACGCTTTATTATTAATGAAAAAAAGCTTAAGAATAGGAGAATAAAATGTATCCTAAATTAGTGATTGATTTAAATAAAGTAAAAAACAACCTTAATAAAACAATTGAAATGGTAAAAGGCTCGGGATGCTCCTTGATGATAGTTACAAAAGGCTACTGTGCCGACATGGAAATATACAAGCTGCTTGAAGAGTCAGACATTGATTATCTTGCAGATTCAAGGATACAAAATCTGAAAAAATATGAAGGCACAACAAAGGAAAGAGTTCTTTTGCGCCTGCCTATGATTTCAGAAGCCGATGATGTGGTGCGTTATGCTGACATATCCCTGAATTCCGAAATAGAAACTATCAAAAAATTAAATGATGCTGCAGGCAGATTAAATAAGAAGCATAAAATACTTCTTATGATAGATCTGGGTGATTTAAGAGAAGGTATTTTCTTTGAAAACGAAGATGAAATTTATCATTCGGTTGAAGAAATACTTAAGCTTGAAAATATTGAACTGTTCGGATTAGGTGTCAACCTGACCTGTTACGGAGCGGTAATACCTAAAAAAGAAAATCTCTCAATACTTGTTGATATTGCGCATAAAATTGAAACGAAGTTCAATATTAAGCTACAAATGATTTCGGGCGGAAATTCGAGCTCTGTTTATTTAATAGGTAAAAACGAACTATCGGAAGGAATTAACAACCTCAGGGTTGGCGAAGCATTTTTACTGGGAGATGAAACCGCATACAGTCAGATGCTTGAAGGCTTCTATGATGATGCATTTACTTTGGAAGCAGAAATAATAGAATTAAAAGAAAAACAATCCTTGCCTGTTGGAGAAACAGGAGTAGATGCTTTCGGCAACAGACCGGTTTATGAAGATTTAGGTGTAATTAAAAGGGCCATAATAGCAGTAGGAAGACAGGACGTAGATCCTGACCACCTGCATCCTATAGACCCAAGTATATCAATTTTAGGTGCAAGCTCCGATCACCTGATTGTAAATGCTGATAAAACAGAAAGCAATTACAAGGTGGGGGACATTGTGAAATTTAAAGTAGAGTATTCATCACTTCTAAGAGCATCAACGAGCTCCTACGTGGAAAAGGAATACAAGTAAAAGCATTTAGGGGACGGTGTCAGAAGAGGTACCGTTTGCTATTCTTAGATCGTATGACCAATATTCATAATATATATATTAAAAATACCAGTGCAAAAGTATTGGTATTTTTTTGTGTACCCAGCATGGGAGACAGCTTGACGGTGAAAGTCCGTTATGGGTCTTGGTAGTAGGAAGGGTGTCAAGGATGTGCAAACGGTGATTTTTGCTTCTGCTACCAAATCGTGCAATGCATATATATGTGAATCGTGTATAAATATTTTTCGAGATTCCATTTTATTACAAGTGTGCAAATTTCAATATATACATAAATTTATGATGCGAAAAAGTATACCAGTCAGAGAGAAAACCCCTAAAAAAATTCCAGTTTGGATTTTTTGAAAACTGTATAAATTAATACAAATTATGCAGTTGCTCCCTGCGTTCTGAAGACATATCTATATTCAAAGGTACTATGAGTCTTATATTATTATATTGCGGAAGTAAGACAAGTGTTACACCTGAGAAGGATATGTTTTTTATAAGATTAAAACATAAATAGAAATATTCAAATGCATAAATTTATTGACAATGCACATAATATTATATATAATTTATATAATAAAAGAAAGAAGGTGTATATAATGGCACAGCAAATAAATGTAAATATTCGTATGGATAAAGAGGTTAAGGAAAAAGCGGATGCTTTATTTAATGCATTAGGATTTAATTTTACAACAGCAATAAATACTTTTGTTAAGCAAGCACTGCGAGAGCAGGCAATACCATTTCAGCCAAAAATTGAACGAAAATCATTGGACAGATATATTGAAGAGTATTATGAAAAAGATATTGAAACTATACTTAAGGAAGCAAGTCAAAGTGATGAAAAACCAACTGAAATAGATTGGGGTAAGCCGGTAGGTGAAGAAGTATGGTAAATCAAGGTGATATAATTTTTGTTGATTTCGACCCTCAAAGCGGTCACGAACAAAAGGGTCGGAGACCGGCATTGGTTGTTAGTAATAACACATTTAACAGATTTTCAAGTATGTACATGGTATGCCCAATAACACGTACTGACAAAAAGCACATTTTTCATATATTACTGGATGACAGAACAAAAACAACAGGAGTGATACTCTGTGATCAAGCTCGTATTTTAGATGTAAAGGCACGGAATTATGAGTTTGTAGAACGCATTCCGCATGATATACTTGATAAAGCTAAGAACTTACTCATTAGTTTCATTGAATAGCAAAAAGGAATTAAAAAGCTTTTGGTTCCTTAGCTTGTAAATATACCAAAAGACACTTTTTTAATATAACGGAGGAAGTTATGATAATTTATGGAGGAAACCCATGGAGGAAACCCAGAGGGGACAAACCCAGAGGGGACGGTTCTTTTTGTCTCAAAGCGTTCTGGGGACGGACCTTTTTGTGGCTGCAGCACGAAAAGGTCCGTCCCCTAAACGTTCCCCTAAACGTTAAAAGTAAAAAATATAAAGGAGTGTATTTATGAGATTAAAAAAAGTTATATCTATGTTTTTGGTTTTAATGTTAATGCTTAATACAATTAATAATTATGGATACTCGTAACATATCTTTATTATTTGGGTTTATATTACCGCATTTAATTTGGTTTATAAGATATATTCCAATGTATAAAGAATTTGAGAACAAAATATTTATTATGTATATATACACAAGTTTGTTAAGTATATTTTTATCTCTGAATCAATTTATTGTTAACATTCTTAATTTGGATATTTGGGTATTTTTATTATTACAAATATCGTTACTACCTTTTTTAAGATATTTTGACAAAGATTTAAGAAACATATACAAAAACAAAGATTTAAATAATATATACAAAAACAAATGAGGCAAGGGGACGTTTTGTTCGACATTAAATAAAGTTCATATAATTTTTTATAAAGTATGCCAAACAAAACGTCCCTTTGGCGAGTCATTCCAAGTCCTGTATTAGTATATTGCAAAAGTAAGACAAGTGTTACACTTAATTTCTAATAAAATACGAGGTAAATATTAATGTAAAAAACTCTTGACATTAAATACAAAAGTCCCTATACTGAAAATGTAAAAACATTTTGACATTGGAGGCTTTGTTATGCGTTATATCGGCATTTTTGTTTTATTAGTATCTGTTTTTATGTTTATTGTTAGTTTGCGAGCAATTTTTTTTGCATTCTTAAAAAGGAAAGATGAACGTTCAAAATGGATTGTAAAGAAATCTATGGCAGATTCCTTTATTGCAATTACTGTTCTGCAAACTTTATCTCTGATCATTAAATGGATTCTTCAGGATACTTACCAGGTGTGGTGGAATAGTTTCAAAGAAGGAATATATATTGAGCCGGTACTTCTCAGCTATATCATACTTGGAATTATTTTAATAATTAATACAAGGAAATATGGTGGCTCACTATGATAAACCATATTAAAGAACTCCGGACAGCAAAAAAAATAAAACAAGACGAGCTTGCTGTTATGTGCAATGTTACAAGACAAACAATAAACGCAATAGAAAACAACAAATATGATCCAACCTTAACTCTTGCATTTTCTTTGGCTAAAGCACTGCAAACTACTGTTGATTCCTTATTTGAACCAAATTGAGGGGACTACCCAAAGGGGACGGTTCTTTTTGGCTCAAAGCGTTCTGGGGAAAGCGTTCTGGGGACGGACCTTTTTATGGCTGCAGTCACAAAAAGGTCCGTCCCCGAAATGCGTCCGTCCCCTAAATGTTAGTAAAAAGGAGTTAAGGAACCTTTGACTTTCCTTAAATCCTTTTTTTTATTGTCTTACTTCTTCTATTGACTTGGCGATGCTGTGGGTAATCGGCTTCCACTCGATTTTCCTGAACAATGCAACGATTGAAATAGGAATGTAGGTGAAAATAAATATTGGGAATGTAAACATATATTTAATTTTATTCCATGAAGTTGAATTAATTTGTTTCCATTCTGAAATTGTTGTTACTAACCCTATTGCAAATAGTACTGAATAGGAATTAACAAAGGACATTAAAATCGAAGATGATGTTTCTCTGATAATTTCAGGAGATGTTCCGATATTAATTATACCTATTGTTAAAAATGCCGTATTTATACCTACACTCAGCAGCGACAAAAATAATGCCGGAGAAATTGTAACCAACATATCATAGCAATAGAAGCTTCTCTTAATGAATGCGCATTTGAACAAATCCTTGCCGTATTTTGCAAATACCTGATAAAATCCTTTTGCCCAACGCAATCTCTGATGCCATGATTGCTCAAATAAGTAAGGTTGTTCGTCATACAATACTGCCGAACCGCAATAACCGATTTTTTCGCCATGTATTGCATTGTCAACCGAAAATTCTATGTCTTCTGTCAATAAATGATGCTTCCAACCATTGTTTTTTCTGATAATTTCATCACTTACCATAAATCCTGTACCTGAAATTGCACATCCGGTATTCAATATCATTCTTGAATTGTTTAAATATTTGGCTTCTCTTAAAAACCATAACGAATAACCGGCCGACAGCCAATTCGTATCATAATTTTTTGAATTTCTGTAGCTCGTAACTATTTTGTATCCATTATCAAATACCTTGTTCATTTCAGATATATAGTTTTCGTCCAATAAATTATCAGCATCAAATATAAAATATCCTTCATATTTTTCATTGCTGTTTATTAAAGCTTTAAACGCGTAATCTAAAGCGTAACCCTTTCCTACATATTGTCGGTTAAATCTTTCAAAAACATAAGCTCCGGATTCTTTTGCTACTTGTGCTGTATTGTCTGTGCAATTGTCTGCTACAACATAAATATCTATTAATTCTGACGGATATTTTTGCTTTTTTATACTGCTGATCAGCTGACTGATTACAGCACTTTCGTTTCTTGCAGCAATAACAACTGCGTATCTATGATTTACCTTAGCAGTTAATACCTTACTTTTTCTGAATAAACCTACTATAATATAATAAAATTGATAAAAATAAAATCCAGTAAATAATATAAATATGATTAAGTTAAATATACTAATAAACGATAACAAATTAATACCTCCAAATTTTGTACTCTACGAATAGTAAGTATAGCATTTTCATACGATAAAACAATTAATAATTTCTTAACAATCGCTTAATTTTCAAGTAATAAATCGATTGTATAAGCATCCGTTTTTCTAAAAAGGTACAATTATTATTTCTTTATTACATATTTTTATGCTTTTTCAAATTTCCTTAATATACCAATAAAGATTTGAATGGATATTGGAAGCAGATGAGTTAAATTTTTCAATTTTGTGGCAATTGCTTATACTGTAAATGCAATAAAAGAACCTTGTAAAGTGTATTTTTTGCTTTACAAGGTTCTTTTACTAAATATTTTTTTCTTTTAATTCATCTTTATCATCTTTAGTAGCTTTATTCATTTGAGATTTGAATTCGTTTATCGCAGAACCCATGGATTTTCCTATCTCAGGCAATTTTGAAGGTCCAAATATAACAAGTGCAATAAGTAACAGAAGTATAAGTTCTCCGGGTCCTATTCTCCCCATTACTAAACTCCAAAGTATTCATTCAACAGTTCAACTGTTTTGGCTGCGACATCAGCAGTTACACCTGCACATCGGGCTTTTCTTTCAGGGTCGCCCATCGCATATCCTGTTTTTTCCATAAATTTACCGACTGAATCGACACAGTTTACAGAACCGGAAACTGTTGTTTCGTTTTTAATTTCAGGTTGATATATAGGAAGCTCTGCCTTATTGTACCATGCAAATAAATCCGCTGTTAATTTTTTTGCATCATCTTTAGGGCATAGAAGACCTATAGTAAAGACAGCACCTCCAAGAGAACCACAAAGGGAGCCGATTCCGTATCCGGTTGCTCCATTAACGAATGTATCAACAGGAATCTGATTAAAAGGATAGCCTGCATTGTCTGCAAGTTCACCTATTAATGCATCCGCTACTCCGACACAGCAGCCTCCCTTGTTGAAATAGCTTGCATATGCTCTTTCTTGAACAGTGGGAATATCAAGCTTTTGATAAACAAAAGGGTGTGAAGCGGCATCAGTGCTTAACTCCTTATACTCGTAGCTTAGAACTTGTTTAGAAGGAATTTCAGAAGGTTTATCATCTGCGCATGCTGTAAGTATAGAAGGTACAAGGCCTACTACAGCTAATCCGGCTGTAGTTTTGCCGGCGGTCTTCAATAAATCTCTTCTTGAAAAAGTTTTTTCTTTAAAATTCGCGTTCATTTCAATCTCCTAATAATTTATATTTTTATTTGTAAAAATTTTAACAGTCAAAGATAAATATCCCTACTTAATACTTATTTGCTGGAAAAGTATTAAAGATGTCTACCTACATGTTAAAATCAAATAATTTAATATAATTTTATATGCATTTATGACATATGTCAACGGAATGAACTATTGTATTTTTCTATTTTACCAGCTGCAACTATAAGCGTATGTTAAAATATAGCATAAATAGATATTTTATTTGTGATAAACATAATACATGTTCCTTATAAATTGATTAGTTGCGGTATAAGTAAATTGTGAATTGTTCAAAAATGCTAAAAATAGAAAATAAATTGACTATTTTTCACGTATATATTATACTGTTTGTATACTATAATTAATTGGGAGTGAATTACAAAGATGGACGATGACGTCATAAGTCAAGTCATAATATTAATTTTATTGATTTTATTTTCTGCGATACTTTCAGCTTCAGAGGCTGCATTTGTTAATTTTAACAAATCAAGATTGAAGAATATATCCGGTAATGGTAATAAAAATTTAGTTTTGGAACTAGATGATAATTACGAGAATTTAATGTCAACAATTCTGATTACAGGAACTATATTAAAAATTACTGCTGTATCATTGGAAATATATATTCTGTCAAATTATTTAAGTGTTTTTTCAGCAACTTTAGTAGCTGTTCTAACGATTCTATTTATTGTGGAAATTCCGGCTAAAGGATTGGCTAAATTTTCACCGGAAAAGCATGCTGTTTTTTTGGCACCTATTTTAAAGCTTTTAGTGTTTTTGTGTACACCTGTTAATTTTACACTTACTTCTTTAAAGTCAGTTTTTTATAAAATTTTAAAAACAGAAATTCAACCTTTCATGACTGAAGATGAGCTTATAACAATGATTGATGAAGTTGAAAATGAAGGTGTCATCAATAAAAATGAAAGTGATTTAATAAGATCGGCAATCGAATTCAGTGAAACAGTCGTTGAAGATATCTATACACCGAGAATTGATATCGTAGGTATAGATGAAGATGAAAGCTTGGAAGAAATAAGAGAGAAATTCCTGATAAGCGGATATTCGAGATTACCGGTGTTTCAAGGTGATATGGACAACATAGTCGGAGTGCTGCACGAAAAGGATTTCTATCAGGCACTAAACAGGAAAGAAAAAGATATTAGAAAGCTTGTTTCCAAGATACTATACGTTACACCTAATAAGAAAATTTCAGAGCTGTTAAAAGAGCTTCAGTTGTCTAAGGCGCATATGGCCGTTGTAATAGACGAATATGGCGGAACCGAAGGGCTCGTAACCATGGAAGATATAATAGAAGAATTAGTAGGAGAAATTTGGGATGAGCACGACGAAGTATTCGAATGGTTCAAAAAAATAGGAGAAGATAAATTCCTTATTTCATGTAATGCAGATATTGACGACATGTTTGAGCTGTTTGGCATTGAACCTGATGAGGAGCTTGACGTTACAACCGTTAATGGTTGGATAACAATGCTGTTCGAAGAAATACCGGAGGCAGGAGGAAGGATAGTATACAAGGATTTGGATATTACCGTAACCAAGGCCGAAGCAAAAAGAGTATTGGAAATTCAGGTTGAAAAAATAGATAATGAGTTAAATCTGACAAAGTAATTAAAAGATATATTTATGATATTAAAGACATATTATTTAATAATATGTCTTTGTTGTATTTAGGGGGGAATTTATTGAAAAGCGTTTGGATTTTTCTTATAGGACTGGGCTTTATATTTTCGTTTGCTAACGGAAAACCGGAAACTGCTGCAAATGTCCTTTTTTTCGATTTGCAGCAATCAGTGGAATTGATAATCAAATTAATACCCGTCATGGCTTTTTGGACCGGATTAATGTCAATAGTTGAAAAATCAGGAATATTGAATAAGCTGGCCGCAGTTATAAAGCCGGCAATTAGATTTTTGTTTAAAGAAGTAGCTAACAATACAAAGGCAGTAAATGCAATTATTATGACTATTGCAGCTAATATTCTTGGCATAGGCAATTCCGCAACTGCATTTGGTTTAAAGGCTATGCATGAAATGCAGCTTGTAAACAAGGATAAATCAACAGCCAATAATGCCATGTGTATGTTTTTAATAATTAATGTATCTTCAATTCAGCTCATTCCTTTGAATGTAATAAAGTTAAGAGCAGATGCAGGAGCAAGCTCGCCCGGAGATATTTTGGTTCCAACCATAATTGCTACTACATTTTCTACTGCTATAGCGATTATTTTTGCAAAATATTTTGAAAGGAAAGAAGTGAAATGAGATTATCTGATTTGATATTGCCGGTTGTTATAGGTGGAATTTTGTTTTACGGAATTATTAAAAAGGTCGATATATATGCTGCATTTATTGACGGGGCCATGGAAGGAGCAAAAGCAGCACTTAAAATATTTCCCTATATATTGGCTGTAATTTTTGCTATAAATATGTTTATCCATTCCGGAGCCGAAGATTTTATAGTAAGAATATTAACACCAATAACCAATCTGTTAGGATTCCCGCCGGAACTGTTATCCTTATCAATAGTTAAACCATTGTCGGGAGGAGGATCTTTGGGAGTTTTTCAATCAATACTCGATAATTACGGACCGGACTCCTATATAGGAAGAAGTGCATCTGTGTTGATGGGTTCATCAGAAACCATTTTTTACACCACCGCCGTATACTTCGGAGCAGTTGGTATAAAGAATATAAGGCATACAATTAAGGTTGGCTTAATAGCTCATGTAGGGTCAATTTTTGCAGCACTTATGGTGTGTCGGTTTTTTATGTAAAGATTTACGGGATTATTTCTGCTTTACAGAAGAGTATGCATTTTGCCAAAAAACAAATACACCCAGTAATAAGAATATATCACCGATGCTGATTGTTTTTGGAAAAGGGTAGGGAGGAGGCAATGTAATAATGTCCGAGAATATTTTAAACTTGGTGTCTTCTGTGAGCAGGGAATGAATTAAATCCTGTCCTGACTGAAGATACATTTTTTTTGCTTCAACGTCAGTCAATATCTCAGAAACGTACACCGGCATTTTAAAGTCATTAAATATAATAGCTGTAAAATTCAGCAATGTTCCGAAAAACATAAGCTTCATGAACGGCTTTTCGAAGTTAATAATTGAAACAATGAATAATCCAAAGTAGATTGTCCAATGCATTGACAATATTCTGAGTAAATTACTATCGGTATATCGCTTAAATAAAAATTGAGCAGTAATTTCAATTACTGCCATGATTAACAATACTGTATAGCCTTTAATTTCCATTTTCAAGTTATTAACTTTAAATTTATTATTTCGTATTATTATCAAAACAATTGATAAAAAAGAGAATAATATAATTTCGGGAATCATGCCGCACCTATTCTGATAAATTATTGAATGCCTTTCTTAAGGCAATAATTGCATCGTCAACTATATCAGGATTAAATTGAGTACCTGCATTTACTTTTACCTCATTAAGTGCATCCTCTAAGCTTAAAGCATGCCTGTAAGGCCTGTCCGTAGTCATTGCGTCAAAGGAATCTGCAATTATAAGTATGGATGTTTCCAACGGTATACTGTTGTGATTCAATCCGTCCGGATATCCCTTACCGTCGTTTCTTTCGTGGTGATGCTTGATTATATCTGAAAGATTGGACAAATAGCTCATATCGGATATAATAGTAGCTCCTATTTCGGGATGAGCTTTTATAGAATCAAATTCTTCCTTTTCTAATTTGCCGTTTTTATTCAGTATATTTTTATCCACTCCTATTTTTCCTATGTCATGCAGAAGTGCTGCGCTTTTTATCATATCTATCTTGTTCTGGGGCAATCCCAATTGCTTTGCAATTGCCTCCGAATAAATACTGACACGCAAGGAATGACCGCTCGTATAGGGGTCGTTTGCTTCTATAGCTCTTACCAATACATTCATTGTTTCAAAATAGTTTTTCCTCATATCCAGATACAGTTTAAAAGTATATCGCGCAAGCAATAGCGGAATAAAGAATAACAATAATCCTCCGAAACCGTAAGTGTGGTATGCAAATGCAAGAACTATACCTAATAATCCAACCAATAGTACATTTACCATCATCGAGAAAAAATTACCTTTCCAGATAGAAAGCAATTTTTCTTTCAACAAAATTGACATTAGTTGTGACATAAAAAATGTATTTAAAAGTATATAAACTGTTAGTGCCGCAGCTCCTGCAACGGGGTTAAAAAATTCAAAACCAATATTAATATTGCGATTTAAGTATTCATATGCTAATCCAGCTGCTCCAGAACTTATAATAAGTTGTGTAATGTTAAATATTGTCTTATAAATTGGATTGTTAAATATATGAACTCTTCCTTTTCCATCAACATATGGAAATCTAAATGCTACACCAAACGCTGCAATAATTGCAGCGCAGAAAGGATTTGTTAATATTATTGCGGAATAATATAATGCAAAGCTTACTGAAATCCCGCCTATCTTAGGTAATAGTATTAGATAAGTCTCTGCTATCGCAGAAAGCACTGAAAAAACTATAATCAAATTATAATTGTCTATTGCATATTCATTAAAAAGGAAATACATTAATGATATTGCAATTAATGTAAGTAATATAATATATAAATATAATTTCATCCCTATAGCAGGTTTGTTTTCTTTTTTTATAGTTTCTTTTTCTTTAACCATATATAACCTCTTTATAATGAAGGGCTGACAAATAGTACTTTTTATACCCAGGTAAAGCTTGCACCTGCAGCTAAAACTAATGCTACTAATGATGATATTATAGCCATTAACTTTTTCATGAGAACCCTCCTACAGATTGTCTCTGCTCGGTCGCTATTAGAACAGGAAGGTTTCGCTACGCTAATTTTTATTTTGTTTTATGCTTTTCTTAGTCAGCCCCATCATTCTTTTATAAATAAACAGATTTTTCTGTTTATAGCATTAAGAGTAGCTTTAATAGTGGAGTCGATTTTGTTGTTATGTATTATTGAAGAGCCTATAAGCAGGATTTCTCTGCCCCTATCATAATAAGTAATTGAAGAAAGCAATACATCTTGTCCTGATATTCTGGCAGTTTGAATGTCATCCACAATAAAGCATTCAAGTTCAATGGCCTTTTTGATTGCATTTAAAGTTGCTAAAGCGGCAACCATGAGGGTGTTTTTTTCAGATCTCAGACCCTCTGCTTCTCCCACGAATTCTTTTTCGTCCCACGTAAATTTAGCAATAATTTTAATTTTTTCACCGTATGTTTCGTTTGTATGTCCTACGTACAAAAGGCGAAAATCAGAATTAATTGATATATTTTTGTTAACTTGTGCAACACTTATAATTTTATAATCAATATCGAGGTTAAAATGAGAAAGCAGGGCTGTCCTTATATCCCTCACAATTTGCTTCGAATGTCTGCTGCTGTCAGACAGGACGTGTATTTCTGTAATATTATTATTTGAATCAGTAATTATTTTACATGATAGAACAGATTTGATATTGGCTAAGAAATATTCAACTTCTTCAAAATTCATATAAGTCCTCCAAACGTTAAACTACATATAATTTGATTATAATACAATATAATTATTTATTCAACAAAAATTATCAAATAATTGAATTATTAATATATTTTTCAATATTTGCAATAAGAAACCAGCACCAAATCTTTGATTTGATGCTGGTCGCTTACATATAATATAATATTAACTTAAATAAGATTAATACCTGTAATTCAAGAGCTATAATTCATTAAAATACTTAATAAGTCCCGTAAATATTGACCATGCAATTTTTTCCTGATATTCGTCTGAGATTAATTTTTTCTCTTCTTCATTGTTTGATAAAAATCCGCATTCCACTAAAACAACCGGAATGTTCGTATCATCCATAATTTTTATATCTTTTTTAACCTGAGGAACCCTATTGTTTCCGGGGTCCAATATGCTTTTTAAAGAATCCTGCAAAATATCCGATGCCATTTTACCTAACTGACTGTTGTTTTGATAAAATACATGAGCACCATAATATTGTTTTTGGGGGAATGAATTTATATGAATTGAAACCACCAGGTCAGCATTAGAATTATTTATCATTTCAACACGATTTTGCAGATCTTCATTTTTCTTTTCCCTGATTGTTTTTGACTTTAAGGAATACAACCCCTCATCCTCGAATCTGGTCATATCTACTTCAAATCCGGATGCTTCTAAAAAGCTCATAAGTTTTTCTGAAATTGCTAAATTTAAAGGAGCTTCTGTTGCTCCTGTATCTCCGCTTGTTCCTTGATCCACACCGCCATGCCCCGGGTCAATCAGAATCTTTATACGGTCAACCTGTTCCGCTCCCGTAGCATCTATGGTTTCGGATGTTTTATATAAATCAGAAAATAATGACATCAGTAAAGTTATTATTAAGGCGATTGAAAATACTAGATTGGTTCTTTTGAATATCTTTTCCATATTTCCCCCATAATTGTTTTCTTAATAAAGCTTATGATAGCAGGTTTTGAATATTACAAAAATATACTGAATTGACAAGCAACCGCTAATTAAGATATAATTTTTTTGCGTTTAATTAAATCAAAAGGGGGAATTGTATGTTAACATTAATTATTGGATATTTACTGGATTTAATTTTTGGTGATCCTCAAGGGTTTCCCCATCCTATCAGATTAATCGGTAAGTTGATTTACAGGGTTGAAAAATATTTAAGAGATAAATGTAAAAGTAATGATGATGAGAGAAAAGCGGGTGTTGTACTTTGGTTAACAGTAGTTATAATTTCATTTTTGATACCATTCATAATACTTTTATTTGTATATAAGTTTAGTTATATTCTTGGCATTATTGTTGAAAGTGTAATGATTTACTTTATATTGGCTGCAAAAAGCTTAAGAGTTGAAAGTATGAAGGTTTATACGGGGTTAGTGAACAATAATATAATTGAGGCAAGAAGGTATTTGTCATACATAGTTGGCAGAGATACTGAAAATCTGGATGCTTCATCCATATCAAGAGCTGCGGTTGAAACAGTTGCGGAAAATACTTCAGACGGCGTAATTGCACCCATGCTGTTTGTTATACTCGGTGGAGCGCCCCTTGGCTTTATGTATAAAGCAATAAATACACTTGACTCAATGGTGGGTTATAAAAATGAAAAGTATATTAATATGGGTAGATTTTCTGCTATAGCTGATGATGTTGCAAACTATATTCCGGCAAGGATATCCGCGTATTTAATGATACTTGCTTCTATGATTCTGAAAATGGATTATAAGTCGGCGTGCAAAATTTATAAACGAGACAGATATAATCATAACAGTCCCAATTCGGCACACACGGAAGCGGTTTGTGCAGGAAGCTTGAATATTATGCTTGGCGGTGACAGCTTCTATGGCGGAGTTCCGGTACATAAACCTACTATTGGTGACAACATCAGAGAGATAGAAACAGAAGATATAAGAAGGGCAAATAATTTGATGTATGTAACATCAGCAATGTGCCTGATTTTAGGTAGTATTATTCTGTCTTTATGAGATATCTCAGGCAGCAGGCATCGGTATGACAGTCTATGTCATCCGTTGCAGCGATGGATATCCATAGTTATTTGTAAGGAGGTACAAGTATGGAAAAGCACGGAGCCGATATTTTTACAGCGGCACAAATATCGGGTATCGATGAAAACAATATAATAGATTTCTCCTCAAACATCAACCCCCTTGGCATACCGGCAAGAGTTGAAAAAGCAATAATGGGTTCGGTTAAATATTCAGACAGATATCCGGATATTCATTACAGAGGTCTGATTGAAGGCATATCTCTGTATGAAAATGTACCGGCAAGCTATATATTTCCGTCTAATGGTGCAGCCGAGGGGATATTTAGAATTGCTCTTTGTCTGAAGCCTGATTACGCTTTGTTAACTGCCCCGACGTTCAGCGAATATGAATCCGCATTAGAAACTGTTGACTGCAGCATAAAATACTACAATTTAAATGAAAATGAAAATTTCAAAATAACCAGCGGTATATTTTATGAAATAAATGCGGTTGATATAGTTTTTATATGCAATCCAAACAATCCTACAGGGCAAATTACCGACAATAATTTGCTTGAAAAAATAATAGCACAGTGCAAATTGTCTGATAAGGTTGTAGTTATAGATGAATGCTTCATGGACTTTGTTGAGGATAAAGAAAAATTCAGTGTAAGTCATTTGCTAAAGAAATATGACAACCTTATAATTTTAAAGGCATTTACAAAAATATTTGCGATACCTGGCATACGTCTCGGATACTGTATGTCTTCCAATGAAAAAATCATAGATAATTTAAAAAAGGCAGGTCCGCCATGGAATGTTTCCGCCCCTGCGCAGGAGGCGGCTTTAGCTGCCGTTAAGGAAAAGGACTACGTATCACAATCAACTGAATATATCAAAAATCAAAGAAAGTATTTGGTTGAAGAAATTAAAAAGCTTAACATAAACATTTATGACTCATATGCAAATTATATATTGTTTAAAATCAGCGATAATATTGATTTAAAAGAAGAATTCCTCAAAAAAGGAATTTTAATAAGAAGCTGCGCTAATTACAAGAATTTATCCGATAAATATTACAGGATTGCAGTTAAAAGGGAAAAAGAGAACGAATTATTTATTGAAATTTTAAAAGAAATTATGGTAGGCGGATGAAGCAAATATTAGTTATTTTAGACGGCTTAAGTGAAGAAAATGTGAAAGACCTGGGATTTATGACACCACTTCAATATGCATCCACTCCGACTATTGATGAGTTTATAGGTCAGGGAAAATATGAGAAAAAATCATTTTGTGTTTCTGACAGGAAACCCGACAGCTTAAGCTGCATACTTTCCATACTTGGAGTTAAGGAAGAGCTTATTCCCCAAAACAGAGCTTATTTAGAAGCTTTGGCTGCTAATATTGACATAGATGATGACGAAATTGCTTTAAGGTGCAACTTAGTTAAAATTAACAATGATAAATTAGAATCCTTTAACGGTGGAGATTTAAATCATAATGAAATAAAAGATGCAGTGGGAAGAGTGAGAGTAAGTAAGAAAATCAGATTTCACCACATAAGCGGATATAGAAATATTATTGTTGTTAAAAAAAGCGATGAAATATTATTCGTCAATAACTATCCGCCTCATGAATACATGGGCGAAAATATTAATGTTCTTTTAGAGGAAATAATTAAAATTGATGCTTTAAGGGATTTCGTAAACAACAACAGATTTTTTATCGATGGCGATGAATATATATTTTACCCATGGGGAGCTTCTGAAAAGACAGAGTTACCGTCCTTTTATGAACTTCATAAAAGGACATGCTCATGTATATGCGGAGCTGAAATTGTTAAGGGTATTGCTAAGCTTATGGACATCAGAGTGCCTGAACTAAGGCATGCAACGGCTGATGTGGACACTGATTTGAATGAAAAAGCAGAAGCAGCTCTCAATGAAATTAAAAATCATGATACTGTAATAGTTCACATAAATGGAACAGATGAAATATCTCATAGGAAGGATGTACTTGGCAAAGTAAAATTCATAGAAAGAATAGACAGAGAATTTTTAAGTGTGATATATGAAAATGTGGAAGAAAACACAGCAATAACCGTTTTATCCGATCACCGGACAAGTTCTGTAACAGGTAAACATGAAAATGGATTTGTGGATGTAATAACAGTAATAAAAAAATGATGGAGGCAATCATGGCGAAAGTAATAATGGTACAAGGAACAACCTCTAATGCGGGCAAAAGTTTAATAACTGCAGCTTTTTGCAGAATATTTAAACAAGACGGATACAAGGTTGCACCATTTAAATCACAAAATATGGCTTTAAATTCTTATATAACAAAAGACGGGCTTGAAATGGGAAGGGCTCAGGTTATGCAGGCAGAAGCATCAGGCATAGAGCCTGACATAAGGATGAATCCCATACTGCTTAAACCAACCGGTGAAAAGGGCTCGCAGGTTGTGTTAAACGGTAAGGTTTTTAAGGATATGACCGCAGGTGAATATTACAGCTACAAAGCGGATATGATCCCGCACATTATGAAATCTTATAATTCGTTGTCAGAAGAGTACGACGTCATAGTTATAGAAGGAGCGGGAAGCCCTGCGGAAATAAATTTAAGAGAACAGGATATTGTCAATATGGGCATGGCGGAAATGGCAGATGCACCTGTTGTGATTGTAGGAGATATAGACAGAGGAGGAGTATTTGCTTCATTGGCAGGAACCATGCTTTTGTTTAATAATGAAGAAAAGAAAAGAGTAAAGGGCTTCATTATAAATAAATTCAGGGGGGATGTAGACTTGCTGACTCCCGGACTGAAAATGCTTGAAGATATAACTGACGTAAAAGTATTGGGAGTTGTTCCTTACTTAAATGTGGATATAGATGATGAAGACAGCTTGTCTGAAAGATTGACGAGCAGCAATAATTATAATTTAATAGATATAGCCGTAGTTAAGCTGCCACGCATATCTAATTTTACGGATTTCAATATTTTTTCTATGATTGAAGGTGTGTCTGTAAGGTACGTATCAAGAGTAAAAGATTTAGGTAATCCGGATATGATAATTATACCCGGTACTAAAAATACTATCGAAGATTTAAAGTGGCTTAAGCAGAGCGGCTTAGAAACAAAGATTATAAGGTATGCCGGGTCGGGTAATCCGGTTTTTGGTATTTGCGGCGGTTATCAAATGCTTGGTACAGAAATAAACGATCCCGAAAATGTTGAGGGCGGCGGCTCCGTTAACGGCTTAGGACTCTTAAATACAGTAACGGATTTTTCAACCGAAAAAACAACAGTTCAAACTACGGGTAAGTTCAATAATATAAAAGGATTTTACAGTGAACTGTCCGGGATTGAAATAAAGGGTTATGAAATTCATATGGGTCAATCGGTTATAAATGAAGGCGAAGCGCTCACTGCCATTGACGGTAAAAATGACGGGTGTGTTGACAATAATGTTGCCGGAAGCTATGTCCACGGTATTTTTGACAGTTTTTCAGTGGCAAGTACGTTGGTAAATATTTTGGCCAAAAACAAAGGCATTGAAATAGAAGAATTAAAAAATTTTGATATACAAAAATATAAGGAAAGCCAATATAATATATTGGCTGATTGTGTCAGGAAAGCTGTTGATATGAATGAAATTTACAAAATTTTAGGCTGTTGATATCAGTGTTTTTTCCAGTTTGCGGGCGATAATAAAATCAGAATAGGTATTAGTTCCAATCTTCCTAATATCATGCAGGCTGACAAAACGATTTTGCTGAAGTTTGAAAAATTTGCAAAATTACCCATAGGTCCTACCAATGAAAAACCGGGACCTATATTACTGACCATTGCCAATACTGATGAAAAAGTAGTCATGAAGTCAAAATTATCAAGTGACACTAAAATTATGGCAATTATAATAATCATTACATAGGATGTAAAGAAAATTAAAATACTTTTTAGCGTATCATCGTTTATGGATTTGTTATTTATTTTTATTGTTTGCACAGAGCTTGGATGAATGGTACGCTTAATTTCATAAAGTATTGATTTAAACAATATCAAAACTCTTATTGACTTCATTCCTCCTGCTGTTGAACCGGCACATGAACCGAAAAGCATCAGTGTCATTAAAATTGATTTAGAAAACATTGGCCAAAGATTAAAATCTGTGGTTGCGTATCCGGTCGTGGACACTAAGGATGAAACTGTAAATGCAGAATGCCGTATTGCTTCAGCATAATTAAATTGGAATTTCGGTAATACGTTTAGAAATATAAGCATAATTCCTAAAAAAGAATAAAAACAATAAAGACGAAATTCTTCATTTTTAAGTATGTTCTTCCAATCCCTTCTTAAAATTGAGAAAAAAAGCGTGAAATTTATACCGAACAAAAACATTCCTATGGTTATTATCCAATCTACATATGGATTGTTATAATAGCCTATACTTAAAGCTTTGTTGGAAAAGCCGCCCGTTCCCGCCGTACCGAATGCGTGTATAAATGAATCAAATACGGGCATTCCGGCTATAATCAAAAGAATTACTATAATTGCAGTCATAACGGCATAAATTATATATAGTATTTTTGAGGATTCTGAAAGCTTGGGAACTAATTTTCCGGGAGCAGGACCGGAGCTTTCAGCACGCATTAGGAATACAGTACGTCCTCCTATTGAGGGAATAAGCGCTAAAGTAAAAACTAATACACCCATACCGCCAATCCAATGAGTGAAGCTTCTCCAGAACAATAAAGCTCTCGGCATGCTTTCTATATTTTGCAATATACTTGCACCTGTCGTTGTAAATCCGGATATTGTTTCAAATAAAGCGTCAATATAGGATGGGATTGAACCACTAATATAAAAAGGCAGTGCGCCCATTATCGACATGACTAACCAGCAAATTGCAACGGTTGCATATCCTTCTCTTTTTCTCATATCATTAACATCACTTTTTATATTCTTTAAAATTAAACCGATTGCGCCTGAAACTATGATTGAAATGAGAAATCCGTTTATATCATAACTGTTATCATAAATTGCAATGATTAATGAAGGAAGCATTAAAATTGACTCCCAAAATAATACAGTGCCTGTTGTTTTAAGTAAAACATTAAAATTCATTAGTTTTCTCCGTTAAAAGTTGCTATTTCAAATGATTTTAAATCAGTCATATTTCTAATATTTCGTTGAGGTCCGTAATAAATCCTGTCTTGGTCACAACTATTACCTTATCTCCCTCTTTTATAAAATCATCACCGTAAGGTATTATAATTTTTTTGTTGCGCACCAGTGCCGCAATCAATACATCACTTTTCAAATTTAAATCTTTTAATTTAATATTAAGTAAATCAGGCGAATTTTTAGCCGTAAATTCGGCGACCTCTGCTTCGTCATCCAAAATTTTATAAAGCTTTTCAACAGCTATTCCCTGAGAATTGACCAATGCTCTTACATATCTTAAAATGTTGTTTGATGTTGAAAATTTTGGACTTATAATACTGTCCAAACCAAGCTTTTTAATTATCGGAATATAATTATGGCGATTAATTTTGAGAATTACCTTAGGGACACCACATTGGTGAGCGTATAGCGAAGAAATTAAATTCTCTTCATCCATATCAGTCAGTGTAACTATTGCATCGGCAGTTTGAATATTTTCATTATCCAAAACCTCCTGGTCAGTTCCGTCACCGCAAATAATCAATGTATCATTTAAAATTTCACTCAACAAAAGGCATCTTTCTTTACTTAATTCAATTATTTTCACATGCATACCTATGTCTTCCAACATCCAGGATAAATAAATAGCGATTCTGCTGCCCCCGATTATAATTACGTTTTTTGCTTTTTGAGAACTTCTTCCTAGAAATGAAAAAAAATGTGAAATATCTTTCTTTTCGCCTATTACGTAGACCAAATCATTTTCTTTAAACGAGAAGTTACCTTTAGGTATTGTAATTTCTTTGTCTCTTTTTACACCACAGAACAGAACCTTAGAAGGAAGCTGCTTAGTTAGATCCATTAATTTTATGTTTAGTATTGTATCTGATTCCAAAACCCTGAATTCTACCATTTCAAGCATATTGTTGGCGAATGTTTCCACATTGGCTGCTGAAGTAAATTGAAGCATCCTTGTGATTTCATTGGCTGATTCCATCTCAGGATTAATCACCATATCAAGTTCAAGCTCCTGCTTGAGCATTTTATATTCATTTGAATAATCAGTATTCCTGATACGTGCAACCGTATGCTTAGCTCCTAATTTTTTACCTATAACACAGCAAATCATATTTAATTCATCTCCGTTAGTCACTGCAATAAGCAAATCAGTTTCATCAACGCCTGCCTCTTTGAGTATTTCAACGCTTGCTCCGTTGCCCTTTATACACATTATATCCAGGGTTTCATCTGCATGATTTAATACATCCGTATCATCATCAATCAATACTATATCATGGTCTTCTGTTACAAGATGCTGGGCTAATGTATATCCTACCTTTCCACCGCCAACAATTATGATTTTCATATATCCTCCAATCCTTAAGATATAAAATAATCTTAGGAAGTATTTTTCTTTTAAAACATAGTGTATTATACCACATAGCATATAAAAATCAAGAAATTTTAATAATTATTGCAATTGTTACGTCAATAAACCGACATGTCAATAAATCGACACACCGTCGATAATTTGACAGTGTTTGATGCATGTCACCCGGAACGCAGTTTGGAATTTATTCAAATTATGAGATTTTTCATTTCGTTCAGAACGACATGTAAGTTTGGCATATTAATTGCTTAAATATTAGAAATCTTTAAAATGGGAGTGATATGATGAGAATTGAAGAACATCCTATATTGGAATTTAAGAAAGATAAGAAAATTAATTTTACATTTAACGGTGAAAAAATTGAAGGCTATGAAGGTGAAACCATAGCAGCAGCACTCCATGCTTCAGGAGTTAAGGTTCTTGGCAAGAGTTTGTTTTTACACAGGCCAAGAGGTTTCTACTGTGCAATAGGAAATTGTTCATCATGCCTTATGACTGTTAACGGTGTTGCAAACGTAAAAACATGTGTAACCGATCTTGAAGAAGGAATGATAGTTGAAACTCAGGAAGGCAAGGGAGTGATAGTATGAGACAGGCAGAATTATTAATTATAGGTGGAGGTCCTGCCGGTTTATGTGCGGCAATCAGTGCAGCTAAAAGTGGTGCAAAGGTTTTAATAATAGAAAGAAATAAATATTTAGGCGGTCAATTAGTAAAACAAACACATATGTTCTTCGGCTCAGAAAAACAATATGCATCTACCCGTGGAATCGATATTACCGAGATTTTATTGAATGAGCTTGATAAGTACAAGGAAAACGTTGAGATATTAGCGGATACAACAGTGGTGGGAATGTATGAAGACGGTATTATAACTGCCCTTTATAAAGAAGATGATTTCTTTAAAATTTCGGCTAAAGCTGTGGTTGTGGCAACGGGAGCTTTTGAAAAATCATTGGCTTTTCCTAATAACGACCTTCCGGGAATTTACGGGGCAGGTGCTGTTCAGACATTGATGAACGTTCATGGTGTTAAGCCGGGAAACAAAGTTCTGATGGTCGGAGCAGGAAATATAGGATTAATTGTAAGCTATCAATTAATGCAGGCAGGCGTTGAGGTAGTTGCAATATTGGATGCCGCTTCCAAGATAGGAGGTTACCTGGTACATGCCTCAAAAATAAGAAGAATGGGTGTGCCGATTTTGACATCATACACGGTAAAAGAAGCTATAGGCAAGGATTTTATTGAAAAAGCAGTAATATGTCAAGTTGATGATAAATTCCAGCCCATAGAAGGAACCGAAAAAGAATTTGATGTTGACGTTATGTGTATTTCGGTAGGATTGACTCCGCTTAATGAGCTTCTTGCCATGAGGGGATGTCAAATGAAATATGTTCCTCAGCTTAGCGGATTTGTCCCTTTAAGAAATGAAAATTACGAAACTACAATTGAAAATATATTTGCAGCAGGAGATACAACAGGTGTTGAGGAAGCAAGTGCGGCCATGGTAGAAGGATATCTGGCTGGCCTTTGTGCTGCAGCAAAAATAGGATATAAGACAGACGATTTTGATGAAAGAAAAAATGACTTCGTAAAACAATTAGATGCGCTTCGTTCAGGACCTGTGGGTAAACATATATTGTCAGGTATTGAACAAATAGTAGTATAGCAGGAGGATATGATGTTCGAGAAAACTGGAATACCAAGCAAAGAAATGGTAATGGGTAAATTCCCTTCTATAGAAAGAATTAACAAAGGACCGGTTGCAGTTATAGAATGCTATAAGGAAATACCCTGTAACCCATGTGAAACTGCATGTAAATTTGATGCAATAAATATAGGTGAAGATATAAATACCATACCGGCGGTTACCTCAGATAATTGTACCGGTTGTGCAATTTGCCTGACAAAATGTCCCGGACTTGCAATTATGATAGTTGATGGTTCTAAATCTGAAACTACTGTCTTAATAAAAATACCATATGAATTTTTACCGTTGCCGAAGGTTGGGGACACAGTTATGGGATTAGACAGAGAAGGACGGCACATAACTGATGTGAAGATTGTTGGCGTATTAAATCCTAAATCATTTGACAGAACTCCTATTGTTACTGTGGAAGCAGGCAGAAAATATTTATATGATTTAAGAAATATTAAAGTGGAGGCAAAGTGATGAATGAAAATACAATAATCTGCAGATGCTCCGATGTTACATTGAAACAAGTCAGGGATCTGATTAACGACGGTTATGTAACCTATGATGAAATAAAAAGAATAACCCGTATAGGAATGGGACCATGTCAGGGAAAAACGTGTGGACAGCTTGTGATGAGAGAAATTGCAAATATGACAGGTCAAAATATAAAGGACATAAAATTTCAAACTACAAGACCTCCGGTTGTAGGAGTAAAATTGGGTTTAATAGCAAAGGAGGGGAAAAAAGATGAAGAATAAAGCGGAAGTTGTTATTATAGGTGCCGGCATATCAGGCTGCTCAATAGCTTATAATCTGGCTAAAAAGGGTGTAAAGGATATTGTTGTTATAGATAAAAGCTATATTTGCAGCGGTTCAACAGGCAGGTGCGGAGCCGGAGTAAGGATGCAGTGGGGAACAGAAATGAACTGCAAAATTGCAAAGAAAAGTATAGAATTTTATGAGCATGCCAATGAAATTCTGGAATATGAAAGAGATGTAGAATTTAAACAAGAGGGATACTTGCTTGTTGCAGACACTGAAAAGGAATTAATTCAATTTAAAAAGAATATAGAGCTACAGAATAGTTTGGGCATTCCTTCTAAAATGTTAACGCTGCAGGAGGCCAGAGAAATTGTACCATATCTGAACACGGATGTGTTAAAGGGTGCTGCCTTTTGTAAAAAAGACGGATTTTTAAATCCTTTTAAAACTACGGATGCATTTTACAGAGCGGCCAAAAGATTAGGCGTAGAGTTTTATACATTTACCGAAGCAACCGACGTTAAAGTTGAAAACAATAAGGTAGTGGGAGTTGAAACAAATAAAGGTTATATTTCAACAAACATCGTAGTAAACGCAACAAACGGACATTCTAAAAGGCTGAGTGACATGGTTGGATTGGATATACCCGTTTATTCAGAGAGACATCAGATTCTTGTTACGGAGCCGGTTGAGCCTATGCAGGGTCCGATGGTTATGTCTTTCGGTCTTAATTTTTATATACAGCAATCACCTGAGGGCTCATTTATAATGGGCAGAGGTGACGAAAATGAACCAAGAGATTTGAGAGTTACTTCAAGTTGGCATTTTGCCGAAGAAATGGCTAAAACAATTGAAAAGGTTCTGCCTCCTATCATGCAATTAAGGATGGTAAGACAGTGGGCAGGACTATATAATATGACTCCTGATAAGCAACCGATTTATGGCAAAGCGGAAAATGTCGAAGGCTTTTATCTTGCTGTCGGCTACAGCGGTCATGGATTTATGTTTGGACCAATAACGGGAGTTGTTATGTCTGAAATGATTTTAGGAGAAAAACCCACTATAGATGTAAGTATGTTAAATTTAAACAGATTTAAAACCGGCAATTTGATTTTAGAACCATCTGTGGTATAATATAACAATGGATATGCAATAGATGGGTGATGGATAAGCGGTGGATGGGCAGTTGATTTGAATAAATCAATTGCTAATCAATCGCAAGTCTATTGCTAATCAATTTATAATCAATCGTACAAAGGGAGGTTTAAAGTGAGAAAAAAGTATTTTGACAGGTTAGTAAAGATTTTGCAAGACAGAAATATTGATGCAATACTTATAGCCCCATCAGAGGAAATGGAATTTATAATGGACCATAACACACATTTGTGTGAAAGATTCCAGGCATTAATAATTAAAAAGGACGGAACGTATTTTTATATTTGTAATCTGCTGACTTCAGATGAGGTACAGGCAGTGTTAGGACCGGATATAAAAGTTTACGGATGGTTTGACGGGGACGTATTTACTGATACGGTTAAGAAGGCTTTCGAAGAAAATGACCTCATAGGAAAAACAATTGCGGTTAACTCAACAGAAAGAGCATTTATTGTCCTTCAGATAATGGACGCCTTGGATGTTAAATTTGTTAACGGAAAACCGCTGCTTGAAGAAATGCGTATGATAAAGGATGAAAATGAGCTTAATGATTTAAGAATGGCAGCACGTATAACGGATGAATCCTATGAAGAACTGTTAAAATTCATAAAACCGGGTATAAAGGAAGCCGATATCGCAAGAAAGATGAAAGAAATTTTCAAAGCAAAGGGTGCTGATGAGGGATTTACCATGGTATGCTCGGGACCTAATTCATCCTATCCTCATTACAACTCAGATCAAAGGGTTATACAGGAAAAAGATATAATAATTTTAGACTGGGGATGCAAGTACAACGGCATGTGTTCGGATATGTCAAGAACAGTGTTCGTAGGAGATATTTCCGAGGAAGAAAGAAAGATTTATGAAATAGTGCTTAAATCTCAAGAAGCAGGAGAAAAAGCTGCCGTTAAAGGAGCGTACATACCTGATGTTGATAAAGCGGCAAGAGACGTTATTATAGATGCAGGGTATGAAAAGTACTTCTTCACTCGTCTCGGACACGGTATAGGATATTCAGTTCATGAAGCTCCCGACATAAAGAAAAGCAATGAAAGATATCTTGAAGCAGGAATGGTATTCAGTGTTGAACCGGGTATCTACATAGCAGGTAAATTTGGTATGAGAATAGAGAATATCGTGGCTGTAACCGAAAACGGTAACGAGGTTTTAAATAAGGCTTCTAAGGATATTCAAATAATTAAAAATAAATAAAAAACTTTTCTATGTCATCCCGAACGCAGTGAAGGATATTCTAAGGATTTGTGCAAAGCACAAATCCTTTATTTATTAATAAAGCTTGTAAATTTTTCATATATTATTTATAATTAGCTTATATATTAATGCAGAAGGAGAAATAGATGGACTTTAAAAATGCTGCTATAAACTTGCATAAGAACAATGTAGTTATAGACACTCATTTAGATTTAGCCGGAGAAATATATAACAGGTATTTAGCCGGAGAAAAAGAAGTGATTAAAAACAGATACCTTGAAAGTTTCAGAAAGGGTGGCTTTAACATCATCGTATCATCTTTATTTATGGATGATATATTTTTGCCTGAAATGGGATTAAGAGTTGCATTAGGACAAATCAATGCTTTGATGGAAGATATAGAAACATGTGACGGAGAGGTTGTTTTAATTAAATCAAAAGAACAACTGAACCATTGTATAAGAGAAAATAAAATAGGAATTATACTATCATTTGAAGGTTTAGATCCAATAGGTAATGATATAGGACTTTTAAGAATATTTTACGAATTAGGAGTGAGAGCTGCCGGATTAGTGTGGTCAAGAAGAAATTATGTTGCGGACGGCTGCAGCTTCAATCCTGTGGAGGAAGGTCAAAGAGGCGGTCTTTCAAGGTTTGGAGTTAAGGTTGTAAAAAGAATGGAAGAATTAAATATGCTTATAGATGTGAGCCATTTAAATGATGAAGGATTTTGGGATATAGTGAAATTTACCGATAAACCTTTTATTGCTTCTCATTCTAATGCAAGGACATTACATGGAAGAATGCGTAATCTTACGGATGAACAAATAAAAGCAATTGCAGAAAGAAATGGTGTAATAGGAATAAATGCATATAAAAATATTGCCGGTGTAGGTGAGGGAGAGGATCCTATTAAAAAACTGGCTGATCATATAGAGTACATGGTTAAATTGGTTGGAGCTTCTCACGTGGGATATGGATTTGACTTATGCAACAGCTATTATGAAAGTGAAATGAAATTCAAATTTGAACCTTTTAACAGTGACAGCTTAAGCTCTCATGCTGATGCAGTGCTGCTGACTGAAGAAATTTTAAAAAGAGGTATATCGGAAGATGATGCGAAATTAATTATAGGCGGAAATTTTTTGCGTGTTTTCAATGATGTACTGCAATAACTAAATGAAATGGATGTGAAGCAATGAAATATTTTGTCAAGGAATGGGTTGTACCCGTTGTTGTTGCTTTGGCTATCGTATTGTTATTGAATAAATATATTTTCATTTTAGTAACAGTACCTACCGGCTCTATGGAAACAGCAATAATGCCCGGGGATAGATTATATGTTAATGAATTATTCGATATAAATGATGCTAAAAGAGGAGATATATTGGTTTTCAAATCTGACGAATTAGAAGAAAAACGTCTTGTTAAAAGGTTGATTGGCTTTCCCGGAGAAACTGTGGAAGTAAAAAAAGACGGCAGTGTTTATATAAACGGAGAAAAGTTAGATGAGCCATATGTAACTAATGCTGAAGGCATATCAAAAATATTTAATATTCCTGAAAAACATTATTTATTTTTTGGTGATAACAGACCTCTTTCTTTTGATGCACGTTATTGGGAAAAACCATATATAGAAGAAAGTAAAATAATCGGAAATGTAATTTTTAGATTTTTCCCATTAAACAGAATAGGGAAAGTAGATTAAAATTCGTGTAATATGGAGGGTGAAAATGGAAAGAGTGTTAGGAGGCTTGAAGCCTGAAAAAGTGTTTTATTATTTTGAAGAAATTTCTAAGATACCAAGATGTTCCGGTTATGAAAAAGAGATTTCTGACTATTTGTATAACTTAAGTATATCTAAGGGATGGGAAGTTATACAGGATGATTATTTAAATATAATCATTAAAAAACCTGCAACGGAGGGCTATGAAAATGCGCCTGTCGTTATGCTGCAGGGTCATATGGACATGGTATGTGAAAAAAACGAAGGGGTTCAGCATGATTTTAGTAAAGACCCTATAAAACTAAGAATAAAAGAGGGATGTATTTATGCAACCGAAACTACCTTAGGTGCGGATAACGGCATTGCCGTTGCTTATGCATTGTCCATTTTGGATTCAGACGAATTGTCGCACCCGGCACTTGAAGTTTTAATAACTTCGGATGAAGAAAAGGGTATGACAGGTGCCGATAAGGTGGATGGAAGTATTTTTAAAGCCAAGTATCTCCTGAACTTAGACAGCGAAGAAGAAGGAGTATTTACATGCGGCTGTGCAGGCGGATGCGGAATTGAATTTAAAATCCCGGTAAAATATCAGGAAGTAAGAAAAAATTGCTGCAAGCTCAGTGTAAAAGGTTTATCGGGAGGACACTCAGGTACGGATATTCATAAAGAAAAAGGGAATGCAAATAAAATATTAGGCAGAATCCTTTATGATTTATATGATTATATAGATTTGATAAATATAACAGGCGGTTCAAAGGGTAATGCTATACCCAGAGAAGCCAATGCTTATATTGCGATGAACGATGGTGAAAAGGTTAAAGATAAAGTTAAGCTGTGGAATGAAATTTTGAAAAACGAATATATGACAACGGATTCTAATATTACTGTTATGCTTGAAAATATAAATGCAGAAGCAGAGGTATTAGAAAGAGATGTGTTTAAAAAAGTTGTTTCTGCTATAAATCTGATTCCCAACGGACCATTATCAAGAAGTACGGTTATTAACCTCATAATAAGCTCTAATAATCTTGGAGTTATTACTCAGGACGAAAAATATATAACGCTTCATAATCAAGCAAGAAGCTCGGTAAAATCCCTGATGACAGAGGATCTGACTTTTGTAATGGAACAAATAGGTGAAAGCCTGGGAATAGAATGCTTTATTTCCGGATATTATCCCGGCTGGGAATTTAAAGAAAAATCGGAAATAAGAAACATCTGCATAAAAAGCTATAAAGACATATATGGAAAGGAACCAAAAGTTGAGGCAATACACGCAGGACTGGAATGCGGATTGTTAATGGAGAAAATCCAGGGTTTAGATGCTATATCCTTAGGGCCTGATGCTTTTGATGCTCATTCACCAAACGAACATGTAGACATAAAATCGGTAGAAAATGTATATAATTTATTGATAAGCATCCTTGAAAAAATCAAATAAACTGGTTTTTATTTGTTCGTGTATTATTTACAAAATACGTTTTTTGAATGCAGAAAAATGTTTGCATTTTTGTGAAAAATGAGAAAATATGTATATAGATACAATTGTTTTCGGTGCAAATGTGTTCTAAAATATGGCAACTTTAACACTTGAATGCGTTTGCATTGTTCAGATAAACGCTTTCTATTACATTAATATTCATTGTAAGCATATTAATAAAAAATATTGAAATATGAATTTTGTTGTGTTATAATGGTTTACGCATTAATTGTAAGAAAATATTCAAAATGCGATGATGAATAATCATATACAGCAAAGGGAAATTTTCGTAGCAATTTTGTAATTAATTTGGAGGTATTATAATGAGTTCTAAATTGGCATTATATATTTGTAAAAGGCTAGTCCTTGCGGTTATTACCATATTCTTAATAATAACCATTACATTTTTTGCAATGCACAGTATTCCCGGAAACCCTTTCTTGAAAGAAAAAGCTCCGAGCGCTGCTGTTACGGCAGCATTAGAGGCAAAATACGGATTAGACAAGCCGTTAAGCCAGCAGTACACAACATATTTGAAAGATGTTTTAAAATTTGACTTTGGTCCGTCGATTAAGCAAAGAGGCAGAAATGTTTCCACAATAATTATGAATGGATTTAAAGTAAGTGCCAAGCTTGGAGGAACAGCGGCAGGTTCTGCGATTGTTCTCGGTCTGATATTTGGTTCAATCGCGGCGGTTTTTCATAATAAAGTAATTGATAAAGTAATAATGTTCATTTCTACGGCAATGGTTGCCATGCCCTCGTTTATTATAGCAACGCTGGTGCTTTTGATATTTTGTGTGAATTTAAAGCTTTTTCCGGCTAACGGTAATGAACCGGGGGGATTGGTACTGCCTATAATTTCTCTTGCCTTATATCCGATGTCGTATATCATCAGATTGACAAGGTCAAGTATGCTTGATGTTCTTGGTCAGGATTATATAAGGACTGCGAGAGCCAAAGGTGTGAAACCGCCCAAGGTTTTATTCAAACATGCTCTTCGTAATGCGGTAATACCTGTAGTTACGTATGCAGGTCCTATGATTGCGTATATAATAACAGGAAGTCTGGTAGTCGAAAAAATATTAGCCGTACCCGGACTTGGAAAGGAATTCATTTCAAGTATTGTTAACCGTGATTACACGATGATAATGGGAACAACGATATTTTTGGCGGCACTTATAGTTATTATGATGCTTATAACAGACATCCTTTACAAGGTGTTCGACCCAAGAATTGATTTGTCATAGGAATAGGAGGCAAATGACATATGAATAATCAAGATACTATGCCAAAAAAGAATTTGCTCAGCTTTCAACTGAATCTGAAAGATTTTGAAAAAGCGACCGACGATGAAAAGCTTCAGCAGGTGAGAATGAGCGAAAGCACCACATTCTTCAAGGATGGCATGAGGAGATTAAGAAAAAATAAAATTGCGATGGCTTCATTGTCCATCATTATATTAATTGCGTTGATAGTTACCTTTGTACCTATGGTGTACCCTTATACGTATGAACAGCAGCTGGGGGTAGCGCAGGGAAAAAGAATAGATAAAACTTATAATAATCTGGCTCCGTTTGAATATGGTGAAACAGAGCTTGAAAGGATTGCAAACGGTGAAAAAATATTTCCGCATATTTTCGGAACTGATGCATCCGGACGAGATTATGCAATCAGAGTAATATACGGCGGAAGAATTTCCTTGTTAGTTGGATTTTTTGCTGCTATAATAGTTTTAATTATAGGTATTGTTTACGGTTCCATAGCCGGTTATTTTGGCGGACGGGTGGACCTGTTTATGATGAGAATCGTAGATATTATTTACTCATTACCGGATATGCTTATGATAATTTTATTCTCTGTTGTACTGAAGCAGACATTAACTCCTGCTATTGAAGGTACGACATTGGCTAAAATGGGTACTGACATGATAAGTATATTCATAGTGTTTGCCATATTATACTGGGTTGGAATGGCAAGATTAGTTCGTGGACAGATATTGTCCATAAAGCAGCAGGAATATGTATTGGCAGCAAGATCACTGGGAGCAAAGCCAAGAAGAATTATACAAAAGCATCTGCTTCCTAATTGTATGAGTGTAATAATTATATCGACAGCTTTACAGATACCTTCTGCTATATTTACGGAAAGCTATTTAAGTTTCCTCGGTCTCGGTGTATCCATACCGATGCCAAGCTTGGGTTCATTAGCTTCGGATGCACTGGCGGGTATTTACACTTACCCATACAGACTGATAATACCGGCCATAAGCATATGGTTGATAGTTTTATCTTTTAACCTTTTAGGCGATGGCTTGAGAGACGCCTTTGACCCAAAATTGAAGAAGTAGAGGAGGAATAGAAATGAGTTTATTATCAGTAAAAGATTTGTACACTTCATTTTTCACCTCTTCGGGAGAGGTTAAAGCAGTTAATGGAGTGTCATTCGAGTTAGAAGAAGGAAAGGTACTTGGAATAGTTGGAGAATCAGGTTCGGGAAAGAGCGTTACGGCATACTCCATACTTCAGATACTGACTAATCCAGGAAGAATTGTAGGCGGAAGCATAAAGCTTAAGGGACAGGAATTAGTCGGCTCAAGCAAAGAGATTATGCAGGACGTAAGAGGCAATAAAATAAGTATTATTTTCCAGGATCCTATGACGAGCTTAAATCCTGTTTTCACTATAGGAGATCAGTTAATGGAAGCTATCATGCTTCATACGAAAAGAAATAAAGAACAGGCCAAGGCAAGAGCAATTGAAATGTTGAAGCTTGTAGGCGTAAACGAACCTGAAAAAAGAATCACTCAGTATCCCCATGAATTTTCCGGAGGTATGAGACAAAGAGTTATGATTGCTATGGCTTTGGCGTGCGAGCCGGATATTTTGATAGCAGACGAGCCTACCACAGCTCTTGACGTTACAATTCAGGCACAAATACTTGATTTAATGAAAGACTTGCAAAAACAGCTAGGAATGGCTATAATTCTTATTACACACGATTTAGGTGTAGTTGCGGATATGTGTGATGAAATAATAGTAATGTATGCCGGAGAAATTGCCGAAAGAGGTACTTCCGACGATATATTCTACAATCCTAAGCATGAGTATACCAAGGGATTGTTAAAATCGATTCCTAATGCACAAAGCAAGGAAAGACTTCATCCTATTGGAGGGAATCCGGTAGATTTATTAAATATGCCTGACGGATGCCCATTTACACCGAGATGCGACAATGCAATGAAAGTCTGTCTTCGCAAAAATCCCGGTGAAATTAAAATCAGCGACACACATTTTTCAAGCTGTTGGATGAATATCAAGGGTGGAATAGAAAACCAGACATTAACCATAAAGGAAGTAGAGGAGATGTATAATCATGAATAAAGAAAAAAATAATCTTCTTGAGGTCAAAAATTTAAAGCAATACTTTGATATTCCGACAGGTATGTTAACAAACAAGCCGCTTAAAGCAGTTGATGATATATCATTTAACATTAAAAAGGGCGAAACATTGGGGTTAGTTGGTGAATCCGGATGTGGTAAGACTACAGTAGGAAGAACTATACTGCAATTGTATAAGCCTACAGCAGGAGAAATAATATTCAACGGACAAAAAATCGGAAGTCCGAAATCAATAGATTATCTAAGAAGAAATGCGCAAATGGTGTTTCAGGATCCGTATTCGTCCCTTAATCCGAGGATGACTATCGGTGATATAGTAGGAGAACCGTTGGATGTAATGAAGCTTTTCAAAACAAAAGCCGAGAGACAGAATAGAATTAATGAATTAATGAGTATAGTAGGACTGAACAGTGAGCATGCAACCCGTTATGCACATGAGTTTTCAGGGGGACAAAGACAAAGAATCGGTATTGCGAGAGCATTAGCGGTTGAGCCTGAATTCATTGTCTGCGATGAGCCCGTTTCTGCACTTGACGTTTCCATTCAGGCACAGATAATCAATACGTTTGAAGATTTACAAAACAAATTAGATTTAACTTATTTATTCATAGCCCATGACCTGTTGGTTGTAAAGCACATTTCGGACAGAATAGCTGTAATGTACTTGGGAAGAATGATGGAATTGGCACCGGCTGACGAATTGTACGATCATCCTCTGCATCCGTACACTATTTCCTTGTTGTCTGCAGTTCCTATTCCTGATCCTGAATATGCAAGAAACCATAAGAGGATACTTCTTGAAGGAGATGTTCCGAGTCCGCTTAATATGCCTTCGGGATGTCCGTTTAGAACAAGATGTAACAGGGCTACTCCCGAATGCAAGGAAGTAAGACCTGAATTAAGAGAGGTTGCACCGGGACATCATGTGGCATGCATAAACGTATAGGATATATATTTGCCCGGCATCAGATGCCGGAGCAAATTTTACATATTACAAGTTACAAGCTTATATAAAACTAATCAACTTAAAAATTTAAAAAGAATCAAAGCTTTACTCAATGTGATATTAATTTTAAAAATTAATATAAAATTTAAAATTTGGAGGGATTTTAATAATGAAAAAAATCGTATCTATTCTGTTGGTGCTATTGATGGTATTTTCTTTAGCAGCATGTGGAAATAACACTACACCGCCACCGGCAGAACCAAATGAACCAGGTGAATCAAACGAACAACCGGGTGAACAACCGGCAGGAATAGCTGAAAGTATGACACTACACGTTGGTGCATATCCGGATACTATTGACCCTGCACTTAACAGTGCGGTTGACGGGGCTACTTACATAATCCATGCATTCTCGGGATTAGTAGGCTACAAACAATTAGCGGATGAAACATTAGAGCTTTATGCAGATTTAGCTAAGGAATTACCTGAAGCTGTGGAAACTGCAGATGGCATGGTTTCGTACACTTATGAATTGAAAGATGGCCTGAAATGGAGTGATGGCTCAGATTTAACAGCTCAAGATTTCGTATATGCTTGGAACAGAGCAGTTGATCCTAATACAGCTGCCGACTATGAATATATGTTTGATGTTATTGATGGTTATCTTGACGTTATCGGAGGAGTTGAAGGAGCTAAATTAAATGTAACTGCATCTGAAGACGGCAAATCATTAACAGTTGTATTACCTGTTGATGTACCATATTTCCACGAATTATGTGCATTCCCGGCTTTTATGCCTGTTAAGGAATCAATAGTTGAAGGCAATGAAGATTGGGCTACAGTAGCTTCAACTTACGTTGGAAACGGACCATACAAGGTTGTTGAATTCTCACAAAGTGAATTAGTAATGCAGAAGAATGAATTCTATCACGATGCAGACTCTATAAAAACTAACGAACTTAGATTTGCATTTAATGATGATGATGGTTCAACACTGGCTAACTTCCAGAACGGATCTTACTTATTTATAGATCAGGTTCCTAACGAAGAAATCCAATCATTGCAAGCAAGTCATCCTGATGAATTCTATATCACAGGTCAGTTGGGAACTTACTTTGTTATATTTAACGTAAATGATCCTGCATTTGCAGCATTTGATGAAGCAGACAAAGCAACAATAAGAAAAGCTCTTGGTCTTATGATTGACAGGAACTACATAGTTGAAGAAATAGGTCAGGCAGGTCAAGTACCGGCTGCAGGCTTCGTTGCAATGGGATTAACAGAGCCTGACGGAACTGAATATATAGCAAACAACGGACCTAACAGAGACGGTTCGGGATATTACAGTGTAGATATCGATGATTATGAAGCAAATACGGCAGAAGCTATAGAATTATTGAAACAAGCAGCTGAATCTTCAGGTAAATTTACAGTTGGTGATGATGGAAAGGTTTCTGCAGGATTCCCGACAATCATATACATAACTAATAACGGAACAGGCCATGAAGCGATAGCTGTTAATTTACAAGCTACATTTGCAGAGTATGGAATCAATATGACTATTGATACGCAAGAATGGGCTACATTCCTTAATACAAGAAAGAATGGAGAATATTCAGTTGCAAGACATGGCTGGTTAGGTGACTACAATGATCCTATATCATTCCTTGATATGTGGATTACAACAAGTGGTAACAATGATTCTCAATTTGGCAGAGGCGAACATGCAAACTATGCAGGTTACAGCTACAAGGGAGAATCAGGCAAAACTTGGGCAGAGTCATATGATAAATTAATCACCGAAGTAAAAACATCTAAAGATCAGGTACAACGTTTTGACTTAATGCATCAGGCAGAAGATATTCTTATGTCTACAGGCGCTGTTTGCCCGATTTATTACTACACAGATATATTCATGATGAGCACAAAGCTTGAAGGTGCATTCCCAAGTCCATTAGGATTTAAATACTTTATGTATGCTTATGTACCACAATAATTTATTGAAAAAATGAAAAATAAATAGGCGGACTAATCTCATACACCTTGATGTAATATTCAGGTATGGGGCTAAGTCCCCTTTTTTATAGCCCTAACCATATTTTTCAGAGTTTTTTTCTGAAAAATAGAGGTAGGTCTTATACACAGAGTGCCAAATTTATACGAAGGTCAGTGAGTAAATAAATTTGTTGCACTCCCCTGTGTATTTAAAATCTATGAGGTGTTTATGAAATATAAAATGGTTGTTTCGGACTTGGACGGAACACTTCTTGATGATGAAAAACAGATAAACGATAAAACAGTATACATACTGAACGAATTATATAAAAAAGGTATCGAAATAGTAATAGCTACCGGCAGGAACCATTATATGGCTAAAAAGTTAATTGAGCCGATCAGTAATTTAAATCCCGTAATATTATCAAACAACGGGTCTGTAGTGAGACATAACGATATAGCTTTGAGCTATAATTATCTCAATCCATTATTTTTCGAAAAAATATATAAAGAAGGTCTTAGAAGGGGCTTAAACCCCTTTATACATGTGGATGAATATGACAACGGTTATGATATAATATACGAAAAAGAAGATTTTGAAAATGAATATTCAGGGTATATTAAAAAAGACTATAACAGAGCCAGGCTGATAAAGTTTGATCCTTTAAAAACCAACAAGATTTTATCGGTTTGTTATTTCGATGAATATAATAAACTCAGTGATTTCGGCACAGAAATGACTAATCCCAAGCATTACAATACAATTTTCAATAGGAACATAGGAAACTTAGCGCTGCTGGAATTTTTACATCTCGAAGGCTGTAAGTGGTCTTCTTTAAAGAAGTATGCAGCGCAAAAAAATATAGAACCTGAGGATATTATAGCTTTAGGTGATGATAATAATGATATAGAAATGTTGAAAAATGCGGGAATGGGAATTGCCATGGTCAATGGAACCGAAGAAATTAAAAAGGCAGCAAGAAGAATTTCTAAATTCGACAACAATAATTCAGGAGTATATTACGAGTTAAAAGAATTGTTTGATTTGAAATAAATATAAAAGCTTTGTACATATTTCTTTTTGTCATAAATATAATGTATTAATATAATGTTTATTTGGGAGGAAATATGAAAATAATAACTGCAATAGCTTCAATACTTATTATTATCGGTGCGTTAAACTGGGGTCTTTATGGAATATCAAAAATTGATATAGTAGAAAGTTTATTTGGCGGATGGAAAAACAAAATCGGAAGAATAGTTTACTTATTAATTGGAATTGCAGGACTATATTCGTTACTTTATGTAATATTCGCTTAGGTTGATGAAAAAGCCCTCTTGCAACCTTATCGCTGCGTTGATCAATCCTTACGTATTTATGACTTCGTCATTCTGAGAGCACAGCTCGAAGAATCTCATCATTTCAACGTGTATGAGATTCTTCGCTTATGCTTATCTAAATACTCTTGTTGCTTTCTCCATCATGTTGCTTCTTTGTATATTTTCAGTTAACATTTCTGCTGAGCCCATGGCAATATGCGCCAAACCAAATCCTATTATCCCGTTTTTATATGAATCTGGAATATTTGAATTTCTTAATGCAAATCCTGTTACCGTTACAACTGTACCTACAACTGTTGGAATCATTCCGTTTCTCATTTATACCTCCGTGTAATTATTAATATATTTGTTAATATATTATCTGCAAAATATTTTAAATAATATGATTAATTTATTGGCAATAAAGATAAAATTTATAACATTGATTATTGAAAAAAATTTGTTTATAATTAGAATATGTAATTCCGAGTCTTAGCGAGGAATCTCAGGAATAAATATCTGGTAGGAATAATATGGCTGAATTATACAATGAATATTCAAATTATTTAAAAGAAAAATATGGCGAAAAGGTTTATAAACTTCCGATCAATATACCATGCACCTGTCCAAACAGAGATGGTTCAATAGGTTATGGAGGCTGTACTTTTTGTGCCGACATCGGAACAGGTTTTGAGAGTTTAGACAATTCATTAGATGTTAAAGAACAAATAAAAATAAACATGGATTATATCAAAAAAAAGTACAAAGCAAAGAAATTCATAGCTTATTTTCAAAATTATACAAATACATATCTTGAGTTAGAGGTATTTAAAAGCTATATTAAAGAGTCTATAGTTGATGATATCGTTGAAATATCAATTTCTACTCGTCCGGACTGCATTTCCGAGGATTATCTTATATTTCTTGATTCCGTGAAAAAAGAACATAATGTCAATATATCAATAGAGCTTGGACTCCAAACAGTAAATTACCATACTTTGATATCAATAAACAGAGGACATACACTCTCTGAATTTATTGATGCAGTGTTAAGAATAAAAAAATACAATTTCGAAATTTGTGCCCATGTTATTTTAAATTTACCGGGCGATGACATAGTCGATACAATTGAAACAGCTAAAGTACTGACAGTATTAAAGATTGATCAGGTAAAAATCCATTCACTTTATATAATGGAAAATACCGTTATGGGAATATTATATAAAAATAAGGAAATAACTGTAATAACAAAGGATGAATACGTGGAACGGGTTATTACTTTTCTTGAATATTTACAAGATGATATAACGGTTCAAAGATTAGTTGGCAGAGCCCCTGAGGAAAATTCTTTATTTGTTAACTGGGGCATCAGCTGGTGGAAAATTAAGGACGATATATTGGATAAAATGAAGGAAAGAGGACGTTATCAAGGTTCTAAAGTTAAAACACAAGCGGACATGTAAATAAACTTGTAAAAAATAAAAATAAGTAGTGTAAACATTTTCTGTTTGTGGTACAATATAAATGTAATTAACTTTTATAAAATATAAGCGTAGGAGTGTGATTATTATGGTTCAATTAATTTGTGGACACAATGGTACCGGCAAAACGAGAAAAATGATTGACATGGCAAACAAGGCAATCGATAGTATACAGGGAAAGATGGTTTTCTTAGAAGCGAACAACAGACATATATTTGATTTGGATTATAAAATCAGATATATTAACACAAAGGAATTTGGACTGACAAACGCTGAGCAATTTCATGGGTTTGTATGTGGTTTAATTGCAACTGATTATGATGTAGAATATGTGTACATAGACGGACTGTATAAGATAGCACAGGCAGGTTTAGAACGTTTAGATGAAGTAGTTGACAGACTAGAATATTTATCAGAAAAATTCAATGTTAATTTTATAATGAGTGTAAATCATGACTATGAAGATATTCCGGAAGGGTTGAGAAATAAAATAATATTAGAGGCAGTAATGTCATAATAATAAATGTCAAATTGAGGACGGTTTTTCGTTGTTTAAACGAAAAATACGTCCCCTTTATTTAATGTTGCTAAATTTCGTACTTTCTGATAAAATTAATATGCAATATAGTATGGCAATTTAGAAAGAGTGATTTTATGAATTATTTCAAGCCAAACAAAACTATTTTCGATGATTTTTTTGAACATAGAGATTCATTGATAATTCAACATATGAATGGCGATATAAACAAGAAGGAATATTTGGAGCTAAATTATAGGTATATGATAGAAAGAAGCATTAAGCCGTTTCAGCGTATAGACAGCTTTGAAAAGGGAATGTACAACTATCAATACTATAATATGATGGCAAAATACCATAAAATGATTGCTCAGGAAATTAGGGACAAGGGCAAGCATATAAGCTACTATCAAAAGTATTTGGGGGAAGCTGATTACTATTACAATGAAAAGGATAAAACCACGTTTCGACTATTGAGATTTTTACATTTTGAAAATGTTGACGCATATTTTATTAAAATGGAATCATCTGCCCTTGAAGGAAAGCTGTATGAAATAGTGCTTGGAGATTATGAGTATGCAATCCTGCATTCAAAAAGTATATGGCTTTTAGATGTTTTAAAGAAAGAAAATGTATTTTCAGACAAAAAGAAAAAATCCGTAATAGATTATTATGTAAATTCAAGGTATTAAGACAAACCCAGAGGGGACGGTTCTTGCCGGACCAACATTTGTTGGTCCGGCAAGAACCG
>NZ_JACBNQ010000026.1 GCF_013403245.1 Sedimentibacter hydroxybenzoicus DSM 7310 | reverse complement strand
ATTTTTCATGTGTCTTTCCTTAATTATTATGAAAACCCGCTAATTTTTAGCGGGTTTGTCAATAACCTGACAATTACCTTAAAAAGTAATGGCTTTGTTTTATACCTACAGCATAAGCGATTTACATCAAATTATAAAAAAATAACATTTTTGTTCGTTTGTATGGTAAAATAGTTATGCATGATGCGGTAATAAACGGAGGTGGCTTTATGAATACTGATGTATATAGTGAAAAGATTGAAAGCAGTATCGAAATTGATGAAGATACCAATTTAAATGAATACTTGGTTTCAATGATGCATAAAATATTTGATCCAATTCCCGTACCCTTAATCATGATAGATAAGGAAAGTAAGATCAGAATGATAAACAAGGTATTTGCAGACTTTCTCGGATTAAAAAAGGAAGAAATAATTGGCAGACCTGTATTAGAGGTAGATAAATACTCGAGATTCCCTTATGTTCTTAAAACAAAGCAAGCGGAAATAGCCTGGAAGCATACCTTTGAAAACGGGCATACTGCAATAGTTCACAGGATACCTGTATTAGGCGATAAGGATGAGGTCAAATATGGGGTCGGTATGGTATTGTTTGCAGATATAGAAAAATTTAAGGATATTATAGAAAAAAACAAGCTTTTGGAAACGGAAATCAATTTATATAAAAATCAACTTAAGGAAATACACGGAGCCAAATATTCATGGGACACCATAATAGGAAACAGTGAAAAAATGGCGCAAGCAAAGTTTATAGGTCGAAGAGCTTCCAATTCGATTTCTAATGTATTGATATTGGGAGAAAGTGGGACAGGAAAGGAATTGTTTGCACATGCCATACATAAAGACAGCTCAAGGTCTCATTCGCCATTTGTAAAAGTTAATAGCGCAGCCATACCCTCTGAGCTCTTGGAATCTGAGCTGTTCGGTTATGAAGAGGGAGCATTTACAGGAGCTAAAAGGGGAGGCAAAATAGGTAAATTTGAACTGGCAAACGGCGGAAGTATTTTTTTAGATGAAATTGGAGACATGCCGATTAAGATGCAGGCAAAGCTGCTAAGAGTATTACAGGAAAAAGAGTTCGAAAGAGTCGGGGGAAATAAGATAATAAAAACAGATGTAAGAGTAATAGCAGCCACAAATAAGGATTTAAAAAAACTGATTCAAGAAGGTAGCTTCAGAGAGGATTTATATTACCGGCTCAATGTAATGACCATAGAAATACCACCCTTAAGAGAGAGAACCGGAGATATTGATACACTTTTGGATATGCTTCTTAAAAAGCTTTCAAGCCAGCTGGGAAAGTATGTAATCAAAATTTCCGACAAAGCTATGGACATTTTGAGAGGTCATAACTGGGCCGGAAATGTAAGAGAGCTGGAGAATGTATTGGAAAGGGCAATTAATCTTACGGACTCGGACACTATCCTGCCCGTACATCTGCCGGTATATATAAACAATAGCTCAAAAATAAGCTTAGACGGACCGGTAAGACCACTAAAATATTTAATAGAAGATACAGAAAAAGAGGCAATAATGAGGTGCCTTGAATATACAGAAGGTAACAAGCTGAAGACAGCAGAGCTTTTAGACATCAGCCGCTCATCCCTATACAATAAAATGGAGAGATATGGAATAAACTAAACTACCTGAATGAGGTAGTTTTTTACATTTGAATATCCTCAGTGTTCATAAAGTGTCTGTCCAAAAAATGCACATGTCCAAAAAATGTACAGCAAAAAATGAAATAAAAGAAAAATTTCAGTAAAAAACACTTAAGATTACTTCTGCTATGTTGGCATAGTAGTTGCATATGTAATTTAATATAACCGAGAATGAAGGAGAAGAGCATGGGTGATATACTTAATTCCTTTGTGGACGTAGCCCCCTATATAAATGAACTTACTAATACGGACTTTGCTGTATCGGTTTGTGATCTTGAAAAATGCCTTATATATGTGCCAAGTAAAAGGCAGGATCACAATATCAGGAAAGGAGTTCCTCACATAAAGGGATCTGTCAATTATGAAAGCGTTATTACAGGCAGAAGGGTTGTAAGAAGAGTAGGACCGGAGGTGTTTGGATTTCCTTATATTGCAATTGCAATACCAATAAGGGATAATGCCGGCAAAATTATTGGGTCCGTATCCTTTACCGAGGCTGTAGATAAGCAAGATTTAATGTTGGCCTTAGCTGATAACCTGCATGCTACAGTGCAGCAATTAGTATCAATGACAGAAACAATCTCCTTTAATTCAAAAAAACTTAAGGAACTTGGAAGAGATTTAAACGAATATGTAAAAAATACCGAGATAAACATTTCTGAAAAACTCGATGAGATTTTAAATATTTCATTATTTCAGATAGAAGTGAGTAGTTTTATCAGCAAATTGGCCATTGACTTAAATGATAGAGCAGAAAAGTTAAAAGAGAATGCAAAATTATTAAGCAAGGAGGATTAAATTGATTAAGTTAAATTCAATTAGACATGGGTGCAGGCATTTCTAAAGGTATAGGCCCAAATGCAAAATTAGAATTATTGGAATTTGGTGGTCATGAAGCTATGACAGATGATTTGCAAAGATTTATGAATATAATATTGTCTTTCATGGAATAAGTGGCTATTAATTAATAAATAAAAAATTTTAGGGAGGTATTTACTTTGAAAAAAACAGTAAGTTTATTGTTAGTATTAATACTTGCAATCGGTATATTTGCAACCGGATGTACAAGCAATGGAAATGACAGTACAGGAGCAAACAGTCCTGCCCCAAACGGTGGGGAACAAAATACCGGTAATAACGGTTCAGAATCAAAAGAACCAATAGTGATAGGAGCACTTACTTCATTAAGTGGTGCATTGCAAGATTATGGTGAACAAAACCAAAAAGGATTTATGTTAGGCTTGGAATATCTTACAGACGGCACTATGGAAGTAGCGGGAAGACCTATTAAAGTAATATGGGAAGATACAACAAATGTACCGGATGTAGCAAGAGAAAGAGCTATAAAGCTTCTTGACGTGGATAAGGTTGATATTTTAGTAGGTGCAGCTTCCTCATCAGATGCAGCGGCTGTATTAGATATTGCGGAAGAGTTTAAAACCGTATACGTAATTGAGCCTGCGGCAGCAGATTTCCTGACAGGTGAAAGCTGGAACCCATATATATTCCGTACAGGAAGAAATTCCGCACAGGATGCGGCAGCAATGGCAGATGTTATTATAAACAGTAAGCCGGGGGCAAAGGTTGCAACATTAGCACCGGACAGCTCATTTGGTACTTCAATGGTACAACCCATTGTTAATGAGCTGATTGAGCGTGGAGGGGAGTTGGTGCACCAAGAATTCCCACCGACCGATACTACTGACTTTTCACCGTATATAATGAGGATAAGAGAAGCAAAACCTGACTACCTGTATGTAATCTGGGCAGGTGCCAACAATCCTTGGGGACAATTGATGGAATATGACTTAGAGAGCTATGGTATCAATATAACGACAGGTGCTCCGGAAATTGCAGCATTGAAATCCATGACACCGATGATAGGAATGCAAGGCTTTTGTGTATACCATCATACATTGCCGCAAAACAATCCTATGAATGAGTGGCTGAAAGAAAAACACATGGAAGAATATAATGAGGTTCCGGACTTATTTACACCGGGCGGCATGGCAGCAGCATCTGCAATTATAACAGCATTGGAAAAAACAGATGGCAGTACAGATGCAGATACTCTTATAGAGGCAATGGAAGGAATGGAGTATGAAAGCCCTACAGGAACAAGGTATTTTCGTACAGAGGACCATCAATCTATTCAGCCTCTTTATGAAGTAATATTGATGGAAGTTGAAGGGGTAGACTACCCTGTACCTGAATTTGTTCGTGAAATACCGGCTGAGGACATTGCACCACCTATAAATGCACCCGGACGCTAAAAAGAGACGAGTATTTGCAAGCAGAAATGAATAGAAAGGATGTATATGATGGGTGAAGTATTAATTAAAACTGAAAATTTAGGCATTAGCTTTGGAGCCCATAAAGCAGTAAGCAACATGAATCTTGAATTGGAAGAAAAAGTATTTACTACCATCCTTGGACCAAACGGTGCCGGAAAGACAACCTTATTCAACTTAATCAGCGGTCTTTTAAAGCCAACAGAAGGGAAAATATATTTCAAAGGGACGGACATTACCTGTCTGTCCCCTGTTGAACGTGTAAAGATGGGAATGGGCAGGTCCTTTCAGCTGACTAATGTTTTTCCTAATCTTACAGTATATGAAAATGTAAGGTTGGCTGTACAATCAAAGGAGAATATTGGATACAGGATTTTTGTTGACCATAGAAATTATACAAGTATTAATCAAAAGGCAGATGAATTATTAGAAAAAGTCCTTTTATCAGATAAGAAAAGTTTCATTGCAAGTAAGCTAAGCCATACGGAGCAAAGAAAATTAGAGTTAGGCATGGTATTGGCACTTGAGCCTGAGGCATTGCTGTTAGATGAACCTACGGCAGGTATGGCCATTGAAGAAGTTCCGACGATGATAGAAATTCTTGCAAAAATTAAAAAGACCGGCACCACAGTTATATTGATTGAGCACAAAATGGACATGGTTAAGGCTTTGTCAGATAAGCTCATAATTATAGTTAACGGAATGAAGCTTATTGAGGGAGAGCCGGAGGCTGTTTCGAAACACCCTGAAGTTCTTAAGGCATATCTGGGAGGAGGGGTTATAGATGGCATCAATACTTAAAGTGGAAAATTTGAATTCCTATATAGGCCAATACACCATATTGCAAGGGGTCGACATAGAAGTTAAAAAAGGAGAGGCCATAGCAATATTAGGCAGGAACGGTGCAGGTAAAAGCACATTGCTGAAAACTATAATGGGATTAGTAAATACAAGAAGCGGCTCCATTCTTCTGGGTGAGGATTCCCTGGTGGGAATTCCTACTTATGATATTGCAAACAAGGGAATAGGATATGTACCTGAAGATTATGGAGTGTTTGATTATTTGACGATTGCAGAAAATTTAAAGTTAGCAATAAGAAATGATACAAAGGATGGAGATGACAGGATAGCTAAGGTATATGATATTTTTCCGGATTTAAGGAAGGCATCTGAAAGGATGGCCAGAACTCTTAGCGGCGGGCAGCGTCAGATGCTGTCAATATCGAGAGCATTAGTCAATGATAATAAGATAATTTTAATAGATGAGCCCAGCAAAGGATTGGCTCCTGTAGTTATAGAGACATTAGCAGTTGCCCTTAAGGAAATAAGCAAGGAAAGCACCATATTATTGGTTGAGCAAAACTTTTCTTTAGCATGTGCTATTGCATCCAGATACTATATAATCAATGAGGGCAGGACTGTAGTAAACGGTAAAATAGAAGATTTGATACAGGATACACAGCTGCAAGCCACACATCTTGGAATATAAGGGAGGAACTATGGATATTTTCTTAACACTTTTTATTAATGGATTATCTGAAGGTGCACTGATATTTTTAGTTTCTTCAGGCTTAGCAATTATATTGGGATTAATGGGAGTTGTTAATTTTGCACACGGAGCTTTATTTGTCTGGGGCGGATATGCATATGTGTGGATATATCAGATGACAAACAGCTTTATATTGGGAATATTAGCAGCAATGCTAATCGTATTTATTCTTGGTATAATATTCGAAAAATTTTTCGTAAGCAGATTGTATGGAAATGCTCCTGCACAAATTTTAATTACCTTGGGGCTTAATATTGTTTTTATTGAAATAATTCGCTTAATTTGGGGAAACACTCCTATAGCAATAAAAAAACCTGACTTTATTTCAGGAACAACGATAATCAACGGAGTTACAATAAGTCACTATAGAATATTGCTGATAATAATAGGGATATCCGTTCTTATTATTGTAAATTACATTTTGAAGAACAGCAAGACAGGCATGGTAATAAGAGCCGGAGTACAAAGATCGGATATGGTTCAGGCATTAGGTATTAATATCAGGCTTTATTTTACAATAGTATTTGCGGCAGGTGCAGCATTGGCGGGATTAGGCGGAGCATTATATGCGCCTTTGGCAGGCAATGTAATATCTACAGCGGGAGCCAACAATCAGATACTGGCTTTTATAGCAATAGTCATAGGAGGACTTGGCAACTTTTCCGGAACTGCAAAGGCAAGCTTTTTGTTAGGCTTGATGAACGCATTTGTAGCGTGGTTTATTCCGTCCTTCGCAGTAGTGACAAATGTCCTTGTAATGGCAATTGTATTGGCATTTAAGCCGGAGGGGCTGTTTAGTGAAGGCAGAAAAAGTATACTCAGATTGGCGGTGAAGAAATGAAATCACTAAGAGAACACATTCAGAGAGACTTTAGTAAAAATGTAATAATAGCTTTATCTGTATTATTGATTGCTTTGCTTATATTTCCTAAATTTTCTTCATATACAATGCTGAATTTACTCACAAGAATATTTGTAATTTCTGTATTTGCAATGAGCTATGACATATTAAGAGGGTACATGGGCTTTATAAATTTGGGACATGCCGTTTACTTCGGAGGTGGAGCATATGTTGCAGGAATACTCTACAATAAGCTTGGAACCACGATACCTGTATTTATTCTGTCAATTGCAGTAGTTGTATTGTACTCGGTAATCTGTGCCTTGGTAATGGGAAAGCTGTCTTTTAAAAAAGGAACTTCCGTTTTTGCGGCAGCTATGCTTACTCTGGCATTGGCAGAAGTAGTCAGAAATATAGCTGAAAGCTGGAGAGATGTGACCAATGGAACTGACGGTCTGATTTTTAAGGTTCCATCCATACTGTCAAACAGAATTTTTTTCTACTATTTTTCACTGATATTTTTAATTGTTATGTTTATTATTTTAAGAAAGTTTATTTTATCCCCTACAGGACGAGTAATAATAGCCATTCGTGAAAATGAACAAAGAGCTGAATTTTTAGGCTTTAGGATAGAAAATTATAAGTTGATTGCAATTTTAGTTTCAGGTGTTTCTGCAGGTCTTGCAGGACTGGTATTTGGGACGTTTAACAGATTTGCCAATACTGAACTTTTAAGTATAACTTATTCTACCAATGCCCTCCTGTATACATTGATAGGAGGTACCGGAACATTATACGGAGGAATTGTCGGAAGCATAGTGGTTAATGTTTTTCAGAATATGCTGTTAAATCTTCGAAGCATTCACCCTATATTTGAAAGATGGTTAATATTCTTGGGAATTTTATACATCGCTGTAATACTGTTCATGCCGAAAGGCATCGTTGGTACTCTGCGTCATTTTATAGAAAACAGAAAAGTAAAATCAGATAATGAGAAATCATCTAAAACCGAAAAAGCACCCGGAGAATAAGAACTTTTGAAAAAAAGGCTTGGGTGCAAGCAAGGATATAAGAAGGAGGGATATAATGACTAATGTAAATATAGGTATTGTAGGAACGGGTATATATATTCCTGAAAAAAGAATGACAGCTAGGGAGATCTCAGATGCCACTAACGGGCTTTGGACAGAAAAAGCTATTGTGCAAAAGCTTGGCATAGTGGAAAAATCAATACCGGGAAAAGAAGACGGAACTCAAGAAATGGGTGTCAGAGCAGGATTAGATGCAATTAAAAGAACGGGAATAGATCCTAAAGAGATAGATTTAATACTGTGCATGGGAGAAGAATGGAAGGAGTATCCTCTGACCACATCAGGTATTTATATTCAGGAAAAAATAGGGGCTGTAAATGCCTGGGCAATAGATCTGCAGCAAAGATGCTGTACTACTGTAGCAGCTATGAAAATAGCGAAGGATATGATGATAGCAGATGAAGATATCAATACTGTAATGGTAGTAGGCGGTTACAGAAATGGTGATTTTGTTGATTATTCCGACAAGAGTATGTCCATGATGTATAATCTTTCCGCAGGGGGAGGAGCTATTATACTCAAAAAAAACTATAATAAAAATTTATTATTAGGCACACATATAATGACTGACGGAACCATGGCCAGAGATGCCGGAGTAGAATATGGAGGTACGGAAAAACCAATAAACAAGAGCAATCTTGACGAAGCATATAAGTCCTTAAGATTGTTTGATTCAAAGCATATGAAGGACAGGCTGAATGAAGTGTCGATGGATAACTGGTATTATTGCATAGACAAGGCCTTTGAAAAGTCAGGCGTATCAAAGGCTGAATTAGGATATTTAGCGGTACTTCACTTTAAATATTCTCAGCATAAGGCTATGGTGGAATCTTTAGGCATAACTGAGGAACAGTCTAATTATCTTTCAAGCTACGGACATATGGGTCAGGTAGATCAAATTCTTTCTCTGCAATTGGCATTAGAACAAGGAAAAGTAAAGAATGGAACCGTAATATCCATGATAGCCGCAGGGATCGGATATGCATGGGCTGCTAATGTCATCAGATGGGGTAGTTAGGAGGCAGTAAATGGACGTAAATAAAATTTATAATAACAAGCTTATAACTGTTGAGGAAGCATTGAGTAAGATTAAATCAAACGATAGTATAGTATCGGGTATGGCTGCTGCTGAAGGAAGGGAATTTTTAAAGAATCTCCATACAATAGCAGGTGCTGTTAAAGACGTAAATGTTACAACCTGCTTACCAATGGGTGATTATGAATACTATATGAATCCTGATTACAAGGATAGCTTCAAGATGGATGGATGGTTTTACAGCCCTGCAATAAGGAAAGCTCATAAAACCGGCAACATCTCCTTTATACCTAACCACCTGCATCTTGCAGCAAAAAAAAGGCTTTTCCACAGAAAACCAAACATATATATAGGGTCAGGTTCGTTAATGGATAAGCACGGGTACATTTCTTTATCATTATCCGCTACTTATGAAAGGGATATAATGGAGAATTCAGATATAGTTATAATAGAAATTAATCCGAATATGCCCAGAACCTTTGGAGATACAACGGTTCATATAAATGATATAGATTATGTTATTGAAGTGGATTATAATGTACCTGCATTAGCTGAAGCAGAGATAACGGAAAAAGATAAGAAAATCGGTAAATATATAGCAGATTTAATAGAAGACGGTTCAACTATACAATTGGGAATAGGCGGCATTCCAAATGCGGTAGCTGCGGAGCTTATGAACAAAAAAGATTTAGGAGTTCACACAGAAATGCTTACCGACGGAGTAGTGGATTTATATAATGCGGGAGTTATTACAGGAAAACGCAAGACCTTGATGCCCGGAAAAATGGTAGCTACCTTTGCTTTGGGCACCCAAAAATTGTATAATTTTATTAATGATAATCCGGCAGTTAGCTTAATGAAGGGTTCCTGGGTAAATGATCCATACGTAATAGGAAAAAACCATAAGATGGTATCCATAAATACTTCATTGGAAATAGATTTAACAGGACAATGCTGCTCGGAATCATTAGGACATATTCAGTTTAGCGGTACAGGAGGGCAGGCTGATACAGCAATAGGCGCTCAGATGTCAAGAGACGGAAAATCCATTATAGCTTTATATTCTACAACTAAGGCAAGAGTATCTGGGCAAGCAGACAAGCAGACTGTTTCCAAAATAGTAACCAGATTAGCTCAGGGAGCTGCCGTATCTCTTTCGAGAAATGATGTAGACTATGTAGTGACAGAATATGGGGTAGCGTCCTTAAGAGGTACATCCATCGGAGACAGAGTAGAAGCTTTGATAAATATTGCTCACCCGGATTTTAGAGATCAACTTAAGAAAGAAGCTGAAGAGTTAAAAATCTGGTAAAGGGGAGGAAGTATGCCTAAATTATTGATTAAGGGAAAAAATATGTTTTATGAAATACATGGAGAAGGAGAGCCAATTGTTATTCTAAATGGAATTATGATGAGCACTGCATCATGGATGCCGTTTATAGATGCATTTTCTAAAAACAATAAATTAATACTAATAGACTTTGTGGATCAAGGAAAATCTGACAAAATGGAGGTTCAATACACTCAGGATTTCCATGTGGAAATGTTAAATGAGCTGTTCGACAGGTTGAATATTGAAAAGGTTCATTTGGTAGGTATATCCTATGGAGGAGAGGTAGCTCAAAGATTTGCACTGAAATATGAACACAGACTTCTGTCGCTTATATTATCAAATACCACCAGCTACACAAACCGTATGTTAAAAGATATTGGTGAAGGATGGATAAAAGCGGCTGAAACCTATGACGGAAGTACCTTTTTTAAAGCCACAATGCCATATATATACTCAAGGAAGTTCTACGAAGATAATATTCATTGGCTGACGGAAAGAGAAAAAAGCTTTGGAGTGTCACTCAAACAGGAATGGTATGATGGGTTCGTTAGATTAGTAAGGTCAGCGGAAGATTTGAATATTACGGATGAGTTAAGTAAAATCAAGGTTCCGACTTTTATTATAGGTGCAGAATATGATGCAACTACTCCTGTCAAAAATCAGGAAAAAATTCAAAAAAGAATTGAGAATTCTAAGCTTATAATGATTAAGGATTCCGGACATGCAGCTATGTATGAAAAGCCTTATGAATTTGCCGCAGCAGTACTTGGATTCACCAGAATTTACGATAAAAAATTTAAAATTTTATAATGATGAGCAAGGCTTATATTTAAAAATAAAATTTAAAAAAGTGAATTGTTGCTGAAAGTATATTAATTTTGGGCATCAGTTCATTTTTTTATCAGCAAACGAAACAAATATGATACAATTTTAACGTAACATTTGAAATAGAAGGTCTCAAATAATATAATGATTTAACTAAAGTAAAAAAACATACTTTAAATTGTAGGGAGATGATACGATCTATTATAAGCAAAATTCATATGAATTTTGCTTATAATTGAGTTTACAAATTATAGAAAAAAAGTTATATTTATTATGGAGGTATTAAAATAAAAAAAATCATAATAGATGATGATTTTTAATAGTTCAGGATAGTTTAGGCGGAACGTGCAAAACTTCAATTCTTGATATTAACAATAAAGAAGTGATTATAGAGTAAATCTGATAAACAGATATTGTATGAGGAAAGAATGGAAAATATAAAGAAGCTATTTTACAACATGGTTTATTTAATCACAGGATGTGTGATTACGGCATTTTCAGTTAATTACATACTGAAGCCGAACGGATTAGTAACAAGCGGTATAACGGGCTTAGCAATTATTTTGGAGAAGTATATTAATATTAACTATTCATATATTTACTATCTTTTTACATTTATAATTTTAATTATTGCCTATCTGCTTATGGGCAGAAAGGAAATTGTAAAGATAATATTTCTTTCAATTATGTATCCCACCGTTTTGCTGGTGATGCAAAATATTGAATTCAAATTTGTGGAAAATGATTTACTCCTCGCATCAATATACTTTTCAATTTTCTACGGTATAGGTGTGGGAATGATACTAAGGAAAGGCTTTTCCTTCGGAGGGACTGACACCATAGCGAGAATTTTAAACAAGAAGCTCTTTCCCGCCATAAATGTAAGCTATATTATGCTGATGTTAGACGGTATCATAATAATTATTTCCGCATTCGCATTCGGAAGAAACATAGCCCTTTATTCCGTAATCAGTCAGATGATAGTAACAAAGGTTTGTGATTATGTAATGTTTGGGTTTGGTACTACATTGTACAAGCTTGAAATAATCAGCTCACAATACGAGGATATCAGCAAATTTATAATGCATAAATTAGGAAGAGGAGTAACTCTTTTTACGGTAAAGGGCGGATATACAAACGTTGAAAAGGTTCAGATGGAAACGGTTTGTTCACCCAGTCAGTCAATAATGATACAGAAATGTATTAAAGAAATAGACCAAGCCGCATTTGTAAAGATAATACCGATTGTGTCGGTCTGGGGCAGGGGTAACAGATTTATAGACATCAACATAGAAGGACCATAAGGTTCTTCTATATTTCTATATTTACCGAATACTTACAGTTCGTTTGGGAAATAATATCCCCGGAGGTGACAATATGATATCACGTAAATCGGTAATAACTTTCGGGATGGTGGCAATTCCAATCGCAATGTATACGGCTACTCAGGACAATGATATTCATTTTAATCAATTACACAAGGAAGATAACAGCCGAATAAAGTACAAGAAAACCTGCGGGCATTGCGGCAAGGAAATAACATCCAAGGATATAGTAAAAGGATACGAATATGATAAGGATAAATACGTTGTTATCACAGACGAAGAAATAGAAAAAATTAAGACAGAAAAAGATAAATCCATTCAGATATTGCACTTTGCGCAATTAGATCAAATTTCTCCTGTGTATTATGAAAAAACATATCAGGCAGCCCCCGAAGCCGGTGGCGAAAAAGCCTTTGAGCTTTTACGCTCTGCGCTTATGGCAGAACAGAAGATAGCCATAGGAAAGACCGTCATGGGCACGAAGGATACGCTTATGGCAATCATTCCCCGGCAGGAAGGCATACTTATTTCCACCATGTTTTATGCCGATGAAATTAAAGAGCTGCAAAAGCCCTACACAAAATCCGAGGTATCGGAACAGGAGCTTAATATGGCGAAGGTTCTGATTAATTCAATGGATACACCCTTCGATCCGTCTAAGTACAAGGATGAATACCAGACGAGGCTGCGTGAGCTGATTGAGGCAAAAATTTCCGGCAAGGAAGTGGTTGCTGCTGAGAACAATAATACAGGCAAGGTAATCGACCTCATGGATGCGTTGAAGGCAAGTGTGGAAAAAGCGCAGAAGGACAAGGAATCAGCATAGCTTTATGGATAATAAGCTTAATAAATACAATCTGAAAAGAAATTTTGAAAGAACCTTAGAGCCGGAAGGAAAAACAGAAAATTCCGAAGAAGGTCTCCGGTTTGTGATACAATATCACCTGGCACGCAGTAAGCACTATGATTTGCGGTTGGAATGGAACGGGGCTCTGCTTAGCTGGGCTGTACCCAAGGGACCCTCGTACAATACCCGTGATAAGAGGCTGGCAATACAGGTTGAGGACCATCCGACGGAATACAGAAATTTCGAAGGCACTATACCTAAGGGCGAATATGGCGGCGGAGTTGTCATGATATGGGATGAAGGATATTGGGAGCCATATGTTGATGTGGATGAAGGGCTCAATGAAGGTATGCTGAAATTTGTCCTTAAAGGAAGACGGCTCAAGGGAAAGTGGGCTTTAATCAGATTAAAAACAAAAGCGGTCGAAAAAAATGATAACTGGCTTTTGCTGAAGGAAAAGGATGAGTACGTTCAAAATACAGACGGAATATCCGGATTTACCGTCAGTATCAGAACCGGGCGAACCATGGCAGAAATAGAAGATGGTAAAGAAGAAAGAAATATTAAAAATCCCTTCAGCGAAGTCAGTGTACAGCTCGCTAAATTAGTCAGAAATATTCCCGAGGGAAAGGATTGGCTTTATGAATTAAAATATGACGGATACAGGATTGTGGCATTTGTTGAAGGTAATAATGCAAGGCTGGTAACCAGAAACGGCAATGATTATTCAAGACAATTTTATGACGTAAGCTCTGCGATTATTGATTGGTCTGACGGCAGGTCTATGGTTTTTGACGGAGAGATGGTAATTACGGATGACTCCGGCAGGACGGATTTTCAGGCTTTACAGAATTATATGAAAAATCAGAATTCTTTAAGCCTGACTTATATTATATTTGATTTGCTCGCACTTGACGGAATGGATTTGCGGCAGCACCCTTTGATTAAGAGAAAAGAAATGCTTGAAAGCATAATGAAAGAAGCTCCACCCGGTTTGCATTACAGCCGTTATGTCAGAGGGCATGGAAAGGAAAGCTTTGCCGCCGCCTGCGAAGCGGGCATGGAAGGTATAATAGGCAAAAAGGCTGATTCTGTTTACAGAGGAACAAGAAACGAGGATTGGATTAAACTTAAATGTGATAAGAGACAGGAATTTGTAATCGGAGGATATACACTTTCCGATAAAAGGGCAAGGGGTGTAAGCTCGCTGTTGTTGGGAATTTATGAGGGGGATGACTTAATATATGCAGGACGTGCAGGCACCGGTATAAGTGAAAATGATATGACGGTGCTTGAAAATAAATTCGGGAGCATAAAGAGGATGGAGCCGGCTTTTAAAACTCCGCCTGACACCAGATCAAATGAAAAGATTAAGTGGCTTGAGCCGGAATTAGTTGCTGAAATTAAATTTGCCGAATGGACGAAGGATAATCTGTTAAGGCAGGCAAGCTACAAGGGCTTAAGAGCAGACAAGGATCCGAAGGAAATAAAAAGGGAAAGGGAAGAGGAGATGCTTCAATCAACCGTAAATGAAGAAAAGATAACTGAATTAAATTCAAACAACCTTATTATTGAAGGAGTAAAGATTTCAAGCCCTGATAAAATAATTTTCAATGAACCGGAAATTACAAAAGAAGATGTGGCTCGGTACTATTTAAAGGTTTCTGAGCGAATGCTTCCTTATGTAAGACATAGAATTCTCAGTATTGTTCGATGTCCTAAAGGTGTATCTCAAAATTGTTTTTATAAGAAGCGTTCAGAATCTGGAAGTATAGGAACAGGCACGATAGAAGATTATTTTTACATTGAAAATACGGCAGGTCTTATATACGAAGCACAAATGGGAACACTGGAATTTCATATTTGGGGAAGTGTTGTTGAACAGCTTGAGAAGCCTGATATGATGGTATTTGACTTAGATCCCGATGAAGGTATGGACTTATCCAAGGTTCGTCAGGGCGCAGAAGATATTAAAGGTATTCTTGATGAACTATCTCTTAATTCATATCTGAAAACCAGCGGAGGTAAAGGCTATCACGTAGTGCTTCCTTTAAAACCTGTGGCAGGCTGGGATGTATTTCGTGATTTTGCAAAGCGTGTTGCAGAGGTTATGGAGCAAAAATGGCCGGATCGCTACACGAGTAATATAAGAAAAGCTCAACGTAAAGACAAAATATTTATTGATTGGATTCGAAATTCCAGAGGTGCTACAAGCATTGCTCCGTATTCTCTGAGAGCGAGAGAAGGTGCGAAGGTATCCATGCCCATATCCTGGGGTGAACTTCATACAGTTGTTCCTGATGGTATCAGTATGAAGGATGCACTCTTGAGAATTGAAAGAGATGATCCTTGGGAAGGTTTTTTCCGGAACACTCAGATGATCAGATAACATGATACACACATTAATTATTTAAATTATTTAAATTAATGTGTGTTTTTAATTGACATGATTAAAATAAACAGCTATAATTATATACAGACTACGGTCTGTATATTTTGCTCAGGAGGAAAATTTTGAATAAAAAAATTATTCAGGGAAATGAAACGAAGAAAAGAATTGTAGATTGTGCCAGAAAGCTGTTTGTTGAAAAGGGTTACAACAATGTAACAGTGGATGAAATTATAAATGAAGCAAATTCATCAAAGGGTGGATTTTATACTCATTTTAAAACGAAGGAAGATTTAATTTATAATATGGTTCCGATGGTTGATGAAGTATATACTGATTTTTTTAAGCCGGATAGAAATTATCAAAATACAATGGAAGAAATTGCTGCATTTATCGGTTATGTTTTTTCCGTTATGGAAAAGGAAATAGGATTAGAATTTATGTCTGTGATTTATTCATCACAGATAAAGGATTTAAGTACTGTCAGATTTCTTACATCGCCTGAAAGAGAATACTATAACCGTCTGAAATTTTTAGTTGATAAAGCTAAGAAAAAAGAAGAGATATACAGTGATTTATCAGCTGAAGAAATTGTAATGATTCTTACAACCTGCATCAGGGGCGTAATATATGATTGGTGTCTGAGAAAGGGTTCATTTCAGCTTGCTGACTATGGCATGAAGCTGATTAGCATGATTTTGAACCAGTTGAAGACACAAACAGCAAACTGATGTTTTATATCCGGAATATCAAGAAAGGGGAATTAATTATGAAACGCCATGCTAAGAAAGGCAAACAAATTATATGTATTGTGTTGGTTATGTGTATTATTTTTAATTCATATTCGGGTCTTGCTTATACTGATATTGACAATCCGGATAACAAAATACAGTTATCAGCTCATGAGGCAGCCCTTCAATCCCTGACCGAACAGCTTAACAATAAAGGTATAGGCTTGTATTCAATTATGGGTGATGATATCGTTATCTCACCTTCGGGATATGATTTTGGAACGCGAGTGTCTTGTGAAATTAATGAACCGATAAACGTTGATTCTGACCATGAGACAACAGCTACAATTACATTCAGGTTAAATTCTCCGAATGCCGGAGAAGTATCCTTTTACTACAGGGTGTATCCGGGAAGTGCATTTTCAGATAAACATTATGAAGATGTTGCAAACGGAAGAATAACATTTGAAGCCGGAGAAACAGAAAAAAGCATAGATATCGAAATTTCTGAAATTGACAGCAGTTATAATGCTGAAAATCCTGAGATTTATGAATATGGAGAGTTATGGACAGGAGACAGAGTGCTTTATATAAGCTGCTATGATATCAGCAACGCTTTGTTTGAAAATGATAAAGAAGTGATGACCGTCCCCGTAAGGATTGAAAATGCACTTAATCTTAAACATATATATGAGGGGGCTGCGGATGTTTTTATGGCGGATATATCGTCAATCCAAAATGCTGATAGCTTTCCGGATGTTCCCGGCAAATATATTAACAAAAGTGACGTTATAAATATAGCAACAGCAACAGCCATAACAGCAGATGTCAGAAAAATGATAGACATAGGTACATTTTCTCATCTGAATTTACCCATAGGATATTTTTTAAATGAATCAGGGGCAAGCGGGAATGTTAACTTGCATATAATAAAAAATCCCTCAAGTATTGTATTTAACAGGAGCACACTCATAGATACGGGAGACGGGGAAAATAAAATAGATTTTGAATTTAATGATGCTTTATTGAGTGATTTAGGTATAGGTCGTAATTCTGAAGCAAATGGTGCCGTTAATTCCATATGCATAAACCTGAATTATTCAATCATAAACGGTGATGTATATACCTTGTTTCATGATGCATATGGTAATTATGTTCAAAATCAGATGAATTTTGAGGATAAAATCAATCCTTTTCCGGTAAACGCTAATGCACCGGCTGGTGAATATCACTTAGGGGAGAGCGTACCTGTTACGGTTACCTTTAATGAAGCTGTTTTGACAGACAACATAAGTATAAAGGCAAATGATACCGTCTTGTATCCCGTTGAAAGGGAAGGAACAATTTCAGAAGATGTGAGCTTTTTGTACGAAGTAGGTCCTGATTTTGATGGTTATATTGATATACAAGATGTAACAGGAGCTGTTGATTTGTCGGGAAAAGAACAGGATTATATGACATACAACTCAAGGATTGAAGAGGCTGAACTTAAATCATACAGTATGAAAGAACTGCTGTCTTATTGTGCAGCTACAGAAATAAAGGTGAATCAAGGCAAAAGCATGAATGCTGAGGTTGAGATAAACATATCCCTCAAAGAAAATCATGAGCTTTCTGACTATCTGACATTATATAAAGAGGACGGACGCATAAAGACTGTCAAAGCAAAAGTAATAGGCGAGAACGGAACGGATGTTGATATTGACCTTTATGCAAATGACGGACTTCTTATTACCCAGCTCAGAGGTAAATTTACCGCTCCTGCAAGTTCGCTGATATCCGATACAAATTATGTATGTGAAATTTATTTTGATGAAAATGAAGACAATAATTTTGAATTGATATATTCTTTGTCAAAGCAATACACCATGCCCCAGATTATATATATTGATGATGAATCGTATTTGGAAATTTTATATGAAAACTGGCCCGCGGAAAACAAAGTATCTTCAAATAGTATTGATTTAATTTCATTGGGGTACAACGTTAAAAACAATGCAACCTGGCAGAAGCCGGAGGATTTTGTGTGGACATCAAGTGACCAAACGGTAGCAGCAATAACAACCTCAGGAGCAATTTCGTTAACGGGAAAGCCGGGAAGCGTATATTTTTCCTTAAGTGCTTTAAATTCAGGGCAACCTGATGAAAGGTTTACCGTACACAGCAATACCCTGCAGGTAATTGATACTGATGAGGTGTTTTTAAATGTCAGCGGGTGGTCAAAAAATGCCGAGATAATTAAGGGAAATGATGCTAAAATTTATTACTCTACCAACCTTCACGCTGTTAACGGAACAGCCACCGCATTCTATTATAATTTATATGAAGCGGAATATGAAGGCGATGAAATTACAAAGGGTGAATCAGTATTAAGTGATACAAAGGTTTTCTCCGAGGAAACTCAGGAATTGTATTATGCGGTTGATAAGCAATACTTAAACAATGTATCCGAAAGAGGAAAATATAGTTACATACTTGAAATATCCGCAAGAGATATAAAAACCGATATGCTTTTTACGGCATCGGCATCTATACGTGTAAAGAGCCTGCCTGCAAAAGCAATGCTGAGCAAGCCGGAGAGCTATTATATAACAGATGAAGCTGACAGCTTTATTGTGAAATTCGATATTGATAACTATAACCCTGATACTGAGGTTATGCTGACTGTAACCAGGAATGCCGAAACTATAATTACCAAAAACAGCATTTCCGACAGAGATAAGGACATTACGGTTAATATAGAAGACGTACCTGACTTAAATTTGTATGATACATATGCAATATCTCTTCAGGCAAAAAATATATATGACGAAGCTTATTCATACGATTCTTATACCATGTATGTATATAACTCTGATGCTCTTAAAATAAGTATTAACGGCAAGAATAAAGAAAAACATACAATGAGTATGGATGATAAGCTTAAAAGCATGTCAAGTGAAGAAATATTAAATCTTAACAGAAATATTGCCTTAACAGATGATATAAATATTAACAACGAATACAAATGGAGCAGACTGTTTGATAAAACAACCTGGTCGGCGGAAGATGACAGCATTTTATCGTTGAGGTACAAGGACGGAGGATTGTTAAGCAATGTGGATGGTAATACCTTGGTTTTACCGGATGCGGAACTGCTGCTTGAAGGATTGTCACCGGGTAAGTCATCTATAACGCTCAGACACGGACTGACAGGCATGGAGGAAAAAGTTGAGGTTGACGTAGACAATCTGAAGGAAAAGCTGTTCTTGTTTCAGGTATATCCTGCTCAGAAGAGTAACGTAACCTACAGAGACGGCAATAACAGCTACAAAGAAGCCGAAACCGACGAAAAAGGCCGGATTGCAATATTTGAAGAATCGGGTATAGACGGTGATATTACATTTAAGCCTGAAAACGGTGATTTATATGACACGTATGTACTTTCAAATACTGAACTGAAATCAAAGCAGCAAGGCTCGGATTATTCTGGTTTATATCCCCAAAATAATATTGTTTTTAAAAAATCCGATTATGAAGCAATGTTCTATGTGTGGCGTGTTGATTCATTAGGAAGAACATTCCTTCATGAAGGTGATGTAACAATCAAGGGAGGAGTGTACAGAAACGGTATATATTGTCCCGATGCAGCAATTAACGGGAAAAGCGGACAGGAAGAACAAATTGTAAGTAAGACAGGCTATGAGTATATATTGAAGTTCGACCAGAATCAATTTGTTAATGATAAATATGACAGTCCTGTTACGGCGGAGGACAAAATAGAATACATTTTCGAGGTAGGAATTCCCGGTCATTTTCCAGGCTTTATGAAGGTGGATAATGAAACTATTCGTTTTTTCAAAAAATACTATGATACTCCGGTTCCTGCAGGAACAGTATTTTTAAAAGGCAGAGATAAGTCAAGAATTGAAAACGGCATAAGTATAGTTTCACAAAAGCTTGTATCAGATGGAAATGAAACAGATATGCCTGAAAATATTATTATTGAGGACATATCAAAATCAGCATATATAAGTACCGAAATGGCATTCAACGGTAACAGGGACAGCAGCTACAATGTAAGGTTTTATGATAAAAAAAGTAATTTACCCGCTGATTTATTAAAGACAGAAGCAGAGGTATATGAATTTTCCGATACCGTATTGATTAAAAACACCTTGGATGTGCAGCGTTACGTTTCCGGGCTGGAGTTTGGTGAAGTAAGAAGCTTAAGCATGCAAATTACCGTTGAAGATGATGATGGTCTTGAGATTATAAATCTTCCTTCAAATTACAATATGAGCAGGATAAACGGCATCAGCAAATTAAGCACTCTGGAATCAGGAAATCTCAATAAGCTCAAACAGGACGTCAGAAGCTCAATCAACGGACCGTCTATGATAAATTCTGATGGCTATGCTGATTATATTCAAACAGCGCTTGGCTATTTAAGCGGATTTAAAGTGGATTCTGATAAGCTGCGCCTTGAAATTACTCCTACTGATAACCCTCTTGTGTTCAAAGGGGTTATAACGATGGGAGTGGGGCAGATGAGTCAATATATGAGACCGGGTGTGCACAGCAGGGATGAGAAGGCATCACTCCTGTATGACTACATGCCTGACTACGAAACGTTTGACAGCAGCAGTTTTATTGGTAACAGTAAAATATATATGGACGCTTACATGGGCGGGTACGGTTCCAACAGCAAAACATACGGCGGGGGAGCATATTTTGACTGTGAAATATTTTATGATATCGATGACGGTGAGTGGAAAATCGTTGTATTGAAGTCATTTGTACATGTAGGAGGGGGTTATCATTATAAAAGGATATACAATACATGGATTGGACCGGTTCCGGTAACGGCAGAATTTCTGGCAGGGGGAACAGGTCAGCTGAATTTAAAGATGGTTTCCGACGGAAGCGGTGCGGGCAGTACATATATAACGGAGCTTAGTCCATATATTTATATCCGTGGATTTGGCGGTGTCGGTCGTGATTATAAGGTTGTGAGCTTAAAGGCAGGGGTTTACGGAAAAGTATCACTTGACCAGCAGTATTTGTGGCTCAGGAGTGAACAAAAAAACAGCAACGGTCAAAGGATAGTATTGGCGGGAGAAACAGGAATTGAATATGAAATAAAGCTTGTACTTGTAAACATTGAAGGTACATATGAAATAGGAGCGGGAAGTAAGACGTGGACATTCAATGACTACAATAACATAAAAAAGCAATATGATTCTATAAAATATAATTTAGTATTGGATAAACACATGGGATTAGCGAGTGAAGAGTTTGAAGGAAAGGCAGACTTTGAATTTCCTGATTCAAATCCTGTATTCAGCACCGATGGAGATATGATGGTATATATATCCGATATGGACAGCCATGACTTAAATGAAGCGTCCGTGTGCTTCTCCCTGAAGTCGGCAGGAGTATTTCCTGAGGGTACAGAAATAGATGCCTCCGGATATGCTGATACGGAGGCAGTGATTGACGGTACAAAAGGCGGTGCGGCAGTGGCATGGACACGAGTTATAACGGATATGGAGTTAAAAGAGGGAAGTGAAGCTGCGGCAGAAGATATTCAAAATATGATTTCAGGCACGGAAATTATGGCCGGTATATATGACGGCTCTGAATTTACTTCAACACGTCTGACTGACAATTCCACGGCTGATATGTCTCCTGTAGTTGCTTCAAACGGAGAAAAAGCCATAGTTGCATGGCGAAGCCTCTATGCAGGGGATATGTCAAGCCTTTTAAGCTTTGACGGCAGAGATAATATAATGTACAGGGTGTACGACGGCAGCTCATGGAGTGAGGAAAAATGCCTGTATGACGGAAGTACGGACAGGGTAAACACTCTTAACGCAAAGATGCTTTCGGACGGCACCTCAGCCATAGTCTATGAAGTAACAATGGAGGATACAGACAATACCGAAATATTCTGCACGGTAATTGATGAGGACGGCAGCATTTTAAAAAACATAAGATTAAGCAACAACGAAGACACAGACAGAAATCCGCAGATAACATCTGTGTTATTTCCTGATGACCATAATGAGGAACGCTTTGTTATAGGCTGGAACTCGTTTATAGAAACAAGTACAATCAGAATTGCTGTCGTTGACGGTAACGGAAATGTTTATACTCAGCTTGAAACTGAAATTGAAGGCTCTTATACGACGGATTACGGCAGCTTTAAATTTACAAAGGGGGCAGAACGGCTGCAGGATTTGTCAGTTGTATGGGTTCAACCGGAATTTGACTCAGAGGATAATTACAGCCATGCATTATGGGGAAGGAAGTTTTTACCGAAGGGTGACGGCTTAACAGTTTCTCCCGAAATCAGGCTGTTAAAACTTGATGATAATAATTTGACAGACCATTACGATGCATATGTTGGACATGAGGGAAAAATAAATTTTGTGCTTCAGACAACTGATTACAATGCAGAAGAGGAGCACAGCAATATAATTTACGGACAGACAGAATATAAAAATGAGATATCGGTTGAACAAGTTTATTATAATCGCAATGAAATACTTCCCGGCAATGAAATGCCTTTTATGTTCCGAATTTACAATAGCGGAATAGAGCCAATTAATAGTTTAAATATTAATTTCGGAGGAATAGTTCATGAATTTGGAGCCGGAGATTACATCATGCCGGGACAGTATAAGGATATCAATATATTTTATCCGGTTCCCGAGAATATTACAGATCCCTCATACTTTGTTACAGCAGAATATCTGTCTTCAGATTCGGATACCGTTTCAGGTACGATAAAGCTGGATGTTCCGGATGTGGGGATATACGGTATTGATGTTGTCAAGGAAGCACAACGGGAGAGAGTGTTCAGTGTGATGCTTCACAACAATACCTGCTCAAAATTGACAGATGGTAAACACAGGGTGAAGCTTTATGTGTATGATAATCCCGATTCTGAAGCAACGCCCGTTGTGACAGAAACCATAAGTGATGCGGATTCACTTAATATGATTAACAATGGTATGTTCAGCAAGAATATTTTGTTGAATGAGGAAGCATTGCAGGGCATACTTAACGATGAAGGCGAGATACCCGATGACGGAGCCCGGATATTTTTTAAGACAGCTATAGAAGAAAACAATGAAGAAATTGAGGATTCAAACATTTCCAACGATTGGAACTACATTAAAATCAGAGGACTTATCAGTAAAAACATGGAGAGAGCTTCACTTGCAAGCAGGATGAAATCCCAATCAGGACATTCATCGGTGCAGGTTGAGCTTACTAATAATTCCATGAATGAAATATCCGGCGGAACTATTGCGGTAAGTCTGAAGAATGAAGACGGCAATATAATTGAAACGAAGAGTTTTGGCGGCAAGACTTCATTGGTTGTAGGTGGAGAAGAAACCTTCAGCACTACATTTGACTTTAATAGTGAGGGTGCTTCGTTTGAGGCAGTATATACTGCGGAAAATCCGGATGACGGTAAGGATTACTCTGATAAGACAAGGGCTGGCAATATACCTGAAGAGTATGTAAATCCGTTTAAGGATGTCAGGGAAACGGACTGGTTCTATGATGCAGTTAAATTTGTATTAGAGAATGGACTTATGATCGGAACAGGAGCGGATACCTTTAGTCCTGAATTGTCAGTCACAAGAGGTATGCTTGTCACAATACTCCACAGATTGGAAAAACAACCGTCGGTAGCAAACTGTGATTTCACAGATGTTGTGCCGGGGGATTATTACCATGATGCGGTAGCATGGGCTCAACAAAACGGCATAGTCATGGGTATTGATGATACAATATTCGGTCCCGATGAAAATATAACCCGTGAGCAGCTTGTAACTATTCTTTACAGATACTTCCTATATATAAGCTTCGAAGCAGAAGATATGGGAGCAGATTTATCCGAATTTAAGGATAATGATTTGATATCGGATTATGCATTATCAGCGATGCGATGGGCGGTAGGAAAAGGGCTTATCAAAGGAAGAGGAGAGGTTATTCTTGCACCGAAGGGAAATGCGACCAGAGCAGAAACAGCTATGATACTGCAGAGATTTATAGAAGGAAACAGATAATCAAAGACATAGGGGACGAGAATCGCCCCTATGTCTTTCTATTCTTCAAAAAGGGATTCAACTAAAGCCTTTACTTTTTCATTGCTTACTTTATAAATAATTTCCAATCCGTTTCTTTCGCCTGTTATAATACCGTAGCTTCTAAGCTTGGATAGGTGCTGGGAAATGGTTGATTGAGGCATATTTAAACAGTTCTGGATATTAGACACATTACTGCCGTCACAATTTATTAAACCATGTACTATACATAATCTTACGGGATGGGCCAAGGCTTTCAGCATTTCTGCATATTCAATCATAATTTTTTCATTATCTTTAAAATTATCCATATAAACCTCCATTGACAGGTACATAGTTATTATACAAAAGATTATATAAATTAGCAATATTAGTTTTTAGGTTGATAGGAAATGCCCGGCTTGTTTCGTTGTCGTTCAGTCTAATGAAACAGTAGTTTCTAACACCGTCAGAGAGTTGGTGAAGGTATTAAGGTTTGCAACTGCACCTATCGGAATAGCCATTTTGTAAATGCCATGACCGGAAGCTAAATTTGTCATGAGCGGTTTGCCTAACGGTACTATTACTTCATTTATTATATCTTCATACGATCTGTCGTAATTAGCATAACAGCCTGAACATTCTCCCATTATAATTCCCGCACAATCTCTGAATTTACCTGCATGTATCAAGTGAGCAAGCATTCTGTAAACACGGCTTGCTGCTTCATGGGTTTCTTCAATCAATATAATTTTATCTGTGGTATCGACCTCAAAAGGAGTTCCCAACGAGCCGACAAATGATGTAAGGTTACCTCCGACTATTGTGCCTATTACGTTTCCCGGAACCCTGCTTATTAATGGCATCTCGGGAGGATTTTCAAGTCGCCTTGGTGAAGTCAATGTTGATGTTGCCGTAAAAAACTGATTGAAATTATATGCAGGAGTGGTAGGCCTGAAATCTATTAAAAGTAAGCTGTGAAAGGTAATTAAATTTGCCAATACGTATAGGGCGTTTAATAATATTGTTATATCGCTGTATCCGGTAATAATTGTGGGGTTGCGGTTTATTAAATTATAATCAAGATAAGGAATAATATCTGATACACCCGTACCACCTCTTGTAGGTATAATAGCTTTGACATCGGGGTTCATAAACATATTCATTAAGTCCGATGCTCGTTCCGCCGGTGATGCAGAAACAATACCGGCATTAGAATATACAGTATCCCCCACTAAAACATTAAATCCCATTTCTTGAAGGGTTTGTATTCTTGAATCAATTGTTTCAGCATCCCGGGGACTGCCGAGGGTAACTATTCCTACGGTATCACCGGCTCGCAGAATAGGTGGTCTTATAGCCATTTATATCCTCCTGTGTCAATGTTATCTGTTTATCTAACCATTATATGAAAGTATGCTGAATTTGGTTAATTAATCAGAAAATTCTAACTAAGAGATAGCTGTCAATTTTATTGATATTCGTTAAAAATAACTATATAATACATTAAAGACAAAATAGTTATATGTGCGGAGGATATTATGGATGAACAAAAACTTAAATCAACATCTGAATTAATAGCTGTTTTTTTGATTATGCTTGCAGGCAGCTGCTGGGGTATTATCGGAGTGTTTACAAGATCAATGTCAGCATATGGATTGAGTTCAGTACAAATTACCGCATCGAGATGTTTTGTAGTAGCTGTCAGCTTAATAATCTATCTGGCTTTAAAAGACAGAAAAAAGTTTGTGATTGATTTTAAAGATTTGTGGTATTTTGCAGGCACGGGAATAATCAGCATAATATTTTTTAATGTATTTTATTTTATTACAATTAACCAAACACCGCTTTCTCTCGCATCAATTTTATTGTATACGGCTCCATGCTTCGTAATGATTATGTCGGCAATCTTTTTTAAGGAAAAGATTACAAAGCAGAAATTGATTGCCCTATGCCTTGCCTTTTCCGGATGTGTATTTACAACAGGCATAATTTCAAATAATGAAATAAGCATATCAGGTATGGGCATTGCAACCGGAGTTGCATCCGGATTTTTCTATGCCCTTTACAGTATATTCGGAAGCGTTGCACTTAAAAAATATCATCCTATGACAGTTACAGTATATACATTTATTGTTGCATCCGTTGCAATTTTACCCTTTTGCAAGGTTGGAACATTAACCGAAGCAGTAATGAACAACAGTGATTTATTATTGGATATATTACAGATTGGAATTATATCGACACTTATACCGTTTTTAGCATATACAAAGGGATTGGAAAAATTAGAGGCAGGTAAAGCTGCCGTCGTAGCTTTTGTGGAGCCGATGGTTGCAACCATGACCGGAATTATAGTTTTTAAAGAAATTTTGACCGCTCAGAATGTTATTGGAATAATACTCATTTTTATTGCTATAGTTTTGTTAAATATGAAACGTTGAACGGAAGGCAGTAATTATATTAAAAATCAATTAAAAATGCATTAAAAAACGTATAAAACTATTGTGTGAACATAAATATATATGGTATAATTTCGCTGGAAATTTGTTGTAACTAATCTATCTTTTGGTGGTATTTTGTGAACATTATTGTTAAGTTTTTATCAAAAAGTATTATTGAAAAAAAGTTCAGATCATTTATTATTATATTTTCTGTTACTGTATCTGCGGCTCTCTTTTTTGCATCAAGCGGTTTAGCCGGAACTATGAGCAGTATGTATGAAGCCTTGATCAAGATGCAGACAGGTAAGGCAGACCTTATTATCTTTCCTGACAGAAATTCCCCATCCAATACATTTAAAATTAAAAATGATAAAATTAACGGAGTTGCTTATACCGTCGGAGACTTATCTGTCGGTGGAGTCTATAAATTATCCGAAGGAGAAAGTAAGATATCAGGAACGAAAACAGAAAAGCTCTATATTAAGGGATTTAATTTAGAAGAATTAGAAAAGCTGAACCCTGTAAATTACAGCCAAAAGGCGGTCGGCAAAGGTTTTATAGATAATTGCATTATCCTAAGTAAATTATTTGCAGATAAGTATGGCTACAAGGTAGGGGACAGGATTGAAATAGAAATAGGCGGTATCAATAAGATATTAACCGTCTGGGGAATTTCAAGACCAACCGGCATATTTCAGCATTCTCCCCAATCTGACAGCATGATGTCGGTAATGCCTCTGGATACCCTTGCCTCAATGTTTAATATGAGAGGAAAAGTTCATAATGCATATGTGGTGCTTGAAGAAGGGTCCGATATACAAAATGTTAAAAATGAGCTCAGTGATTTATATACAAGGTATACTGTCAGAGAGCCGTTTACCGTTGAAGAAATCAGAGAATATATGCAGTTTATTGTTGTGCCCCTGTATCTGATGACGGTTATGGTTCTTTTCATAAGCATCTTTATTATTTATTCTACCTTCAAGGTTATAACAACAGAGCGGCTTCCGGTTATAGGTACATTCAGGAGTATCGGTGCTACAAAGCGTATGACTGATATTGTGCTTATCGGAGAAAGTATTGCATATGGAATTATCGGAGGTATCCTGGGAATATTTGCAGGAATTGCGGTTTTATATCTTATAGCAATGATTATGGCTTCGGATCCATACAACGGACAATTAGAGGTATCAATTAAATTTGGATTCATACAAATAATAACAACCTTTCTTTTAGCATTATTAGTTGCGATAATCAGCTCATGGATTCCTATAAGCAAAGCATCCAAGATTCCAATAAAGGATTTAGTGTTAAATCAAACTGAAAGCAAAACTGTTAAAAAAGGCAAAAAAGCTGTTATTGTATCGTTGATGCTGGTTTTATCTTTTGTTTTGCCGCTTATCACACCGAAATCAGTATCAATTATTATCAATGTTGTATCACTTATTGTGACATTTGCGGCAGTAATTATATGTGTTCCTTTCATTACAACATATATTTTGAAAATGTTTGAAAATATTTATAGCTTTATATTTGGAAACATTGGTTATCTTGCAGTTAAAAATTTAAAGGACAATAAGAATATATTAAATAACATATCCCTTTTGGCAATTGGAATTTCGGTGATTCTTATGATTAATACAATAAGCTACAGCGTAGGTATTGAAGTGCTGAACGGATATAAGGACTGGAAATTTGATATAATGGTCAGCTTAAACGGAGACAGGAATTCAGAACAAGTACTTCGAAGCATTGATGGTGTGGAAGGTACATACGGAGCTTTTGAAAGCTGGCAGGGGATTAAGGTTGCGGATACCGATTACAGTATAGGATATTTGCAGGGAATTGATATAAGTAAGTACAGAGATTATGTAGCTTTTCGACTGGATGGTAAAAATGATTATGATGAAATATTTAAAAAGCTTGATGAAGGCAGATATATTCTGATTGCTATGATGGCAAAGGAAAGCCTGGATGTGAAAGTCGGAGATGAGCTGATATTGGAAATGAATGCAGGCAAAAAAACATATGAGGTAATAGGTTTTTTTGACTCAATAATGCAAAACGGCAGCAATGCAATAATTTCTCAAAAATATTTTAAGTCCGATATGAATCAGCCGTATTATAACAGGTTTTTCGTAAAAACATCTAAGGATCCCGACCTTGTTCTCGCATCCGTAAAGGAAAAATTCATGAGACGCGGCGTATGGGGAAATACAATCAGAAACATGGAAAAAATGAATTATGAATCAAACAATCAATTTATGATTATTCTGAAAGCATTTTCGGTCTTAGCCATGCTGATAGGTATTTTTGGAGTTTTTAACAACTACATGATAAGTTTTATTGAACGAAAGCGCACCATAGCGATACAGCGTTCCGTAGGACTCAGCAAAAGACAAACTCTGAAAATGATATTCATTGAGGCGTTGACGGGAGGATGCATAGGTGCAATAGTTGGAATTGTGGGAGCCTTGCTGATGCTTTGGACAGTACCTAAAATTATGCTGGCAATAAAGGTTCCGTTAACCATACATTATAAATTTGATTTGTTCGTTATATCCTTAATCGGCGGAATAATAATTTCTGTAATTGCTTCTATAAGTCCTGCATTAAAAACGTCTAAATTTGATATTATTGAGGCAATTAAATATGAATAGGGAGGATTCCATGGAGAAAATAATAGAGGTTGCAGAGCTTTATAAAACATATATGCTGGGTACCGTACCGGTAGAGATATTGAAGGAAATAAATCTTTCTGTTGACAAAGGAGATTTTATTACGATAATGGGTCCATCCGGCTCGGGAAAAAGTACATTGTTGTATTTGATAGGAGGCTTGGATAAACCTACATCAGGCAAAATATCTATAAAGGGAAATGACATTTCTGTTTTATCAGATGAAGAACAAAGCATAATGAGGCGCAGAGAGGTTGGATTTGTATTTCAGTTTTATAATTTAGTACCCAATCTGACGGTGGAGGATAATATAATGCTGCCGATATTGCTGGACGGTAAAAAAATAAAAAATTATCGAAGCAAGTTAGATGAAATACTTGAAGTAGTTGAACTGTCAGACAGAAAAAATCATACGCCCAGAGAGTTATCAGGCGGACAGCAGCAACGGGTTGCAATAGCCCGTGCATTGATTAATGAGCCGGATATAATTCTGGCTGATGAACCAACGGGAAATTTAGACAGTAAGACATCTGATGAGGTTATGAAATTACTCCAACGCATAAATAAAGATAAAGGAAAAACAATTTTGCAGGTCAGCCACTCGCATGAAACGGCTAAATACGGCAATAGGATAATTAATGTAAGAGATGGAAGGGTGTGGGAATAAATGATATTAAAAAAATCTATTTTGATATTTTTGATTATATTATTAAGCTTAAGTATGTACGGGTGTACCCCCAAGGAATCGGCAGCTCCCGTTGAAGAGATTGATTTATCACAGGATAAGAAAATAATTGAAAGCTTTGGCGTTGTAAAAGCAGAGGATTCAATGGATATTATCATTGATTTTACATCTGTTGTCACAGATATATTGGTAAGTAACGGTCAGCATATCAAGCTTGATGAACCAATTTTGATCTTGGATATGTCTCAGTATGAAGTGCAGGTTTCTGATATTAAAAGCCAGCTTAACATAGCAGAATTAGAGTATGAACAAATTAAGCTGAACAGTAAAGACAATCAGCAGACGGAAATGGATAAGCTTAAAAGCAACTTAGAATTTGCCGAAAAGGTATATTCAACAGCAGTCAGTGAATTTAACAATAACGAAAGTCTGTATAAAGAGAGAGCAATTACAGAGGATACCTACAATCAATCTAAGAAGAATCTAAATGAAAGTAAAAACAAAGTGGACAATATTAAATTTGAAATCCGTAATACTTTAGATTCAATAAATAAAAAGGCTGAATCTGAAATTATTGAGAAAGCTGTTCAAATGGAAAACATCATGCAATTAAAAAGCAAACTGGAAGCTTTGGAAAACAAACTGAATAAACAGTATATCAGAGAAAATCAAATTGTTTCACATTACAACAATGCAGTAATTTATGATATTCAATATGATACAGGGCACATTACCGACGTCTCAAAAAAAGCATTCAGCATTGCTGATCTTGACAGCTTAATAATTGAAGCTGAGGTTGTAGAAGAATTTATTAAGGATATACAGACAGGAGCAAGGGTAAGAATTGTTCCTGTGGCTGACAGAATGCGTGAATATGAAGGTAGTGTCAAATATATTTCCCAAATGGCCTTTAAGAATAATGGTGAAACTATAGTTCCCATTAAGATCTCAATAGATAACAACGATTCGTTCTTATTGCCTAACTATAATATAGATGTGTATATTGAAGCTAAATAAAGTATAATCAGACCACAATTGGGTCTGATTATACTTTATTTAAAGAGTTTCTTCTTGTTCTGCAATTGCTTTTGTTTCATGTACCGTGCCGTGTGGGTGATTAGGCGGCGCGTATACTGAATACAGCTTTAAAGGTTCGTTGCCCATATTGATTAAGTTATGCCATTTTCCTGCAGGGATTATGAATATAAAATCATCGTAAACCATCTCCTGGAAATCTAAATTATCTTCGGTATCTCCCATCAGTACAAGTCCTCGACCATCTTCAATCCTGATGAATTGATCAGTATCCGGATGCATTTCCAGACCGATTTCTTCTCCTACGGGAATACTCATTAAAGTAAGCTGCAGGTTATCTCCTGTCCATAATGCAGTACGAAAATTATTGTTCTGTTCAGTCGCTTCATCTATATTTATTACAAATGGATTAGGCCCGTAGTCTGTCAGTTCAAGCACCCTGTTATTTTGTGTATGAACAATGTAGTCATTAATTTTAGTAATCGTCGGCATATAGGGAAAAACATATTCATTCATAAAATACGGATTATAAATGGGCGGATTATATCTGTGGCAATTGCTGTAATATGGGTGTTGATAAGCTCTGTTATACAAATTTACTCATTCCTTTCTTTTTATATCATAATATCTTATGTTATATAAAACCAAAAGGTGAGATAAACCTTCATATTATTTTAATTCATTTAATATATCATCAATGTCATCTGTTTTTTTATACTTTTTTCCTTCCAATTCCATAAAATCATTTAATTTCATATGCTTATCAGCATCAGCTCTTATTTGATCCATAGGCTGCTTTGCTTCTGTCAATAGTATTTCATTAAATTTCTTCATTGATTACCTCGTTGTTTTTATTTTTATTTTTTCATTTATCAGAACAAATTAACCGTGGTATAAATTGGACTTTGAAATTAGCGGTTCGTCTGTTAATTACGTAACTATTTTTTTAATTTTCCATACTATATTATATATTGAAAATTGGAGGATAGCATGTACAACAATTATAAATGCAATTTTTTAAAAAATGATATTATGGCTGATAGTATTAATAAGCAACGCAGAGCGGCAACATTTATATCCGGAGGACCGTTAGCACCGGGTATAGAAGGGATTGTAGTATTTACAGATGTTCCGGGGGGAACGGAGGTTTCCGTAGAAGTATACGGTCTCCCGCCATATAGCCCGGCTACAAACGGAAATAGCCCGATAGGTCCACTTGGTTTTCATATTCATGAAAACGGAACGTGTGATGCAGGAAATCCTGAGGAGCCATTTACAGCAGCAGGAGAACACTGGAATCCCGACAATCAACCTCACGGGAACCATGCGGGGGATTTTCCCAATTTATTTTCTAATGACGGTTACTCAAGGGTGGTATTTTTTACAGACCGATTTAGCGTATCCGATATAATCGGAAAATCAATTATCATTCACCAGAACCCTGATGATTCAAGGACCCAGCCGTCAGGAAATTCGGGAAAGAGGCTGGCCTGCGGAGTTATAAGAGAGATAGTGTTGCAGTGAATATAGGGGGATAAACCCCCTATATCAGCAGGATGGGTACCATCCTATCGTTTTGTATGGAATTGTAAATACCACTATTCCCGTTGAATAAGGAGCTATATCGTAGTGCTGATAATATATGGACAATCCATCCGGTGAAAGAAAGTAATTATCTTCATCAAAATTTTTAATGATTAATGTTTCGTAATCATCGAAGAAAATACCGGGCTCTTCCTTTAACCTTTCGTCTGCCTGTTTAATAATTTCAAATATAAGCTTACGTTTGTAATTTAAACCTTTTTTAAAAAAACAGTACAGCGGAATCATTGTACCTCTGCACAGCTCGAATGTATTCGAGCTTCTCAGAGTCATGCCGTGAGCTCCTCCGGTATACTCGTATTTGTCATAATAGTAGCTTAAAAAGCAATTGTCGTTGTAGGTAATTACATATTCCATATACGCTTCATAGCCGTGGAACGGGTAGTTATTTTCTTGTGCTTCTCTATAGTCATTTACTGCCTGATTGTATAAAAAGTCGGAAACATGTCTGTGATATTCGTTTACCTCAATTGCTATCTGGTTATTTATCATTGCTTGTGCATCGGGGTTATTCTGAAGCTTTACCACCGGATATTTGATGGTGAGCTTCATGACATCAACATTGCCGTATCTAAATGTTTCCTCGAAATTTTGCATTCTAATTTCAGCTTTTTTTGACTTATTCATTTAAATCCCTCCTGCATTATACTATGCGGATAATTAATAAAGGTACGGATTAAATAAATTACATATTGTGGTAGAAAATTTTCTGAAGTATAATGTTGCTATATTAGTAAATAAAATTGGGGGATATCATGAGTAGAAGAATTTTAGCGTTACTTTTGTGTATCATTTTAATAATAACAGCATGTACTAAGAAGGATAATACTGAGGTTAATCAGCCTGTCGAGGTTGAAAAGGAATATGATGAGAATAAATTTGAGCTTACTGCATTGAAATCAGATAAGCAGGGAATTGATAATTCTACAGGCTTTCAGTTGGTTAGTAAGGATAACATAAGTAAAAGTTATGTTAATAAAAACCTTCAGATAGTTCCGGAAGAAGAATTTAAAATTGAAGAAATATCCAATACTGTTTTTAATATCATTCCGTTAAACAGCTTAGAGAATGATAAAATTTATCAGGTAAAGTTAAATGACGAGCCTTACGAATATTCGTGGGCGTTTCAAACGAAGAAAGAATTTAAGGTTGAAAGTACGATTCCCGGCAGTGATAGCAATTATGTTCCTGTTCATTCCGGCATAGAAATGTATTTTTCCCTCAGCAACCTTAAGGAGATAGATGAATACTTTGAAATTGTACCTGAAGTGGAGGGCAGATTCATAAAAAATGAAAACTCTGTTATTTTTGCTCCCGAAAAATTAGATTACAATACGAGGTATACCGTAACAATAAAAAAAGGTTTCGGACTGGATGACGGTTCCGAGGAGCTGAAGGAGGATTATGTTTTCAGCTTTATGACTGAGTCTGATGAACTTGCTAAAATTTACTTCGAAAATCCTCTGATTAACATTGCAGAAGGCAACGTAAAGGCAGTAGGTGCTAATATAAACAATCAATACGATGATGTGGAATTTACGATAAATATATATCAGTACAGTAACAATGATGAATTTGCCAATGATATAAATACATATGCCGAAACGGGCAAGTTTCCCGAGGATGCCAAAAATGACAGCAGATTAACCAATATAAATACAATAAATCAAAAGCCATTTGTAGATACAGAATTTTCTTATAGCTCCAAGGCCTTGTTTGAATTACCGGATGAATTGAAAAAAGGCTATTATTTATTGGAATTCAGCGTAGAAGGTACGAGCTCCTATTTGTTTATGCAGATAAACGACATGATGCTGTATAACGCAATTTTTGGGGAGCAGATTTTAGTGTATGCAATAGACAGCATTACCAGCAAGGGTATTAAAAATGCCGGCGTATTTTTAAATGGTGAAAAGATAGGCGTGACTGACGAAAACGGAGCGTTGGCAGTAAACAAAAAAGCTGAGGATTATAAAACGGTATTTATGAGGCTTGAAGCTGACGGCTACAATGATTTTATTTATGCCGACGGTGAATTGTTTAAATATTATTATTACAGAGATATGAATTACGCGGCAGAATATTTCAGGTATATAGATACGGACAGACCCGTATACATGCCTACGGACACTGTCAATGTGTGGGGATTTGCAAGACGCAGGCACGAGGGTGCCGTAAATAAGGTCAGAATAGATCTTGTGGAAACATATACGGGATTGGCCGTAGACAGCAAGGAGGTTGACTTAACGGATATCGGTACGTATGAAACGCAATTTGAATTAAAAAATGCGGCATCAGGCGGACTTAGGATTGAGGTATATGACAATGATTTTCAGATATCCTCGGAATATGTTGAAGTAAGAAAATACACTAAGCCCTTGTATACAATGAACGGTGAGCTGAGCAAGAAAATTATGTACAGTGGTGATGACTTAACGTATAAAATTAATGCTAACTTCTTTGACGGGAATCCCGTTCCTGATTTAAAAGTGAAAGTGAATACATATGGTTATGGCGGATACGGATTTATAGATTACAGCAATACGGAACAGGAAGTAATATTAAGTGAAAACGGAGAAAAAATCTTCAATATAAATACTGCAGTTAATAGTATGGGTTGGAGACCTGTAACTGTAAATATCAGCAGCTACAACAAGGAAGCGGAGGATATGGCGGTAAACCTATATGACAGCTTCAGTGTTTTCCCAAAAAATAAAATGCTTGAGGTAGATAGGGGAATTGATAATCCAACGACGATAGACATTATGCTGCATGATTTGGTAATCAAGAATTACAATGAAGATAACATTGATTTAAGCTCTCTCAGAGGCAATCCCTTAGATGGCGAAGTCAACGTAATGATAACAGAATATTATTATGAAAAAGAAAAAATCGGGGAGCATTACGACTATATAAACAAGGTTAATCAGGTAATTTATGATTACAAAAAGATTCAAAATACAGTCTACTGGGAAAATGTGAATGTTGTTGACGGCATTGCAAATGTACAGATACCTAATTTTGATAGGGATAGAAGCTACAAAATAATTGCATCATATTACGGTGATAAAAACGGAACTATTGAAGAGGAAGCGAATATTAACGGAAGATTCAGACCATACAATAGATTATCCTACAGCTTAGAAAAAAATGACGATAAGGAATACTACAGGTTAAACGAAAATGTAAGCATGGAGTTAGTATATGATAATGCCGCCGTAAATGACATTGATAACGACAATCTCATATTGCTGTTTGCACGTAACGGTCTGGTTGACTACATTAATTTTGACAGTACAAAAATACAATTCCCTTTCAAAGAGGATTATATTTCAAGAGTATCAATACAAGGGATATATATCAAGAACGGATATATGTATCCTGTTGATAATTATATAGCATATGATGTGACGGAAAGACAAATGTATTTTGATGTTGCAACCGATAAGGAGGAATACAAGCCGGGGGAGGAAGCGACCTTTAGCATACGTGCATTTGATGAGAACAACAGACCATGTGTAGCGGATATAAATATAAGTGTCGTAGATGAAGCGTATTTTGCCGTATTTGAAAAGAATGTAAATACCTTAAATGATTTGTATTTTGGTCCATACAGATATGCGTGGTATCTCGGGGTTATTAAATCATATCTTTCTAATGTTGACCCGTACACCGACGGTCCCGGCATGGCAGAAATGGGAGGAGGCGGCGGCAATGACAATACGTTCAGAGATGATTTTGACGACACGACTGCTTTCACATCCGTAACCACCGACAAGGACGGTAAAGCAGCTGTAAAATTTAAGCTGCCTGACAATCTGACATCCTGGAGGATAACGTACCAGGGTATATCAGATAAGCTTTACGTCGGCAGCGGTAAAAAAAATATAACTGTCGGATTGCCGTTTTTCGTGGATTTAATAATGGGTGAAGAGTATCTGAAAGATGATAACATCAACGTATCGTTAAGAACCTTTGGAACCGCTGCTGTTGCAGGTGAAGAGGTGGAGTACAGCGTAAGCGTTGTAAATAAGGAAACAGGTAAAAAAACGGATGTAAATACAAAAGGGATAATAGGTGACTATACCAATGTTTTGTTGGGCAAGCAGGATGAGGGAATTTATGAAATATATGTGACTGCAGGCAGTAAAAATAATAAGGATGCTATAAAGGAAGAATTCTCAGTCGTGGAATCTTACGTTTATTTTAACAATACGGATTACTACAAGCTTACCGAACAAACGGTATTTGATGAGGTATATTCTAATCCTGTTATAACCTTGTTTAATGAAAGCCGCTCCGATTTTTACAACAGCTTGGATTTGATTTCTTCAGGTGGAGGCAGAAGAATCGACCAGACAGTTTGTTCATTGATTGCTAAAAAATATATAAATGATTACTTTAAAACGAATATAGACTTTTCTGAGGAGGAGCTCAGGGCTAAAATAAGCGAATATGAATCATCAATCAATCAGGGATACATGGGATATAAGCTGTTGCCGTATTCTGAAGAGGATATTGAGATAACGGTCAAATTAGCCAATTTAGTTGATGACGAATACTTAAATACTAAATTCAAGATTTGCTTTGAAAATACGTTGAAAAGAACTGAGGATTATAATACCGATGTTTCCGCAGCATTATGGGGACTCAGCAAATACAAGGAGCCTGTTCTGCTTAAAATTTATGATTTGCTGGAGAATAATGAATCCGGCTTGGAGAACAGAGATAAGATATATCTGTCATTGGCTTTGGCAGAGCTGGGAGATAAGAAAACGGCAAACAAGTATTATAAGGAATTTATAAACGGTTCATCAAAATCAGGTGATTATTTGTATTATGACAACAAACAGAATGATGCGGACAATTATGAAATAACCGCACTTTTATCGGTGCTGGGTGTAAAGCTCAATAACTTTGATACCGGGGATAAGCTGTTCAGATATATATATAATAATCCATCTAAAATGACATTGAGCAACTTTGAACAATTAATTTACATTATGAACAGGGATATCATGAAATTAGATGAAATCAAGGATTTGTCCGGAGAAGTGACGGTAACAGCAGATGGTACCAAGAAAACATATAAATTGAAGCTGTTTGACAGAGAAAGCTTTGCAATCGCTAAGGATAAAATAAAGGATATTAAATTCAGCGGTATCAAAGGAAGTATTGCGTGTAAAGTCGATGCATTGGGAAACAAGGATGATCTGGATAAAAACAAATCCGATGAAATGTCCATTAATATAAGCTATGAGCTTAGTGGTACGGCATCGGAACAAAAAGAATACAATCAGTCAGACCTTGTAACAGTGACCATAACTCCAAGCATTGCTCCTGCTGTTGAATACGGAAGCTACGAAATAACCTATGTAGTTCCAACCGGATTCAGATATGTCAGAGCGGGAATTGAGGATTACCGGGCTTATGCTGACGGTCAAAAGCTTACATTTTACTATTATTACGACAAGGATCTGCCCGTAAGACCGATTGAATTCTATATGCAGGCAGCACAAAAAGGAGAATATACCGTTGATTACGCCGTAATAAAGGAAAGTATGGAAGCTAAATTGAATTATGTTGACAAAACAAATTTAACCATAAATTAGCAGGCTGATGAACTTTTTTAACAGCTTAAGAGTATAGAGGAAACCATTGAAGAAAATATTTTTAGCAGTTTTTTTAATAATAGCAGCATTCGTAATAACCGATTTAAAGCCTTCTCAGCAGCCGGAAAGCTATGACGGTAATTATTATAGTGAAAATAATATAGAATGCCTATATTATGATCCTGTTTATTTCGTCAATATAAAACAATTTGAGTTATACAATCACGGAGCCGCTATACGCGGCTCCATACTACCTCATCATCTTCTTGCAAGCGACTTGATACATGAGGTTTTTCAGAATGTAAAAAAGCAGCAATATGAAACGGTAGTTTTAATAGGCCCCGACCATGAAAGTATTTTAATGGGGAAGGTTTTTACAACCCTGAAGGATTGGCAAACACCTATGGGCGTACTTAAAACGGAGAAAGATATAACAAGAAAGCTTTTACAAAATGATTTTATGATAGAGGACGACGACAAAATGACAAGGGAGCATTCCGTTTCAAGTATTGTTCCCTTCATAAAATATTATCTGAATGATGCAAAAATAGTGGGGTTGGCAATGTCTAAGCAGACAAAGCCGGAGGATATAGAAAAATTGGTTGGTGACCTGAGTGATATGGTGGACATTGAAAAAACACTGTTTATTGCATCGGTGGATTTTTCCCATTACCTTGATTTGGAACGTGCGAACCAAATGGATTTAATAAGCATGGAAGCAATCCAAAATAAGGACATTAATAAAATTATGTCCTTCACCAATGACAATCTGGATTCACCTGTAAGCATTGTAACAATACTCGAATTGATGGACAAATTGTATGAAGCCGATATACATATGTTAAATCACAGCAATTCGGAGCTTATTGTCCAACAGAGGATGGATGAAACAACAAGCTACATTACTTATATTTTTACTGAAAATTAAGTTGTTATTAATGGTCTGACTTGAGTCCTGCTCCGCACATCGGAATCAAGGAATCAGGTGTCTTTCCGTACAGCTTGCAATATTTTAAATACGCTGCATAGGTTGCCGCTGTCGTATGCTCGCAGTAAATACCTTTTGCAGCAAGGGAAGCTCGTGCATTTAAAATTTGATTTTCAGGTGCGGTAATCATTTCTATATTATATTTATAGATATATTCTAAAATTTCTTCACCCCTCATGGGAATGCCTATTGCAATTCCTTCCGCCATGGTTGGTTGAGGTGTTATTAAAGCAGGTTGTTTTTCCTTGTTTTCAAAAGCTTTTATGAAAGGGTCACAGTTTTCGCCTTGTACGGCTATAATGTTCGGCATTTTGTTGATGATATTACTTTCGATTAATTCTTCCAGACCCTTAATTATTCCAATAAATAACGTACCATTTCCCAACGGAACAAATATATTTTGAGGAATTCTGTTGAGCTGTTCATATACCTCGTATACATATGTCTTTGTTCCTTCGTAGAAAAACGGATTGTAGACGTGGTTAGCATAATATTTTCCTTCAGTTTCAACCTTTGCTCTGCATACATCCGCACAATTATCTCTTGAACCGGGAACCACATTTACACGTGCATTATGGGATTTAATCATATCTATTTTTTTAGGAGATGTTCCTTCCGGAACAAAAATTTCACAGTCAATATTTGCTTTGGCACAATAGGCAGCTATGCTGTTTCCCGCATTGCCGCTTGAGTCCTGCACCACGGACTCTACACCTATTGATTTACAATGAGATATTAAAACGGCTGCACCTCTGTCCTTGAAAGACAGTGTGGGCATGAAGTAATCCATTTTTAGAATTACATCATCATCAAACTTAATAGTTGGAGTCATACCTTCACCAAGTGAAATATTTCTCCACTGTTCATCCATTAAAGCCATAAAATTACGATAACGGAAAATGCTCCATGTGTTCCTATCGATTAATGACAAATCAAATTTAGGAGGCTTATAATCAAGCTTAAACAAACCTCCGCAATCACATTTTGCTTTATAAGTTGTAACTTCTTCTTCAGCATTGCATTTCGAACAAATATATTTCATCATTTTTCTCCTTGCATTATTTTAACAAATGCTATCTTGAACCATACATACAATATAATTCCTTTAAAAATTGATGTTACGCTTATGCTCCACCATACTCCCGAAAGTCCGATTGCAGATCCGAGTAATATTGCTGAAGGAATTCTTAATGCATTTAAGATAATGCCGTTAATGGTTGGAGGAACGGTCCTGCCCAAGCCGTTAAATGCACCTGTAGTTCCTATTTCTATGCTCATAAAAAATTGTGAAAGTCCCAAAATTTTCAAATAAGTTATACCTTCTTTAATTGCTGCGGGGTCATGTGGGACAAATAAAGTAAACAACGCTTCAGCTCCGAAAATTAAAAGCAGCGTAGATATAATTCCCAAGCCTCCCAACACCTGAATGCCCTTATGATATCCATCCTTTATACGTTGCAGCTTACCTGCGCCGTAGTTTTGGCCTGTAAAGGCAGATATGGCGGCAGAAAAACCTTCTGCGGTCATCCATGTTATAGATTCTATTTGCGAACCGATGCTTTGAACAGCAACGGCTACGGGTCCGAATCCGGCAATAATTTTAGTTATAAGCATACTTATAACAGCGTGCAATCCCATTTGCATAGCAGGCGGTATGCCTATTTTTACAATGTTTCTTATTATGCTTATTTCAGGCTTTGAAAATAAATTTACATTAGAATAAACAGTGCTATTCATTTTTCCGATTATAAAAAATAGTAATGATACAAAAAATTGCGACAATATAGTTGCTAACGCAGCCCCCTTTATACCTAATGCAGGTACGGGACCAAGCCCGAATATTAATAGGGGATCTATTATTATATTGGCAATCATTCCGATTGTATTAATTTTAAAAGGTGTTATACTGTTGCCCGAGCTGTTTAAAATAGTTGAAAATATCGGATTTAAAAAATGAAATATTATTCCTATGGAGATTATAGTCAAATATTCAACTGACATTTTTATCACTTCTGTATCCTGTAAATTAAAAAAACCTATTATATTGTGCCTGAAGACAAATAAAAATAAAGAGTACAAAAGTGCTATTGTAATATCTAATTGAAAACCGTTAAAAATATATTTTTTTGCACCATCTAAATCATTTCTTCCGTAGCTTTGTGCTACATTTACTCCAACTCCGATTTGCGTAATCATAACTAAAGCTGAGCCGAACCATAAAAAGAATCCGGCTGCTCCGGCAGCGGCAACAGCATTTGTGCTGAGTCGTCCCAGCCATATGATGTCGGTTAGGTTGTACGCCATCTGTATAAAGGAAGTGCCCATTATAGGCAGCGCCAATTTAACCAACGTACTCAGTATTTTGCCTTCTGTTAAACTTGTATTATTGCTCATTTGTTTTCCTTTTCTTAAAAATATATTATTTAGTTTAACTGATAAACTTTATTTATACAAGCCTGTATTTGTTGATAATAATAAAATTACTCCGCACCCTTATCAAGCTTATTGCAATTCTAAAATATAAAATGGCATATTTTTGCACAGTTGTCATAAATTTATGACAACTGTGCAAAAATGTTGTACAATATATTTCAAGTCAACAATATTTTATAGGGATTCAAGCCACCTTGAATTGGCAAGAAAATTGCATATATATAATTGATTAAAATTATTTGGAGAGAAAATGAATACAGTCGCTATATTTAACATTCAGAAATTTTCAATACATGATGGTCCGGGTATAAGAACAACGGTATTTCTAAAGGGATGTCCTTTAAAATGCTTATGGTGTCATAATCCGGAAAGTCAAGAATATGAAAAGCAAATATTATATGATGCTGAAAAATGTGTTCTGTGCGGAACATGTGTAAAAGTATGTCCCAAAAATGCCATTAAAATTGAAGGCAATATACTTACAACCGATATGGATAAGTGTGATTTTTGCGGTCTTTGTGAAATATACTGCATTCAGGAGGCAAGACAGGTTGTCGGAAAGCACTATAGTGTAGAAGAAGTATTGAAAGAAGTACTGAAGGACAGGATTTTTTATGAAAAATCCGGCGGAGGAGTTACTGTTTCAGGTGGTGAACCATTAATGTTCATAGATTTTGTTGAGGAACTGTTCAAAAAATTAAAGGAAGAAAATATACATACTGCTGTCGATACAAGCGGAGCGGTTAATTTCGAAAGCTTAGAAAGAATTGCTGAATATACGGATTTGTTTTTGTATGATATCAAGCTTATGGATGATGAAATACACAAAAAGTATATTAAAGCTTCTAATAAAACAATTTTAGATAATCTGAAAAAACTATCAAAAATTCATAACAACATAAATATCAGATTACCAATTATTGAAGGAGTAAATGCTGATACTGATCACATTGAACGAATAATTGATTTTATAAAGGATCTAAATATCAAAAAAGTTAATTTGCTTCCATATCACGACATAGCAAAGCACAAATATAAAAAATTAGACATGGATTATGAAGAAGAAAATATGTCTAAGCCTTCAGAAGAAAAAATGCAACGTTTTATGTCTATGTTTGAAAGTAAGGGTTATGAAGTAAAAATAGGAGGTTAATATGAGAGGTTATACTGAAAGAACAAAAATGTTAAGACAAGTAAGCGTATCTACACAGCCGGGTGTTTCTCTTGAAAGGGCTTTATTAGAAACGGAATTTTATAATAAATATTATGGTACTGTAGAAACACCTGTTCTTCGCGCTATGAATTTTAAGTACTACATGGAAAACAGAAAGCTTTATATCGGAGAGGGTGAATTAATTGTAGGTGAGAAGAGTGAAGGACCTCAGGTTGTTCCTACTTTCCCTGAGCTTTGCGCGCACACCGTAGAAGATATGACGGTTATGAATGACAGAGAATATATAAACTTCAAGGTAAAGGAAGAAGACAAAAAAATTCAGGCAGAAAAGATACTTCCTTATTGGCAGGGTAAATCAACGAGAGATAAAATATTATCATCCATGACGCAGGAGTGGAAGGACTGCTATGCGGCAGGAATGTTCACTGAATTTATGGAACAAAGAGCTCCGGGCCATACTGTTGCTGATGATAAATTTTACAACAAGGGATTTTTGGAATTAAAAAAAGAAATAGAAGAAGAAATAGAAAAGCTGGATTTTTTAAATGATCGCGATGCTTATGATAAAAAGGCTCAGCTTCAGGCAATGGCAATATCCTGCGACGCAGTCATGGTTTACGGTAAAAGATATGCTGCCTATGCGAGAGAATTAGCAGAAAAAGAAACAAATACCGAAAGAAAAGAAGAGCTTTTATGGATTGCATCTAACTGTGATGTGGTTCCTGCTCATAAACCGGAAACATACGCTCAGGCAATTCAGATGTATTGGTTCGTACACATCGGTGTAACGACAGAAGTTAATACTTGGGATGCCTTTTCGCCGGGTAAATTTGACCAATATCTGTATCCATTCTACAAAAAAGAGGTTGTGGAAGGAACTCTTGACTATGATAAAGCAAGAGAATTGATGGAATGCTTGTGGATTAAATTCAACAATCAACCTGCACCTCCAAAGGTTGGTATTACGTTAAAAGAAAGCGGAACATACACTGATTTTGCGAATCTTAATACAGGAGGTATAAATCCTTATACAGGAGAGGATGGAGTAAATGACGTTTCATACATCATCCTTGACGCAATGGATGAAATGAGATTGTTACAGCCAAGCTCCAACGTTCAGATAAGTGAAAAAACTCCTGAAGAATTTTTAAGAAGAGCAGTTGAAATATCAAGGAAGGGCTGGGGTCAACCCGCGTTCTACAATACTGAAGAGTTGATTCAGGAGCTGTTAAATTCAGGCAAGACATTAGAGGATGCGAGATTCGGCGGTTCCAGCGGATGCGTTGAAACGGGCTGTCATGGAAGAGAGGCGTACGTTTTAACGGGATACTTGAATGTTCCTAAAATATTTGAGCTTACGATGAACAATGGCTTTGATAACTACACAAACAAGCAAATAAGTATAAAAACCGGAAATCCTGAGGATTTTACCTCTTATGAACAGCTTAGAGATGCATTTTACAAACAGCTGCAGCATATAATCGACGTAAAAATTACAGGAAACAATGTAATAGAAAAAATATTCGCCGAACACATGCCTACACCGTTTATGTCTGTTCTTACAACGGGCTGCAAGGAAAGCGGCAGGGATTATAATGCCGGTGGATCCAAGTATAATACCAGATACATTCAGGTAGTAGGTATCGGAACTATTACAGACTGCCTTGCATCTGTGAAATATAACGTATATGAGCAAGACAGATTCACCATGAAGGATTTATTATCTGCATTGGAAGCTGATTTTGCAGGATATGAAATGATACACAACCTGGTATTGAACCATACTCCTAAATACGGGAACGACGATGATTATGCCGATGAAATAATGGTTGATGTGTTTTTGAATGTCAGAGACAGAATAAGAGGCAGAAAATCTGTATGCGGTGCTACGTATCATATAGATATGCTTCCTACCACATGCCATATATATTTCGGTTCGGTTATGACAGCTTCAGCTAACGGAAGATTAAAAGAAAAACCTGTTACCGACGGTATTTCACCTGAAAAAGGAGCAGACAGGAATGGTCCTACGGCAGTAATTAAGTCCTGTGCAAAAATGGACCATACCTCTACGGGAGGAACTCTTTTAAATCAGAAGTTTACACCGTCGTCAATCGCGGGAGAAGAAGGAATAGCAAACGTATCAGCTTTAATAAGAGCTTACTTCCAGATGATGGGACACCATATCCAATTTAACGTTGTAGACAGAAGTACATTGATTGATGCTCAAAAAAATCCTGATGAATACAAGGATTTAATAGTAAGAGTTGCAGGCTATTCAGATCATTTCAACAATCTTGAAAAAGCATTGCAGGATGAAATAATTGACAGAACAGAGCAAAGTTTTTAAACACCAAAAGGCGCCGGTATCCGGCGCCTCAGGTTATTGACAAACCCGCTAAAAATTAGCGGGTTTTCATAATAATTAAGGAAAGACACATGAAAAATCAATC
>NZ_JACBNQ010000025.1 GCF_013403245.1 Sedimentibacter hydroxybenzoicus DSM 7310 | reverse complement strand
ATTATACCTGTTTTTGCCAACCAAAAAAAGCTTTTTCTTTATTTGTTACTTTTTCTTAACTCATGCGTTTGTCGTGGAAACAATAAATTCACCGTTGTGACATCACGGTTTTCTTTTCTGCCGCAATTTATAAGCGCGCTTGTATTCATACATTTTTTCATCAGCCGCACTTAAAATGTCACTTACATTTAACGTATTATCCGCCCCTACTTTGATTACCCCGTAGCTGATGCTGCGTTCATAAACACAGTTACAGTTAATCAACCTCTTTCGCAATATTTCCAGCTTCTCCTTTGCAACTTCCGAATTCCAGTCTTCAGACAGCAGCATGAACTCATCTCCTCCTATGCGGCATATAACTGCTTCCGGTGTCAATTCGCTCATTTCATCCGATATACATGTAATGTACTTGTCTCCCTCTGCATGTCCATACCAGTCATTCACAAATTTCAGATTATCTATATCAACGAAGCACAGAACAAAGCTTCTGCCTTCCAAAAGCCACTTCTCCATAACCTCCATACCGTAACGCCTATTGTTTAATTGGGTCAAGGTATCAATATTTGCTATATTCTGAAATTCTTTCAGCTTTTCGCGCTCAGTGCATATATCCGTCAGAAGATTCAGTCTCCGTTGTTCAAGCTGCTCCACCATTTCATTAAAAGCCTCGGAAAAATCTCCCATAAAGTCTACCCTCTGTTGATAGTCTCCCTTAGCTACCTGCTGTGTCTGCCATGTAAGATGCTTAAGTGAAGCATGAAGCGCTTTAAGTGGGGCAGCCATTTCATTAATGGGTGACGGTAATTCAACTCCCAGATTTCCCTTTGATATAGCCTTGGCTAACGCGCCCATTTCCATTACACAATCAGAAAAAAGCACAAGATTTTTACCGAACTCCTGAAATTCTTCCGGCAGCTTCTGTAGGTCCAAAACAGCGTGTTCAGGATCGTATATTACATTATTCAAATAATCTTGCAAAACATCTGCAATGGAATCCATATGCTTCACCTTCCTTATTCGACTATACCCCGGAACCTGCACACTCTGTCACCGTTCGCCCAGCAATCAATTTCACGCACATTGTATTTTTTACCGGTGTATACTTCAAGGATGCCCGCAACAAAACCTTCGTCGTAATAACATACATTTTCGTTTGTGATGGGAATCCCGCTGCAGTCCAAATCTTCACTTACGGTGAGAACAATGTCCCCGGTATCTTCATTAAAATCTTCCATGCGAAGGATACCAATTTTCAGTTCTTTAAGCTTACATTGCAGTCTTGCAACAAAAGTATTGAATCCAACCTTCAGATCCAGAACGTTCTTTGCAAACTCCGTACCTGCCAAATGTCCTGCCTTACGGAAATGCTCATTTGCCGTTTCATTTCCGTATTCTTTGCTTAGTACATCAAGCATGGTATACTGCATCAGGCGATATACAATTACAGGCATTTCTTCTCCCAGATCCCCTCGACCCTTTTTTATATCGCCTAAGCTTTCCCATTTAAAGGTGTTGTGGTTATTTGTCTGCTTTTGCATATCTATCATAATATCCTCCGATAATCATCATCCTAAGTTTGAATTATTTGGATTAAATTTCAATTATAGAGAGATATTAACACAGCTTACAAGTACAAGTCAATAGAACAATGATTTTGAGTTTTCCCATTATATAAAACTATTGAACGCCTATAGAGAAATAAAAATAATAAAAATATAATCTATAATGGTAAAATACAAAATGTTCTTGATGTAGCAAACAAATACAAAGGCAATTACAGCTTGAAATTCAAGTGTAGAAATAAAAAGCATGTTTATTGCAAAATCAGCTATATTACTGTTAGATTATGCAAATTTTCAAAACAAGAATTAACTTTAATAGTAGTCTACTGTTTTGGAAAAAACCTTATGATATTACTTACAAATTAAAAGAAAAAATTATCTCTCTAAGTTTATTTATTATGCTCTTGTCTACTAGATTAAAAAGGTTTTGATGAAAACTAAAGTGAGTATTTAAAACTTAAAATATGTTAAATCACAACAGATTGATATATTTTTTGATTCCTATGATGGAGAAACTCGAAAAACAATGATACAAAAAATACTAAATTGTAAAAATATTATTTTATTGATCAACTAAATTTATTTAACTTAAATCATTAATACCATCAAACAATTATATTCAATATAAAAGTATTAATAATTCTTAACATTCTATTTTCATTAAATCCCTTACTTTTTTAGACCAAAAATCCGTTCTTATATTATAGGAGGTAAAAACAAATGAAAAGGTTATTGGAGATATTAAAGGATGCTAAAAATGGGGATAACGATGCAAAGGAAATTCTTTATGTGAAATTTAAACCTACTATAAATTATTATAGTAAAAAGCTTTACTATGAAGAAGCTCACACTGATCAAGACAAACCATTTACTTCCAGAAAAAAAAGCATTTTTAAAATTAAAAAAAGAATTGGAGGAAAACTATTAATATGGACGAGCATATATATGAATTAGCAAAATCACAAGGAATCTGGGCACTTCTATCCATGATTTTAATATTTTATATTTTAAAAGCTCAAGAAAAGAGAGATTCAAAGCAAGAAGATAGAGAAAAATCCTATCATAATATAATTACTGGTTTAAATAATAAGCTTGATATAATAGAGGTTATAAAAAATGATGTCAATGAAATAAAAAATTATATAAAAAAATCAGAATAGATTTACAATTAAGTAAAAAAAATCGTTTATATTATATATAAGACAAATCAACCCGGGAATTAAGTCTTAAAAATAAAAAAGGAGAATGAATAATGGCAAAAAAAACAAAAAACTTTAGTTTGAGTGGTATTCAAGATTTTATAGGTGACCTAGACGATGCAAGGGACATAGTAAATGCTGAGGATAGAAAAGCTGAAGTTGCGGCTCTTGCAGTTGGTATAATGCTTGGTTTTGCTGCACATCCAGCTATAGGAGCTCTTGTTGCAATAGGATTATTTGCAACTAGCGACTGGGACAACCTTAGTGATTTATGTGATGATGCAATTTATGAATTTGAGAATTATGAAGATTTTTTACAAAACAATCCTTTAACGTATGATTTGATAAGAGTAGAAATGACATATAAGAGTATAACATATGAAGGTATCACTTATAATTTACCAACAGATCTGAGAGTTGTTGCAGTGCACCAAATCAATCCTAATGGATGGATAACTCTATAATAATAACAATGTCAATCAAGAAAAGGCTTTTGGTGTGTCTGCCAAAAGCCTTTTCTTGATTGATATAAATATAAATCCCTGTTATCTTACTTGTGGTTCTAACCCCTTATACTAATTAAATGTTATATTATTTAATATATTAAAAACGTATTTCTAAGCATTATAATCGTTGCTATAAGCACTAAAATAAAATAAGTAATTAGGAATTTTTTTTTGCTATTTATAATCTTTTTCTTTTTCCATGTTTCATCATATAAAAAGAATATATAGAATGACACTATAATTATAAAATACAAAATCCACCAGATTATCTCTATTTTAGTTATTTCCAATATATTCTTATTTACTCTTAAATACAGAGACAAAAATACATAAATAATTGATACAATTATTATAAATATATATAATTTATTTTTTTTCTCATGTCCTTTGATAAAGTATCACCTCTAACTTTTACAAATTATATCTAATATAATTATATATTGTTTTACATGATTTGTAAATAATGATTATCAATAAAGTTAGCAAATTGATATTTAATGTTATTTCTTGGCTATTTTACAAAGCTATTGTAGTTCTGTTAAATCGTCTAAGGTTTTGAAACGGTAGCCGGCTTCCTTCCATTTAGTTATGAGCTCATCTAATATTTCCGAATTTGTTTTAGAAGTACTGTGCAAAAGTATTACTGCCCCAGGGTGAGTTCGCGGCAAAAGTTTACTGAAGGCATGCTCCTTAGTAGGTTGCTTATCGTTATACCAGTCAACGTAAGCCAAGCTCCAGAATATTGTTTTATAACCTAGATCCTTTGCCATTATTAAATTATCTTCGTTGAATTTACCTTGGGGAGGTCTGTAATATTTGGGCATATCTAATCCGGTTATCTGCTTATAAAGCTCTTCCAAGGAGATTAACTCTTTTTTAAAGGATTCAACATCTGATATCTTTGACATGTCCGGATGATTGTATGTGTGGTTTCCTACTATGTGACCTTCTTCAATCATTCGTTTTACCAGTTCCGGTTCTTCCTCTAAATAATGACCGACCAAAAAAAATGCCGCCTTAATCTCATGCTTTTTCAAAACATCAAGTATACTTGGTGTAAATCCGTTTTCAAATCCCGCATCAAAGGTCAAATATATATCTTTCAAATCATCTTTGCCCACATAGTAAGCGTTGTATTCTTTAAGAGCCCTTGCTGAGGCATTTCCTACAGGAGGTTTCCCATTTTCTCTGAAACTTAACCCCCAGTTCGTAATTTCTGTTGAAACGGTAACAGAAAAGTTAAACATTGCTTCATAAATAAAAAGACAAGCAAATATTAAAACTACACAGCCTAACAAAATTCCGATTGTTTTTTTTCTTATATATATAAACATATCCATCACCCCTATACTATATATATAAGAAAATGTGGACATTATGTATTTATTTTAGGAAATTGAATTGTATTTTACGTATTACTGTCAATTCGTCCTCACTGAACGATAGCAAAATTTGTCCTAACCCCATTTATCAGATTTATGGGGACACACCTTTGGTTAAGGGATAGTCTTTGGAGTATAAGGAATATCCCCTTCAAAATGAGATTCCCCCTTAACTTTCGGAATGACAAAAATGGACGATTTACGTTTATTCACATCAATGACGAGAGAGCACAATATTGACACATTAATAACAATGCCAAGTTTTGCAAAGGAACCTTTGACAGGGAAGATATTATAGATTATAATACTAATTAGCTTTTAACAGACATAACCCCTTTTTCAATTTTTTTAATGAAAAATGGATGGAATTAATGATTTTCTGGAGGAACTATGCTTGAACATTTAATTAGTATTATCGTGCCAAATATTGCACATATTTTGGAATTAATAGGTGTTTTTATAGTAATTTATTCTGCGCTTAAAACTTTTGGCCGGTATGCAATAAGATTTTTTAATTTTTCAGATGAAACAATTAAGATTGAATTTTCTCAGGCTCTGGCCATGGCTTTGGAATTTAAGCTTGGTGCCGAAATACTCAAAACCTTGGTTATAAGAACTATTGATGAATTAATAATTCTTGCATCCATAGTTGTTTTAAGAGCAGCATTAACTTTGATTATTCATTGGGAAATCGAATCAGACTCTAAAAGATGTAATCATTTCCTGGATCTTAAGAAATTTAACAAAAAAAATGAAGAAGAATCCTCACACGAAGTGTAAAATTAAAATCGACGAACAAATGTCCTCCTCACATAAGGAACATTGTGAGGAATAAGAAAAACGGTGTAGCTATAACGGCTATGCCGTTTTCTTATTCTTTCAAGATAGCTTTCTTTATAACAGCGCCCCTATTAGAACTAAATGTAATTTGACATACATGATTTTTGATACATAATACTTGCAGTAATAATCAAGATAGCTGCCATGCCCCATAGAGTCGGCATAATATGAAAGGATAAAAACCAGTTAAGTAATATAGGCGCCGCCACCGCAATCATTCCAATAATGCCGGATATAATAACCGGGATACTTTGCTTTACCACCACCATTTCGCTGTTCCACTCATAATTTGGATATTTTTTATTTAGAAAAATACCAAGTACACCAATAAAGATAGAATAACAAACAGGGATAATTAAAAGGCCGGTAAATTGAATTAAGCTCATATTCAACCGTGTAATGACGGCAATTACAGCAAAGAAATACCCGAAAGCATGCAACGTCAAATTTACAGCAAGTTTACTATTCAAAATCATTTTTATTGACACAGGAGAGCTTTGCAGTATCCACATATTTTTTCCTTCTAAGGAAATGGAAGAAGCGGCAGGACAACTTAAAGAAAGCATTGATGCAATAACAATAGGTGCATAGTTGGCGAGAAAACCGCCCATATCCTCAATCCCCGCATAAAGGCCTAATTTCTGCGGGGAGATAACTAACAACAATATGCTAAAAACACATAATAGTATCACTCCAAGCCCTGTATTCAAAACTGCCGTGTATGAACTGAAAAACCGCCCCAATTCTTTTTTATAGAGCGTTGCAAATGATGATTGACGTTTGATAACTCCCTTGTATCTGGTATATTTTGATGATGTGTTGAAAAGCTTATTAAACAAGTCATATTTTTTGGATACTATCTTTACGAATAAATAAAAAATCACAGAAGATAGAATGATAAAAGTACCTATACCTTCTAACACTAAAAGACTAAAGTTTTTCAAAAACAGCTCAGATAATGGATAAATTTCGGTAATCTGTTTCGCAAGCTCAACTCCAAGACTGACCATATCACTATCACCATGCGTACCTGAAATTCCTATATATCCAACTAATCCAAGGGCTGCAAATGAAAACACTAAAGCTAGAATATTTCTGTTTTTAAAACAAGATGAAACCATAACAACCAGAACACCAATAAAAGATGCCATACACATGGGTATCAGCGGAACAAAGAAAACCGATGCAAAGTAGAGTGCAAATCGCAAAATATCTGTTTCAGCATTTATAACCCAGACAATTCCGCCCGGAACCATAAAGACAAAGCCAACCAAAAAGTTTAATAAATACATAAACAGGAACTTACTGCTGATGACTTCACCGACCTCTACAGGCAAGGACGAAAGCATATCTATATCACGGCTGCCAAATAATATGCCATTGGAGCGAAGCATTGTCAGAAAAAATATTGCAAAGCTGGATATTGCAACCATATAAGCGGGTATCAATTCTTGTTCTCCAACCTGCACCAAAATTTTTGCAGTTAAGACATTATAAATGCAGATGAACAACATAAGCGTTATCACACCAAGGCCCATAATAACAGCCGTATTTTGCTTCTTATTCCACGGCTCTCGAATTTCATTGATAGGGAAAAAATTTATTATTTGCGCTCTAAGTAATATCCATGTTTTATTCATATATCCTGTACCTCCATAAAGAAAGACTCCAAAGATTGATTGCCCTTAACCGTTTCTGTCGGTCCGCTTGCTATAAGTTTCCCTCCTTTGATAATGGCAATCTTATTACAAAGTTTTTCTGCAACATCAAGTATATGTGTAGAAAAGAAAATTGCACCACCGTCAGAAACACACTCCTGCATTATCTGTTTCAGTGTAAATGTCGCTTTAGGGTCAAGACCAACAAACGGCTCGTCCAAAACCAACAGCTTAGGGGAATGTACCAATGCGGATATAATAGCTGTCCTCTGCTTCATTCCGTGAGAATAAGATGCAATAATATTTCCAAGATTTCCGGTCATTTCAAATAGGTCCCCGTATTTTTCTATTTTTGCCGTGCGTTCATCAGTTGGAATATCAAATAAATCAGAAATAAAGTTAATGTATTGATACCCTGTTAAATGTTCATACAAGTCCGGGTTATCGGGTATATACGCCATCATCTTTTTACAGATAATCGGCTCTTTTTTGATTGAATGACCACAAACTGTAATTCTGCCACTGTCAAAATCGTGGATACCTACCACAGCTTTAATCGTTGTTGTCTTTCCTGATCCATTTGCTCCAATGAAGCCGTAAATATCTCCAGGATCTATTGAAAGAGATAGATCATCAACGGCCTTTTTCTTCTCGTTATAAGATTTGGTAAAGTTCTTAATTTCTAACATATTTAGCCTCCTTAAGTGACAACTTGTCAGTTGTGATTTAAAATAATGCCGATAGCTATCGGAAAAGCAAATTATCAAACTGACAAATCGTCAGTTTGATTGCCAAGAAAACCAATGACAATCAGCCATTGGTTTATTAGCTGTTAAAAATAGATGGATCTGTTCCTAAAGCTCGTGCCAGCAATGTTTTGAACGCAATGAAATAACCATTTGCTTTCTCTTCGTCCAGATATAACGCGTTCATGTCATTAGAAGCGAACACATATCCAGTCATAAGGAAATAAGCGGTTTCCGAAGGGTATTCCACATAAAAGACCTTTTCCGAAACACCCTGCTCAATGATATAAGTAAAATATGCCGTCACTTTTCTAATGAAATTATGTGAAAATTTGTCCATCATATAACGGTTTTGCTCAAGATCAACTGTCTTTTGCAATTCTACCATCTCGTTTGTGATAGTATCGGTGGAAATAAGTGTAACCTCCAAGAAGGACCTAATTTTTTCTATTGCTGATTTATCTTTGTCATAAGAAATTGCTGACAGATTCCGTAATAGTGGCTCTGAATACCGTTCTACCATGCAATAAAGAATATCTTCTTTATTCTTGAAGTGATAATATAATAAACCGCGTGATATTTTTACTTTATCAATAATATCCTGTGTAGTAGTATTCATATATCCTTTTTCCATGAATAACAACAATGCAGCCTCCATAATTTCGGCTCGTCGCACCTCAGGCTCTTTTACATCTCTCATTTTTACTCTCCTTATAGATTTAGTATAATACGTAACTGACAAATTGTCAATCGCTATTTACAGATAAAACGTAAAACGGGGACGGTTCTTTTTGTTTCCAAATGCGAAACAAAATAACCGTCCCTGTTTTATCTACGTTCTTACAGTGCTTTTTTTAGCACTTCCTCTAATTTTTCCAAGGTTGGAACACCTTCATGTATTTTTACTCCGTCAACATAGAATGTAGGTACGTAGTAATAATCGTGAGCGCTTGCAGCTTGAACGTTTTCAGATTCTTCAATATATTCAATATCAATTTCTGAATAACTGGAATTTTGTGATTTTAATTCTTCAAGCATTTTAAAAGCACGCTTGCAATGCGGGCAATTTTGTAAATAAAAAGCTTTGATTTTTTTCATTTTCTCTCCTTTAATCTATAATAATTCTATTTTTTTATTTATTATTTCGTGTATACGGCTGTTATACTCCTCTAAGCTTTTAAAGTTCCGGACCGGTTCATGCCTAACCTTATCCTGAAGTATTTTGCTTGAGGCACCTAAGCCACAGGCAAGTATTGTTTCTAATTCCTCAATTATAATCATATTATAAATACATTCCCTATCAGGCAATGTAAATCCGATATTTTCTGAATTACCTTTAATATTTTTTTGTCTGTACATATAGTATGGAGCATATCCGGATGATTGGCATTTTTCATTGACAATCTCATGCATTTTAGCCATTAAATCATAATCCTTCGACATTTCCTGAGTTTCTCTCATAAGCTCCGATTTCTTCTTGTATGACAGCGAGTGCACGGTTATATTTTCAGGCTTCAGCTTGACTATTTCTGTTATTGTATTTCTGACATCCGATTCATCTTCACCTGTCAGTCCTAATATTACATCCATATTGATTGCAAACCCTATTTCTTTTGAAAGCTTATATTTTTGAATTACATCATCTATCGTGTGGCTTCTTCCGATTAAGTTTAAGGTTTTTTCATTCATCGTCTGAGGATTGATGCTTATTCTGCTGACATTGTTTCGTTTTAAGCATTCTAATTTTTCTCTGCTTAAGGTATCTGGTCTTCCTGCTTCAAATGTAACTTCTTTAATCTTAGTTAAGTCATAGTATTTACTTATCGAAGAAAATATTAAATCAATTTGGGCTTCGTTAAGTACTGAAGGCGTTCCTCCCCCAATATAGACAGTATTTAAATTCATATCTTTCTTTAAAGCAAGCTCAATAGTTTTTTCAATTTCATAAATCAGACTCTTTAAATATACATTAATTTTATCCTCTTTTGTATTTACAAAGGAAGTAAAGGAACAATAGCTGCACTTAGACGGACAAAATGGTATGCTCACATATAAATTATAATTTTTTGTATTTTGTTCGGCAGATATATACTTGCTCTCAATCTTTAATATTTCCCAAAGAAGCTTGATTTTGTCGTTCTTAATTTCATATGTGTCTTTGAGTATCCGGTTTATTTCATCATCGCTTTTCGAATTATTTTTAGCTGTAATCAGAATTTTAATCACTCTTACACCTGTTAAAATCCCATAATCCGGTTCCACATTATAGTGTTTCTTCAGCACATTGTGAATTGCTTTTACAACAAGGGTTTTCTTCAGCTTCTTTTCATTATTGCTTTCTAAAAGTATTTCTTCACTGTTAAAAGCAGCATGATACAACAAAGCTCCATCTTTATATAAATATGCTTCGGCCAGAATTATGTCATCATTTTCTTTCAATATTGACGCCAAGCATAGGCCTTCTTTATCAATGTCGTTTAATTCACTGCAATATTTAATTATATAATGTAAATTTAAATCAAAAACTCGTAGGGCATTTCTTGATTCGTATTCAAAATTATGCCCTGTCAAATAAAATTTTAACATCTTTCTTTAATTAAAAAATGGATTGCCGAGCTTTTCGGATTTTATCGTTGAAGGAGAATTGTGACCGGGATAAATAGTGATGTCTTCATCATATTTAAAGATTTTTTCTGTTACAGACTTAATTAATTCTTCGTATGATCCTCCGGGTAAATCAGTCCTGCCTATTGATTTGTTAAACAATGTATCACCTGTCATCATTATATTGCCTACCTTGATACAAACTCCTCCCTTAGTGTGCCCGGGAGTATGTATAATTTCAAATTTTAATTCTCCAAGCTCCAATACGTCCCCGTCATTAAGCAATACATCAGGTTTAATTGAAATATTTTTTCCCACTATTTGTTTGGAAAAATTTATATTGCTATCCTTCAGATATTCGGCGTCATCCTTATGTATGTATACTTTAGCACCATATTTTTCAACAATATCTAAGACAGCACCTATGTGGTCTCCGTGAAAATGTGTAAGAATAATCATTTTAGGGATTAACTTAAGTTCCTCTATCAAACTTTCAATTTTATTAAAATCCGCACCTGGATCAATAATTGCCGTTTCCCTGCTAATTTCACTTCCAATTATATAACAATTAGAATAATATGAACCAACTGCAAATCCTTTAAATATCATAAGCTCCTCCTAAAAACCTTTTTTACTGTCTAAAAGTATCGTAACAGGTCCGTCATTTACCAATTCAACCTGCATATCAGCTCCAAATTCACCCTCTTGAGTAAATATGTTCTTTTCCTTCATGCTGCTGATAAATTTTGTGTACATGGGTATTGCTTTGTCTGGTTGAGCAGCTTCAGTGAAACTTGGTCTTCTGCCTTTTCTCGCATCACCAAGAAGAGTGAATTGTGATATAATCAGCAAACTCCCACCCACATCCAACAAGCTCTTATTCATTTTTCCGTTTTCATCTTCAAATATTCTTAAATTCGGAACCTTATCACACATATATTCCAAATCCTTTGCATCGTCATTGCCTTCAACGCCTAACAATAGTAAAATACCATGGTTGATTTCACCGATTACCTTATTGTCAACCGTTACATTTGCACGCTTTACGCGTTGCACAACTGCTCTCATTTCTTATTCTCCTGTTATTTGTCTGCTATGAATAAAGCTATACAGATGACACCGCTCTGTCATTCTGAACCTCAAGTGAAAAATCTCAGGATGACAAAATGCTTTTACTTCTTATTTCTGTAAACTTCCAATACACCGTCTAATCTTTTAATTTTTTTAATTAAATCTTCTATCTGTTTAGTTTCCTGTATTTCAAAGCCTATATCAACAATTGCTATTCTCTCTTTATTAACTCTCAAATTTAAAGATACGGCATTTAATTTTGCTTCAGAATATAAATTAGTAAGATCCTGCAAAAATTTTGGTCTGTCAAGAGCTTTAATCTGAAGCTCGCTCACAAATTTTACCTTCTTACCCGTATCCCATTCAACCTCTATAAATCTTTGGTCTTCGCTATCGTTTAAATCATGTATATTTGTACAGTCGGCTCTGTGCACTGAAACTCCTCTTCCCCTCGTTATATATCCAACGATTGCATCTCCGGGTACCGGAGTGCAGCACTTGGAAAAGCGAATTTTAACATTATCTATACCTTTTATTATAACACCTGAAGCATGCTTCTCAATACTTGAAGGTGCTTTATTGGCAACATTTTTCTCAAGGCTTTCAATTTTTTCAAGCTCTATTTTATCTTTATTTTTTTCAAGATAAATTAGCTTTAATCTGTTTACTATTTGATTTTCGGTGATGCCCCCATTACCAACCGCCGCATAAAGATTACTTGCGGTGTACAGACTGTATTTTTCGGCAACTGTTTTAACCCAATCATCCTTTAACAAATCACCGACCAAAAATCCTTGTTTCTTGATTTCTCTCTCAACAAGCTCCTTACCTTTTTCAACATTGAATTCTTTATCTCTTTCTTTAAAGAATTTTCTGATTTTCGATTTAGCCTGACTTGATGCGGCAATTTTAAGCCAATCCCTGCTGGGACCATTGCTTTGCTGCGACGTTAAAACTTCTACCTGATCCCCGGTTCTAAGTTTTGTATCAATCGGAACGATTCGCCCGTTAACCTTAGCACCAACACACTTATTACCCACAGCACTGTGAACTCTGTACGCAAAATCTATCGGTGTTGAACCTGTAGGCAGATTTACGACCTCCCCCTTCGGAGTAAATACAAATACCTCATCGGCATACAAATCTATTTTTAATGATTCCATAAACTCCTGAGGATCATTTGTTTCCTGTTGCCATTCGAGCATTTGTCGCAACCAGTTCAATTTTTCCTCATAATGAGCTTGCTCATCAATTCCTTCTTTATATTTCCAATGCGCTGCGATACCGTATTCGGCAGTTCTATGCATATCTAATGTTCTGATTTGTATTTCAAAGGGTTCTCCCTGAGGACCTATAACCGTGGTATGCAACGATTGATACATATTTGGCTTAGGCATTGCAATATAGTCCTTAAACCTTCCGGGTATAGGTTTCCATAATGTATGAACAGTACCTAATGCACCGTAACAATCCTTAATGCTGTCAACAATTAGTCTCACTGCTATTAAATCATATATTTGTTCAAATGTTTTATGCTTGAAATACATTTTCTTATAAATTGAATACAAACTTTTCGGTCTTCCCTTAATATCTGCCGGTATATTGGACTCATTGAGTTGTTCGTACATAATTGAAATAATATGATCAATATAATCCTTACGTTTCTCGCTTTTTTCCTGTACCTTTCTTACCAGATCCTCATATCCGTCAGGATCTATATACTTTAAGCTCAAATCCTCTAATTCCCACTTAATTGAAGCCATACCGAGACGATTTGCAATCGGAGCATATATTTCGATGGTTTCCATTGCTTTTTGGTATTGCTTCTCTTTCGGCATGTACTCAAGGGTTCTGATGTTATGCAGGCGGTCGGCAAGCTTTATGATAACCACTCTGATATCCTTTGACATTGCAATTATCATTTTTCTTAATGATTCAGCCTGACGTTCCTCTTTATTTCTGTATTTGACCTTACTCAGCTTTGTAACACCGTCAACCATATTGGCAATTTCTACGCCGAATTCTCTTTTTATATCATCATCGGTTATACCTGTATCCTCAACTACATCATGGAGAAGTCCGGCTGCAATTGTTTGAACATCAACGTGTAAGTCGGCTAAAATGAGCGCAACATGGTAAGGGTGAACGAAATATCTTTCACCGGAAAATCTTGTTTGTGCATTTGAGTGAGCCATTTCCGCATAATTGTATGCCTTGGCCACAACCGCTATATCTGCATTTGGATTGTATGATTCAATTTGATTGATTAAATTTTCAAGCATGTTATCTCCTGTAACAATGAATAATGAACAATTAACAATGAACAACTAACAGTTAATGAAAATTGTGCCGTGCACAATTTCTTTTATTTCACATACAGTATAAGCGACTGACACCAAATCAAAAGTTTGGGTCATCTGCTTATTCATTGTTCACTGTTCACTGTTCACTGTTCACTGATTCAGTATTAACTTTAGTTAATACTGAATCAATGATTCTACCTTGTATCCTTCTAATTTTTCTCTTCCGTTTAAATCGTTAAGTTCTATTAAAAAACCAAGTCCCACTACTTCTCCGCCAAGCTTTTCTACAAGTTTAGCGGCTGCATACATAGTTCCTCCGGTAGCTAATAAATCATCTATTATCAATACCTTCTGACCCGGCTGGATTGCATCTTTGTGGATTTCCAACTTATCGGTTCCATATTCAAGCTTATATTCGTAGCTTATTGTTTCAGCAGGAAGCTTCCCCGGTTTTCTTACAGGTACAAAACCTGTTCCTAATAAATAGGCAAGAGGTGTAGCAAAAATAAATCCTCTTGATTCAGGTCCTATTACTATATCAACATGAACATCCTTAAATCTTTCCGCCATTTGATTAATACAATCCTTTAATGCATCAGCATCCTTCAAAAGTGTTGTAATATCCTTAAAACTGATTCCTTCTGCAGGAAATCCATCAATTACTCTGATTTTCTCTTTTAAGTCCATATTATATCCTCCGGATAAGCTCTATTTTTTTATATACAGCATAGTTTCCTTCAATGCATACTGTATATTGTTTGCTTTTTTCAACATACAAATAATTTCTTCCGCTGTTATTTTAGTATTATATAATCTGTTTAGCTTTTCAACAAGCATAAATATATCGGTTTTAATTATTTTTGATTTAGTTTTATTAATGATTGAATTAATCATCTTTAATTTTTCTTCGTCAATACTATATTCAAACGCTTCATCTTCTTCTATATTCTGTAAAATCAACTGAATTGATTTTCTTCCGTTAAATTCATTTAAACATAATGTAACTGCATATGCATATGGTTTCGTAAGGGCTTTTTCCAATAAATTAATTTTATTAAATCCAATGACCGATATGTCGTTGCTTCCGTCTGTTAACACAATGCTTAAATGATTTCCGTCCTTTCCTACTTTTTTAATGCTTTTTATGGACGGTTTGGAAAGTGCAAGAAGCGGGGTGTGGTTACCGGCGCCAAATGGTTCAAATTTACATATTTCATTATACAGATCAATATTTAAATCTTTTACGTATACATAAGAATCAGCAGAAATTTCCTTTACGTTTATTTCTTCATATTGATCTTGAATGTAGTTGTTTAATTCATTAGAGAAAGCATTTATATTTTCTTCTTGTATGGTTAAACCGGCAGCAAGCTTGTGACCGCCATATTTAACTAAGTATGAATCTGCCGCTTTAAAACTTTCAAAAATATCTAAATAGTCCAAGCTCCTTGCAGAGCCCTTTCCTACATTATCCTTTACGGAAATAACAACACTCGGTCTTTCATACTTTTCAGTAAGCCTTGATGCAACAATGCCAAGTACTCCCTCATGCCAATCAGTTCCATATACAACGATTATATTTTTCCTATATAAAAATTCCGTTTCTATTTTCTTAACAGCTTCTTCAAAAATTACACTTTCTGCTTTCTTTCTCAATAAATTTAAGCTTTCAAGCTCCAAAGCAAGGAGCTCTGCCTCGTTTTCATCCTCAACAAGTAAAAGTTTTATGGCTTTTTTAGCCGTATCCATTCTGCCTGCAGCATTTATTCTGGGTGCCACAATAAATCCGATATGAAATGAATCAATTTCCTTATCCTTTATTCCGGCTACCTCCATAAGCTTCTTCAAGCCGATAAGCTTTGTATTGTTAATCTTTTTTAATCCGTTTTTGGCAATAATTCTATTATCCCCTATTAAGTCAACAATATCTGCAATCGTTCCTAAGCACGCAAGCTCCAATAAAATATCTTCTACATTTTGTACATTCAGATATTTGTTTAAAGCCTTCAAAAATTTAAAAGATAGTCCGGAAGCACAAAGCTGCTTATTTTTTGACGGACAATCTTTTTGTTTTGGATTAATTATAGCATATGCGTCAGGCAATTCCTCTTTGCACTGATGGTGATCTAAAATAATAACATCCTTGTTTAAACTGCTTATTTCACGTATTTTCTCTATTTCAGCTATACCGCAGTCAACTGTTATAATCAAATCTGCTTTTATAGAATTATCTTTTAACATCCCTATAAAATCTGAGCTTATGCCATAGCCCTCTGTTTCTCTTTCGGGAACATAATATTCTATGCTTGCGCCTGCCTTTTTAAGCAAAATTATGAATTGGCAAATGGAAGTAACTCCGTCAACATCATAATCTCCATAAACTACCATATGCTCGCTGTTTTTTACAGCTTCTAAAATTCTATCAGCGCCCTTTTGTAAATCTTTATAATTTTCTGCGCTTTCGAAGTATTTATAATCCGGGTCAAGAAATTCTTCTATCTCATCAAATGTTCTTAAATTTCTGTTTAACAATATCCTTGAGGATATGTCGGAAAGATTGAATTTTTTACTTATATCATCAATATCTTTCTGATCATATTCATTCACTTTCAGCTTCACTTTTTTCATCGTTTAATTCAGTGCCGACGCTTTCGTTTATAGTATCAGAATCAACCTTAGACTCTAATTCATTTTTTAATGCTTTTATTTCATTACTAAATATTTCAATCGTTTCTTTTTGTGTTTTAGTTTTTTCCTCAAGCTCAGAAATTTTTGATAAAAGTTCATTGTTTTTTTCCGTTAATGTTTGTATTTCCTGCTGTAAATCATTAACGGTTTTGTCAACAAGCATCTTGTCGTTTTCAAGGGTTTTGATCTTATTTTTAAGTTCCTTTGATTCGGATCTTTTCTTAAATTGTCTTGTTGTACCTAATGCCAATACTAAAACAGCTCCAATAATAATACATACCATTATTATTACGGCTAAAGGCATATCGACTCTTGCCAGAAACAAATCCAAGCTGACTAAATCTCCGTTCTGAATAGAAAAGATCGCAACGAATATTGCTATTATTAATACTACTATAAACCCAATTTGCATACTTACACTCCTCTCCTGTTGTTTAAATAAATTTTCCTAAAATATTGATGTTTACATTATACTATACAATAGTATATATTTACCACAATTTTTTATTATCAAACTATATTTTAGATTATTATGACAATTTGCCCTTAATATATATTGAACATTCTATACGTTTTTTCTCTAACTCGCACCCCACACTGTACGGTATGTTAAAGTCCTTGTTGAAATTATATGCATTGGCATGACATCCGCCGCTGCAATAGTACTTAGCCCAGCAATCCTTACACACAGGCTTTTCATTTACAGATACATTTTTAAATTTATCTGTTATTTCTTCATTGCAAATGCCTTCATCAACATTTCCTATAACAAACTCATCCTGTCCCACAAACTGATGGCATGGATATATATCTCCGTTGGGAGTTATGGCAACATATTCCGTTCCCGCTCCGCAACCAATTGATCTTTTATAGATGCACGGACCTCCGTCAAGCTCAATATTAAAATGGAAGAAATTAAACTTTTTATTCTCTTCTTTATTGCTTTCAAGATAAAGCTCAGTCAGCTTTTCATATTCTTCCTTAAGAATTTCCAGATGCTCTTCCTTCAAGGCGTATTTTTCTTCAGGACTTGCTACAACAGGCTCCACAGATATTTTATCGAATCCTAAATCGCGGATATGCTTAACATCCTCTGAAAAATCTAAATTATATGCGGTAAATGTTCCTCGTGCAAAGTAATCCTTGTCCATTCTTTTAGAAACAAAATTTTGAAAGTTCTTTACGATTGTCTCATAGCTTCCCTTTTCATTGATTGTTTTGCGCATACGGTCATTTGTAGATTTTCTGCCGTCAATGCTTAAAACAACATTGTCCATATTTTCATTTATATAATCGATTTTTTCGTCATCTAAAAGCACACCGTTTGTAGTAATTGTAAATCTGAAATGCTTATTGTGTTTTTCTTCTAATGACCTGCCGTAATCCACAAGCTTTTTGATAGTTTCAAAATTCATTAACGGCTCACCGCCAAAGAAATCTACTTCTAAATTTCTTCTGAGTCCCGAATTATTAACTAAAAAATCAAATGCCTTTTTACCGGTTTCATAGCTCAAAATTTCTCTTTCACCCTTGTAGCTTCCTTGTGAAGCAAAACAATATTCGCATCTCAGGTTGCAGTCATGAGTCATGTTTAAGCACATTGCTTTAATTGCCGGTTTAATTTTATTTACCGCATTCGTTTCCTCTGTATAAAGCATGTTATTAACTATGAGATAATTTATTTCGGATATTGCTTCACTGACTATATCCCTGCCATGCTTATTTTCCAGTTCCTTAACCTTATGATCGCATTTGAAGCTGTCATCGTTTAATAAATCGTAAATTATTTCGTCAACTACATGTACTAAGCCACTGTTTGTATCAACCGCAAAATACATGTCGTTCATTTTAAATAAATGTATCATTTTTCCTCCGAAAATATTCTGTATATATTATATAAAATAAATAAATGCAAGCTATAAACTTGCAAATCCAGTATACAAATAAAATGTAGTGGCTCAGCCACTACAGATTTATTTATTCTCGCACTTTTGATTTCCTACCGTACAAGAAGTTTTACATGCAGATTGACATGAAGTCTGGCATTCTCCGCATCCTTTTACATTCATATTATCTGTAAGCTTTGTTTGGTTAAGTGTTTTAATATGTACCATAATAACCCTCCCTAATGAACTCCATAAATTATAGCACTTATTTATAGCATTTTAAAGTATTTTTTTTTAGTTTTATCTTTTTGGTATTTTCAACTTAGTATTAACTCCTAAAATCCCTCCCACAATGGCTACGGGAAGATATAATAATTGTCTCACAATACTGATTTCACCGGGATAACTGAAAATTACCTTCATTAAAAGAACCAATGCAAAATACACAATCCAAATTTCAATTCCTCTTATTAAACCTCTTTCATGTACACTTTTAGCATACAGTAATGACACGATAAATATGCAAAGGGGTACTGCTATACTGTAACTGATTTCTGCTGCGGGCTGTTTTGAAAAAAAGTACATATATATTGTTATAAAAAAGAATACAACAAGTATCATTATAAGCAGGTACAGTGAATATTTAAGCAATTTAACTATATTCATAATTATCCTCCATTTTTTGTTTTCATTAAATCTTATTCAAAATCAAGTAAAAAAGAACTTTTAAAGACAAAACTTCCCTATTTAGTTATAAAATTTCTTGACATTTCAATTTAGGTTTGCTAAAGTAAACATACTAAGAGGGAGTAGTTTTAAATTTTCAGTCAACAACACGGAATCATGGATTCTGGCTGAAAATCTGATTATGTAATTTAGGTAACAAGACTTTTAGTATATCTTTGATTTTTTAAAAAAAGAGATATACAAAAAGTCTTTTTTTTTAGAAAATTTGGAATACTAAGCAGACGACCCAAATTTTATATTTGGTGTCGGTCGCTTATGCTGTATGCGAAATTTGGTGTCAGTTGCTTATACTGTAAGTGAAATCAAAACTATAAAAAGGAGAGAATTATGTATTATCAAAAAAGCTCTGAAGATACATTGTTGAATTTAAATGTTCAAGCCAGCAATGGACTGACTCAGGATGAAGCGAAAAAACGGTTGGAGGAAAACGGACCGAATACTCTGGTTGAGAAACAGAGAAAAACTATTTTGCAGATGTTTTTGGCTCAGCTCAAGGATACGATGATTTATATACTTTTTGCTGCAGCAGCTATATCGGTCATCCTGCATGAAATAACCGATGCCGTCATAATTTTATCAATTGTTGTGATTAATGCAGTAATAGGAGTTGTACAAGAATCAAAAGCTGAAGCAGCTTTGGAAGCTTTAAAAAATCTTTCCAGTCCCACGGCTATGATTCGACGAAACGGTAAAGTTATGGAAATATCCGCAAGCGAATTGGTAGCCGGTGACATAGTTATACTAGAAGCCGGTCGTATAATTCCGGCAGATTTGCGATTATTACAGTCAGTAAATTTAAAGGTAGAAGAATCTGCGCTGACAGGTGAATCTGTTCCTGTAGATAAGGATGCGAACTTCATCGCTGCAGGAGAAATGGGTATCGGAGACAGAATAAATATGGCATATTCTTCAACAAGTGTAGCGTATGGGAGAGGAGAAGGTGTCGTTGTATATACAGGCATGGATACGGAAATAGGTAAAATTGCATCCATGCTTAATGAAAGTGTAGAAGAATTAACTCCGCTGCAGAAACGATTAAATGATCTTGGCAAGCTTCTTGGAATTGTAGCAATAGTTATAGTAGCGGCTATGTTCGGGATGGCATTGTTACAGGGAAGAGATATAATTGAAATGCTTATCACCGCAATTGCTTTGGCTGTTGCGGCGATACCGGAGGGCTTAACAGCAGTCGTAACAATCGTCTTGGCTCTTGGTGTTCAAAGAATGGTTAAGGTTAACACCATAGTGCGAAAGCTTCCGGCAGTTGAAACGCTGGGTGCGGTCAGCGTTGTCTGTTCAGACAAAACAGGTACTCTTACCCAGAACAAAATGACTGTTACAAAAATTTATTTGGATAATCAAACGAAGGATGTTACAGAGCTTTCATTTGATAAAAATACTGTTTTCGTTAAAGGCTTCGTACTTTGTAATGATGCTTCAACGGCTAATAACGAAAGGATCGGTGACCCGACAGAGCTTGCATTATTGGATATGGGAAAATTGGTCAATGTTACGAGAGAAGGTCTGGAGCAAACTAATCCGAGGATTAATGAGCAGTCATTTGACTCGGCTCGTAAATTAATGACGACAGTTCATAAGGAAGACAGCAAAGTGATGAGTTATACAAAGGGAGCTATGGACATACTCCTCGGAAGATGCTCAAAAATATACTTAAATGGTGAAGTTACGGAAATTACGGATCAGCATAAAGAGGATATTAATACGGCAGCTTCTGAAATGGCAAGAGGAGCCCTGAGAGTTTTAGCTTTAGGATATAAAGAGGATGATGACACGGCAAATGAAGAAAATCTTACATTTGTGGGACTAATAGGTATGATCGATCCTCCGAGACCTGAGGCGAAGGATTCTGTTCGGGTACTGGAGCAAGCCGGAATTACAACCATAATGATTACCGGAGACCACAAGGATACTGCTTTAGCCATAGCTAAGGATTTAGGAATTGCCGAAAACGAAAATCAATGTATAACAGGCAGTGATTTAAATGAATTAACTCAAGAACAATTAAATGACAGAGTAAGAGATTTGCGGGTATTCGCAAGAGTTTCTCCCGAACACAAGGTTATGATCGTTAAGGCATTTAAATATAACGGCAGTATAGTTTCAATGACAGGAGACGGCGTAAATGATGCTCCTTCTCTGAAAGCAGCAGATATAGGAGTAGCAATGGGTATAACAGGCACAGACGTTGCTAAGGGTGCCGCCGACATGGTGTTGACAGATGATAATTTTGCAACTATTGAAAAGGCGGTTGCTGAAGGAAGAGGAATTTACCATAACATTAAGAAAACAGTCTTGTTCCTTCTTTCATCCAACTTTGGAGAAGTTATTTCAATGTTCTCCGCTATAGCAGCAGGGCTTGCATCACCGCTTCAATCAATACACATTCTTTGGATTAACCTGATAACAGACTCGTTACCTGGATTGGCACTGGGAGTTGACCCTAAAGACACTGACATAATGAAAGCTAAACCAAGAGATCCAAATGAAAGCTTATTCGCTCACGGTGGATTGATATTTACGGTATATAACGGTTTTATGATAGCAGCTTTAACATTAGGAGCATTCCTGTGGTCACCGATTATTCACTTAAATGCGGAAGGTATGGCAGTAACTCTCGAAAATATAAAATGGATGCTTGGTCAGACACTTATAGTTAACGGAGCGGATTACAGCATCATAGAGCATGCCCAGACGTATGCATTTACTACATTGGGAGTGTCGCAGCTGTTCCACGCCATAGGTATGAGAAACTACGACAAATCTTTGTTTAAAATGAAGATGTTTGACAACAAATCAATGATTGCTGCATTTATAATAGGATTGGCTCTTCAGATAGCGGTTACAGAAATTCCTATTCTTACAGAGGTGTTTGAAACAAGCCAGTTAAGCCTGAAGGAATGGGGTAATTTAATTCTTATATCAATGGTTCCGTTATTGTCACATGAAATAATTGTTGCAGGTAAAAATCTGTTTGGAAAAACTGCATAGCACACAGATATTAATAAAACAGAGCCGGCTAGAGGTAATTCTCTACCGGCTCTTACTAAATATAAATATTTTTCAAATGCTATTTGATTTTATTTGACCCAAAAAGAACCGTCCCCTCTGGTCGGAAACATTTCAAAAACTCCTGTGGAATTGTTTCCGTTAAACATCGCTTTGTGTACAGCTTTATACTGCTTCCCGTTGGTTTCTTTAACAGTTATTATTTCGGTTATAACATCCTTTGTGAGCTCTTTTTTAACATTAGCTTGTATTTCTCTATCTTCACCTAAAAAATCCGTTATTCCTTTGAATTGTATGGACATATTTGATTCATAAGCTGCAACAGCATCTATGACCATCTGTTGCTCTTCTGTATAGAAACTGTTCGTTCTGGGGGTCTGACTCTCACCTTTTATGGCAATCTGTTTATTGACATCGTTATAATCCACGCTGAACCCAAATGTTTCTGTTATAAAGCGTATGGGAACATAGCTACGATCATTTATAAGCATAAATGACGCCTCTGGCTCAATAGCAGTATGATCTACTGTTTTTATTAAGGCGCCTGAAGTCCCCATATCTCCGTATATACTCATATTCGGGGATATTATAATTTCTTTTTCTTCGCTTGCCAACAATACCGTTCTATCTGCTTCATTAAAAGTTACATAAATATTAAATATTTCTGAAACATCCCTGATAGGTATATAAGTTAAGTTTCTATAAAGGAATGGACTTCCTTTTATTACATAGTCTTTTCCATTAATTTTGACACTGTAGTCCGAATTAAAGTCTGTCAGGCTGTAATCTTTTGGCAGAGACATGACCAGCTCAGTGTAATCTATGCTTTCTCCGTAAACGACATGAACGCCGGAAAATGCAAACATCAATATCAATGAAAATATAATCACATTTTTTAACTTGTTTCTATTCATTTTTGTCTCCTCCTAATTGCTGTTATATGCAGTCCTCCTGAATTTTCGGAGGACTGCATATTAATATTATAAATATTTTTCGAATGCTATTCTACTTGATTTTCTTTGATCCAAAAAGAACCGTCCGTCCCCTTGACATTCCTTGACACCCTTGATATGTGTGAAATTGGAACTCAAAATCCATCTCCGAAATGCACTCATTTATAGGATGACTTATTTGTTTGAACGGAATTTAAATACATATAAAGAATACGCCCAATTTATAATTACTGCTAATATCATGATCAACAGAAAAAGCTTACTCCTGCTTTCATTAACATAATATAAAACTATAAAAGGCAATGTACTCAACAATAAAGTCATTGCTATAAAGTCACCTTTTTTCTTTCCATATCTCCCTCTTAAAAAAGATATCCTGATGACTTGTATCAGTATAAGTAACGCTAATATAATACCAATATATCTCATTTAACCTTCCTCCTTAAGAAATTCTTTAATAGGTAAAAGAGAGTCTCATACTATACCCTCTATTTTAAGTCGTATACACTCTATTAATTATATTATACCATAGCAAGCTTTTATTGCCATACTTTATCATTCTTCTTGTTCAACTCTCCTACGAATATATAGATAAGAGAATAGGAGGTAGAAAATATAATCTACCTCTATTGATTTATAAAATTAGTTATTGTCTATGCCAAGGGTTCCATTCTTCAATATCAGGAGACGCAGGTATTCTCCAATGATCATGTCTTACACCCTTATAATCACTTTGTCTAAAAGCGGAAGTAATTTCAGCCGCTTCTATGGCCGTTGCTGCTGCACATAATGCTGCTATAAAGCTCAAATGGGTCCATTTAAAAGCAGTACCTAAACTTATTCCTGTAAATACCCATGCTTGAACACTTAAATTATCTAGCATTTTTTCAGTCTTAACTCTACCGAAAAATGTCCTATCATGGAAGGGATCAATCTCAATGGTTCCTTCTTCATCTACACCAATCGCTGTTATTGTTATATCATTTTCCCTATTCACTTTATATGGGTCAATGATATTACCATGTTTATCAACCGTAAAACCTTGGTCTTGTACGTGTTTAAGCACCTTATTAGCTTCTCTCAGATATATTTCTGCAAAACTTTTAGAAACTCCGGCATCTTCAGAATATTTTTTTATATCTGATATTTGTATTTGTAACATGCCATCTTTTGATTCTATCAGATTATCTCCAGCAATTGTTGTTAATTTTTCATAATCAAGATATCTCGAATCTTGTTCTATTATTCTGATCACATCCTCATGCGTTTCTTTCTCTACAGTGACTAAAGAATTCTTTCTATTCTCGGCATAAGCACTTGCCGAAAAAGAAAACATCATCGAAAATATTAGTATAAAACTCACTATTTTTCTCATTTGTATCCTCCTTATTATTTTTTGTATGAATTGAATTTACAAATTAAAATGTTGCAATTTTTTCTTGAATATTGTACATTATACATACAAGGCTCTGAAATATCCTCTTATGTACTTTTTCGGTATTAAGTATGCAAATTGTGAGGTATTAAAGAGTCTTTTGACCTATTTGGTGACCTTATGTGTATCATACTTCCACTCTCCTCTCTAAGGTTTTTATATATAACGGAAAATCCACCATATTTTGAGAGATTTATTTTATCTGTTCATATTTAACTTTATGCATATTACTCTGTTTATGCACCCCTATTGCAGTATATATTTAATGTTATAAATATTTTTAATGTCTCACCGAATTGCTCGTCAAAGTTGTACTTTCCGATTTCTGCCCGCTATAAGCAGTTACTGTTGCTCTCACTCTATATTCATATCCGTTTGAGACATCGTATGTATCAACAAAATTCAATATATTCGAGTTACTGCTTTCATTCCATATTTTAATAGTTGTCCAGCTTCCGTTTCTATATTGCTGTAAAAATATTGATGCCTTTATACTTGTTACCGCACTGTTTCCGGTTACATAAACCTCTGGTTTTGCTTTTCCCGAAGAATTAATTGACAATAATGCTTCTGCATTTGAAATATAAGTATACATGGGAGATATTATAATTTGATTTCCTTTAAATACTTCCGTTTCCGCTGCTGATGTAACAACAAATAAGTTGGTTAGTAAAACAACCGTTATCATCATAGCAATAAATTTTTTTCTCATAAATAAAAGCCTCCTGTTTTCGTATAATATTGTTTCTATAAATATATACGAAATCCAAGTGGCTTTTGTGGACACAATTTTTAAAAAAAATTTTTAATTTTTTATTTTTGAACAACGCTTTCAATAACTTTTAACAGCTCTTCGAATGAAATCTCCCCGGTTATAAGATAGCTATATTCATTGTCAAACCAATAAGCATTATACATGCCTTTGTTGAAAACATAATTTATTATATGATTGCCTATTTTTATCTCTTTTATTTCCGTACCTTCAGTATCTATTCTAAGTTCACTACTTGTTAGAACACTTTGTTTATAAACAAGTATTCTTTCTCTGTTTTTATAATCAATTTTTCTTGTAATACCAGTATTTATGTTATTTATAACTTCAAACCCATCAGGAACGTATGATGGTTCTGTAAATTCAGGAGCTTCATTAAACGGAACATCATCAGTTTCGGTTATAATTGAGGTAAATGTATCGTATATGGTGGTTATTATTTTAAATACTCGTGTTCTGTATGCTTCTACCGTAATAATCAAGAAGCTGTTTGCCAAGATAAAAATAATAAGGGCAGCAGCGGCATATTTGCGAAAGGCTGCAAATTTTATTTGTGCAGGAGTTCTGCTGTATTCCTTTATTATCTTTTTCATTCTTTTCTTATAGCTTTCGGAAAAAACATGAGAAGTAATGTCCTTGTCTCTTTCTTCTTCAAGTTGGTTCAACAGCTTGTTGGCTTTTGGCATATGCTCAGTCAGCAATATATCTAATTCTTCGTCTGTGATATTTCTCATTAAATTTTTGCCTCCTGCTCATTTATTATTTCCTTTAACTTCTTTCTTGCACGCATAAGTCTCTTTTTAACATTTTCTTCGGTTATGTTTAATATACCGGCTATTTCTTTATATGAATATCCGTCATCATGTTTTAAGGACAGGATAATATAGTAAGATTTAGGAAGCATAAAAAGACAACGTTCAAATTCCATACCCTCAAACATGTCATCTGTAACAGCAAACTCATCGGCTATTGTTTCTTCTAACTCATCGTATGAATCAGCTTGCTGTCCTTTTCTCTTTCTGTAAATATCAAAAGCTGCACACCTAACCATATTAACGAATTTATTTCGTGTTTGTGGACACTTTTTTTTAGGAAAACTTTCAAAATATTTTATGGCACGTATGAAGCCTTCCTGTACCGCATCCTCTGCTAATTTACTGTCCCTTAATATTCCGTATGCTATTTTGTACATTAACGGAGCGTATTCATTGTGAAATTCTTCAAATATATTTTTGTCTTCTTCCGTATCCAGCATAGAAAGATACATCATTAACATGGCTCATCCCCCCTTACACATATTAGATATATGTATTATACCATCAAAAATAATGTCTATAAACATATTTTTATGTCTAAGCCGCTGACTAATTCGTACATTTCTTTTAGCTTGTAGTCAATTCCGTCAGCTGTGTGGGCATCTGAATTGATGATGACGGGGATATTTTTTTCTTCTATGGATTTTAATATAAAGGTTGAGGGGTATTGTTCCTCTGTGTATCCCCGTGCCATGCCGCCTGTGTTTATTTCTATGGCCGAGCTTGTGTATCTGATTATATTGAGACACCTTTCGATGCATTGTCTGTACCATGCTTCATTTTCATCAAACAATATGTTGTTTCTGTTGAGCTTTTTAATCAGATCAATATGCCCGATGATGGGGGGCTCGTAATTTATTGCCATCTCTGCAACTAAATTGTAGTATGCCTCTACGGCGTATCGTATGTTTCTATTGTAGGATTCATTGATTCCACGGCTTAATTCATCCATGTTGTAATCAATTGTCCACATCGTACCGTCATTTAATTTGCCCAGATAATGGACGGAGCCGATGTAATAATCAAGTCTGTTTATGAGAGCTTTAACCTCTTCATCAAAGCCTGCGCCCGGAATATAATCCATCTCCATTCCCAGATATACTTTAATTTCATTTTTGTATTTTTCCTTTAATAAATTCACTTCTTCTATATATGCTTCGATATTTTCCTTTTGTATGTTCCAGTCACTTGCAAAGGGTACGGGTCCATGGGTTGAAATTCCTATAGCATCAAAGCCTCGTTTTATGGCTGCCTGTATCATTTCCTCCGTACTGTTTTTCCCGTCACAGTAAAGGGTATGAGTATGTAAATTTTGCATGCCGCCTCCATCTATCAATTTTATTTGTGTCGTTTAGTTAATTCCTTTTTCAAATCGTCAATGGTTACACCTTCGTTAACCATAAGTACCAGGGAGTGATATACAAGATCACACATTTCATAAACAAGCTCTTCCTTGTTTTTATTTTTTGCTCCGATGATTACCTCGCTTGTTTCTTCTCCCACCTTTTTCAGAATTTTATCCAGACCCTTGTCAAACAAATAATTTGTGTATGATCCTTCCTGCGGATTATCCCGTCTGTTGATAATCTGATTGTATACCTTGTTTATTACAGACTGGTCTGTTACTCCATCCTCGTACACTTTGTTGAAAAAGCAGGAATATGCTCCTGTGTGACAGGCTGCTCCTGTCTGCTCCACCTTCATGAGAATTGCATCTCCGTCACAGTCATAATACATGCCTTTTAAATGCTGCACATGTCCCGATGTGTCCCCCTTTCTCCAAAGGCAGTTCCTGCTCCTTGAAAAATAGCACGCTCTTTTTTCATTCAGGGTTATTTCAACTGATTCTTTGTTCATATAAGCAACCATCAGTACCTCATTGGTTTTGTAATCCTGAGCTACGGCTGCAACCAGTCCCTTATCATCAAATCTGATATTGTCTATAAATTGTTTTACTTCCATTTTACTCCTCTATAATCTGACGCTTACGCCATTGTCTTTTAAGTATTTTTTTAAATCCATTATTCCGATTTCATTGAAATGAAACACTGAAGCGGCTAAAATGCCGTCAGCATCCTCATATTTTACCGCATCCAGAAAATGCTCCATTTTCCCCGCACCACCTGACGCTATAACGGGTACATTTACAGATTGTGTTATTTTTTTCAGAAGCTCAATATCATAGCCGTTTTTCATACCGTCTTCATCAATGCTGTTGACAACTATTTCTCCTGCCCCCAGTTCAACGCCTCTTACGGCCCATTCTACGGCATCCATACGGGTATTTTCTCTTCCGCCCTTCACATATACATCCCAGGATTCATTTTCATTTTTTTTTGCATCTATGGACAGTACCACACATTGATTTCCAAATCGTTCCGAAGCCTGCTTTATGAGATTTGGATTTTTAACAGCTGATGAGTTGACAGAAACCTTGTCTGCACCGCTTCTTAAAATATACTTAAAATCCTCCAGGGTTGAAACTCCGCCTCCCACACAAAATGGTATGTTTATTTCATGAGCAACCCTTTTGACAAACTCCAATGATGTCTTTCTCTCTTCATTTGAAGCGGTTATATCATAAAACACAAGCTCGTCTGCTCCCGAGTCCGAATAAAACTTCCCTAACACCACAGGATCGTTAACATCCTGTATATCCTCAAATTTTGTTCCCTTTACAACACGTCCGTTTCTGACATCGAGACATGGTATGATTCTTCGTGCAAGCATAATTACCTCCATCACCTTTATTTAATTTATCTCTCTCAGTGCTTCCTTAAAATCCAGTCTGTTGTCATACAGTGCCTTTCCTATTATTGCACCGTACAAATTCATGCTGTTTAGCTTTCTGATATCATCAAGTGTCGTAACCCCTCCTGAAGCAATTATATTGATTCCCGTTTTTTGCGACAATTCCTCATATATGTGGAAATTGGGACCGGAAAGCATTCCGTCCTTTGAAATATCCGTATACACAACATGCTTTATGCCGATTGATTCTAAAAGCTTACATAAATCTATCGAATCAACATCCGCAACATCCTGCCATCCTCTTGTGGCTACCTTTCCGTTTAACGCATCGATTGAAACTGCCAGATGCTCCTTGTACACTGCCGCAAGCTCGGTCAGAAGCTCCTGCTGCTCTATTGCCATGGTGCCCACTATAACTCTTTGTGCACCTGCATTCAGCAGTTCCTTTATCCGTTCTTCGTTTCTTATGCCTCCGCCTATCTGCACGGGTATTTTTATTGATTTTATTATTTTTTCTATGGATTTTTTATTTTGAAAGCCTTCGCTTTTTGCTCCGTCAAGATCAACCACATGGAGATATCGAGCTCCCATGGACTCCCATTTCTTTGCCATTTCAACAGGGTCTGCCGAATACACATTCACCTGATCGAATTTACCCTGTGTAAGTCTCACACATTGATTGTCCTTTATGTCTATTGCAGGAAATAGTATCATTTTTTCTCCCTTCACTTGCTATTTTTCCATAATCTCTTTATACGCTCTTAAAATGTTCAGCCCAACATCGCCGCTTTTCTCCGGATGAAACTGAATTCCGTATACATTTTCGTTTCTCACAATTGCAGGAATCTTTTTTCCGTATTCCGAATAAGCCAGCACCTCTGAATTATCAGAAACCGCATAGTAGGAATGAACAAAGTACACAAATTCATCCTCATTTATATATTTCAATATGGGGTCCTGCTTATTAAATTTAAGGTTGTTCCATCCCATGTGAGGAACCTTAAGCTCTATATCCAGGTATTCGATGCTTCCCTTTATTAACCCGAGACCGTCATATTCTCCGTACTCATATCCTTTTTCATACAAAAGCTGCATGCCGAGACATATACCTATAATATTTTTGCCCTTGGAAACCTCTTCTTTTATAACGGAGCTCAGCCCCGATTCATTCAGAAGCCCGATTGCATCTCTGAAGGCTCCCACTCCCGGAAGTATGAGGGATTTTGCATTTCTCAGGTCCTCTTCCTTATTGCTTATCTTAACATTTACGTCCAGCTTTTCAAATGCTCTTTGAACGGATGCTAAATTTCCCATGCCATAATCAATTATTACGTGCATTACAGAACCCCCTTTGTTGACTGCAGATTGTCCGAGGTTATTCTGACCGCTGTTCTTAATGCTCTTCCGAAGCCCTTGAATACCGCTTCTATTTTGTGATGATCATTTTCTCCGTACAAAACCTCCATGTGAAGAGTGCACAATGAATTATTTACAAAGCCGTTAAAAAATTCTTTAAAATCTTCAGCTGCCATGCTGCCGATCATATCTCTTTTCAAATCAACCTTGTAAGCAAGATGAGGTCTGCCGGAAAAGTCCAGTGCCACTCTCGCCAATGTTTCATCCATGGGGAGAAGCATGAATCCGTATCTTTCGATTCCTTTTTTATCTCCCAATGCCTCTCTGAATGACTGACCAAGGGCAATGCCAATGTCCTCTGAGGTGTGGTGAGTATCCACATCCAGATCACCGGCACATTTGATTTTCAAATCAAGACCTGCGTGAAATCCAAGCAGCTCAAGCATGTGATTTAAAAATCCTATACCCGTATCTATTTCTGTTATACCGCTGCCGTCAATATTAAGCTCAACATTTATTTCGGTTTCATTAGTCTTTCGCGTTATCGTACTTTTTCTCATATATCTTCCCCATTAATTTTTTTAATTTCATTTATCAATATTTCATTTTCTTCTTTTGTTCCCACGGTTATACGATTATAGGCAACTCCCTTATAGCTTATTTTTCTTATAAGCACTCCTTTTTCCATCAGCTTTTCGTATAGATTATCCACAGGTGATTGTACGAAAAGAAAATTTGCACCGGAAGGATATATCTTAAAGCCTAAGATCTCAAGATTTTCAGCAAGCTCGCTTCTGAGTGATTTAACACTGCTTATATATGCATTTACTCTGTCCTTATTTTCAAGTGCCTGCTCTGCGGCATATTGGGACAACACATTTATGTTGTAAGGCACTTTAACCTTCCATATGTACCTCACAGTCTCTTCCTTTGCAATCAACGCACCCACTCGGAGTCCCGCAAGACCGAATGCCTTTGACAATGTCCTCATAACCACCAGATTTTCATATGTATTTATGAGTTCAATGGTTGACCCCTCTGAAAAATCAATATATGCCTCGTCCAGAATAACAAGTGAATCCTCCGTACTTTCCAGCAGACCTATTATATCCTCTCTGGGAGTAACGAAGCCTGTGGGATTATTGGGAGTGCATACTATTACAACCTTAGGTTTTTGCTCCTTGACAGCCTTTATTAATTTATCCATATTCTGAGAGAAATCATTTTCTGTCTCAATACCTACATATTCTGCACCGCATAAATCACAGTATGTCTGATACATGCTGAAGGAGGGCACGAAGCTCATAACCCTGTCATCTTTTTCGCAATAAGCATTGATTACCATGTTTATCATTTCACTGGAGCCGTTTCCAACCATGATGTTATCCGGACTGCAGCCGTAGTATGCTGCCATTTTCTTTCTTAATACCACCGAGTCACTGTCAGGATATAAATTTGGACTGAAGCTTTCCATTTTAAATCCTTCTGTTAATAAATAATTACTTCCTTCGTTGGCATCAAGCTTCACTCTGTAGGGTATGTCGTTTACAAAGTATGCCTGAAGCCTTTCCACACTTGGTTTTAATTTAATCATTGTAGTTCTCCGTTAGATATATTTTGTGTCCACTCCTGCTTACGTATTCTGACTGCATTGGCATGACCGTTTAAGCCCTCATTTTCGGCAAATCTGATTATGTCATCGGCACTTTCCTTAAGTGCTTCCTTGCTGTAATAAATCAGTGATGTCTTTTTTATAAAGTCATCAACCGACAGAGCCGAGGAAAATTTAGCTGTAGAGCTTGTGGGAAGTGTGTGATTTGGTCCCGCAAAGTAATCACCCACAGGCTCAGGGCTGTATTCTCCCATAAATATTGCTCCGGCATTTTTTATGCTTTTATAAAGCTCAAAGGAATTTGCCGTCAGAAGTTCCAGATGCTCTGGAGCTATTTCATTTGACAGTTCAACGCATTGACTCAATGAATCTGTTACTATTATAGCACCTTGATTTTCAAGGGATTTTACTATGATTTCCCTGCGTTCAAGCTTACTTAACTGCTTCTCAAGCTCAGCCTGAACCTTTTTAGCCACGGTACATGAATTTGTAACCAAAATTGATGCTGCCATTTCATCGTGCTCTGCCTGAGAAATCATGTCTGCGGCAATGTAAGCCGAATTGGCAAATTCATCCGCAATTATTAATATTTCACTTGGTCCGGCAATCATGTCTATACCCACAAAGCCTGAAACTCTCCTTTTTGCTGCTGCCACGTAAATGTTTCCCGGTCCCGTTATTTTGTACACTTTGGGAATTGATTCGGTGCCGTAAGCAAGTGCGCCTATTCCCTGAGCACCTCCCACCTTGAATATTTTATCAACTCCCGACAATGATGCAGCAACCAGTATGGAATCCTTAATGCTTCCGTCCGGCTGGGGAGGCGTAATCATAATTATTTCATTTACTCCCGCAATTTTGGCAGGTATGGCGTTCATCAACACGGTTGACGGATAGGCTGCCTTGCCTCCGGGCACATATATTCCTGCCTTTTCAATAGGATTGATAAGCTGTCCCAGCAATATGTCCTTTCCCTCAGGCTTAAACTTATATCCGTTTCTTTTTTGCTTAATGTGAAAGGCTTCAATATTTTCCTTTGCTTTTTTTATGGTTTCAAGAAGCTCCGGATCAATGGTTTTGAAAGCCTGTTCTATTTCATTTTCCGTAACCTGAAGATTTTCAAGATTAACATTGTCAAATTCGTATGTATATTTTCTCACTGCAGCATCCTTGTTTATTCGTACAGCATCCAGTACTCTGTCTACCGCATCATAAACATTGTTATAATCCTCACTGTTTCGTTTCTTTACGGCATCTAAAAATTCCTCTGCACCGTTATCTTTAATTATCCTGACCATCTTCGTCCTCACCTCTTATCAATTCTACGATTTTTTTTATTTCTTTCCTTTTGAATTTATAGCTTATTCTGTTTGAAATCATCATTGCGCTTATGTGATACATATCCTCAAAAACTTCAAGGCCGTTGGCTTTTAAAGTATTTCCTGTTTCAACAATGTCGACTATCACATCCGAAAGCCCCAATATGGGGGCAAGCTCTATTGAGCCGTTCAGCTTGATTATATTTATCCTTTGTCCCCTGCTGTCAAAGTATTTTTTTGTTATTTCCGGAAATTTGGTTGCCACTCTCATGATGGTGTCATCCTTGAACACCTTTTTACCCTTAATTCCCGCCACAGACATTTTACATCTGCCTATGTTCATCTGGTATAATTCAAAAATGTCAGCCCCTTTTTCCATTATCATGTCCTTTCCGGAAATGCCTATGTCGGCAATTCCGTTTTCAATATAAGTGATAACATCGGAATTTTTAAGTAAAATGAAGCTGATGTTTATATCCTCATCCTTAAAAACAAGCTTTCTTGACTTTTCATCTATTGATTCTCCTATGCCCCCTGCCTTAAACATCTGTATTGCCTGTGTTCCTAATCTTCCCTTTGGAATTGCTATAGTCAGGCTCATTTCTGCTCCTCCTTGTATAAAACTTTAATCAGTTCGTCGAGCTCCACCTTAAACCCGATTGCAGGTATGTTTTGTCCATATTGCTTCGTAAAGGAGTCATACCTTCCGCCTCTTATAATTTCCTTATTAGATCCTTTAATATATCCTCTCAATATTATTCCATCATAATAACTGAGCTCTGAAACCATGGACAAATCATAAGAAACTCTGTGGTCTGTATTTTTCATTTCATTATCAATCTGTCTCAGTTCTTCTATTCCCTGCTTCATCAGGTCATTTAAATACAAGCCGTCCAGCTGCTCCATAATTTCGTCAAAGGTTCCTTCTAAGTCTAAAATATTTAACAAGGTACTCATAACATCTCTGAAGGGCAGCCCGGACAAATATTCCTTTAATTCCTGTCTGTTCTTGGAATATAAAAGCTCCATAACATTGTCATAATTTTCCTTGTTAAAGGAGCATGACTGCATTATGCCCTTTAAAAACTTACTGTTTCCTATTTCCAGCAAATATTCATCGCTGTACCTGCTTATTATGCGTCTTGCCGCACTCAGAATGTACTGATCTGTATTTGAATTTTTTTCACCGATTATTTCAACGCCCATTTCTCTGTTTTCCTTAATGCCTGTACCATTATGCTTGTAGGTCTTGCCATAATAGAAAATCTTCAGCTTTTGGCCGTATTCCCATCTGGGAAGAAATTTATTTACTATTCCTGTGGTTATGTCCGGCGTCAATATTAAAATTTCTGAGTTGTTGTCCAATACCTTTACGGTTGATTTTTTGTTTATTCTTGAATTAATTTCGATAAATTCATCATACCCCTCAAAAATAGACGGCTCAATGTTTATGTATCCTTCTTCAAAAAGAAAATCTTCAATTTCCCTTCTCAGTACAAACATTTTTTGAAAATACTTCATTTCGTCTTCGATATTTAAAAACTTCATAACTACCTCCCAATAAAAAAACCATCTGACCTATATCAGATGGTTTTGATCTCTTTATATACCACAGATACAAGTCTCTCTAAAATACGACTAATAGAGCTTGTAGCTGTGAATTGAAAATTAATTTTCGATCACTTACAAACCCTGTACCTATGATGATGATGTAATTGTATCCATAAACATATATTTTTCATAATACACCTCATTAAATTACCTGATTATACTACCATAAAATTCATATGTCAACAGTAATTTAATTTTTTATTAATTGTCTTTATCTTCATCTGCTGAAGTTTCTTCTTCAACATCTTTAACTTCTGCTGCCTTTTCTTTTCCTTTTTTATCAACCGATCCGATTGCCCATTTAGAAAATTCTATTCTCTGTTTTGCGTGAGACATTTCCAACGTTACTACTTCGTCATTAACTTTAACAATTTTACCGTGAATTCCGCCTATTGTTATAACTTCATCACCAAGTGTTAAACTGTTTCTCATTTCTTTAATTTGTTTGTCTTTTTTCTTCTGTGGTCTTATCATCATGAAATACATCAATCCAAACAATACGACCATCATTATAATTCCGCTGAATTGTGAACCTTGCTCTGGCATATTTCCTCCTATGTAATTAATTAATATCCATAATTCTCATAAAATTCTTTTTTGAAATTCATGAAATTATCTTCCATTATACTTATTCTAATACGTTTCATCAAATTAATCAAGAAAAATAAATTATGTATTGAAGCTAGACGTGCGCCGAGGATTTCATTTTCACCAAATAAATGTCTCATATAAGCTCTTGAATAATTTCTGCATGCATAGCAGCCGCAGTTTTCATCGATTGGCTTAAAGTCACGTTTGTACTTTGCATTTTTAATTGCAAGCTGACCCTTACTCGTCATAAAGGCACCGTGTCTCGCCATCCTTGTCGGTAAGACACAGTCAGCCATGTCTATACCTCTCTCAACAGCTTCAAAGAGATAGTCCGGACTTCCCACCCCCATCAGGTATCTTGGCTTATCTTTCGGTAAATAATCAACTGTGTAATCCATTACCTCACACATCAAATCTCGTGGTTCTCCGACACTCAATCCTCCGACAGCATAACCGGGAAAATCAAGGTCAGTAATTTGCTTGGCACTTTCTATTCTTAAATCCTTATACATACCTCCCTGGACTATTCCAAACAGTGCCTGATTATCCGTGTTTTTGTGATAATCCTTGCATCTCTTAGCCCATCTCGTCGTACGCTGCATAGATTTTTCTACATACTCATAAGAAGCAGGATATGGTGCACATTCATCAAATGCCATCATTATGTCCGAGCCTAAGTAGTTTTGAATTTCCATAGATTTTTCGGGACTTATAAAGTGTTTGGAACCATCTATGTGAGAACGGAACTCAACGCCTTCTTCTGTTATTTTTCTTAAGGGTCCTAAGCTGAAAACCTGAAATCCCCCGCTGTCGGTTAAAATCGGCCTATCCCAGTTCATAAATTTATGAAGTCCCCCTGCTTCCTTTATGAGGTCGTGACCCGGTCTTAAATATAAATGATATGTGTTTCCCAATATTATTTGCGCTTCTAAATCTTTTAATTCCTCCGGCGTCATTGCCTTAACCGTAGCCTTTGTACCAACCGGCATGAATATAGGAGTTTCTATAACTCCGTGATTGGTATAAATTTTACCCAGACGTGCCTTACATTCCTTTGATTCCTTTATTAACTCATATTTAAACATTTCTCACCCACTAAAATTATTTTATGAACATTGCATCGCCGAAGCTGAAGAATCTGTATTTATTTTCTACCGCTGTTTTATATGCCTTCATAATATTCTCTTTTCCTGCCAAAGCACTTACCAGCATAATTAATGTAGATTCAGGCAAATGGAAATTAGTTATTAATGAATCCACCACCCTGTATTTGTAGCCGGGAAATATAAATATATCGGTCCAACCTTTTTTATGTCTTACCAGTCCATTTTCATCTCCTATGGTTTCCAGCGTCCTTGTGCTTGTAGTGCCGACAGAAATTACTCTCTTACCGCTTTGTTTTGCTTTGTTTATTTTGTTTGCTTCTATCTCGGACAACTCATAGTACTCCGAATGCATCTTATGCTCAGATATAAATTCGGCCTTTACCGGTCTGAAGGTTCCAAGACCTACATGAAGTGTTAATCTTGCTATATCGACACCCTTCTTTTCTAAGCTTTTTAATACTTCATCGTTAAAGTGCAGACCCGCGGTAGGAGCCGCAGCGGAACCGGGATTTCGAGCATAAATTGTCTGGTATCTGTTTTTATCCTCCAGCTTTTCATGTATATAAGGCGGCAAGGGCATTTCTCCAAGCTGATCCAATATTTCTTCAAATATACCATTGTAATCAAATTCGATTATTCTGTTTCCATCATCGTATACTTCAACTATTTTTCCTGATAGCAGATTTTCTTTGAAAATTATTTCTGCTCCCGTTCTTGCTTTCTTACCCGGCTTTACTAAGGTTTCCCATCTTCTGTCATCGATTCTTTTAAGCAAAAGTATTTCAATTAAGCTTCCTGTATCCTTTTTGGTACCGAACAATCTTGCAGGCAATACCTTTGTATCGTTTATTACTAGGCAGTCTCCCTCATTAAAGTAATCAACAATATCATAAAAATGCTTGTGTTCAATTTCTCCTGTTTTTTTATCAACAACCAACAGCCTTGAATGGTCTCTTTCCTTTATTGGCGTCTGTGCTATTAATTCTTCCGGTAATTCATAATAAAAATCGCTTGTTTTAAAATTTATTTCTGTCATCTGATAGTTACTCCGGTAAAGTAGTGTTTTAATATTTCATCATAGCTGAAGCCCTCTTCCGCCATTTGTTTAGCGCCGTACTGGCTCATGCCAATTCCATGGCCCCAGCCTCTGCCCTCAAAATTGTATGAGGATGAATCTGTTTTAAGAGTTGATATTCCTTTTGAGGATATGACGGAAAGTGTGTCCTTGGTTATTTTGCTCGTCCCGCTGTCTGATATTACAGTCTTGCCTATAATACCTCCCGAGCTTAAGCTTTTAAAGTCTTCAATCTCTTCCTCGACCTCTTCTGCATCCACTATATTATCTAATATGCCGCTGCTTCCTCCTCCCCTTGAAGGAATCGTTCTGTTTTCATTTAAATATGTAAATTCGTTAGTAAAATAATATACGTTGCCGTTTACTATGTCAAACCATGAGCTCATAAGTCCTAATAACAGCCTTGCATTTTCTTTCTTGTATAAAATTTCTCCAATATCAGTGGAAAATATACATTCCACAACTCTGTTGTTTTCAGTTACCTTGGTTATTTCCACCGAATAAAGCTCTCTGACGTCATTGCCATCATCCCTTAGCTTTTTGATTATTTCTTCCTTACTGTAGCTTTTTTGCCATTCATTATATGGAGAGCCGGATCTGTCACTGTATCCGTCATCTACCCCTACAGCATAGGGTAAATTCTCAAACCAAACATTTTCAGTACTTTCGGTGCTGCCGCCGCTGGTTGAATGATAAAATGCCTGAATCAATTTATCATCGTAATAAATCATTTCACCCCTTGTTTCATCAACTGCTTTATCCGTTGATTCTTTTTCCGAATTGTATCCTCTGTAAACCTGAGAATTCTGATTATCATCCATATCGTACAGGGCTCTTGGACTTTTATTGTATATAGCGTATGTTCTTGCTGCCACAGCCTGAGCTTTCAAGCTTTCCATTCCCCAGGAAGCCGATATTTCATTAGGTACGACACCGTACAAATAGCTTTCCAAATCAACAAAATTGATTGATACAAGCCTTTCTTCAATTATTTTAAATCCCATGTATCCTCTGTACGGTCTGTTATCAATCATTATCATGTCAATTGACTCTTTGTCGTAATAGGATGTAAAGTGCAGATTGGTGCTATTGTCAAACATTAAAACCGGCTTATTTTTTTCATTGTACACAACTATACCCTTGTATCCCATATTCACTGCTTCCGCATCGTATCCATTCTTGTTCAATTGATTCAACAAAGAGCCTGCATCATTCCTGCTCGAATAAAATCCCGCATATACTCTGAAGCTTTCTCCGTCATAGTATGGATAAAACTCATCTCCAAAAATATCCTCAAATTCTTCAGCATAGCTTAATGCCTTTTCATAGGAGTTGTAATAATCACTTAATTCAATGTGATAATATTTATAGGAATCCAATTGTACATTTACCTGATTGCTGTTCAGATTAAAAAGCTCTTCAGGATATTCATTTATTTCATAAACAGATATGCTTCCATAGCCTTTTAGGGCTGCTTGTTCATTACTAACTCTCGGATACCTTATTCTGACTTTCACATATTCGGTTCCTGTTGCACCGTAACATACTGTTGTTAACAAAAAAACTATTAAAATTGAAAATAATGTTATTCTTTTACATAGCTTTGTCATTACAATTCCTCCCCTGAATCAAAAGAAAGTTGTCCGTCATTTTGTCTGATTTTATTAACGTGCCTGTATCCCAATTCCGTCACTACCCTGCCTCTGGGTGTCCTGTTCAAATAACCGATTTGCAGCAAATAAGGTTCATAAACATCCTCTATAGTTCCCTTTTCTTCACCTATGGAGGCTGCTAATGTATCGAGCCCCACAGGTCCGCCTTTATAAAAATCGATAATTGTATTCAGTATCCTCCTGTCGAGCTTATCCAGACCCATTTGGTCTATTTCAAGCATTCTCAGAGCCAGATCAGCTGTGACCGTATCAATTATTCCATCGCTTTTCACTATGGCATAATCTCTCACACGCTTTAAAAGCCTGTTTGCTATTCTTGGTGTTCCTCTTGAACGCCTTGAAATTTCTTCCGCACCCTTATCATCAATTTCAATATTAATAATACCTGCAGATCTCACAACTATTTCTTTTAAATCTTTTGCATCATAAAAATCCAGATTGCACAATACTCCGAATCTGTCCCGTAAAGGTGACGCCAGCATTCCTGACTTTGTTGTTGCTCCTATTAAAGTAAATTTCGGTAAATCCAATCTTATTGACCTTGCAGAAGGGCCCTTTCCGATAATAATATCCAGTGCAAAATCCTCCAATGCAGGATATAAAACTTCCTCAACATTTTTGTTTAATCTATGTATTTCATCAATGAAAAGAACGTCATTTTCATTTAAATTAGTCAATATGGCAGCCAAGTCACCGGGTCTTTCTATAGCAGGTCCTGATGTCACACGTATATTTACATTCATTTCATTAGAAATAATATTGGCAAGAGTAGTTTTGCCAAGTCCCGGAGGTCCTGATAAGAGTACGTGGTCAAGAGGTTGATTTCTAAGCTTTGCTGATTCAATAAAGATATTCAAAACCTCCTTTACCTTGTTTTGACCGATATATTGAGATAATTTCTGGGGTCTTAAGCTGAGCTCCAATTCCTCTTCACCGTTATTAACAGTACCGGCTACAATTTCATTTTCTCTGTCAAACATATCATACCTGCCTATTTATATTTTTTAACGCCTCTTTAATAATTTCGTTTTCACTTTTTCCTTCAACATCTATTTTGTCCAATACTTTTTTAGCTTCATAAGAATTAAATCCTAAGCCGACCAAAGCACTCAATATATCAGACGACTCACATTCAGCCTGGAAAATTCCTGTTCCTTCAGTGTCGCTGACGATTCCATCTATAGCTCCAACCTTATCTCTTAATTCAAGGATAACCTTACTTGCAGTTTTTTTACCTATACCCGGAACCTTGGACATCCTTGTTACATCTTCTTTTAGTATAATTTCCTTAACAGTATTTGTTTCATACGTAGACAGTACAGAAAGTCCTGCCTTTGGACCGATTCCGTTAACAGATATTAATTTTTTAAACAATTCTATTTCATCTGATGTTAGAAATCCGTAAAGAGCTAAAACATCTTCTCTTATATGCATGTATGTAAGAATGGTTGCTTTTTCTCCTTCACAAAGCTTGTTTAAGCTTGAAAGCGAGGTGTTAACGAAATAACCCATATCATTGTTATCTATCACTATGTAATCTAAGCCCTTTTTTACAACCGTACCTTTGATGTAGCTGATCATTTTTCCTCCAAATCTAATCGTTAATATTTAATAATTTTAAAGCTGTCTGCAAATTTTAACGAATGAGCATGACATATTGCTAACGCCAGGCCATCGGCCACATCGTCAGGCTTAGGTATCTTTTCCAGCTTTAGTATAACTTTAACCATTTCCTGAATTTGCTTTTTTTCCGCCCTGCCGTATCCTACAATACCCTGCTTAACCTGAAGAGGCGTATATTCATAAAGAGGTATATTTTTATTTTCCGCAGCTAACAGATGTATTCCTCTCGCTTCTGCTATTGCTATTGCAGTCTTCGTATTTTTGTTGTAAAACAGTTCCTCTATTGCCACAGCCTGAGGCTTGTACACCTCAAATATATTCATATAACTGTCATAAATCTTCTTCAAACGCTTTGGAAATTCCTCTGAGCTTTCAGTTATAACGGCACCATAATCTATAACCTCAAATTTATTGCCCGAGTAATTTATTATTCCATATCCTGAAATGGCAAGCCCGGGGTCTATGCCTAATATTATCATACATCTACCAACTTTCTAATAATGTATTTATTCTATCATAAGTGCAAGACGCTTATCGTCTTGCTTCACACTGATACAATAAATACATTTTCAAACAAAGACTTAAGTCTTTGTCTCCTTTGTTGTATTTATTATATCATAAGTGCAATACTATGTAAATCTTTGGCTTATGCAAAAATTTGTTTTGCAAATGTTCAAAATATGTTATAATTAGCTGATTACGCTTTATGAATAGATTTTAAAAGGAATGTGTACTATGTTTAAGAAAGAAAGCAAGCTTAAAAGATTTGACTTTATTTTATTATTCACTACAATAATTTTGTGCGTGTATGGATTTATAGTAATTAACAGCGCTACATTGAGCAAAACATTTGGCAGTGAGCCGTTTTTAAAAACTCAGATTACGGCATTTGCTTTAGGTATGGTTGCAGTGTTTATATTGTTATTTATTGATTATGATATATATGGGGGATTTTACCTTCCCATTTACGGTATTACGGTAGCCCTCCTTATTTATGTATTGATTAATCCAGTAAGGGCCTCCGAGTGGGGTGATGTCAGGAGTTGGATGAGCATAGGTCCCATTGTTTTTCAACCGTCGGAATTAGCCAAATTCGGTGTAATTATATCCGTGTCTAAGTTCATTGACATCCATAAGGATAGTATAAATAATCCCGCAGTGCTCATTAAAATCTTAGTATTTGCATTTTTTCCTATTGCACTTATTATGATGCAGCCTGACCTTGGAACGAGCTTAGTATTTATATTCTTCATTGCAGTTATGTTATTCGTTGCAGGAATTGACAGAAAATATATAATAGCAGTCCTTGTAATCGCATTTGTACTGTTAATAATCGGTTTAATGATATTATACAATATTATGCAGGACTACGTACCTAAAAAGGATTATCGTGTGGACAGAATTGTTACATTTTTCTATCCTGAATTAGACCCAGAGGATACAGGATACCATGTTATACAATCAAAAATTGCCATCGGTTCAGGGATGATTTACGGAAGGGGTTTGTTTAAGGGTGTCCAAAACCAATTGAATTATCTTCCGACTAAGGAAACAGACTTTATATTTGCAGTAATAGGAGAGGAATTGGGACTTATAGGCGGTTTGCTCTTATTATGCTTGTACGGCATATTGTTTTATCGGCTGATAAAAATAGCAAGAAATGCATCTAATTTATTTGGTTCACTGATAGTTACGGGAATTGCCGCAATGCAATTTTTCCACATATTTGAAAATGTAGGTATGACTATGGGGCTTCTGCCAGTTACGGGAATTCCTCTTCCTTTTATAAGCTACGGAGGAACATTCATGCTGGTCAATACGGTAAGTATCGGATTGGCGCTGAGCGTAGGCCTGAAAAGAGCAAAAGTAAGCATGAATGATTTCTAATGATAGGTGAACTATAGCACAACAATAGGTGAACAATCGTGATGGGATGCTTTGCATCCCTTTACTATTTATAAGATATACCCACAACATTGTCATTCCGAATGTCAACGAGGAATCTCAGCTTTTCAAGTGCTGAGATCCTTCGCTATCGCTCAGGATGACTTTTTTACAACTGTTATTCGAAGCAGCTTCCTCCGATGAACTCTCTGACTATAGATGTGTTTGGAATTGCGTCTTCATTTTCAATAGTTTTAAAATAGCTTAGGAACCTAAGTAGCCTTTGTCTTTCGGCATAATACTCACTGCCTCTCTCTATTTCCATCAAGACAGGCTCAACGTATTTTTTTAAAACACAAAGTTCATAAACAAGTGCTGAATTAAAAATAGCATCTGCATTTTCCTGAAATGGGAATATGTATTTTTCGGCTCCCCTGACCACATTAGTCCAGAGCTGTAAGGTTTTAAGCGCATTGTTTCCCCTGTGTGTATTGTCCCTCACAATTCGTCGTATCAATCTTAAATCCGATGTGGAAATACGATTATGATTGTCAATATTTAATTGAGTCAGGGCACTTATATATATCTTGAATTTGTTCATCTGGGGTATTTGCTTAGTTAACTCATCATTCAGTCCATGGATGCCTTCAATGATTATTACGTGATCCTCCGTCAATGTAACCGGCTCTCTCGTATATTCCCTCATTCCTTTTACAAAATTAAAAACAGGAATATTTACTTCTTCACATGACATTAAGCTTATTAAATGCTCATTGAATAACTCTAAATCTAAAGCATTTATCGTTTCAAAATTCAAATCTCCATTTTCATCTCTTGGAGTCAGGTGCCTATCTACAAAATAATCGTCAAGTGAAATAGCATATGTTTTTTTACCGTTCACCCTCAGTTGTATGGAAAGCCTTTGAGCAAATGTAGTCTTGCCTGATGAAGAAGGTCCGGCTATCAATACAATTTTAATATTCTTATCAGACGCTATAGCATCTGCAATATAAGCAATTTTCTTTTCATGGAGCGCTTCGTTGATACGAATCATGTCATCGATGGTGCCATTTTCAATTTTTTTGTTTAAGGCACCCACATAACCTACATTCATTATTTCTCCCCATTCCTCCGCTTCCTTGAATACATTAAAAAGCTTCTTATGCTCAATATGCTCAGGCAGCTCGAAATTGCTCTCAACTGTTGGGAAGTTTAAAATTATTCCGGGATAAAATAACCTTAAATCAAATTTATCTATTACCTCTGTGTTTGGCGCAATGTGTCCGTAAAATGTATCATAATATCCGTCTAATTCATATATATTTATGTACTCTTCCTTGCGATAATTTAGGAGTTCGACTTTATCCTCCATGCTCTGTTTTCTGAAAATTTCCTGAGCTTCCTTTACGCTGATGCAAATACTGTTGATAGGTTTTTTAGCTTCAATAATTTCCTTCATTCTCTTTTTAATATTATCGAGTTGATTTTTAGTTATTAAGTTTTTATTCTCTAATTCGGTATACAAACCCTTGTTTAAAGAATGCTTTATTTCAACATCTATATCATTAAAAACATCCTTACATGCTTTTATATAAATAAGTGACAGTGTCCTGATATAGATTCGTCGACCGTCTCTGTCCGTAATATCGAAAAACATAACCTTATCATTTTCATTCAATTTAGCATAATCCAATGCTTGAACCTTATTGTCTACCTTAGCACCTAAGTAGCTGATATAGTTATCACCAAATTCTCTTTTTAATATGGAATAAAGTGATTCATTACTATCAACATCTATAATTTTATTCTTGTTCAGCAATTCAATTTTCATCATTTTCCTCCTCCTATGGTAAATCTGTCATTTATTTCTGATTTAATTTCCATTTTATTTAAATAAGCCAAATCATTCTCATATCCATCCAATATAAGCTTGTATGCATGGAGAACCTGATGCTTTTCACTGTCCTTTCTGCCATACTTTTTATCTCCTGCGACAGGATGGCCTACAGAAGAGAGATGTGCTCTTATTTGATGAGCTCTGCCGGTTTCTATTTCTATTTCAAGCCAGGTAAAATTGTTTTCTGTCTTTAACGGTTGCGCATATGTAACGACCTTTTTTGAATTTGCCGTCGTTTCCTTCACTATTTTTACCATGTTTTTTTCATCATTTTTAATTAAATAATCCCTTAGTTCCAAATCTTCTTTTATAATACCGTGGACCTTAGCCACATAAAATTTTCTTATACGCCTTTCTCTGATTGCTTTATTCGTTTGTTTTAATGTGTCATAATTTTTCGCTGCAATAACAAGTCCTGATGTATTTTTATCTAATCTGTTGCAAACTGCAGGTTTAAATGTAAAGCTTATATTTTGTTCCTTTGCATCCAGATACATTTTTATTTCATCTATCAGATTTCTGCTGCTCGTTACATCCGGTTGAGTGCTTAATCCAACCGGCTTATTTACTATGAGAATATTATCATCCTCATAAACAACTTTAAAATGGATATCCGTCTGCTTTAAAGTTTTCTTCTCCCTGAATTTATCTATCGTATCATCAGATAAATAAAGCTGCACCAAATCATTCTTTTTCAAAATAGTTTCAGGTTCTGCCTTTAAGTCATTGAGCTTTATATTTTTCTTTCTGAGCATTTTATAAATAAATGACTGATTTGCTTTATTCAGATATTTTTTTAAAAATCTATCTAATCTTTGACCTTCTTCATTGTTTGTTATTCTAATTTCTTTCATAATTTCTCCGATATTTACTATGTATTACTTAATTTTTGTTACCTTTATTGTACTTACAGCATAATCGACCGACGCCAAATCAAAGATTTGGGTCGTCTGTTTGTATTTATTATACCAAAATTACCCGATATGTATATAATGAATTGAAATATTTGATAAAATTAACAAGTTTTTATTGCATGTCCTTATTGTGCAAATACTATTTTTGTGCTAATATATTTTTAGAGGAAATAAGTCAAGGAGTTACCAATGAGGAAAATTATAAATGCTATAAGAGATTTTATATATAACATTACGGACTATGGATTGATAGTGACGGTAATAGTTGTAATGGTTGTAATTTTGGGTTGGAGATTCAATATACTGATGAACAAAGGTATAGAAAAAGAGATACTAAAGGATAATCTGCCGCCAATAGTGTCCAACAAACCTAACGACCCTGAAAATCCCGGACAAAATGAAGAAAATCCTGAAAATGATCCGGATGATGAAGAACCATCTCAGGAACCAACTCCGGAGCCTACAAATCCGGGTGAACCCAGCGGATTAATTGCAACAATTAACATACCCGAAGGTTCATTTCCTTCTAAAATAGGTGATATTCTTTTAGATTCAAATTTAATTGACAACAAAGAAGATTTCCTTGACAGATCAATTGAACTTGGTTTGGATACAAGAATGAGAAGCGGTACTTTCGATATAGAAGTGGGAACATCCTTAGACAACATTATAAAAATAATAGCAAACGCTCAATAATAAAATAGGAAACCCAGAGGGGACGGTTCTTGCCGGACCAACAAATGTTGGTCCGGCAAGAACC
>NZ_JACBNQ010000024.1 GCF_013403245.1 Sedimentibacter hydroxybenzoicus DSM 7310 | reverse complement strand
GTTGGTTTTCCAACTGTTTCTCTGTTAAGTTTTCGTAATTTTTGTTACTTGCTGCTGACTTTGTCAGCAGTCTGAGCCATTACTTTTTAAGGTAATGGCTCAGGATGTTAAAAAGTTCATCTTCTCTTTAAGATAATTGCTTTATTTATAGTACAACTCCACCTGTTATTTCTAATACTGATCCTGTGATGAATTTAGCTTCATCCGATGCCAGAAAGGCATAAGCATTTGCTATATCCTCCGGCTCGCCTAATATACCTAACGGTGACTTTCCCTTCATTATATCTATTACCTTCTCCGGCATTTTTTTAACCATAGGTGTTGCTATAAATCCCGGTGCTACCGCATTTGAGCGAACTCCCTTTTTCCCTAATTCCTTAGCCCATGTTTTAGTCATACCGATAACTCCCCATTTCGTAGCCGCATAGTTCGTTTGACCGAAATTTCCATACAAGCCTACGACTGATGAAGCATTTAATATAACTCCGCTGCCTTGTTCTGCCATGACTTTTGCAGCTGCCTGACCACAGATATATACTCCCTTCAGATTAACATCTATAACTGCATCCCATTGTTCCTCTGCCATTTTCAGTAAGGTTGAATCCATAGTTATTCCGGCATTATTTACTATAATATCTAACCTGCCGTAATTTTTTAAAGTGAAATCTATCATTTTGTTTACACTTTCAGTATTTGTTACATCAACATTTATACCTGCTGCCACTCCACCATTTTCATGAATTTCATTCACAGTTTTCTTAACATCTTCATTATTGATATCAGCTATAACTACCTTTGCGCCTTCCTTTGCAAATTTCTTAGCAGTTGCTTCACCAATACCTCTTCCTCCTCCGGTAATAATTGCAACCTTGTCTAACAATCTCATATATGTTTCCTCCTATTAATTAGTTAATCTATGAAAAAATCATTGCAAGAAATATGCCATCCTACTCCATATCCACCAAAACAATTAGCAATTTCAGCATCATGGAACGGTTATTATATTAATTCCATCAAAAAACTTAAGCCCAATGGTATGTCCATTGAGCTTAGATTTCGTATTGCCCCGTTTTCAATTTATTACTTTTTAATTACCGGAAGCCATACCTCGCATTTATAATCCGCGGCCTGCTGATCTCCTTCAAAATAAACCTCTATATCAGGGGCACTTGCATATTCATAGCCGGATGTTGGCAGCCATTCTGTTATAATGCGCTTTTGCAGCTCCTGTATTGCATGGGGCATGGCTCCTATACATTCAAAGACAGCCCATGTGCATGCAGGCACCAAGTATTCTTCCATTCCGTCAGGTGCTTCTTTATCTGTGGATGCCGCAATGTAGTAAGCTATTTCTTTATCATATATACCGGTACTTGCTCCTAACAAACCATATGGCTCACAATTAATCAGTTCAAGAATTGAAGGTATAACTCCGCTTTGAATCGTTTCCTGCCAAAAAACCGGAACCTTTGCAAAGCACTCCTCACTGTTCATACTAAAATTCTCTTTTACCCCCACAATCTTAAAGGCTTCCTTCGTTACAATTTTGTAATTCATCTCACTATCTCCCTTAATTGTTATTTTGAAGCTGATGCGAGGATATGCTTTTAAGGATACTCCCTGCCTTTTAGCCGCAGTCGGAGAAATTCCATGAACATTCTGAAAAGCTCTGTTAAAGGCAGTAGGTGAATCATAGCCATACTTAAGAGCAATATCAATAATTTTATCGTTACCGGTCTGTAAATCAAAAGCCGCAATTGTCAACCTTCTTCGCCTGATGTATTCAGAAAGCGGAACATCCGCGATATAAGAAAACATCCTTATAAAGTGAAAGGTTGAACAACATGCTATCTGTGCCAGCTTAGCATGACTGATCTCCTTGTCAAGATTTTCTTCAATATAATCAACCGCTTCATTCAATCTTGATATCCATTCCATCGTATCATCTCCCTACAATTTAAAGTATATAGTGATTTATAAATATAATCCTCTCAATTCTTGCACCAAAATGAGAGTTTGAGCATATAATCGAGCCATTTTCTGACTTCTTCCGGGTCAGCAATGCCATTAACGGCGATACCGGGCACAATTATGGAATTTGGACACTCTTTGGCAATATCCTTTTCAATTTGCCCGAATCCTCCGCCTCCGTGGGTGCAAAAAGGAATAATGGTTTTGCCTGATATGTCATGCTTCCTGCACTAATTCCCTTATATCACCATCTATCTGAGTTGCAATTTCAAATGCTAAGTTCATTGTATTCTGAAAAAGCGAATAATAAACCACCAATGCTTTTTTCATATGTTATATTTCCTTTCTTAAAAGCCTACATATATAATACTTCATGACCATATGTCTTAGTCAAGCATAAATCATAAAAAGGGACTGTCTTAAATAACGCCTTTAAATTGTATCCAGTATCTTCCGGATTACGCCTTTTTGCAGCATCTTATTATGTCCTGAGATGCAAATGTCAAAATCCATTTTCTCGTATTTTTCCATTGTACTTATATATACGTCTTTTTCACAACTGATGCTTGGAACAATCTCATCCATGTTGTCGCCAATATTGTCTCCAAGCACAAGCACTCCATCCTCTTCGTCCATGATACTTATTGAATCAACGGTGTGACCGGGAGTATGAAATATCCTGATTTTATCCTCAGGGAAGTATAATTCATTCTGAAAAACTAAATTCGGAAGACACATCTCGACTATGCCGCGGCTATACCGGCTGTTTCTACTCATCATACCATACCATTCCGACAAAATCATCTCTCTGCACAATGTATGAGACACAATTATGTAATCTTCAAAGGAACAATTTCCCCATATATGATCCCAGTGATAATGTGTATTTACAACAATAGTCTTTCTGTTGTCATTTTTTATATACTCCATAACATTATAAACGTTCTGAGGCCCCAATCCTGTATCAATCACATAATTGTTTTTTCTTCCCCTTATCAAATAAAAGTTTAAATCCCACTCCAATTCATCATATGTAAATAAAATACCCCTGCTTTTTATTTCTTGAACTTTCATTATCTCCTCCTTACTGAAATAACTTATTTATTTAATCCTAATCTTTATTTCGCATGGGTTCTATTATGTCGTCCAGCAATGCTGTATATACTTCTTCTAAGGGACATTCCTGACGCAGGAACTTGTAAATAATATATGGACTGAAATATATAGACAACAAATGGAACACTGCTTTTTTAATATCTATATCAGATTTGAATTCTTTTTTTTCAATTCCTTCTTTCAGCAAATTTATAAGTAGCTCCCCTACAGTAGGTATTCTTATTTTTAAAGAGTCCGTAATTAAAGCTTCGTCGTTTGGGAACTGATATATATAATCTGATTTTGTATATTCTACTTCCTTAATGATATTCATATCACGCCTTAATATATGACTTATAAAAAGGGGCATCTGATTATCATATTTATTGTCTTCTTTTACCGTAAAATCAAAGATAAATTTAATTTTGTCATAGCTTGAACTTTTTTTATATTTTTCAGTGTTTAATTCAACAAAAAGTCTTGCACAGAAGCACCATCCGTAATAAGTGTAAATGTGCTCCTTCGTAGGAAAATAGTTAAAGAATGTTCCTCTTGATATTTCCGCCACATCACATATATCATCTACAGTAATGTTCTCATAATCTTTTTTCATATTTAATTCTAAAAAGGTTTGTAGAATTTTATACCTTGTTTTTGCAAAATTCAGCTCTCTTAATGTTAATTGTGTCTTTGGTCCGTTCATTTTAATTTTGACTCCTTGTATTCATATATTTATCATATAGATTAACGGCAACAGCTTGATGTCTGTTTTTTACTGATTCGCCAATAACCTTTTGAATAAGTAATAGTTCTTCCTGAAAATATAAGACTCTATTTCTTTACCTTCCATTTCTTCCATTAAGTTCAGTGGGTTTTCTATACGATAAGGTCTGTATATTCTGCGTTGCGTGATTGCATCAAATATATCTGCTATTCTGATAATTCTGCTATGCAATGGAATATCTTCTCCCATTATTTTATCAGGATATCCTGTTCCATCCCAATTCTCATGGTGATGTCTGATTATTCTTGCTTTTTCTGTACTATTACCATTATTATCTACGACGTATAAATATAATTCCTGCGAATAAATGGTATGCTGTTTCATAATCTCCCATTCATCGGGTGATAATCTGCTCTTTTTATACAAAACAGCTTCCGGAATTTTACTTTTACCAATATCATGATATAATGCCTCTTCATAAAGTATCTGTTTTTCTCCGGCACATAGTTTAATTTCATCAGCCATTTTCATTGCAATATTGGCAACATTATTGGAATGTATAAATAATTCTAAAGAAAAATCATGCTTCATCAAATTAAGGTAGTTAACATTTTTTATATTCTGAATCATATAACACCACCTGAGAATAATTTTATACTGTAGTATAATATTTTACTTTAGTCAAATATTATTATATTATTTGCATCATTTACTGTCAACTATTATATAAAAATGGACTGTTGCTCAACTATATCGTTTCACAACAGTCCATCATCTAAATTAAGACGCCTCCCTCTATAGACGTCAGTAGTACTTATTTCTTAGGCAGCGTAATAATAAATGTGCATCCTTGATTTAAATCCGTTTGTATATCAATATTGCCGCCATGCTTCCTAATAATTTTGTATGCTATCGAAAGCCCCAGACCGGTTCCGCCTGTTTGAGAATTACGAGAATCGTCCACTCTTACAAATGGCTTGAAAATATTATTTACAATATCGGAGGGAATTCCGATTCCGTTATCCTTAAATATGATTACTGCATTGTCATGCTCTTCATATAAACTGACAATCAAACTTGTTCCTTCCGGATTATATCTGATTAAATTATCAGTCAGGTTATATAATACACGGTTCATCTGAACGGTATCCAGCATAACGTATACAGCTTCTTCAGGGATATTAAAATTATAATCGAAGCCTGCCTGCTCCAGCATGGGTAACAAATCTCCGCAAGCCTGCCTTAAATATTCACATATATCTGTTTTAAGAAGCTTAATAGAGTAATCCGCGCTTTCCAATTTGGCAAATTCAAATAAGTCATTCAATAAATCAGAGGCCCTTCTGCTGTTTTTTAAAATAATCTTAAGATAGTCACGTAAGCTCTTGTCTGATTCATCTGTTTTTTGCAAACAAAGCTCCGTATATCCGACAACACTTGCCAAAGGATTTTTTAAGTCATGAGAAATATCCATTATCATTCTTTTTCTTTCAAGCTCCGCCTGTTCTCTCAATGATATTTCCGTCTCAATTTTTTGTGCCATATCATTAAAGGTATCCTGTAAATCCGCAAACTCATTTTTTAAATTCAAATTAACCCTTGCTGAATAATCGCCCTCTCTTAACCGTTTAGTTCCAGTCAGCAGCATTTTTAACGGTTTAGTAATACTGACGGATGAAATTCTCGAAAAAACAACTGCGAATAATCCCAACATGAGTAAATATAAAACAATTATTGCAGCAAATACTAGGGATACATTTTTAACATCCTTAGGTACGGCTTCTCTATTGTAAACAAAGGATATGTCCAGTCGTATAGATGTAGGAAAGGTTACTATCAGCCAAAACCCGCCTTGCGGATTGTACAGTATATCATAGCTGTACTGATGTCCCTTTTCCTTGCTTCTGATAAGGAATTGAGTGAATTCGCTTACAGTAAGTCTTTCAGTACCAATCGTATCTAATCCCTTAGAGTATACTACCTCATACCGATCATTGATTACCTGAATGCCCCCTCCGTTTCGAACAACGGGTTCCGCATCAATATCTGTATAATCATCTTTCATCAGCAGGCTTGCAGGATATATATTTTTTACAAGTGTTTTTGAAATGATGTCATTGGTAAATCCGGAAAGTAAATATACAAGCACGGCAGCTAAAATTGACAGGCAGAAAATTATAAGATAATTCCTGAAAAATTGATTGGAAATCTTACCTTTCATTGTGAACACCCGTTTTATGAAGCTTATATCCTATGCCGCGTATAGTCTTTATATATTCAGGATCTTGAGGATCGATTTCAATCTTGTTGCGCAGATGGCTGATGTGAACCATAATTGTATTGTCATCATAGTAATAATCATCATCCCATACCGCATTATAAAGCTGTTTTTTAGTAAATACTCTTTCCGGATTTTCCATAAGATGTAACAAAAGCTTGTATTCCTTAGCATTAAGCTCTATCTGTTCATTTTTAACATAAGCGCAGCAGCTGTCTGCGTTTATAGCCAAATCACCATACTGAAGCAAGTTATTATCATCATCTTTTGAAGCCAGATAGTCATGATTTCTTCTAAGCTGTGCCTTAACCCTTGCAAGCAGCTCATTCATTGAGAATGGCTTGGAAACATAATCGTCCGCTCCCATTTCAAGTCCCAGCACCTTATCCATATCGTCTGCTCTCGCTGTAAGAAATATAACAGGAATAGTACTTCCTTCTCTTATTTTTCTTAATAAATTAAACCCGTCAAGCCGCGGCATCATAACATCCAAGACAGCTAAATCAAAATCCTGCTCCTTTAATATTTTTAGTGCCTCAATTCCGTCAACTGCGGTGTTGACGAGATATCCTTCACTCTCCAGTGCTATTTTTATAAGATTTCTGATATCAGCTTCATCTTCAACAACAAGAACTTTCATTTTACACCCCATTTATTAACAATATTATTTATATAATGTCAACATCAATATAACATAAAAAAACTGAGTAATAAATATTTAATTGTTAATTTAAGGTAAATTTAAGGTTCTTTGATCGGAGAAATTTAAAAACATATTATTTTATTTAATTTTTCTCGCCGAAACAATCAGCATCATAGGTCGGCGCATTTCATCCTTCATCCCGGGTACATCCATCATGTCTTGGGGAGGTTGAGGTTCCACAATATTTTTTATTGTAAAGCCGTTCATAAGCAGTGTGTTAAGATATGTGGTCAGTGTTCTGTGATACTTTATAACCTTTTCTCCCAAAAACACCGCTGTCCTCTTACCTTCATAATAATAGTTGTCCACGGGGAAATGCAGTATTTCTCCATTTTCGTTATAATGCCATTCCTGTGTTCCGTAAGCGGTAAAAACAGGATGTTCAACCGTAAAAACTAAATTACCGCCATGCTTCAGCATTTTATATATCTTTTTTATCAAATTTTCGTAATCTACTACATAATGAAGTGCAAGAGAACTCAGTATTATATCAAAGCTCTCCTCAGGAAAATCTACTTCTTCTATAGGGCGGCATATGTATTCAATTTCTGGAAAGTATGTTTTTTCTTTTGCTGTCTCAAGCATTTTTCGAGAAATATCAACCCCTACAGCTGAAGAAGCACCGTTTTCCATAGCATATATACAGTGCCAGCCATAGCCGCAGCCTAAGTCAAGCACTCTCTTACCCTTGAAATCCGGCAGCAGCCTTCTTAGTGTCTCCCATTCTCCCGCACCCTGCAGTCCTTTTTGAGAACGGCTCATCTGGCTGTATTTTTGAAAAAATGTATTATCGTCGTATTTGTTTTCCTTCATTTTAATTCCTCCGTATTATCTTCCCGAAAGGAAGGTATCTCAGCCCGTCTGCTGCAATTTTTACCTTGGGATTTCGCCAGATAAAGAGCCTTATCACAAAGCTTATAAAGCATGTCAATATCTGTTCCTTCGTCGGGAAGTATACTCAAGAATCCTATACTTATCGTATACTTTATTTTAATATCGGTATATACGTGCGAATTCTCTATCGTTGACCTTAAGCGTTCCGCAACTTCCTCCGCATTTTTCCCGTCTGTACCCGGAAGCAATATGGCAAATTCTTCTCCACCATACCTCCCGAACAAATCATAATCTCTCAATTGTTTTTTAATTATATTTGCAAAATTCTGCAATACGACATCACCTATAAAGTGACCATACTCGTCATTGACTTTTTTAAAGTCATCAATATCAATCAACAGAAATGATATATTTTCTTGCTTTCTCACGCACAAGGAAATAACCTCTTTAGAACGCAATATAAATGTCTTTCGGTTCAATATATTGGTCAATCCGTCAAGAGAGGCAGCTTTTAACAACTCCACATCCTGTTTTTCCTTATCAAGGAGGATGAATCCGGTACTTCCCGTAAGCATCACAATATAGATAATCAAGAACAACCATGTATTATAAATGTTCTTTGATGCCAAATTCATATCCAGTTCTGTTGTCAGTGCTGCAATAACACGGAATAACGAAAATATCATTATAAGGCTGTAAAAAACCGAGATTACTTTTTGCAAACCGGAAGCTTTATCATCTGCAAAAAGCTTATATACCGGAAATACCATTAATATGCCTGAAATTAAAGATGAAACTGCGATTCTGATATTCTCCGGGAAACCATATGCTGTGACGAAAACAAATATAATGATGAAAAAAACAAACATGAAGTTATAATACCTTTTTACTTTTTCAGTATAAAAGTTTTTTAAAATCATGAGAGCAGTCAGCTCCATAGCCGTACCAGTAAATAATACAGAATTACCTGCGGCTACTAAAACCATATTTGGTATAACACCTCTCAAACCAATCATAATCCATGCAGTCAGCTGAAGCAGCTTTGAAATCAAAAAGATATTGACCGATTTGCTTCTATTTTGTTTCCAGGTGTAGGCAACAATGAATACTCCCGTTAAAAGGTGTCCTAAAACGAGAACAATTAAAATTGTTGCCATATCAATATTGGAAAGAATCATCTGTGTCCTCCGCTATTTGAAGCAACTAAACTTAAGTTACATCCTTTATCCATTTTTTAGATATGATTCTAGGTATAATCAGTATAACCTTGATTAATTCTTCTATTGTCACTATTGCGTATATCAGATAAACCGGTATATCTAATAGCAGAGCTCCGATAAAGGCAACCGGTACTCCGATAACCCATACCGTTCCGGCATCTAGTATCATAGCAAATGTTGTATCTCCGCCGCCTCTTAATACTCCTACTATACCGGTGGCACCCAATACCTTTATAACAAAGGTTAGTCCCATAACAATCAACAGATTCTTGGATGTATGATACAGGCTCTGATCTAATCCTCTGAATAGCTTTAGAGTCAGATCAGGTGTCAATGCTTGAATTATACCCAATATAAGTCCTAATAACGTCGCCAGTATCATGAAATTTTTGGCATATTCATATGCTTCTTCCTCATCACCGCTGCCGATTTTGCTTCCGATCATTACCGTACATGCATTGGCTACTCCTCTGACTAAGACAAAAAAAACATTTTGAATCGTGTTTGTAATTTGAATTGCCGCGGTTGCTTCCTCTCCAAGCTTCGCATATGCAATCGAATACATTACCTGGCCTAATGACCATGCTCCCTCAGCTAATATTACGGGATAGGTTGTCTTTATATATTTATTAAAAAATTCTTTATTCCAGCTGAATAATTCCTTTATGCTTGCTGCCAATACGCCGTCCTTGCAATAAATCGCATAAAGAGTTACTCCTATTTCTATAAATCTTGCAATAAAAGTTCCCCATGCAGCACCTTTTACACCCATTGCCGGAATTCCAAGCTTTCCGAATATTAGTATATAATTAAATACCGTATTGGTAAAAAAAGAAATTATAGAAATCTTCATGGGTATCTGAGGTTTTCCGGTAGTTCTTAATGCAACGCTGAATGCAAATGCTAATGCAGTGGGAATATATGACAGTGCTACGATTCTTAAATAATCGCTGCCTAATCTTATTACCTCCGGTTCATCAATCAGTATTCTCATTATAAATTGCGGGAATAATACTGCCGTTACAGTAAAAACAATTCCCACCAATGCACTTAGAGATACGGCAAGTCCTAAAACCTTTCTGATACTCGGTATATCCTCCTTACCCCAATACTGAGCGATAAAAATCGAAGAGCCGCTATTAATACCAAAGACTATAAGGACATAAAAGAAAAAAAACTGGTTTGCCAACCCCACGGCTGCAATACTGGTTTGACCCAAGCTGCTGATCATCAATGTGTCAACCATATTTACAGATGAAGTTATTAAATTTTGTAGTGCAATCGGCAGTGCTATGGCGAGCATTGTTTTAAGAAATATTTTATTTTTAAAAAAATTCATAAGTTCTCCGTTAATTATTTTATTTTAGCTTTCCTCTGCAGTCAAGTAAGCATATATTATATAATAATACAATTTTAGTTCGTAACATTCAATAAGAATTTATGCACAAGATTAATAAGTATAAATGAATCAACCTCAATTCCAATTTTTTCAGAATTGAGGTTGTAATACAAAGAAATATTATACCCTTAATATTCCTCGGAATCCTCTGGCGCCATAGTAAGATTCTGCTCCATTGTGGTATACAAACACGGTGTCGTATCGGCAGTCACAAAATATTGCCCCTCCAAGTTTCCTTATTTTTTCAGGTGTTTTAACCCAGCTTGATGTCTTTGTATCGAATTTTCCTAATTTCTGCAGCTCTCTATACTGCTCTTCTGTTAAGAGCTTAATTCCCATATCATATGCCATGTCCATAGCATTATTTTCCGGTTTATGTTCCTTTCGAGAATCCATCGCCTCACGGTCATAACAAATACTTCTTCGGCCTTTCGGACTTTCAGCCGAACAGTCATAAAAAATATATTCATCGGTATCGGTATCATATCCGACAACATCCGGTTCTCCGACCGTACGCTCCATTTCATTGAGCGACCATAGCTTTTCGGGATTATTTTCCAATCTCGCCTGCACATTATTCCATTCAAAATCATTATGACGGTTCATGTTTTTCTCAAAACGTGTTTTTAATATTTTAAGCAGATTATCACGTTGTTCAATTGACAAATCTTTATTACCGTTTATTTCATTTGTATTTGCCATAATACACTCCTTATTTATTATTAATAAACAAGCTCATACTCCATTGTTCCCAAGCCGATTTTTTCTGCATGCTTAAGTGTTTTCCTGCCTTTGTCAAAAAGCATATCAGACTCGTTTTGCTGCACCATATCCAGACATGCGGTGTCCAGCGCCACAGGGTCCTTCCCGGCAAGAATACCTATATTCTCCGCAATCGGATTCATATGTGCTCCGGTGCAGTCACAATCCTTAGTTATATTGTGAACAAATGTAATATATATGATATCCTTATCCTTTGCTGCTCCATATGCATATTCTGCAAGCTTCTCTAAAAAGTTAGAGCCTCCCCATGTATTTTCAATGGCTTTCTGAGGACAGACAGCTATACAACCGGCACAGCCAATGCATTTATTGCCGTCAATAATTGCGGTATCCGGTATAGTAATAGCACTGTAGTCACATTTATCGGCACATATGCCGCAGGATATGCATTTATTTGCATCTATTACGGGAGATATCCCCGAGTGCTGCTCAAGCTTTCCGCCTCTTGAAGCAAATCCCATTGCAAGCTGCTTTAATGCGCCGCCAAAGCCTGCCGCAACATGTCCTTTAAAATGACTCATAACTATAAACTGATTATAATTGCCATAGCCTTTTCCTATCTTACATTTTCTTATGTAATCCTTGTTGATTTCAATTTCATTATATTCCGTCCCTATATCTCCGTCAGCAATAATGATGGGAATCTGAGTAAACCCGTGAGCTTTTGCTGTCTTTATATGCCTTTCGGTAGTTGTTCTGGACCCCCTGTACAATACATTGGATTCAATATATGAAGGAGAAACTCCGATTTCCTTGAGATATTTTATAGTTTCATCATAGCACTTCGCAGGAATAAATGTTGTATTTCCTTTTTCTCCGAAATGAACCTTAATAGGTACCTCCTTGTCAAACTTATGACCCGTTTCCGAAACTATCTTTTCCAACAGCTTTACGGCATCTCTTCCAAGCTGTTCGTAATCAGATTCTTTATTTTCAATAAAATATATTTTACTCACACTGCACCTCTCTATCCGTTATTGTTTCAAACAATTTACAAATGTTATTATACCCCTAAAAAAGGTCGTTACGCAACTAAATATGATGACAAAGCCATCAAGATGATAGGATGATGTCTACCACGTCTACCGCTGTTATACTATCTTTTTTTACCTCACAATCAAAAGCAATTATTTTGACACCTTTTTCCTTGATATTTTTCAAGGTTTCTCCGAATTCCTTATGAGTTTTATAATTAGGCGTAAAATATAACACATCCTTCATCTGTATAATAAAGCATACGTAGGCTTCATAGCCGTCATCTATGCTGTCCCCAAGCTCATTTAAATGCTTTAATCCTCTTTCGGTAGGAGCATCGGGAAACATAACGACACCATTTTCCTCTAATGTAACTCCCTTTACTTCCACAAATATTTTCTTATCATCTGCTTCAACATAAAAATCAAATCGTGAATTTTTATATTTGCATTCCGGCTTTATTAACGTAATATTATTAAACAATTCTCCCTTTAACAGCAGTTCGTGAAAAACCTTATTGGGCGCCTGACTGTCTATGTTAATCAATCTCTCACCTTTAAATACCGATATCAGGTCGTACTGAGTCTTCCGGGCCTTTCGGGTCTTTCGGGTTTTTTGGCTTGAATTGCAGAATTCCTGAACATAGACAGAAACACCCTCCGTTAATAGTTCCTTGCACCGTCCTGTATTTTTAACGTGGCATACCTCCTGCTCACCGTTAATTTCAATATTTGCAATAAACCGGTTTGGTCTGCTAATAAATTTCGCCGTCTTTATATTATCATATAACATTTAATTAAATTTCCTTTGTAATAATCTCTTTAACAATTTGAGCTGCCAAAGCTGCATCGGCTTTTCCTTTTGAATACTTCATAATAAAGCCGATGATTGCCCCGATCGCTTTTTCTTTTCCTGCCAAGTATTCTGCTGCGGCTTTTTCATTTGCATCCACTGCTTCTTGACATAATCGTCTTAAATCATCCTCATCTACCCCTTGCATATCTTCTTCAGAAATAAATGACAATGCTGTCTTTCCTTCATCCAGCATCTTTTCCAAAGTATTTCTTGCCACCTGAGAGGTAATCTTTTTCTTTTCTGCAAGTATAACCAGTACCGATAAATATTCTGGAGGAATCGAAATATTAAATTCTTCCTTTTCCGATTCGGTCGAAAAACGTCTGAATATCTGGCTCAGTATATAGTTAGAAACCGTCTTGGGACTTTCAACTCCCGCAGATGCTTCTTCAAAATAATCAGCAACTTTTTGATATTTAATCAGGAGCTCTGCATCATCCACCGGTAATCCCAATACTTCAACAAATCTCTTTAATCTCTGCTGAGGAAGCTCAGGCAAGCTTTTCTTACAGCGATCAATTTGCTCATCCGAAATTGAAATAGTAACTAAATCAGGTTCTCTGAAATATCTGTAATCATCGGCATCTTCCTTGCCTCTCATGCTTTCGGTAATATTTAAACCGCTGTCGTATCTTCTTGTTTCCTGCTCTATCTCCCCGCCGCTTTCCAATACATCTATCTGTCGTCTGAATTCATATTCCATTGCCTTTGCTATAAAATTGATTGAATTCATATTCTTTATTTCTGTTCTCGTTCCATACTTTTTCTCACCTTGTTTTCTTACGGAAATATTCACATCACACCGCAGGGAGCCCTCTTGCATTTTCACATCCGACACTCCTGTATATTTCATGATTAATCTCAGTTTTTCAACATATTCTACTACTTCATCCATACTTCTGAAATCCGGCTCTGTTACTATTTCAATGAGAGGAACACCGCCTCTGTTATAATCTATATATATGTCGCCTCTTTGATGAACTAATTTACCTGCATCCTCTTCGATATGAATCCGATTTATATTAATTTTTTTTCCGGAATTCAATTCTACGTATCCGCCTTCACACAGCGGCTTATCATATTGGGATATCTGATAGGCCTTTGGTAAATCAGGATATACATAGTTTTTACGGTCCATTTTGGATATATTTCTGATACTGCAATTTGTTGCAAGACCTGCCTTCACGGCATACTCCACTACCTTTTCATTTAACTTGGGTAATGTTCCGGGAAGCCCTACACAAACAGGACAGCAATGAGTATTCGGTTCACCTCCGAATTCGGTTGTGCAAGAGCAAAATATTTTTGTTTTCGTAGAAAGCTCTACATGGGTTTCTAACCCGGCAACTAATTCCCAGCTCATATCCTCACCCCTGACTCTAATTCTTTGTATATTTCATCTTTTGCATACTGCTCATATTTATATGCCGCATTCAATATTTTAGCATCATCAAAGCTTTTACCTATTATCTGCATTCCTATGGGAAGACCTTTGTTATCAAATCCGCAGGGTATTGACAAGGCAGGCAGACCGGCAATATTTACGGGTACTGTGCATATATCGGTCAGATATGTCTCAATAGGATCCTTTGATGTATAATTCGTTTCAAAGGCAGTCGTTGGCACTGTAGGAGTCAACATAACATCACATTCAGTAAACGCATCCTGAAAAGATTTAACTATAGAACCTCTCAGCTTTTGAGCTTTCTTATAATATGCATCATAATAACCGGCACTTAAAACATAGGTTCCCAATAATATTCTTCTTTGTACCTCTTTACCGAATCCTTCACTTCTCGTCCTGCTTATCATATCATTTACATCTTTATAATTATCAGTTCTGTAACCGTATCTGATTCCGTCATATCTTCCTAAATTTGAAGATGCCTCTGCACAGGCAAGAATATAATAGACAGGCAAAGCGTATTTTAACGAAGGGAGTTTAAACTGTACTATTTCGGCTCCTAAGCTTTCATAAGCTTCAATTGCCTTTTTTATAGAGGCAATAACATCTTCTCCGGCTCCATCAAAATATTCTTCTGCAATTCCGATTTTCATTCCTTTGATGCTGCTATTTAAAGTATCAACAGTTTTAACCCTGCTTCCTGAGGATGTAGCGTCTCTTTTATCATATTTGGAAATTGCATCGTAGATTATAGCCGTATCTTCCACATTGCCTGCAATCGGACCGATTTGGTCAAGGCTTGAAGCATATGCAATAAGCCCGTAACGGGATACGGAACCGTAAGTTGGTTTTAATCCTACTAAACCGCAGAAGCTCGCAGGCTGTCTTACGGAACCGCCGGTATCGGACCCCAGGCCGTATACTGCCATGTTACCGGAAACTGCGGATGCTGCCCCTCCTGAGCTTCCCCCTGCCACATGATCTGTGTTGTGAGGATTTAAGCTTCCTCCGAAGCATGAAGTTTCGCAGGAGGAGCCCATTGCAAATTCGTCCATATTTGTTTTTCCCAAGAGAACCGCATTTTGACTTTTTAATCCTTCCCACACGGTTGCATCATAGACGGGAACATAACCTTTCAAAATTTTGGAGCAGCATGTTGTTTCTACATCCTTAGTGGAAATATTGTCCTTTAAACTCATCGGTATTCCTTCAAGGAGTGAAATTTTTTCACCTCTTTGTATTTTTTCATCTACTGTCTCAGCTGTCTTTAATGCCGTTTCCTCAGTTATATTAACGTAAGCATTGATAATACCATTCTCTTTTTTTATTGAGTCTATATATTTTTGTGTTAATTCAACACAGGATATTTCCTTATCGGTCAAAAGCTTGTTTATATATTTTATTTTTCCTGTCTTTTTTATTTTTTCAGGCATTTATTTTTCACTCCTTCTTTTAACAAAGAAATATCCGTCCAAGCCGCCTTCTCTGTTTTTCAATATAAGCTCCCTGTCATAGGATTCTGCTATTTCATCTTGGTGAAAGGCATTAACTATATTGTTTATTTCATCGAAATCTTCTGATTCAACGTTCGTAACGGCAGTATTTATTGTGTTTGCAAATTCTATAATTTCACCCATATCCTTTGTTAATTCGTCAATTTTACTTTCATCGACTGAAAGCTTTGCAAGCTTAGCTATTTTTAGTATATCATCCTTACCTACCACTTTATCAACTCCTATCTGATTTTAATATGGACTTCCCTTAACTGCTGTTCACTCACTGCATTCGGGGCATTTGTCAATACATCCTGGGCATTGCTGTTCATAGGAAAAGCTATGACCTCTCTGATATTTTCTTCTCCCGTCAATAGCATTACCATTCTGTCGATTCCCGGTGCCATTCCCGCATGAGGAGGTGCTCCGTATTTAAAAGCATTGTAAAGAGCAGTAAATTTAGATTGCAGATCGTCCTCTGTATATCCCGCAAGTTCAAACGCCTTAACCATGATATCAATATCGTGGTTTCTTACGGCGCCTGATGATAACTCTATTCCATTACATACTATATCATATTGATAAGCAACAATGTCAAGCGGGTCTTTGTGCAGCAGCGAATCTAATCCTCCCTGAGGCATTGAAAACGGGTTGTGTGTAAAGGATAATGCTCCCGTGCTTTCATCTGTTTCATACATAGGGAAATCAACCACAAAGCACATTTCAAACCTGCTTTCATCAATCAGCCCCAGACGTCTTCCCAACTCTGTCCTTATCTGACCTGCCAATTTAGGTGCATATTCCTTATCATCCGCTATAAAAAACAATACACAGCCCGGCTCTAATTCGGCTCTTTCTATTAGAATCGCCCTGTCCTCTTCCTTCAGGAATTTATCAATAGGTCCGTGAAATTTCATTTCTTCATCTGCCTTAATATACCCAAGACCCTTCATTCCAATCTCTACTGCATATGACAGCATGTTTTCAAAAAAGCTTTTTGGTTGCGATGCACAAGCTTTAACATTGATTGCTCTGACAGTCTTCCTTCTGAACGGTACAAAGCCGGTTTCTGCAAATATATCGCTTATGTCAATAATGGTTAACGGGTTCCTTAAATCCGGTTTGTCTGTTCCGTATTTTATCATTGCCTCCTTGTACGGAATTCTTGCAAAAGGCGGCTCAGACACCTCCTTGTCAGAAAACTCAGTAAATGTTTCATACAATACTTCCTCGGCTACATTCAGTACATCCTCCTGTGTTGCGAAGGACATTTCAAAATCAAGCTGATAAAATTCACCCGGTGAACGGTCCGCTCTTGCATCCTCGTCTCTGAAGCAGGGAGCTATCTGAAAATATTTATCGAATCCGGATACCATAAGCAATTGCTTAAACATCTGAGGAGCCTGCGGTAAAGCATAAAATTTACCCGGATGCTTCCTGCTCGGTATGATGTAATCTCTCGCACCCTCAGGAGAGGAAACTGTCAGTATAGGAGTTTGTATTTCAAGAAATCTTAATTCCTCCATTTTTGCTCTCAAAAACGAAATAACTTTAGAGCGGATTATGATGTTCTTTTGTGCTTCCTTGTTTCTTAATGCCAGGTATCTGTACTTTAATCTCAAATCTTCTTTTATTTCTTTTGAAGAAGCTATTTCAAAGGGAAGATTGGTCCGTGATTTACCTAGTACTTCAATCGCTTCCGCATCTATTTCTATCGTTCCTGTCTCAATTTTTTCATTGATTGTATCCTCATCACGTTTTATAACTTTACCCGAAACACTGATTACACTTTCCTTAGTAATATTTTCAATTAAGCTTTCATTTTCAACAACAATCTGGACTAAACCGTATTGGTCCCTTAAATCAATAAATTTTACTCCTCCGTGGTCTCTTACATTTTCAAACCATCCGGATAATTTTACTTCCTTTCCGATATCATTTTCTCTTAATTCTCCGCAGTTGTGTGTACGGTATATGTTTTGCTTTGTCATAATAATTCCTTTCTGTTTTTTGTATTTTTGGTTGACATTTACATGCATATGTTAATTCAAATTCAAGGATACGCAGTCTCCATCACAAATTTGTCTGCTCCCTTTGGTCGCACAAATTTGGATTACGCTGCATTAGGTCTACCATCCATTTGTTCATCGCTGTCGCTCAAACAAATGGTGGTAGCACCATAAAAAAAGTCCCAATAAACACATAATGTTTATTGGGACGAAAATTTCCGCGGTACCACCCTGATTAGCTATAAAGCTCACTCGAAAGACACTGTCATGTCTTTGCCGCTTTATCGCTCGGTTGCGTCTGAGCCTACTTTTGTTTAAAGTGTTAACACTTAAAGCAATTTGGGTCAAAAGCTCAAGGATGTTCTTCATAATAAGTTTATTGTAATAGAATCCCACCATCTCTATCTCTCTGTGACTAAAACTTATACTACTCTTCCTGTCATAGCTGTTAATATTATTTTATATAATTTTATGCAATATTTTAAAATTGTCAAGTGTTTTTTTTAATTTATTATAATTTTTTATCATACGCTGAACAGTAATTCCCCGTAAGTCGGGTACGGCCAATACTTCCCCGCAGTATTAACCTCCAGCTCATCAACCGTTATACGAATTTCCTGCATTATTGAAAATATTGAATTTCTGTAAAACAGAGCTGCTTCCTTTATATCCTCGCAGTTTTTAACCTCAAGAAGCAAATTTCCCAATAGTTCCGTATCGTTGTACAATGACGAGGAAAGTAATGAAAGCCTGGTAATCAAAGCTTTTTCAACATCACAATTTGCATCGGGCAGGAAGGATATTTTAGAAGCTGCCGTTTCGCATAATTCTTTGATATATGAGGATACAGCAGGTAATATATCCTTTTTTATCATTTCTGTCATAGTGAGTGCCTCAATATTTAAAACTTTGCAATAATCTTCTATTAATATATCCATCCTTGAATGAATTTCTTTTTCTGACAGCACTCCGAATTTTTCAAGCACCCTTATATTTTTATCGTCTGCAAAATATAATAATGATTCAGGAGTTGATTTTAAATTTAATAAGCCTCGTTCTTCAGCCTCCTTAACCCACTCATCCGAGTAGTTGTTACCGTTGAAAATTATTCTCTTGTGATTTTTAATCGTATCTTTTATCAGATAGCTTAACACTTCGTTAAAATTATCTGCTTTTTCTAATATATCCGCAAATTGAGACAGCTCTTCGGCAACGATTGTATTCAGTACTAAATTAGGTCCCGCAATTGATAATTTGGAACCAACCATACGAAATTCAAATTTATTCCCCGTAAAAGCAAACGGAGATGTACGATTTCTGTCAGTCGTATCCTTAGGTATAACAGGAATCGCATCTACCCCTATTGCCATTTCCATCTTGTATTCCTTATCATAAGCCACATCTCCCTCTATGGATTCTAAAACCGATGCAAGCTCATCTCCGAGAAAAACGGATATTATGGCAGGAGGTGCTTCGTTACCGCCCAAGCGATGGTCATTTCCCGCGGTTGATACCGATACCTTCAACAAATCCTGATATTCGTCCACTGCCTTTATAACTGCAACTAAAAACAATAAGAATCTTGCATTTTCACGAGGTGAAGTACCGGGCTCCAAAAGATTAATTCCTTTATTGGTTGACAATGACCAGTTATTGTGCTTACCGCTTCCGTTTATGCCGGCAAATGGTTTTTCGTGCAGCAGACATGCCAATCCATGCTTTGAAGCAACTCTTTTTAAAAGTTCCATTGTTAACTGATTGTGGTCAGACGCAAGATTCGTATTGGAAAATACAACTGCTAATTCGTGCTGTGCAGGTGCAACTTCATTATGCTCCGTCTTTGCCGGTATACCTAATTTCCATAATTCATTGTTAAGCTCCTTCATAAACTCCTGAACTCTGGGTTTAATGGCTCCAAAATAATGATCCTCCAACTCCTGCCCTTTCGGGGGCTTGGCACCAAATAGTGTCCTGCCTGTATATATTAAATCTTTTCTTTTATTAAACAATTCCTTGTCTATTAAAAAATATTCCTGTTCAGGTCCCAGCGTCGTAGTAACTCTTTTTGTTTTATTGTCACCGAATAATCTCAAAATTCGCAGAGACTGTTGATTAAGAACCTCCATAGAACGAAGAAGCGGAGTTTTCTTATCAAGAACTTCTCCTCCGTAGGAGCAAAAAGCCGTGGGAATATACAATACAGAATCCTTTATAAATGCGTAGGATGTAGGGTCCCATGCGGTATAGCCTCTTGCTTCAAATGTCGAACGCAACCCTCCCGAAGGAAAGCTTGATGCATCAGGCTCACCCTTTATCAGCTCCTTTCCCGAAAACTCCATAATGATTTTCCCATCACCGGTTGCCGATATGAAACTGTCGTGCTTTTCCGCAGTAATCCCCGTCATCGGCTGAAACCAATGGGTAAAATGCGTCGCACCCTTTTCTATTGCCCAATCCTTCATAGCATTTGCCACTACGTGAGCCACATTTATATTCAAGCTTTTTCCTTCCTGAATTGTCCTTTTCAGTGCCTTGTACGTTACCTGAGGCAATCTTTCCTTCATTACTTCATCGTTAAAAACCATGCTTCCAAAAATCTCTGAGATATAATTCATATCGTCCTCCCTTAATAAATAATTGCAAAAAGAAAGGCGCAGTAGGAACATCCTACAGCGCCTTTGCTGATTTTTTTATAAAAATGATTATAATCTTATAATTTATTCTTGTCAATATTTTTTTTATCTGATTTGCAGGATACTGTTATTTTGCTCTTACTATCTCAGAACTTCAAAACCTGAGATTCCTCACTAACGTCCGGAATGACTTCCTAATGATATGTTGTATATATCTGCTTCTCCATCACCGTCACTTATCCCGGACTCCATAACCTCTACCAAAGCTGCCACAGTATCCAGGGATGTCAGCACGTTTATTGATGCCTCCACCGAGGTTCTTCTTATTTTAAAACCGTCCGTACCGGAGTTGTTAGCTTTAGTAGGAATATCTATTACCAAGCCTATTTCTCCGTTTTTAATGAAATCTATTATATTCGGTGTTTTTTCCGTCACCTTATTGACAACCTCTGCTTTGATTCCTGCATTGTTCAGATGTTTAGCCGTATTTTTCGTGGCAACAATTTTATATCCCAGCATATTCAGCTTAAATGCAAGCTCTTTAAAATTTTCTTTATCCGCATCTCTTATGGTAGCAAGTATTTTCTTGCTTTTATCCGGAATCTTCAGTCCCGCGGCAATAAAGCCTTTGTATAAGGCTTCGAAATATGTTCTGCCTATACCCAACACTTCCCCTGTGGATTTCATTTCAGGTCCAAGGCTCACCTCAACACCCGTCAGCTTCTGAGTTGAGAAGACAGGTACCTTTACTGCTGTCAAGGATGATTCCTTATATAACCCTGTTCCATATCTCATATCTTTTAGTTTTTCCCCTAACATTACTCTTGTTGCAAGCTCAATCATGGGAACTTTAGTGACCTTGCTTATGTACGGAACAGTTCTTGAGGAACGCGGATTTACTTCAATTACATAAAGCTCATCCTTATATTCTACGAATTGAATATTTATCATTCCTATTGATTTTAATGATTTTGCTATCTTTTTAGTAATTTCCTCAAGCTTTAATTTAGTATAAGAACTTAAATTCTTGGGAGGGTAAATTGCAATGCTGTCTCCCGAATGTATGCCCGCTCTTTCCAAATGCTCCATAATACCGGGAATCAGTATATCTTCTCCGTCACATATTGCATCTACTTCAATTTCTCTTCCTACTAAGTATTTGTCTATCAGCACAGGATTTTTGGAACTTTTAAAGGCATTTTCCAAGTATGTAACAAGCTCTTCTCTTGTGTAAGTTACTTCCATCCCCTGCCCTCCTAACACATATGAGGGTCTTACAAGTACAGGATATCCTACTTGGTCGGCTGCCTTTATTCCGTCATTTAAATTTAAAACAGCTTTTCCTATTGGTCTTTTTATATTTAAAGATTCTAATATTGCATCAAATTTTTCTCTGTCCTCCGCAGCGTCTATTTGCTCAGGGTTCGTACCCAGAATCGGTATGTTTTTTTCCTTGAAAAAATTTGCTAGCTTAATGGCTGTCTGCCCTCCGAATTGAAGTATCACTCCGTCGGGATGCTCTTTTTCCACTATATTTAGTACATCCTCTTCAGTTAAGGGTTCAAAATACAGCTTATCCGCTATGTCAAAATCCGTGCTGACCGTTTCGGGATTGTTGTTGATTATAATCGTTTCTACTCCACATTTTTGCAACGCAAATATACAGTGAACGGAGCAGTAATCAAATTCAACTCCTTGTCCAATTCTTATGGGCCCCGAACCTATGACGAGAATTTTCTTTTTGTCCGATGTCTGCACCTCATCATATTCATCATAGGTTGAATAATAATAGGGAGATATTGCCTCAAATTCACCAGAGCATGTATCAACCATTTTATATACGGCTTTAATATTAAATTTCATTCTTAAATTGTATATATCATTTGGACCCGAACCGATTAAATCAGCGATACCCCTGTCGGAAAAACCTATTTTCTTTAATTTTTTGAGCCATTTATCGTCCAGCAATTCAATTTTTATTTTTCTCAGCTTTTCTTCCTCATTGACTATGTTGCTGATTTTATGCAGGAAAAATTCATCTATTTTGGTAAGCTCAGCTATCCTGTCGATTCTGTAACCTCTCCTTATAAGCTCGGCTATATAAAACAACCTTTCGTCATCCGGATTCTGGATTATAGCTTTTAACTCAGAGATGCTTTTTCCCGCTGCCTTATTGCTGTACAAATTATATTGTTTTATTTCTAAGGAACGAACTGCCTTTAACAATGCCGCTTCAAAATTATTTCCTATAGCCATAACTTCACCGGTCGCCATCATCTTTGTTCCTAAAATTCTGTCGGCGTAAAAAAATTTATCAAAAGGCCATTTAGGAATTTTTAAAACAACGTAATCCAGGGACGGTTCAAAGGCAGCGTATGTTTTTTCCGTTACGGAATTTTTAATTTCATCAAGGGTATATCCCAATGCTATTTTAGCAGCTACTTTCGCTATGGGATAACCCGTTGCTTTTGAAGCAAGAGCCGATGAACGGCTTACACGCGGATTAATTTCTATAACCACATATTCAAAATTATCGGGATTTAACGCAAGCTGCACATTGCAGCCGCCTTCTATTCCGATTGCATCTATAATTTTGATGGATGCTGTTCGAAGCATCTGGTATTCTACATCCGACAAGGTCTGTGACGGAGCAACAACTATGCTGTCTCCTGTATGAACACCTACCGGATCGAAATTTTCCATGTTGCAAATTGCAATACACGTCCCGTTTTTATCGCGCATAACTTCATATTCGATTTCTTTCCATCCCTTAATGCTCTTTTCAATTAAAACCTGCTTATTCATGCTTAACTGAAGACCCTTGGTTAAAATCTCCGTCAGTTCATTTTCATTGCCGGCAATTCCCCCTCCGCTGCCTCCCAGAGTGTATGCCGGGCGAATTATAACCGGATATCCTATCCTGACTGCAGCTTCCTTTCCTTCGTCTAAATCGGTAACTATTTCCGAATCCACTATGGGCTCTCCGATTTCGTTCATTGTCTTTTTAAATAATTCTCTGTCTTCTCCCTTTTTTATAGAGTCAACACTTGTTCCTATAACCTTTACGTTATATTTATCCAATATTCCCTTATCATAAAGCTCCACCGTTAAATTGAGACCCGTCTGACCGCCCATGCCGGCAATTACGCTGTCAGGACGCTCTTTTGCTATAATTTTTTCTGCGAATTCAACAGTTAAAGGCTCAATATATACCTTGTCCGCAATATCCTTATCCGTCATTATAGTAGCAGGATTGGAATTTATTAAGATTGTTTCTATTCCTTCTTCTCTCAGCGCTCTGCATGCTTGTGTTCCCGAATAGTCAAACTCTGCAGCCTGTCCTATGACAATAGGTCCCGAGCCGATAACCAATACTTTTTTTATACTTGTATCCAACGTCATTATTTTGCTCCTTTATACATATTCATAAAATCATCAAAGATGATATTAGAATCATGGGGTCCCGGACATGCTTCCGGATGATATTGAACGCCCATTACAGGTAAATATTTATGCTTTATCCCTTCTATGGTTCCATCATTTATATTTACGTGGGTTATTTCTATATCTTCGGTAAGAGAGCTTTCTTTAATCATATATCCATGATTTTGTGAGGTTATGGTTACCTTTGCCGTCTTTAAATCTTTCACCGGATGATTGCATCCTCTGTGACCGAATTTCATTTTTGTAGTTTCACAGCCTAAAGCCAGCGCTATCAACTGTACACCCAAGCATATTCCGGTTACGGGCATTTTATCGATTAAAATTTTTACATTATCGATTATTTCCGGTAAATCCGAGGGGTCCCCGGGTCCGTTCGAAAGAAATATCCCGTCTAATTTATAATTTAAAATCTTATCGGCGGCAGTAAATGCAGGAAATATTGTAATCTTGCATCCTTTATACAAGAATGAATTTACAATGTTGTTTTTGATTCCGAAATCTAATATGCCCACATGCTGTTCTCCCTCACCAAGAGTTTTAATCTTTTTTATGGTTACCTCCTTAACTGCCGACTTATTTGAAAAATCAGCAAAATATTTATTTATATCTTCTCGTTCAATATTGTTTGTAGTTATGAGTCCCTTCATTGTACCCGCATTTCTTATAACCTTGGTCAGGTGTCTCGTATCGATACCTTCAATTGCCATTATGTTATTTTTCTTCAGATACATGTCCAAATTAAATTCACACCTGAAATTATTTGGCTCCAGGCATCTTTCCCTGATTATAAACCCTCTTACCTTAGGTGAATCCGACTGAGAATCATCTGTATTAATTCCGTAATTGCCTATCAGAGGATACGTCATAGAAACAATCTGACCATAATAAGACGGATCTGTTAAAATTTCCTGATAGCCTGTCATTCCGGTATTAAACACCACTTCACCCACTGTATCTGAAATTTTGCCGAAGCAATTGCCCTCGAACATAATCCCGTTTTCTAATATTAACTTTCCTTTCATACCTGCCTCCATCTCATAATAATAAATTTGTTGAATAAGTAAAAAAAACAGCTATAAACACTAATGACAATGTTTATAGCCGTCCGGCAAAATTAATTTTTTATCGCAATTTGTTATATTTATTAATTTGATATTTATAAAATCTATACTTATAATAGGTTTTTTATACATACTACACGACCTCCGAAAATTTCTATATAGAAATTTACCATACGCAGACAGAATTGTCAATATGCATTTTTAAAAATATTTTAGTATATTTTTAAATTATGCCATATTGTAAAATTAGTCTTAAACACTTTTAAATATACATATTCAATTCCATATACTCACATCCCATCCATTTGTAATCCCGAGCGATTGCAAAACATCTCATTATCAGAAAACTTGGAATTCCTCGCTTACGCTCGTAACGACGCAGAGCATCAGGTACATGTCTATTTTCGGCAACGACATGAAGCAGTTAACTATTACCGAAAAAGACTCATAAAAATTGATTTAATTTAACTGCTTAATATGATACAATATTCTCGGAGGTGTATTATAATGAAATTTACCGAAAACGAAGTTATTCAATTTGTAAATGAAAATGATATTAAATTTGTCAAATTAGTTTTTTGTGATATTTTCGGGACAATGAAAAATATATCCATATTGGCCGATGAGCTGCCTCGCGCATTTGAAAGCGGTATTTCTTTTGATGCTTCATCAATAAAAGGATTTATGAATATTGAAAAATCAGATCTATTTTTATTTCCCGACCCTTCAACCTTATCCATACTGCCATGGCGCCCTCAGCAAGGCAGGGTGGTGAGATTATTGTGCTATATAAAGCACCCTGACGGAAGACCCTTTGAAGGTGACGGACGACTTATACTGAAAAAAGCCATAGACACAGCACATGAATCAGGATATAAAGTCGAAATAGGTCCCGAATGTGAATTTTATTTATTTCTGCAGGATGAAAAAGGACATCCGACAAAAATTCCCCATGACTACGCAACGTACTTGGATGCTGCTCCTGTCGATAAAGGAGAAAATGTCAGAAGGGAAATTTGTCTGACTTTGGAGCAAATGGGAATACTCCCGGAAAGCTCCCACCATGAGCAGGGTCCGGGACAAAATGAAATAGATTTTAGATACAGCGATGCCATGATAGCAGCAGACAACTTAATCACATTTAAATCGGTGGTGAAAACCATAGCAAACATCAACGGTCTGCATGCATCCTTTATGCCTAAGCCTCTTAAAGAATTCAGCGGAAGCGGCCTGCATATTAATATATCATTATTAAAAAACAATATAAATTTATTTGAAAATAAAATGGTTAATCATACGCCCGAGCCGGACAGCTTTATTGCCGGAATATTGGATAAAATACCGGAAATTACTTTGTTTCTAAACCCCTTAGTCAATTCATACGAGCGTTTTGGAAGCCATTCCGCTCCCAAATATGTGACATGGTCGTCCGAGAATCGTTCACAGCTTATTCGTATTCCGGCTGCAAGCGGCAAATATTCAAGAGTCGAGCTTCGGTCCCCGGACCCAAGCTGCAATCCGTACCTTGCATTTGCGCTGTTAATTTATGCCGGTCTTGACGGAATTAAAAACAAGTTAAAGCTTGATGAGCCTGCTGATTACGATTTATATAAAGCGTCGGGTGATGCAGCAGAAAATTACAAAAAATTACCCCCAACATTAGCAGAAGCAGTTGAAAACGCGGAAAAAAGTGATTTTGTTCACAACTGTTTACCATCCGAAATCGTTGAAAAATATATTCAGATTAAAAAGGAGCAATGGAATCGTTACTTGTTGTCCGATGATAAGGAAAGCTTCGAATTAAACACATACTTCTATACTGTTTAATTTTTTTATACTGCTCGGGAGGTGAGTTCATGGATAGTGTGTTAATTGTATCTGATTCTGACAAGGGCATAGCACTTTTGACCCAGCTTTTAAAAGCAAACGGCATAAATAAAACAGCCTCCGTCAAAAGCGGAGCGGAGGCTCGACGACTGATCAGCGTAACCGAATTTGATTTGATAATTATAATTACTCCTCTGCCTGATGAATTCGGAGAAAGCTTAGCAATCACAATGACTGAAATCAGTACCTCCGGAGTAATTTTAATAGCCAGAAATGAGGTTGCCGATGAAATTGAAGCAAGGGTTCAGGATTACGGTATTCTGGTAGTATCAAATCCAATAGCAAGACAAATGTTTTATCAGGCGCAAAAATTAGCCCTTGCTACCAAAAGAAGATTGTCGGGACTTAAAAATGAAAATATGCGATTGCAAAGTAAAATCGAAGAAATACGCCTTGTTACAAGGGCTAAATGCGTGCTTATAGAATATCTCAACATGACTGAAAATCAGGCGCACAAATATATTGAAAAGCAGGCAATGGATTTAAGAACCTCAAGAAAGGAAATTGCCGAGAGCATCCTTAAAGCCTATGAGACGTAAAAAAGCTTCTGAATTCCATTAGAAATGTGGTATCAGAAGCTTTTGTCAATTTATTTATCAATATTAATAGCTGCGACTCCAGTGATTGTCAAGATAAATTTCATACAGAATCGTCTTGATATTGTCATCCTCAATTTGCTTTACAGTTTCATAGTAAAGGGATTGACCTTTTTCATAATGCACACCATAAATAAGCTTTAATAAGAAATCATCGAAAACCTGTCTGTCTCCGGCAGCCGGATGATTTTCATCAAGTGCTCTGACAGCATTTATAATTTTATCTGAAGCCAATCTGGACAGATAATAGTTCTTTGACTGCAAATTTTCCGCAGCCTTAGCATAATCCCCGAAATACATGTTGAGATAAATCAATGTGTCGGTAACACTATCCCTTTTATCAAGCACCTCCCTTGCAGCTTCATAGTCTCTGAGAACAATGTAGTACCTGCTTAAAAAATAATATTCATCTTCCCATATATCGTCCCTTGCCTGTTCAATTGCCAACCTGACAATTTCAATGTTTTCCTTTATTTCATCCTTGCTCATTATATTAAACGTTCCGATAAGCATTTTATTGTCTCCGGTTAAATCTCCGTACCTTTTTCCGTATTCATAAGCCTTTTCAATATTTCCCTCTTCCATCCTCCATCCTGTGCCGTAAATCCTCGCAAGATATTTCAGTGCTTCCACGTCATCAGGATTGCTGTTGAGCATATTTTCATAATGTGCAATTGCATTGGTGTAATCTCTTCCGAGAATCATTTCCTCTCCTTTTGTCAGTTTCCCTTCAACGATTACACTGGGTATACTGTCATAATAGGATCGCATGGGTATGCTGCTGGTTATAAGCTTGTTCTCGTCGTCATAGGCATTTACAACTATCGGATATTCTGCTCCCGGTAAAAATGCTCCCAACACCGTAAGCGGTTCAATACTTGTTCCGTCTCCTCCGAAGCGTATAATAAATTGATTTCTCAGCATTTCTATGTTGAAAACAGCATAATTTTCAGCAAACTTCCCTTTTCCGTTTTTATCTGATGCAGGACTACGGAAGCTGGTTCCGCTTTTTTTATATGGTTCATCGGTTATAATCGGCTCCACCGTGTAGTAGGCGGCACCTTCTACCTCTTCCCATGATACGGTAAACTCTTCCCCGTTCACTGTCTGTCCCGGCTCCGGCAAGGTTACACCAAAGGTTTTTCTGAACGTAAAATCAACTTTTCCGCCGTTTCCTGCAAGCTCCGTATATTGGTGGTTTGAACGCTGCAGCACCTTATCAGAAAGCAAGGAGCTGTCAAGTCCTATACCGATGTTGTACAGACCGTCTCTCAATCCCAATGTTTCAAACTCACCGTTCTCGTCTGTTATGCCGATATAGCTTTCTCCTCTGCTGTGCATACCTCCATCTGCCTTCTGCACATATATTTCAACAAAGGGCATGGGCTTTCCCTCGAAGGTTACAGTTCCCGTTATGATATTGTCTCCTATGAAATCATCCATGATATAGTCAAACCAAAAGCTTCTGTCAAGGTATCCCATTGAACCGAACACACTTTCTGTCCTCGGCCAATAGTTGCTGCCATTATTAAATTCATTGTAGAGCCGTTTAGACTTTTCGTAGTTTCCGTCAAACAATTCTATTTCTGCTCTTAATATATCCAGATTGACATCGGCAAGCTCTGAGCCTTCATATTTGGCAATTATTTTTTTAGCGCCTTCCCTGTCTCTACTTACATGAAGATAAAAAGCATTGTATATATCAGCAATATAAACAATCTTTTCTTCGCTGCTGTTCTGTCCGAATGAAATCCATTCCTTGAGCATTTCGGCATCTCCCACGTCTATTGCCAAATCGAGAAGCATTCGATAGGAATCTATATAGTATACTGTTTCACTGCTCTTTGGAGCTTCATTCATAATACCTGCAAGGGTATTTTTCACTTTTTCCACATCCTCGGGACTGGTGTTGTCTCCTCCACCCCAGCCGGTCAAAAATATACTGTACTTGGGAAAGTTTCTTAGTAGGCTGTCTGCATAGAGGTATCCACCCTTAACCTTTGATGTGGTGGGATAAGAAGCGTATCTTTCAAAAAAAAGCGTTGCCTTATCCGATTTATTTTCCAATAAATATGCAATGCTTAAAGTCGCAGTAGGTATACCCCATACAAAGGTCAGAGAAATTAACAGCAAAGCAAGTATAAGTGTTTTTATTTTAATTTTTATCTTCATTTTTCACCACCTCATATCTTTCCCTCACTATTATCTGAGAGCCTTCTATGTTGATAATTTGCCTCTCCTGCAAATCAAAGATATTTTTAGGTATTACGGTAATTGCAAACAATGCGGCCAAACCTATTATAGCAGGTGCCAACGGTATTTCAATTTCTCTGTTTAAAAATTCGTTCATTCTCTGTGACAATTTTTTCTTTTTGTTTTTAAGTATATTGTCTGTTGCCGCCTGAGACAAAGTCATGTCAAACGTCTCTTCTTCCATAATTTTTTTCAATTCAGTACCTAACTTATCTTTCTTCTCCATTTAACTGACCTCCCTTCAGCAATTTTTCCTTTAAAATATTTCTTCCTCTCGACAGCCTGCTTTTTATTGTACCTTCCTTTTCATTCAACATTTCCGAAATTTCCTTTATGGAAAAATCATCAAAATAGAAAAGCACCAATGTTTCTCTGTAAGTGGGATTAATTTCAAAAAGCTCCTTTTTCAAAAGCTCTCTGTCTATATTCTTTTCAACATGGGATTCCACATCATCGCTTCCCACCCATTCATCCTCGAGAACAAGAAGCTCCTGCTTCTTTCTTAATCTGTCTCTGCATAAATTGAGTGCTATGGTGTAAATCCATGTATAAAGTCCCGAATTTTCTTTGAACGTATTCAGTTTTTGAAAAACCCTTATCAGGGCTTCCTGAACTACATCCTCTGCTTCCTCTCTGTCCTTCAGTATCAGGCAGCAGGTTCTCAACAGCTTGTTTCCGTACTCTTCCACAACCTGTCTGTAGGCATCCTCATGCCCTTTTTTCAAATTTCTTATCAACAACTTTTCTGCCACCATCAACCCTCCTTACCTTTTAGACGCATTATCAAAAAATAGGTTGCAATAAAATAAAAAAATATTAATATATAAAATCAAGCAAGCTGTGTAAATTAATTATTTTTTACTTGATTTCATATGATTAATATTCTATAATTTCTTACTTATATCCGAAGATCCGTATAACACTCTTGTTACTATGACTTTATTATCCCTGATTATATAAAATGCAGAATAGTTATCAATCTTTATTTGTCTGAGTTCCATGTAAACTTCCGGTTCTGATTCCATTACTTTTATCCGTTCAGGAAAAAAAGCAAGCTTTTCAATTACATCCGCAATGCGATTATATTGCTCCATAGCAGTTTCAGGTGCCATAAGCTGTGTCACTATATAATTATAAATTCCATCCATATCATCTAAAGCTTTAGATGTAATCTGTACTATATAATGTTTCATATTAATGTGACTTTCTGTATTCTGCAAATGCCTCTGCGGCATTTTGCACATTTCCATCATCTACATCATTGTATCCTTCCTTCAGCAAAGCACGAATTTCATCAGTCGTCATTAAATCTGTATTCAATTCAGCCGGTGCTTTAGGCAGTATTACAGCAAAAGGAATTCCTCCTGTTAATGAAATTTGCTTTAAATAAATGTCTATAGCCGTTGACATAGGAATTCCAAGCTGCGATAAAACTTCTTCGGCACGTTTTTTTACATCCGGGTTAACTCTTATATTCAATGTCTTGGATTTTTCCATCTATCTCATCTCCTTTTAGTTATATTGTAACGCAAATGTATTTACATTGCAAGCAATAATTATATAATAAAAAAGGAAGCTTAATACTTCCCTATTGGTGGTTTTACGCTGTCGGGCAGAGGGCATTGGTATGCTCCGCCGTTTTGCTTTAACATATCGCAGGGACGCATATCGCGGGCACGGGGTTATTGACATTACTCTTTTTGAATTAGTCCTCTGTTTATTCCTTGCACCACAATATGGTATATTCCTCTTTCACTTTTTTCTGCCAGTATCTGTACAAAATCACCCCCTTTGGTAATTTGTACCACACATGAATATGTATGTCAATACATTGGTTTTTGTATGTAATTTCATTACCCTTCTTATCCTAATTTATATTCGTCAAAGTTGTCAGCAACCCCGTCCCTGCGACATGCGTCCCTGCGACATGCGACACCTGCGACACCTGTGTACTTTCACCAACCACGCACTCTCTAAAAAACACGATGTATCTACTATTTCTTGTCTCAGCTCATTTTTATTAGTGTTTAATAATTTTTATAAAAATAACACAATTATTTTACTTTGTTAATACCTTCTGAAAAATAATTTTTATTATCTCAATCTTTCATCATAACTTCAATAGCACATGGATTGCCTCTTCCTTCAAACAGAATCTTTGAATTTTTTAATAATCTTATATCTGCCGAACCAGTTAACCCTTCTTTTATTATTATGTTCATTGCTCCATTAATCGGTGCCTTTAATGACCCTGAGTCCCGGCAGATAACTGAATTAACTAAAAGCTCATATCCTCCCTTAACAATAACAAGCTCCAGTAGGCTTCCCGAATAATTTATTTTTACTATCTTGCTGTTGTTATAGGTTGCAAATCTATACTCATGACCATTCAATGACAGGTTGCAAATAAATCCCTGAAAAGAAGCGCCAAGAAACGGTATATGAGCAAGTGAAAACATAATACTTGCATCTGTATCATCAAAATGATTGGATTGAAGCCATATGTATTCTTTTGGAAATGAGGTACCCCAATCCTTTTCTATATACCCTTTACCTTCATTAAAATCAATAACCTCGCTATTAACTGATATAACACCTTTTAAATTATGATCCATGCTTATAATATCATGATAGCATTCCATAAATGGCAGATATGAAAAATATCCCATTGCATCCGGTGACAATATATTTCTGTTGATTTTAGTAAACTCAGAAAATTTAATGCTTCCTGTGATTAAATATTCATCATTTTTTAGATTAAGCTCTATACCTTCGTCAGTAAATATATTATTTCCTATTGTCAAGCAAAAAGGTTCATCAATATATTTAAAATCATCTGTTGAAAATTTATAATATTGGGTATTCAGCGTTTTACCATCAAATTCTTTAGAAATAATAATTTGAATAAACGCATGAGGGTTCGCATCATTTTTCGAAATTCCCGGTATAATACCGATTATATTCTTTAAATCACATGATACGTGTTTAAAATACCATCCCTCAAAATATTCTTTTTCCTTCTTTTTTCCTTGAAATATCAGAGGATTCTTTTTATGCTTTAATACCATTTTATTATCCAGCCTTCAGTTATATTAATTTGAATTAAAGTATCATCAATTATTAATAATTTCAAGGCCGTTTAAAAAATAATTAATCAGATTACCTTAGCTGTATAACTTTTAGTTCTTTAATTGCACATCCGAAAAAATCTCTCAAGGATTAATTCTCTCGTTTGTCTGTCATTAAAATCTATATCTCCCGACAAACGCAGAACTATATTTCCTTTTCGTATTATAAGTTCATCCAGTTCCTCTGTCAGTGCCAGATTATCCGCATTCCATAAATGTTTCATCTCATCATCTGTGACAATAGTTCTGTCTAATATGGTCATACCACGCCACTTAATTCCTTTTTCTATTCTGTCGATTACTCCATTAAATATTATTTCAGAAAAATATGGATTTATTGCCTCATAATATTTAATGTCCATATACTTTTCTATACCATTTATCTCCCCATGCTCCCAATAAGTATAGTGCTTAGGTACGACGGGACTCATACTCGGTTTAAACTCTTTCGTCAATGATCTTCCCTGCTCTGAGTATTCCGGTATTTCTTTCATTGTAACTACAGGATATCTCTCAGGGAAAGAATCAACATTGTACATTTCTTCAGATTTCTCCATAATGAACGGAATTGCCCTTGATATGAAAAAGAACATTGCAGCTACTAGAATTACCGTAAGCAGTACATTTTTCTCCCCCTTAATTTTACCCTTCTTTACAAGATACCTGATTCCGGTACCCAGAGAAATACCGACTGCAGGACCCAGCACGGCAATTAATACATCATCCGGTCTGAAAAATGCATCTACTATAAAACATATTGCAAAAATCGATATGATAATCCATATTATGCCGCTAAAAGCAACTATACGTCTTCGGGCACTTTTCAAAGTGGGCTTTTTTATAGTCATCCCGTTTTTAATTCTTCTCCGGGCATTTATCATCCATACTATACCGTATAAAGCAGGGATTACAACAATCATTGACAGTATAGGAAATAAAAATGTGGATGCAACTCCCGTAAAGCTTAAAAGATTGCCATATCTTACAGGAAAGCTTCTGACCAATGCAAAGACGGCTACAAGCAAAAACAAGGATACACCAATCAGTTCACGCTTCAACAGAGTATTCTCAATAATTTTTTGTTCAATTTCCTCATCTGTCTGTAGCGGAACCGGGTCACTGCCTTCCTTCGCATAGAAAAACTGCAGATATTCTTGAGATGTTACAAATGTCCACCCCGACTCCTGACACAACCTCCTGTATTCACTTGTTTCTTCGTTGTCTTCCGGAGCAAAAGCTCCTCCTTTTTTAAATATATCCACAGAAAATTTAATCTTTTTAGGCTCTATAGCTCTGAATTTAGCTGTAACACGTCCAACCTTCTCCAGCATCCAGCCTTTCTCTGCCATCTCCTCCAAATATTCACCCATAGCCTTGTAATCAAGAGAAAAGAATCCCCAAAATACACGCTTAGTTTTACTCTTCATTTATCCTCACTCCCCTCCAAGATATCATTTCCGTCCGAAACCAATTGCTTTAATCTTTTATGTTCATCCTTTAAAATATTTAATCCCTTCTCTGTCAATGTATATATTTTTCTTCTGTCTTCCTCAGCGACCTGTACTATAATATCTTCCTCCTCAAATCTGGATAAAAGACTGTACAATGTACCTGCACCTATCTTTACCCTCCCATCAGTACGTCTGTCTACCTCCTGCATAATTCCGTATCCATGCTGGTTCTCCGTTAAAGTAAGAAGAATGTAATACATTTGCTCCGTTAAGGTTTTTAATTGTTCTCTTGCCATAGCATCATCTCCAAAATACTATATCTATATTCGATATATCTATTATCAATATAGTACTATTATTTTGTTTTTATGTCAATGCTTTTTAATTTTATAGCAATTTTATTTTTTCTACCAATAAAAAATATGCCCTTCCTACAGCTATCTGCATAGGCTGGGCATATCGATTTTGTTACTTTTTATTAATTAACCAATTTTGATAAAGTTTCCATACTTTCAAATTGCAAATATGTTTTATCATTGCTTTTATTTATACTATATGTTATTTCACATTCTGCAATTGCAGTTGGTACCGGATCTCCCTCTACATCATACCATAAGTTTATCAGTTCAAATTTTGTATATAATTTATCATCGATTATATCAGCAGTTGTATTTTCTGCTATGTAGGCAGTATTCCACCCAAAATCTAAGTTCCTGTAATAAATATCCGTTTCTTTATTATAATCAAAGACATCTTTAAAAGAGTATTCCTTTTCACCAAAAACTTGAAGCAATACTTCCTTTGATTTATCTAATGAGAATATAAAACCCTTACCTTCCTCAAAGGGAAAATATCCTTTATACAAGTTATTTTCATCATCATTTACAGCAAATGCATATAGTAAAGCTTCATAAGTATAGTTTCCTTCTCTTCTGTAAACACTGCGTATAATATCATTTGTCAGTGATATTCCGTTTAGCAAAAGCTGTTGTGAGGTATCTCCTTGGGATATATTGGATGGTCTGTCTCCGTCAAGTTCATAAGTACCGCGAACATCATCATTTTCTCTGCAATAATATTCAAGCTCATTACCAAATATATAGAAATTTATGCTTTCACCTTTTGCACGTGCTATTTCTACTTTTTCATCCGGATAAAAATATTTAACATATAAACACACATCATCATTAACTTCTCCATCATATGAATAAAATATGTGTCCGGGAAAAGTACTGTAAACTGCATAGCCTTCCGATATATCTATATAAATATTTTCATATCTGCAATCAATATCGTAAGCCAAATCTCTGATTGAATTGTCCGCCAGATTAACCTCAAAAATATTTCTTAGCATGTCGTCCTTTTTTGTCAGTATATAAAGCCTGTCATTACTTTTGCCCCATACCGTTACCCCAAGCTCTACGTTGTTATCTTCTTGATTTTTGCTGTTTGACGTATCATTGTTTGAAATGTAATTAAACACATTGTCTTCGAGATATTTATTACCGCTGCTGTCCAATACAATAATATCTCCGTTTCCGTTATACAGGCTTATGTATTTGCCAAGCTCACTGAAATTTATATCATCAAGTTTATCTGCAATAATATTTACCTTGTTATTTTCGGTATACTTAATCAAACTTTTATTTTTGCCGTTATCAACAACAGCATAAGCAATATCATTAAATTTAATAAGCTTTATATTATCTGCTTCATCAGTGCTTAATTCAGAGGAAAGTGCATCTTTAAAACCTTTTTTTATATAAGTGCTGTCTTTTCCAATCATATCTGATATATCTGCTTTTATCCTCTCTCCCGAGCTTGCAGTATAGCTGATAGTTTTTTCATCTTCTTTTTTAAACTCAATTTTTGTCCTGATTGTTTTTGCTATCTCAAATTTTTCTGATGTATATAGGTTAATCAGATAAAAATAATGATATTGCTTTTCCATATGTTCCATCATATAAGTATCTGTATCCAACGCATAATATGTGTCGCCCGATACTATATACCCGTTATCTTTATCAATAAATCCCTCATATCCTCTGCCGGTGGTGAAGTTTGGCTGTGATACAATTTTTTTATCTATATCTATGACAAAAAATACATGGGACATGTCATAGCATGCAAAAAATGCCATGTTTGAATTTTTAATCCATCCCGTTTCCACAACCTGCATTCTCTTTGGGAAATAAGCTCTATTAATATCCAACATGAAATTTTCATTTGAAAACTCATTATCAAAATCTATATATTTATTTAAAATAATTTTATTGTCTTTATTGTCAACAACGCAAGCAGAGAAAAAATCATTTATATAACAGGTGAAATCTCCGTTATCACTGTTTAATATATCCGTGTAATAGCATTCATATAAAATTTTCTCTTTTCCTTTATTGTCAGTACCCAATTTTATAATGTATGAATTATATGCCCCGTCTATAATTATTTTATCATCATCCTGTCTATGTACAACATCCTCCATGTTATAAAGGATTCTTTTTAAATCACCGTTTTCATATCTCCATATTTCATAATAATCACCGCTTATTTTTTCTTCTATATTGGAAAGCTCTCTGTCTGTATACGCCGTAACGGCGTCATACTGATCTTCACCTGCTTTAATATATTCATAATGTAACATCAAATCGTGTATTTTCACTTTGACATAATATGTGTTGTCAATACTAAAAAGCTCAGAAACTTCAATATTATCAAGCCCGGTTGAAGTTTTAATCTCATCCTGGACCTTGGTTAAAACTTCATCCGAATTTGAATATGCTGTATCTTCGGAAATGCTGTCACCATCGTTTACTACTGCGATATCACCATCAACATTGCCCTTACCTTTATTGCATGAGCATAATAAAAAAATCAACAGTAAACTAATACTTAATTTTAAAATTTTTTTGTATTTTATTGCTCTTTTAATTCTAAAATAATCATTTTTATTATTCATTGTACCAGCATTTCCTCCTGATAAAGTTTATATTGAACTTAACTCTACTATATCACGTCTTAGAAAACATTTCCATATTTTAATTTTATCAATTTTATCATAAGATTGATTTTCAATTTATAATCGTTGAGCCTGAACTTTTTAGCATTGAACTGTTGTTTAAAATCTGTGTGTTGTATAAAAACAGCACATCCTGATTCTGTGAAAAATCTATATATTTTTCTAATAAGTCTGCTGAAATATATCTCAAATCAACCAAGGTAATTTTAGAATATCCTTCAAGCATTAAGGGTGCTATGCTGCTTCCGAAGGAATCCCGGAACAACAGAAGTTCCTTATCACTTTTACAATTTTCATTGTAAACGGTAATCAACGACTTTGCCCCCGATAAAAATACATCGAAGGAGTCCGTTCCGTTAAACAAATCTTCTTCATACACCTTGCCGTAGCTGTTATTTTGATAATCGAATACAACAGCCTCTTCAATCGTACTGTTGGTTAAATAAATCATGTCCTCAGGCTTCAGCCTGAGAGCCGCATGCCCGTAATATGAACCGTAGAACGGATAAAGCTTTTTCTCTGTATATACGGAATCAGAGGCTTTCGTATCGTTTCCCAGTTCTTTCAGAAGCAGATCTGCAATCTTTATGATTTTTTCCTGTCTCCAATGTATATCCAGCCTGTAGTAATCCTCTGCCGTTAACGTATCTGACAAATCTACATATTCCATATTTTTTATATTTTGCTTCATAAGTTCGGCTATTCTGTCATAATCTATGTCCAGATATCCATTTTCGGCCGCTATATAGTAGCCCTTGTTGGGGATAATTGCAAAGCTTACATTTTTGCCTGTCAAATATTTTTCGTATATTTTATTCAGCTTATCTGCTGCGTTCAATACTGATTTTTCATTCAGCTTGTATTCCATTTTTTCAACGATTCCGTTTACAATATAAATATTGTTATTGTCTTTTTGATTGAATACATAGTATTTCCCCACCGCTTTCACGCTTCTGAAGGCATCACGAAGCACAAACTGATCCAATATATATTTTTCGTATTCATCAACCAGATTGCCCCTCAAAAGCTTATCTACCGAAAAATCAGGAACCCTTATAAGCCGGCGCCTTTCACTGAAGGAAAACTCCTTATCGGGTATTATGATATTAGCTAACATGAAGCCGAATATTATCATAATGAAGGCGGCTGATACAATTGTATTTTTTATATTACTTTTCATACGCACCTCTTAAAACCTGAAATACAAAAATGGATTAAATGAACCGTCAACAAGGTATCCTGTAATCAATAAAAGCATAGACATCAGGACTATGAGCTCCGATACGTTTAAAATGTATTCACCCTTTTTACTGTTTTTTATCTTGTCAATAACCCTCACGGTTAATGGAGTTGCCCCGAAAGCGGCAATAATAAGTGTCAGTCCATAGCTGATTAAATAATAATTCGTTTCGGAATTTGAAAACGGTATGCTTAAAAATCCAAACATTCCCTTAATATATCCGGTAAACTCAGCCATGCTGTTCGTATTAAATATTACGAAGCTGATCAGCACAAAAAACAGAGTGTATACGTATCCGGCAACCGCCGGTAATTTTTTTAAAATACCATTGAGAAGAAGCCTTTCTATAATTAAGAAAATTCCGAAGTACAGTCCCCAGATAACAAAATTCCAATTGGCACCATGCCAGAATCCTGTTAAAAACCATACGACGAATATATTTCTAATCCATTTTACCGTGCTTACACGATTTCCGCCCATGGGTATATACACATAGTCTCTGAACCATGTACCGAGGGATATGTGCCATCTTCTCCAGAATTCAGAAATACTTTTGGAAATGTAAGGATAATTGAAGTTTTCGAGAAAATGAAATCCAAAAATACGTCCCAATCCTATTGCCATATCGCTGTAGCCGGAAAAATCATAATATATTTGCAGCATAAATGCTACGGCATAAATCCAGTAAAACAATACCGTGCTTTCCTGCAGACTGAAAAAAATATTGCCTAATTCTCCCAAGGTGTTTGCTATAAGCACCTTCTTGGACAGACCTATAATAAATCGTCTTACGCCATAGCTGAAATTGGCAACTGTGTGCTTGCGCTGTGACAATTCCTGTTCAACCGTGGTATATCTTACTATGGGCCCTGCTATAAGCTGCGGGAACAGTGTCACGTAAGCCGCAAAATTGAAGAAATTCGTCTGTACCCTTGCGTTACCTCTGTAGACATCTATGGTGTAGGATAGAATCTGGAACGTATAAAAGCTGATGCCAATAGGCAGCGCTAACTTCAGAGCCTTAATTTCAAAACCGAACAGCCATACTATATTTTCAATAAAGAAATCCGCATATTTGAAATATAATAGAATCCCTATACTGAAAGTAATCGAGCAGATAAGCGGTATTTTCGCATATCTGCTCTTTCTTGTTTTATTTATCCACAATCCGTGAAGATACCCGGATAAGGATGATGCTATCATCAAAATCGAGTATATAGGTTCACCATAAAAGTAGAAAAATAAGCTTGAAACAAGTAAAATTAAATTTTTAAACCTGAACGGTACCAGAAAGTATAGCAATAAAACCATTGGCAAGAAGTAGTATATAAAGCTAATACTTGAGAATAACATTTTATTTTTCCTTTAATTTAAGAAATGCATCATGCAAAGCACTTCCCTCATTGTCGCTCATAATCAGTACAATTACGTCACCGATATTGTCAACAATAACATTGCTCGGGTCTACTCCCACACATATCCATTTTCTCGGATCTACATTTTCTTTAATTTCCGTTTTGATTTTTTCAATATCAGCGCCTTCCTTAACTCTCACTAAGCACAGGGAGTAAGCAGATGATGACATAAGTGGTTCGGAAGCTATTGCCGATTCAAATTCTATACCATCTTTACCTAAAAAGTATGCTGCATCCTCTGATTTTATCTCAGTTGTTTGCAATCCATTTTTAGCATATTCTTTAAAATCATCGCTCGTATCTGCTGTTTCATATATTTTATCTAATATACTCTCAAGGCTTCCTTCGAGCTTATTATTATCTGGATCCGCATCTCCGCTCTTTGGCTGACACGCAGTAATACTAAATACCATAATTAATGTCAATACTATCAAATGTAATTTCTTCATAAATTTCTCCTTTTTAATAATTATGCATGCACTTCATACTACATTAGACGGAGCAATATCGATATTGTTCCAAAAAAGAGACAGAAAAAAATGCCAATAAATTTTATCGGCATAAAAATTGCTTAGAAAACTTTTATTTCAGTAAATTAAAAGTATTTTTGCCTGTTTCCTTAGAAACATACAATGCTTTATCTGCTCTTTTAAGAACATCCCGATAATCATTGTCCGTATCTCTAAAATAAGAAAAGCCTGCAGAAATTGTTACATTTATGCTTTCATCTCCTGCCAAAATCTCTGACGAAGCAATTCTATCTAACAGCTTTTTACCAAACTCCGGTATGTTTTCTTCTCTTAAACCCGGAAAAATACCTACAAATTCATCTCCGCCCCAACGAATAAGCTGATCGTAACTTCTTATCATACGGTATATTTTCTTGACGATTTCTGTGAGTATCAGGTCTCCTGCATGATGACCATATTTATCGTTTACACGCTTGTAATCATCTATATCAATCATCATAATAGCCGGACTTTCTCCTGTTTGTTTAAACTGTTTAAACAAAGATGTTAAGCTTAATTCTCCGCTTCTCCTGCTGGATGCCTTAGTCAATGAATCCATATTGATTTCTTTTTCTAAGTATTTAGTCGAAGTTAATAATTGTTTTTTTCCTAATAAAAAAAGTATTGCAAAACCTAATAATAAAACTGCAAAAATATATCCTAATAACTTTAATATTGCATCACTGGATAAAGAATATATTTCATCAATTACTTTTTCTGTATAAGCATCGATTTCTTCTAAATGGACACCCATTGCTATTACCCAGTTATAGTCCTCATACAGCTTTGCATATGTAATTTTTTCAGATATGCGGGTGCTGTTTAATTCTTTAAAATTATAGGTAAAAAATAACTCTCCATTCTTCTTTATACCTTCTAACTCTTCCAAATAAGGCAGATTACCTTCGATATCCTCCATATCCGTAGATAAGTACATTCCCTCAGTTTCTTCTAAATTAGGATGGATTCTTCGAATGGCATAATTTTTCCCACCTTCATAGTTAATAATCTCATTTACCCATATATAAGAATCATTCGAAAACCTTCTGCTTCTTATTAACTCTCCGGCTTCTTCTTTTACAATTTTGTCTATATATGCTTCACTGACTCCAAAAATACCTTCTATACTTCCTTTGTCAATAACAGCATACGAAAACAATATTGATTTTAAATTTTCCATATTTATGTCCAAATTCACTTCAGAAGAATTATACAAAATTTCTCCTGTCCTGTTATCCCATAGAAATGCAGTCCACATTGTCGGATATGTATCATAGTTAAACCTGTCTTTGAAAAACTCTATAAATTCTTCGTCTGTTAAATTTGATTCTTCTTGAAAGCGCCTTTGCCTTGCGTCTATATTTTTCTTATAGACACTATATTTAGCGTCCCTTAAATTGTCAATTTCTAAAAAGATATTGTTTACCGTATCCTTTAAATACGCCTTTTTTAAATCTATAATAGTTTTTTCAGTTTGCTCCAAATATATCATTTGTGTCCGTTCATGAGATAGAAGATGCAGATATATAACTACTAAACATATAATAGAAGCTGCTATGAATGTAACAATTCTATACCTGTTTTTTAATTTCATAATGTTTCCTCTTTATCCTGTTAATCCCCTATACCCCTATGGTATTCTACCCATAAAAAACATTCCTAATCTTAAAATAACTTAAATTTATACATGCTCATTTCACTTTACAGTTTTATTTGAACCCTATATAATGAATTAATACCAAATTATATACAATGTAAATTTTCTTTACATAAAGCATATATTAAGCATAATTTAACAGTTAAGGAGGACAATAAATGAACAATGTTTTATTTGCATTCGGATTGACACTTTTTGCAGGCCTGTCTACAGGTATAGGCAGTGCTCTTGCTTTCTTTACAAAGAAGACCAATACTAAATTTTTATCTATCAGCTTAGGTTTTTCGGCAGGCGTAATGATTTACGTTTCTATGGTGGAAATATTCGTTAAGGCAAAAGATTCACTTACCGCAGAGCTTGGATTAAAAATGGGATCATGGGTGACAGTGGCCGCATTTTTTGCAGGAATGCTTCTTATTGCACTGATTGATAAATTTATTCCAAGTGGTGAAAATCCTCATGATATGTATAAAATTGAAGATATCGAGGATTATGACAACAAGACAAACGACCCTAAGCTTTTAAGGATGGGGACATTTACTGCTCTTGCTGTCGGTATCCATAATTTCCCCGAGGGTCTGGCAACATTTATTTCCGCGCTGCAGGAACCAACCATAGCTATTCCAATTGCTTTCGCAATAGCCATTCACAATATACCCGAGGGAATCGCTGTATCAGTTCCCATTTACTACGCTACGGGAGACAGAAAGAAAGCTTTTCTTTACTCCTTCCTGTCAGGTTTGTCAGAACCAATAGGAGCATTAATAGGATATTTAATACTGATGCCCTTCATCAACGACCTTGTATTTGGAATAATTTTTGCCTCGGTAGCCGGAATAATGGTATTCATATCCTTGGATGAGCTTCTGCCGTCGGCACAGGAATACGGTGAGCACCATCTTTCAATATACGGGCTTGTAAGCGGTATGGCAGTAATGGCAGTAAGCTTGTTATTATTTATTTAGCAGCAGCCTCCGTCTCTGAGACGGGGAAATCTTAATTTAAAAATGGAGCATTAATACATGGATGGTAATACAACAGGACAAATATTACTTTTAATATTTTTATTATCATGTTCTGCATTTTTTTCAGCATCAGAAACGGCACTTATGTCTATCAGTAAAATCAGATTAAGACATATGGCAGAAAACAATATTAAAGGTGCAAGAACAGTGGAAAAATTGGTAAATAACTCAAATCAGCTATTAAGCGGTATTTTAATAGGAAACAATATTGTTAACATAGGAGCATCCGCACTTGCAACTAAATTAGCAATGGATTTTTTTGGCGCTGCAGGCGTAGGAATTGCCACTGCGATAATGACGGTTTTGGTGCTGGTTTTTGGTGAAATAACCCCAAAATCATTAGCAGCAAACAACTCAGAAAACATTTCATTTAAGGTTTCGGGCTTAATAACATTTGTAATAAAATTATTAGGTCCAGTTATTTTTATATTCAACAAACTGACAAATTTAATTATCAGACTAATTATTGGCAGACAGGATAACGAAAAACCACTTATAACCGAAGAGGAATTAAAGACAATGGTTGATGTCAGTCATGAAGAAGGTATAATTGAACTTAATGAAAAAGAAATGATAGAAAATGTATTTGAATTTAACAGCCTGAAAACCAAAGATATAATGACTAAACGACAGGATATAGTTGCAATAAATATCAACACCACATATGAGGAAATTAAAAATGTATTTGCTAAGGAACAATATTCAAGAATTCCGGTTTATAAGGATGATATCGATAATATTATTGGTATGCTTTACGTAAAAGACCTATTTCATTACGAGGGAGAAACTCCTTTTAAAATAGAAGATTATATGAGGGAAGTTTTTTATACATATGAAAACAACAGTATAACCAAATTATTTTCATCTATGCAGAAAAATAAAATTACTATGGCCGTAGTATTGAATGAATACGCGGGAACCGAAGGAATTCTGACAACAGAGGATTTGGTAGAAGAAATAATCGGAGACATCGTTGATGAATTAGATGAACACACTTATTATATAGAACAAATCAGTGATAAAAAATATTTAGTTAACGGAGAGCTAAGAATAGAAAAGCTTAATAAATATTTAGGTACTAACCTTCAATCAAAATATGTAACTACCATAGGCGGTTATATAACAGAAAAGTTTGGAAGATTCCCTGAAAAAGGCGAATTAATTGAAGTAGATAATATGAAATTCACTGTAAAAGAAAGTGGCAGAAATAAAATTGAAAGCTTATTTATTGAAATACAATGATATTTCTGTTTACAGCGGCGATTTTGACAAAAATCAAAACCGCCGTTTCTTAATTTAGTTATAAGGTATTCCTAGCATCTTAGCCAATTCCTTACGATTGATGTTTTTACTGATAGTCATACCTCTATCAAGTATAATTTCCTTTGCCTCATCTGGGCTCAAGCCTGCATTCAAGGTCATCCATTCAGACGGAACCCAATTTTCAACCTTGTCATATACGTTGGCTGCCCATCCATAAGGTTTTCCATATTTATCAATCTTTTTTCTGTTTCCCACAACAGTAATATAATAATATTGCTGTAACTCTTCGATGGCTTTATCTACTTTGCTGCCGCCTTTTTTTAATGTAACCCCCATCTCACGTCTTATATCACTGGTATTCAGCAGTGTCTTTTCTTCAAAGATCTGCCATAGTTTCCACACTGTTTCGCTTACTTCTCCTGAAGCTCTCCTTTCTTCCATATGCTCATACGGATGAAAAGCAGTGTAAAACAGTGAATACATATCCGCAGATACAAAACCCTTGTGTCCTCCAAGAATACAGCCAAATGCCAGCCGTTTTTCTTTTACAACCCTGTCTTTCCATACCCATGGATCGGTTTCAGGATCTCCTGTGTGCCAATTTTCCTCAGCAGTTTCATCAGAAAGGGACGGAAATCCCGGTAACACACTTGATAACGACATGAATCCAAGACTATCCACCCTGTCCAAAAAATCATCATATATTAATAATTGTGCCATATCATTCTCCCTTGAGCTCTATTTCTTCATACTGATTATCTATCCAAAAAAAGGCACTATTCGTAGTAAATTTTAAAATACAATAATTAGGATCTGTTACACCGCCGGGAAAGTGATTAATAAACCAGTCCACCCATAATTGTTTTTTCAGTTCAGGATCAGACAAAATCTCAATAGTACCTATAAGCGTGATATTGTTTTCTCCGTCACAATAACATACACTCGCTTTATTATTAAGCTTAAAAAACTTAACTTTATGCGATGATAATCCGGTAGAAAACCATACTGTTTTTATTCCATCCGTTTTAATATTGGAAATTGTCGAAGCTCTGGGATATCCATTATCGTCAATCTTAGCTATTGTTGCATCAGTTGAATTTTTCATTATGGCTTCAGCTTTTAAAATCAATTCATTTTTCATATATTTTTTCCTTTCATCCGTCTCTTTAGAATTTCTTCACTATCCTAAAAGGTTACGTTTTATTTTATCTTATCACACCAAACATGACATCTATATGTCATGTTCATAATTTATAATAATATTTTTTGCTTTTTCTTTTATTTCTTCTGCCATATCTGTTGGCTCAACAACTCTTGCCTTATCTCCAAATCCAAGAATCCAAGATAATATATATTCCTTGTTTGTATATCCTACTGAAAATTTAAGATTTCCATCCCCCATTACCTCATAACATTCAGGTCCATATTCTTCAATCAGGCGATATTCCAAAGATTTATCAAATATAATGGTTATTTTATTGTCATCTGAAAAGTAATCATCAAAATCAAGTTCTTTAACAGGTATTTCTCTCGGGATAAATGTATCATCAATAATTCTATGGCTCCATAACCGATTGAGTTTAAAAAGCCGATAGTCATTTTTATCCCTGCAGTAGCCGAACACATACCATGCCGCCCACTTGAATGTCAAAAAATACGGTTCGATTGTTCTATTTGCTTGTCCTTTCTCCGAATAATAATCGAAGCTCACTAACTTATTTTCAGATATCGCTGTTTTTAACATGGTGATTTTTTCTGACAGGCTGGACTTGTAATGTGATGACAAGTCAATGATTATGCTATCCGCTATTGATACAACCACTTCTCTTTTAGGTGACAGCTTATTTATCAGCCTTTCGATTCTTGTGGTATCAGACACGCTGCCGAGGCTTTTCAATCCGGTTATAATATTTTGAAGTTCATCAACAGTCAGTACACTTTTATCAAGCTTGTAACCGTCAGAAATGGATATGCCCCCATCACCACCCTGAACGGAGATAATGGGTATCCCTGCTTTACATATATCATCAATATCTCTGTATATTGTCCTGCGTGATACCTCAAATCTTTCGGCAAGCTCCGGCGCAGTTACCTTATTGCATTGCAATAAGATAGTTATTATCCCTAATAAGCGATCAATTTTCATAATTACCTCGCTGTTTCCTTTTGGCATTTTTTTAATTATACAAAATTCCCTTAAACTTTAGTATAAGGGAATTTTGCGTACTATTAAAACTTTCCTCTTGAACCTCCGTGTGAGCGCCCTGACGACGACCTGTGAGTGCTTGAACCTGATGAGGAGCTTTGAGCTTTTTGTATCTTTGTCTTACTTAAATTTGCATATAAGAATACATCTTTACTTTCATTAATTTTCAAGCTATTATTTTTTATATAATTTCCGGCTGACGTCTGCATACGGACGCTTTTTAATTGCAGAGCCATAATGCTTGTGATTATAAATGCAATAACTATACCTATAGCTGTTGTAATAAGCGGCAAATATGGCGACAACTCTCTTTCCGGCACCTGTGACGGCAGTTCATTTTTGGGTAAATTAGGAGAATCATACGGCTTCTCTGTCTTGGCCTGAACAACATAATCTTCGGAAATATCAGCAAATTTATTGAAAGCTGATGAAAAATTACCTTCACTTAAATCTCCTATAAATTGATTTACCATACGATTTTGACCTGCATCCGTAAAAGCAGTAATTCCAAAGCCATGTGTGCTGATAGCCCAGTCGCGCTCCTCCATGCTTATGAGGAGTAAAATACCGTCATACCCCTCGCCCATTCCATATCCGTTATAATCATAGAAATCATCTGCGTACTGAGTTGAAGTATATCCCCCCAAGCTGTCTGTGGTTACTATGACTATATCAAATTGTTCCCGTTCACTTATTCTGTCAAGCTTATCCAATAAGGATTGATATTCATATTCTGATAACAGGTATGCATCATCTACCAGACGCGGCAGCAGCCTTTCCTCAGGGATCGAATTTGCCGAGGCGAAGATTGGAGTAATCAATATGAGAAACATATGCATGCAAACAACAATTTTTATTATTCTCTTCATATCCTACCCCCTATAATATTATACGTGCTGCGATATATGATATAATACTGAAAATACCGCTCAGTATACCGACGTGCTTCCAATATGCACCCTTATCTAATGGTAAATCACCCACAAATTTTCCTGTCTGACCATTCATGGCAAAGGTATATGTATTTCCGTTCCATACCGTATTGAGTATCCAGACAGGATACAAGGCATATTTTACAGTTCCGTTTTCTATATGCATGCTGCTATGCTCAGGCAATACAGTGTTGTAGCCGTTTACCGTGGAAAGGAAGGATTGCTCTACACTTTTCTTCGCCCTTTCATTTGCATGCTTTACACTTTCCTCTGCTTCCACATCATACTTATCAGCTAAATAGCCTGCCATATAAGCCGTCTGAAAGTCCACTGCTTCATTAAAATTAAACGGCTCAATCGATTCCATCAAGTTGTCGGGCATTTTAGTTGATCCATCGACAGGTATTCTTTCAAAGCCCAGGCTTCCTTTTCGTAAAATCATGTAATAGCTGCTCTTTGTATAACGATAATTGGAGTCGCTCCATGAAATGACTTTTGCACCCTTATACCTGATGCTTGCATCAACATCTGCATTAAACAGCCAGTAGGGAACGTATATCCCTTTTATTTCCTTTATGTGATTTTCGTCCTTAAATACCTTCGGCAATAATCTTTTACCTTTGATGTGTTTCTTTAAACCCTCAATTGCCGCCTTTTTATCTAATTTAAAAGGAATTACGTAATCCGGACGAAGCAATCCTGAAAATTTACCCGCTATGACAACGGGATTATTGCAAAACGGGCAGCTTGTGGCAGCCATGTTTTCGTCTCCAATTATCTCACCGCCACAGGATTTGCAGATATACACCTGCATGCCTTCCTCTTCCCCTTGCCATTCATTCTCTTTTTCTATTTTCCAGTTTATATCATCCGATTGTTCATTTTTTAAACTTTCATCTAATTCCTTCAGTGCTTCCATCTCATATTCAGTATCACAATACGGACATTTCATTTTTTGTATCTTACTTTCAAAGCCGACTGCGCCCCCGCATGAGGGGCATTTATATTCAATTATATCAGCCATATAGTCCCCCTTTCATATTATAATTATATAATAAAAAATTATTTCTTATCCTTATCATCAAATGCATCACCGCACTCAGGACAAAATTTTGGCGGATTTGTCGTGTCTTCAGGCTCCCATCCGCATTTATCGCATTTGTACGATGCTACGGGATTCGGTTTTCCGCATTCATGACAAAACTTGCCTGTATTTGCAGCACCGCAATCACAGGTCCATTGACCTGCCGGTGCAGGCTTCTGATTTCCGCACTCCTGACAGAACTTGCCTGTATTTTTAGCACCGCATTTACATTGCCACTCATCTGAAGGAGAATCAGCAGTAGGAGCATAGGATTGCTTCTGTGTGTTTTGTTTTCCCATATTGTACAACTCCTGCGCATTCATCCCTCCTGCCTGCTGAGCCATTCCCATTCCAAAAAAGCCTTGCATAGCGCCGCCTTCATTGGATGCAGCCGCCTTCATAGCATCTGCCTGCGCTCCGGTCAGAGTTGCAGCAGCCATTGTTGGGTCGCGAAGTATTGCCGCACGCTGAGCTTGTTTGATCAGTTCCGCATCTTCTTCCGGAAGTGTAATTGGATTTAATCCCACCGATATTACCTGAATACCTCTCAAGCCCAGCCACTTGCTCGTTAATGCAGCATTCATAGCTCCAGCCAGCTCTTCGGCATGACCCGGCAAAGCGCTCGGTCTTACACCCAATTCGGATATTTTGGCAAAAGCCGGCTGAAGAGCTGATATAAATTCTGTTTTTAACTGTCCGTCTATTTCTTCACGATTATACTCACGCTCTACATTGCCCGTTACATTTGTATAAAACAAAATGGGGTCAACAATTTTATATGAATATATACCTGAGCAGCGCACAGATACATCTATATCCAATCCTATGTTTCTGTCAACCACACGAAATGGTATGGGATTCGGTGTGCCGAATTTATTGTCAATCACTTCCTTGGTATTGAAGTAGTACACTCTTTGATCCTTTCCGGGATCACCGCCGTAAGTGAATCTTTTTCCTATGGTTTTAAACGTATTTTTTATACCCTCTCCTAAATTTCCGGTAAAGATACTGGGCTCAGTTGAAGTGTCATATGTATATTCTCCGGGCTCAGAGCAAACCTCAACTACCTTGCCCTGCTCCACAATAATCATGCATTGTCCGTCTGCTACCGCTATACCCGAGCCGTTTGAAATTATATTGTCATTTCCCTTTGTGTTGGAAGAACGTCCCGTAATTTGTTTCTGCCCTCTTACCATTAATATTTCCTTAGGCATGGATTCACAGTAGAAAAACTCTTTCCATTGGTCGGCAAGCGAACCGCCTGCTGCACCCAATACAGCTTTTATAAGTCCCATATTAATCTCCTTCTACAGTAGTTTTATTCAATTATACTAAAAGCATGCAATTTTATCCATATGTTTTTCTGTAACAAAAAAGCCCCTTAGGATTCCTCCCAGGGGATATATTAACTGAAGCCTTTATCTTTTAAAATAGATGTTAAAAATGAAGATAAAATGCAAACCATAAATAACGCTGATACAAGCACAGTCATATGCAGATTAGCTCTGTCAAGGATAATCCCATATGCCAATGCGCCAAATGGTATGCCTATTTTTGAAATCATCCCAACCACCGAAAACACCCGGGACATAAACTCTTCCGGAGTTTCCTTCTGCAAATATGTCTGTATAGGAACCGAGATAAAAATATTTGCACCGCTGAATAAACAAAGTACGGCTGCGAGCAGCGTAAAATACAGAGTTGACCCATTCCCTAATAATGATAAGCTGCAAGGGAATGTCAATAAAGAAAATGCCAGCATATTGACCGCAAGCATGATGCATCCGAACTTAAGAGGCTTAACGGCATCCTTTTCCTTACCGAAAATAATACCTACCAGAATGCTTGCCAAAAGCATTCCTGTAATAACAGCCATTTGCAAATATCCGTATTGAGTATCGCCGTAATTTAATTCAGTCTTAAAAAACAGCGGCAGCACAACGCCAAAAATCGGCTGCGCAAAGAAATACGTTACTAAAAAGAAAAAGCACAGCTTCAGGATTGTTTTATTATTGGCAATAAATTTAAATCCATCTGACAAATCCTTTATAACTCCCGATATACCTTCTTCAGCTTTACGCTTAGCGTGAACATATCCGATAAGCGTCTCACTTGCTCCGGAGAGTAGAAATGAAAGTCCATTGACAAAAAACACCATGGTAATACCAAATTTGGTATACAATAATGTTCCGATAACCGGCCCCACCAGCAATGAAATGCTCTTGGCAGTGGCAACTTTGGAATTAACCCGTGTGAGCTCATCCTGATCAACAAGCTGGGGAAGCATTCCTCTGGTTGCCGGGTCAAACAAACCATTCAATAATGATATTATTATCTGTACTGTCAGCAGCATGGCAATATTCATCCTTCCCATATATGAAAGGGATGCCAACACAAGTATTACACCTGCACTGATAATATCTGTCACAACCATAATAGTTTTTCTGTTCACCCTGTCGCCAAGCACCCCTGCCAAAGGAAAAATCAGGAGTGCAGGCAATATGGACAGGAATGAAAACAGCCCTACGGTGGATGCAGACCCGCCTGCATCTATGATATACAACGGAACAATTACCAGCTGTACACTCGTTCCGGTGTCAGATACCATTCTTCCTGTTAAAAATAATATAAAATTGATATTTGAAGCTTTTTTTCTTTTTTTCATAAATGTTTACATCAATATATGCACGATGCCCTGACCACCGTCAACAATAACTTTATCTCCCGTTTTAAGTCTCAAGGTTGCATTACCGCATCCCACAACAGCCGGAATACCAAGTTCTCTGGCAACTATAGCAGCATGAGACAGAGGCGCTCCTATGTCTGTAATAATGGCGGCAGCTTTCGGAAAAAGGGGTGTCCAGCCTATATTGGTGGTTGATGCAACCAGTATTTCACCCGGTCTCAGTTGTTCTCCTTCTTCCGGACTTCTTAATATACGTACAATACCTTCTATCCGGCCTGCCGCCCCGGCATAACCCTTAAGAGTTTCTACATCTGATACGGGATTTACAGCAGGCATTGCAGCATCATAATAATCCATTCTTCTGTCAGGATCTTTTGCCCACTCATAAGGATTAAATCGTCCTCGTATAATGGATGGGAAAGGCGGCAGTGCCTTATATTTTTCATAATTTTCTTTCCTTTCGGGAATAAATCTGACTTTAAGATTTTTTCCCGCAAGAAGGTCTTCCACTTCCTCGGCATAGAGGAAAAACACATCGTCACCTATTCCCGTGAGCTCTCCTGCTTTAAGGGCGAAAGCGCGAACCACCCTGTACACCCTGACAAATTCCGAACGGCCTTCCTCTCTGAGCCGGGCCCCTTCTGCCGCTTTTACCAGTTGTTTTTCCAACCATTTTGCCTTGTCTGGAAAACGACTCCTGAACCTGTTTTTAGCGGCTTCATATTGAGCTTGCTGCTTCCTTAAAAGCCCTTCAACATCTATCCCCGATTCTCGGTATTCCTCTGCCTGTTTTTCCAGCCAGCCGGTATCTTCCATCGGCTCAGGGATGGACAGTTCATATTCATGGGCGCCCCGGTGACCATACCGGGTCAAATATTCCTCACGACTCATTTCTCCCTTGACGACCTTTCCTATTCCCATAACCGGTCCGAGGCTTTCAAGTCCCGAGTTTCCCCTGAGGTTGGACAGCAGAGTACCGGTATCTTCACTTCCGGCTGATTCCACAAGTTTTTTATTCAAAGCTGTAACATTGGTAAGCTTAACAGCAGCAGCTCCCGCACTCAACCATGCACGTATGAGGCAGGGCTGAAGTTCTTCCCTCCATAAAGGCAGTAACTCTTCCTTTGACTTTGCAGATTGAATGCGTCTCCTTATATCCATGCACCATTCAGGGGTGTCCTTAAGGAATCGGGACAACTCTTTAGAAGCTTTCTGTGTATTTTTAGACAAACGCATGACCAGAGGAAGCATCACCTTAAGCAATTCCATCCGTGAAAATGGGTGAAGGGGCATATCCATACCCTCAGGCAACTCTCCATACAGATCATAAATCATTTTCAGCGGGCCTTTGGCACATTTCCCAAAGATAGCCGATATCACCGATACCCTACGGCTGATATTCATGTAGGGTCTTCCACAGATATTGCCTGAAAAGACATGGTATCCGGGAATAAAATTCATTGCGTCATCCAGTTGCTTTCCGATGCTCCATGTAAACGGGGAAAAAACATCAGGAATTGCCTCTGCCACATTGGTATTAATCCATACTTCGTCCCCGGTCAGAGAATAATTGATATCATAGGTATCCGGATTGCCCTGAGATAATGTTGTAATCGGTCTTGCCTGCAGCAGATAAAGCTTTTCCTTTGCTACTGACCACTCAATGTCCTGGGGACAGCCCAATTCTTTTTCCAGCCTTGCCGCATATAGATAAAGCTTTGAAGCATATCTTTTGAAGTCATCCGGACCCTGATATGTTCCTTTCGGTCTTATCAATTTGAAGTCATAGGCATTGGTTTCTCCCGATACAAGCTGTTCACCCAGCCCATGAACATAATTACCGATCATGATTCTGCAGCTGCCCGTAATAGGGTCTGCAGTAAACAATACCCCCGAAATTTCAGATGCCACCATCAATTGAACTACTACTGCCATCTGGTGAGTCTGCTCCATACCTTGAACAGAGCTGTATGACTCTACCCTTTCCGATGCTCTGGATCGAAACACTGTATCAATAGCTTTTAGAATTTCCTCATCTGACTGAACGTTGAGAACCGTTTCAAATTCTCCGGCAAAGGAAGCCTGCGCGGAATCCTCACTTAAAGCAGACGACCTGACGGCAAACAAAGAACTTTTATGGTCTTTTCTGATCTCATTCAAATAAACTTCTGCCTCACTCCAAGCCTGAGCACTCAACTCTTCCTGGTAAAAAGCTTCAGGCAGGATTACAAAGCCTTCCGGTACCGGATAACCGGCCTGAGACATTTTAGCCAGCATCCCGCCTTTTCCTCCGGCAAGGGGCTGAAGTTCAGGGGTGAGCTCTTTAAATCTTTTCACCTTATTTGCCATATAAGTCCCCCCCTTGCTTTGTTCGTAGTGTCAAGTAAACACTACTATTTTTTTGTTAAAACCTTTATATATCAAGGGTTGCATAGTCTTTATAAAACAA
>NZ_JACBNQ010000023.1 GCF_013403245.1 Sedimentibacter hydroxybenzoicus DSM 7310 | reverse complement strand
AGATTGATTTTTCATGTGTCTTTCCTTAATTATTATGAAAACCCGCTAATTTTTAGCGGGTTTGTCAATAACCTGACAATTACATGGAGTATACTCCATGTAATTGTTTTTTATATTCGTTATCTTTTGGCATCAAAGGCGTAAAGGGACATTTTTTCATTCTTCATATGAAAACTGAAAGCAAGGTTATCTCCTGAATCGTTTGTAAAGCCTATTTCCTCACAATCATCTATATTAAATTTCTCATTATGGAGGGATTTTTTAAATTCTGCTAAATTAAAATTATTTTCGTAGTTTTCAGGATATTCCTTTGTGAGCTGTTTTATGGACTTGGAAAATGGTTCAAAGTAAAAATATGTACCGATAATTTCCGATTTTTCCTTTAAATATTTTTGGATATTATTTATCAAAAATGTATGTTTATAGATACAGTGCTCGTTGGTCCCGAAAAAATCGATCAAAAGGTCGACGGACCTATTTTTTAAAGGATAATTGCAGCTTGAATCGGCTATGTATAAAATATCCGGCTCCAACCCTAAAAACTCTATTCTTTCCTTATACATGTATAGCGTTTCCGGAAATTTGTCTACAATTATTAACAAGCCCTCTCCGTTAATTTTTTTCAGGTGAGTGTATAAGAAAAAGTAAGCATTTACATGGGTTTCCAGTATGACTTTATTTTTCGGATCGTTTATGTTGATTTTTTTCAGCATCCAGTTATAGGATTTTTGGAACAATGTCACCAGATCCGGCGGTATATCCTTATACAACTCTCTGGTCAGATCCGGCTTGTCATAAAGGCTTGTATTCTTATTTTTAGTTATTACAATACCGTCGATGATTTCAATTTCATAGCCGCATTCGCATATCAAGGTTCCGTCATAGATATATTTGCGGCTGATTTTTGCGTTTTCAACGGACAACTGGTTTCCGCACAGGGGACAACACAAGTATTCCAAGGATTTTAAAGGAACTCCGGTCTTGTTTATTTTATAATTTACCACGTAAGAAAAAGTGTTTATTTCTTCATCTATCTTTTTAATTGACTCTTTAAGCTGCAAAAGCTTTGCGCCTATAAATCCCTTTTTTTCCTTTAATTTAAATATATAATCTTCAATGTCCTCCGGTTCCACCCAATTGGAAACTCGTCTCAGGGAAATGATGTCGTAGATTTCATTTAAGGAAAAATTCATAGCTTTCAATTTCAAAATCCATTTAATATCATTCAGGGTAGATTCGTCAAATTCAAATAAATGCCCTTTTCTGTGGGGAACGATAATTCCCAGATCTATATAATACCTCAGAGTATCCGCGGAAATATTGAATAATTTTGATACTTCACCTATTTTCAAATAAACTCACCCTTTCCTTACTGAAATGATTAAAAGACGGACGATTACTTACACTGCACGGCATATAATCAATTATATATTTGTTTTGCTGCATATGCAATTAAATTTATTGTTTTAAACACCGATTGGAAGATAAAAAAAATCGTACAAAAGGCACATGAAACAAGCTAAAAGGCGATAAAAGCAGTATAATAAAATAAAAACTTTATCGCAAAGAGAAATGAAATAAGAAAAAGAGAGGAAAAATAATTACATTTAAGAAATGTTTTTCTATTATTTTTGTTTGATTTTTTACATAACAATGATATAATATACAAGGTTATGGTAAATATTTAGCAAGTGGTGATAAAATGAGTTTAACTTTTATAATAGGCGGAGCAAGAAGCGGAAAAAGTACATATGCGGAATTAAAGGCAAGGGAATACGGCGAAAAGGTCGTATATATTGCAACTGCAGTTGTTACAGATGAGTCAATGGCTGAAAGGGTAAAAAAGCACAGAGAGCAGCGTCCGGTGTCATGGAGTACTGTCGAGATGTATTCAGATTTTGAAAGATTAGCCGAATACAAAGAATTCATGGACAACGAGGTTGTATTGATCGATTGCATGACAACATTGATAGGAAACTATATGTTTGACAGCAAAATCAATTTTGATACCTGTTCGCCGGAGGAAGTAAATAATTTAGAAATAAAAATAACCGAAGAAATTTTTTCCTTAATAAACGTTTGTAAAGCTAACGATAAAAAATTAATTATGGTTTCAAATGAGACAGGCTTGGGCGTGGTTCCACCTTACTATATGGGTAATTATTTCAGAGACATAAGCGGAAGAATAAACCAGAAAATTACGGTCGCATCAGATTTTATGTATTTTGTTTTATCAGGTATACCTATAAAGCTTAAGCACAAAGGGGAAATGATAAAATGGCAAGAGGATTTCTAATTCTTATTTCTTTTTTTACAAGAATTCCAATTGGTAATAAAATTGAATATGATGAAGAAAGCTACGTAAAGGGATTATCCTTATATTCCCTTATGGGTGCGGTTATAGGGCTCTTTTTAGCAGCAGTATATCTAATTTTTAACAATGTATATATTACACTTTTCAAAGGTCTTATACTTACTATAGCTTATATCATTATAACCGGCGGCATACACCTTGACGGAACTGCAGATACATCGGACGGTATATTTTCAGGAAGAACAGGGGAACGCATATTTGAAATTATGAGTGATTCTCATATCGGCTCATTTGGTGTACTAAGCCTGATTTTAGTAGTTATTTCTCAAATCATTTTATTTTCTTACACTGATATATTTACTGTATTTATGATGCCTGTTGCAGGACGGCTAAGTGTCATCATTGCATCTTGGGGTAAAAAATATGCCAAGAATTCAAAGGGCATGGGAACATTATTTATTGAATCAATTAATAATAATGCCTTAATAATAAATTTATTTATAGCATTATTTTTTATTTTGATATTACCATACAGGCTTATATTTTTAATTTCTGTAATTGCAACATTGATGATATCCTACTTCATATCCTGCAAAATAGAGGATAAAATAGGCGGCATGACAGGTGATACCTGCGGCTTTGTTCTGGAAATAAGCCAAATAATTTTTATGATGATAATACTTTTTCTAAAGGGATAATTATGATATACTTAGTTCGACACGGAGAATCAGAAGCAAACATACAAAACAGATTCAGCGGCATAACAGATGTGGATCTGTCAGATAGAGGCAGAAAACAAGCGGCAACAGCAGGCGATAACTTAAAGCCGTATAAAATTGATTATGTCTATTCAAGCCCTTTAAAAAGAGCAAGGGAGACTGCCGAAATAATTTGTGATGTAAATAATATAGATATAAATGAAATTATAATAGAGAACAACTTAATTGAAGTTAATTTCGGGCTCTTTGAAAATATGACTTGGGATGAAATACGAGAAAGCCACAGAGAAGAATCGGAAAATTGGATATCCAATAAGCATAGATACAAATTCCCAGAAGGTGAGTCATACGACGATATTGTAAACAGAATTTCTTCCTTCGTGGATAATGTGCCGGATAACTCATTGATAGTTACACATTTTGGAGTTATACAATCAATACTATTGTACTTGGATATTGCAGACGACAATAATTTGTGGGATCATAAGATTGATAATTGCGATATTGTCATATTAGACAAAAATAAAGGCAAAATAGAAAAAATAATCAAGAATGCGTCATCCTGAGCATTTGTCATCCTGAGCATTTGTCATCCTGAGCGCAGCGAAGGATCTCATCAGGAACATGTCATTCCGAGCGTAAGCGAGGAATCTCATCTTTACAGCTTTAAAATCTAAAGGATTTTATATAAATTAAAAACTTGGAGGAAAAACATGAATGTATTAGTAATTAACTGCGGAAGCTCATCATTAAAATATCAGTTAATCAACATGAATGATGAAAGTGTTTTGGCTAAAGGTCTTGTTGAAAGAATAGGAATCGAAGGAAGTGTTTTAAAACACGAAAAAACAGGTCAGAACAAAGTAGTTATTGAAGAAGTAATGAAAAATCATAAGGATGCTATTAATCTTGTATTAAAAGCATTGGTTGACGAAAATCACGGTGCGGTAAAAGATTTAGGTGAAGTGGATGCAGTTGGACACAGAGTAGTTCATGGAGGTGAAAAATTTGCAGGTTCGGTAGTAATTACAGACGAAGTTGTAAATGCAATGAAAGAATGTATTGAACTTGCACCATTGCACAACCCGCCAAACATCATCGGTATAGAAGCTTGTCAGGAATTATTGCCGGATGTACCAATGGTAGGGGTATTCGATACTGCATTCCATCAGACAATGCCTGCAGAATCATATATTTATCCGCTGCCCTATGAATTATATGAAGATATGGGAATCAGAAGATATGGCTTCCACGGAACATCACATAAATATGTTTCTGAGAGAGTTGCTGCTTTAACTGGTAAGAGCCTTGAAGGCATGAAAATAGTAACCTGCCATTTAGGCAACGGTGCAAGTCTGACAGCTATAAAAGACGGAAAATCCTTTGATACAACCATGGGTATGACTCCTCTTGAAGGACTTGTAATGGGAACAAGATGCGGTGATATAGACCCTGCAATTGTTACTTACTTAATTAATAATAAGAAAATGACAGCGGAACAAGTTGATAATTTAATGAATAAAAAATCAGGTGTATTAGGAATTTCAGGAGTAAGCAGTGACTTCAGAGATATTGAAGCAGCAGCGAAAGAAGGCAATGAAAGAGCTCAGCTTGCTTTAGAAAAATTCGACTACACAGTAAGAAAATATATCGGTTCCTATGCGGCAGCTATGGGTGGGTTGGATGTAGTAGTATTTACTGCCGGCTTAGGAGAAAATTCTGCTTCTAACAGATGTAACATTTGTAAAGGCTTAGAATTCCTTGGAATTGAAATCGATGATTGCAGAAATGATATAAGAGGTCAGGAAGTAGAAATATCAAAAGCAGGCTCAAAAGTAAAGGTATTTGTTATACCAACAAACGAAGAAGTAATGATAGCAAGAGATACAAAGATGCTTGCAGGAAAATAAAAATATATAAACGGTCGAAAGGCCGTTTTTTGTTGCTTTCCACAGCATCCACAAATATCATAGAATCGGCTGCAACCCTGACCGTCCCCGAGGCCTTAGTTCTTCTGGAATCTTTTTTGTACTTACAGTACAAGTAAAGCAATCGAATAAACGTTCGAAATAATCCTTGAATCCTATAGCTGCTTATGGTAAAATATGTATAGATAATTGACCTGATGAAATCATATTAAATCCGGAGATGAAAATGGATAATGAAAAGAACAAGACTGAAAGAATTAGGCTTGATGAAACATTAAAACTGTTGTTCGATGTGTCAAAGCCATTGGTAATCAATATAGTCAACTACTTTTTCAACGAAAGCTTTGATGTAAATCAGAAATACGATGTGGAATTTATGGCAACAGAAAGTGCTGACCTGAATATGGAATTGAGAAAAGCCGATCTATTGTTAAAAATCGGAGGAAAACAAAAATTTCATTTTGAATTTCAACTTAACGGAGAAAGATTTATGGTGCTTAGGATGTTTGATTATGGGTATAGAGAGGCTGTAAAAGATACAGGAACAGAAGATATACCGACCATATATTTTCCGAAGCAGGCGGTGCTTTATTTGGAAGAGGGAAGAGGTATTCCCGATGAATTAAAACTGAAGGTAGTGTATCCGGTTACCGACAAAGGTAAGCAGGAGATAGTGTACACGGTTAATTATTTCTCGGAAACATATGCGGACTTGAAACTATCAAAGGAGGTGTCCGAAATGACAGAATATATTTATACAAGAGGTAAGGCAGAAGGCAGAGCTGAGGGAATAAGGGAAGGCAAAAAAGAAGGAATAAGAGAAGGTATAAAAGAAGGCAAAGCCGAGGGAATTCTTGAAACGGCTGCTGAAATGTTAAAAAAGGGCTTGGACATAGAGTTAATCAGTGAGATAACAAAACTCCCGAAAGAAGAAATAAAGAAGCTGCAAGATAAAATTAACAATCATAATAATTAAAAAAGAACATGTCAAGAGGACGGGGTTGCTGACATAAATAAGGGACATCAACATTCCATTCGTCCTGAAAAAGGTAATATGAAATAGTAATGACATGCAGATGGAGATGTTGCATAATGTGACATCTCTGTCTTTTTTTTAAAGGCGAAATATTCTGGCAGATTTTAAAATGATTTCCAATAATATAGATACAAGATACCTACAACGGACTTGATATGGTAAGTCATATCAACTATAATGGAGGAAAATAGGCAAGCTACGATGCAGCCGGAGCCCTCATAGAAATGAATGATTGGACAGGAAAAACCACATTTGAGGTAGACCTGTTGAACAGAATAACAAAGACATACAATCTGTTGGGAAATAAATTATACTACAAAGGTGCCTAATAGGACAAATACCGCTGAATTATTATATGGCGTAATGGCAGAAAAATAATCATTGAGAAAGGTGAGTTGCATGAAAAAATTGCTAATCGAGATAGGGCTAGTTTTAGTTTTACTAACGCAGACTTCCTGTTCCAATTTATTACGATTTCAAGGAATTAATAATGAAATTGCTGAAGATACTTCCCAGAATGTAGAAATTGACACAAGCTCAAATGATTTGGAAGAAAAATCTATCGAGACAGGTATTTCAAATAAACAAAACATCGTAAAGCCAAATGATTTGGATGCAGAATCAGAAAATATTGACAATACATACATAATCAATCATGAGAAGGATGGCTCAACATATACTCTGGTCATAATGCATGATTACAATTACAATTATACGTTACAACTTTTTGATGTAGAATCAAATAAGTTGCAATCAATTCTTTTGGGTCCAATTCCTGAAGGAATAGATTTTATGGACGTAAATTTAGATGGGTATACAGACAGCTAATACAGGTGGAACCTTAAATGGAACACACGAACTATATATTTGGGATGTTTCCTCTCTAAATATATTAAAAGTGATTTTTGAAGGATTTGATATGTTATCTTATTTCGAAGTACATGAGAGCTATATTATGAATTGGGTAAAAGATACGCCGTTGTCTGGTGTTATACAAAAGCTGATTTGGAATGGAAACACCTTGATAATGGAATCGGAAGAACTTTATGGATTAACGGATTAAGGATCAAGCGTTTAATAATGTCTTAGGTAATGGATTTGAAACAATTGAAGTACTGTATGATAAACTTATTCTTAACTTCGTGCATATGGTTTTTATACGTGCTTAAAATATTTGATCGTAATAAGCTGTTAAATTTTTAGCCTATTGTATATTTTGCTTATTCCGTCCTCTCCAAATTCCATCATGTTAAAAACAAGTTTAACAGTTCTCTGTTGTTATTATAAAAGGATACATCTAAAATATCTGACACATTTGCTGACCTGGTGGTAAAAAATCCGGATCCCAGAACAAAACAATAATAACCCCGTAATAGTTGAAAATATTGTTTCTGGTAGATTTGCCTTGAGTTTTTTTGTTTATATAATTAAAACAAGAACATGGGTAAGGACATGGGGATGTTTAATTTGTACTAATCATGGTTTTGGTATAAGAAATGCGAAAAAAATAACGAATTCATCTGTAAAGTTATGTTATTATTTTATTACTCACCAAACATATACCGAGAAATACCAAACATGTACACCCCTATATTTACATGATAAAAATTTTCTGTTAGATTTGATTTAAGATTATTAATTAAGGAAATGCGTAAGAATGACATTACATTTTTGACAATTGAATTTATCAAGGATAATATTTAAAAAATCAAAAAGAAGAGGGAAAATTATGATTAATAAGAGAAAATACTTTTTTGTATGTATAATAATTATTATAATCGTTGGTGTTGTTATGGCATGCAATGCCGAATCAACGGACACTAAGGTTATAAATATAGTCAGGTACCCTGAGGCTCCTGATTATACAACATTTTTTAATTCTAATAAATTTCCTGAGGAAAAGGATGAGAATTTGGGTTTTGATGTAAGAAGTACTGATTTGTCATCTGAAGATTTGACGAGTCGTTTAGATGATTTATTGTATTCAACTTACGATTCAAAAACAAAATGGCCAGAAAAGCTTCCTGAGGAATTTAATCCCACAGAATTAATGGACCTTTACAAGAATCCCGGATTTAATATAAGGGAGCTTCACAAACAGGGTATAACAGGAAAAGGTGTGGGTATAGCAATTATTGATCAAACCTTGCTGGTAGATCATGTGGAATATAAGGACAGAATAAAGCTGTATGAAGAAAATGAATATGCAGGAAAATATGAGGCACAAATGCATGGACCTGCTGTTGCTTCAATTGCAGTAGGAAAGACAGTCGGAGTTGCTCCTGATGCAGATCTGTATTACATAGCCGGAGATTTTGGAACAGTTAATAATAATAATTTTGAATATGATTTTTCATTTCTTGCTAAAAATATTAATCGTATTTTAGAGGTTAATGAAAGCTTACCTGATGCAAATAAAATAAGAGTTATTTCCATAACGATAGGGTGGAATAGCAGTCAGAAAGGATACGAAGAAGTAACAGAAGCTGTAAACAAAGCAAAGGAAGAGGGAATACTTGTCGTTTCATCATCCCTAAGAGAAACCTTCGGATATAAATTTCATGGATTAGGAAAATATCCAATGTCTGATGCCGATAATTTAGAATCATACAAGCCCGGTAGTTGGTGGGAATACAATACAGAAGGAATTTTAGGGTATTCTACAAGTGTTCCTTACCTTTTTGCACCGATGGATTTCAGGTGTACGGCTGCACCTACCGGGGCAAATGATTACGCAGTTTATTCCAGCGGAGGATGGAGCTGGACCATACCTTATATTGCAGGTGTATATGCATTAGCTTGTCAGGTAAAACCGGATATTACGTATGATGAATTTTGGAATATAGCATTGGAAACAGGTAATTCAATTAATATAAATTCAAACGGACATGATCATATAATGGAAAAAATAATTAATCCTATAGGAATAATTGATAGATTAAAATAACTAATAAAACAGTGATGATTCGATGTTAACAATCAGCTTTAACAAGCGAAAGACCGTTTTTGCCTTCGCAATCATGTTACTGAAGCTGCTGCAAAAAGACTACAATACTAAAATTAGTGGTATATTTTAAAGGGGGTGCTATTATGAAGTATATAAGAATTTATTTGTTTTTTTCTTTTTCGTTAACATGGTTAATGTGGGTTATTATTAACAATTTTGAATTTCCGGATTACTTATCTTCAATATTGATGATTGCTTCGGTGTATATACCGGCGATAACCGTATGGGTTATGAAAATATTTAATAAAGAAGATGAAATTACTATCGTTAGTTTGGAACCAGATGTCAAAAAAAATATTAAATGGTATTTAATTGCATGGATAGTTCCGGTAATTTTTACACTTTTAGGTGCTCTTCTTTATTATAGCATATTTAAGAATGACTTTGATTTAACTTTTGGGAGGTTACAAAACGAAATAATTAATAAAACTGGACAGCCTTCAGATACCCCTATAACAGCCGCCAATATAAAAATATTATCTGCTATTTTAATAAATCCATTTATAAATACGTTCCTTTGTCTTGGTGAGGAAATGGGATGGAGAGGATTTCTATTTCCTAATTTGGTTAAGCATGTATCAAGAATTAAAACTCATATTTTAGCTGGAGTTATCTGGGGATTATGGCACATACCTCTTACTATAGTCGGGCATAATTACGGTCTGGAGTATTTTGGATATCCGTGGTCGGGGGTGCTTACACTGTGTATTTTTACAATTGCAGCAGGTATCTTTTTATCATGGATCACGGAGAATTCTTCAACAATTTGGCCTGCAGCTTTGGCACATTCCACAATAAATTCCATGGGGAAAATACCATATTTATTTCTCAGCACTGCAAATCCATCCAATAGGTTGTTCGGACCTGCAATAACCGGATTAATTTCCTCATTACCAATGGTTATATTAGCTTCAGTATTAATTATTAAAGAAAAGCAACTTAAGAATTAGGATTTTTAACGATGATAATTAATAAAACGCGTTTCGATAAAATTAGACAAGCAATGCAATATATGGTATAATTTTCATATAGCAAATTATGGGAAGGTAAATTTCGATGAAAAAAATATATCTGTTTTTATGTATCACCCTTATAGCTGTTCTGACATCATGCTCTGAACAAACATCTGGGGAAAACGATGCTGTTAAAATATGGTGGTATAAACAGGAAGAGGGTACTATTTTTAATATTATTGTTGAAAAAGCTATAGAAAGTATATTGTTTCAGGCTAATTTAGATGATATAGAGGTAGATGTCAAGCAATTTTCATATTCTGATATCAGCTACGAAGATTATGTTCTTAAAAGAAACCTTGCTATTGAACACGGGGATTTAGACATGACATTCGACTTGCCCGGAAGCTTGTATGCTTTGAGAAATAAAGCTGCGGACTATGACAGAATAGAAAGCTATAAAAATGTATTTGATAATTATAAAAATCAATATTGTGTTCCTCTGTGTACAGTACTGCGAGTTAACTTTGTCAATAATGATGCTTTGATAAAATACAACATAGAGCCTAAAAATGTGATTTCACTTGATGAGTATTATGATATAAAGCAAAGGATGAAGGTAAATGGGGCTGAATTTAAGCTCAATTCACAGGAATTCATGGAGCTTGTGGATTATTACAGCATAAAAAACGACTTAAAAATTTTAAGAGATCAAAAAGGTACATATATAGATAAGACATCGGCACTTACTGCTATCAGTGAACTGATAGATGATATAAAAAGTAATTATGAATATGAATATATTATCAATGATTCTGATGATTATGACTATAGAATTATTGAAGAAAAATCCGGATACGAGTTTTCCGGTCTGATGTACAACTATTCGGCTTTAAACTACAATGATTTCAGAGGCCGTCCACCTATTGAGAATTATACAATAGTATTATTGGATAATAACGGTGATTTTTTTTCACTATATAATCGTGTTATTATGCCTTGCTTGTTTATGCCAAGTATCAGTAAGAACGACAATGCATATATCATAGCAGATACATTGTTCCGTGACGGATTTCAATTATTTCTCTACGAGAGAGGTATGGAAGGGGTAGTTACAAATTTAGATTCAACAAGAGATTTAATCGGATTTGATGAAGATTGGAACTATGTGGGTGTGAAAAACCTTACGGATGAGAATGGTAATAAAGTATCTCTTAAGATGTATCCTAAAGCTGAGGAAGAAAAGCTGTATGAAGTGTTGACCAAGGGATACAAAGTAGTGAGAAATATGGATATGTCATACTTTTTTTCCAGCGTTCATTATTACGGTGAATTAAGAGAGTTTGTATCAAATATGGCAGCGGGTATAATCAGAAATGAAAAAACATTAGAGGATTTTGATAAAATGGCTGATGATTTCATTGTTAACTTAAATATCATGGGCAATTGAGCAGGTGAGAAATGGCGGAGATAATTTTAAAGGATGTAACTAAGATTTATCCTAATGGATTTAAGGCATTGGAGGATTTCAGCCTTAAAATAACGGACAAGGAGTTTCTTGTTCTTGTTGGTCCATCAGGATGCGGAAAAACTACAATACTCAGAATAATTGCAGGGCTTGAAGAAGCTTCTGCAGGGGATGTAATAATTGGAGACAGAAGGGTTAATGATGTGCTGCCTAAGGACAGGAATATATCCATGGTATTTCAGAACTATGCCTTGTATCCTCATATGAATGTCTACGAAAATATGGCATTTTCACTTAAACTCAGAAAAATCGGCAAGAAGGAAATACAGGAGAAAATTTTAAACATTGCCGGTATATTGGAAATAGAAGATATATTGTACAAAAAGCCGGCTACTTTGTCGGGAGGGCAGAAGCAAAGAGCGGCACTTGGCAGAGCAATAATCCGTGAACCCGATATTTTTTTATTTGATGAACCGTTGTCAAATATTGATGCAAAGCTCAGAACCCAGATGAGAATAGAGCTTATAAATTTGCATAAACGGCTGGGTACGACTTTCATATACGTTACTCACGACCAGACTGAAGCCATGACCATGGGAGAAAGAATAGCTGTCATGAAGGACGGTATAATACAGCAGATGGATACTCCCGAAAATATTTATAAAAATCCCGTAAATATTTTTACCGCAGGCTTTATAGGTTCACCTCAGATGAACTTTATTAAAGACAGCGATAAAAATATAATAATGGGTGTAAGACCTGAAAAGTTAAAGATATCATCGGTTGAACCAGAGGAGTCTTCATTAAGTCTCGATCAATGCTACGTTGAGGCAGTGGAATTGATAGGATCTGAAAAGCTGATATATTTTGATTGTAACGGATTGAAGCTGATTTCTAAAGTGCCTGAAGACATTCAGACAATCAAGGGCAACAGCTACAAGCTGTACTGCCTGAAAAAGGACATTCATTATTTTGACGGGGAAAAAGGAGAAAAATTATATTATGAAAAAATATAGTATGATGAAATACATACTTCCCAGCATTTTTGGAGTAGCTTTTCTTAACTTAGTTCCCTTTATAATAGCTCAAAAATATGTTTTCTTTTCATCAGGCGGCTCATTTACGGATATTTTTTCAAATATGGGTTTTATTATATCTATCAAAAACACGGCCGTATTTATGTCCGTATTCATTCCGCTGGCTGTTATCATAGGCTTTGTTACAGCCTTTTTAACAGAATATTTAAAGCTCAGCTTCTGGGTACAGGCGGCGGTTATATTGCCGATTACCGTACCGGCATCCTCCGTATCGGGTTTTTTCAGAGAAATTGCTGCAAGCTCTGCTCTTGAAAACATAAACGGGCTGTTCATAGTTGGTTTTATATTTTTGTGGAGCTGCATCGGATATACGTATATTATTTTCCTTATATCGTTGAAGAACAGGGATAAAAGTATAGAAGAAGCTGCATATTTAGATGGCTCCGGCACATTGAGAACCATTTTTTCTATAATGCTGCCTCTGCACAGTGAGGCGCTTGTGCTTGCCGTTATAGTAAGTACGTATAATTCTCTTAAAATTTTCAGGATGACCTATGCTATATTCGGAGAATATCCCGACTACAGAATGTTTATGATACAGAATTTTCTACATTTAAAGCTCAAGGAACTGAGTCTCGATACGCTTATGGCAGGAGCTGACATATTGCTTGCATTCATATTTATACTGTTGTTTTTTATCTTGAGATCAGGGCGAAAGCACAAAATTAAAATGTCCCTGTAGGAGTAATCATGAAAAAGTTTACGGTTAAGCTTTTATCTGCATTTATAATAATAGTATTCATTTTTCCCATACTGTACACCATATCCCATTCCTTCATGGATGGATATCAGCTGAAAAATAACGAAGTGGAAATAGTACCGGAGATTTTTAATATTCAGCAATATTATGAAATAAGTGTTGAAAAAAATGAATATTTCAAGCTTTATATAAATTCGGCAATAATGACTGCGGGAGTGCTTTTGGGGCAGATGATTGTAAGCATAGGTGCAGCATATTATTTCTCGGTGAAAAAAAGCAGGTATTCAGAAGTTTTGTTTTTGATTTACACATTTTTTATGCTGCTTCCGTTGCAGATAACACTGATACCCAATGTGCTTTTATATAATTCCATAGAGAGGTACTTGGGATTAAGATTGTTCAATACACAATTTGCGGTTATTTTACCGGGTGTATTCAGTACATTAGGAGTATTTTTTCTCAAACAGTTTTTTGAATCAATGCCCCAGAGCTATTATGAAATTGCAAAAATAGACGGTGCATCAGATCTTGAGATACTACTTCATGTAGTGCTTCCGTATTCCAAAAATGCAATAGCGGCCTTGTGTCTTTTGATATTTATTGAGAATTGGAATTTAATAGAGCAGCCAATCATATTTTTGAGCTCTATGTCTAAAATGCCTGTGTCTATTTATTTAAATACTCTTTATTCAAGTTACAGGGAAATTTTTTATGCAGGAAGCGTGTTGTTTATGTTCCCTGTCATATATGTGTTTATGAAAATAAGAGACAAGCTTAAGGTAATGGTATTAAAAATCAGTGACGAAGGAAGGTAGTACAGATGGTATCCGGTTTGTTTGATAGAATTTTAAAAATATTTTTTATTTTTCTCAGCATTGTTATTATCATAGGATTTGTGTTTCTTGCAATCAGAAACTACATTATGCCGGAGGTTACTGCTACTAAGCCGTTGGAAAACAGTACCCTTATTAAAAAGGACTATTTTACGGGCAGGGTTATCTCAAGAGAAACAATCGAAGTAAAAGCTGACAGAAAACTGTATATAGAAGAAATTAACGTAAAAAGCTCTCAGATAGTTGAACCCGGCTCGAAAATAATAACACTGGACATGAGCAGGCAATCCCTTAATACCGATACTGAAGCTGTTGAATTACAAAATCAAATAAAATTATATGAAATAGAAAAACTCAATCTGAAAAGTCAAATGAATAACAGGGAAGCTTCTGTACAAAGAGCATTGGAATCATACAATAAAGCAAAAGAGGAGTATGAAAGTACAAGCTATTTGTATGAAAATGGAATCGTTACAAAAGAAGACCTTGATAGCAAAAATGATTCTGCGGAAGAGCTCCGCAAATCTTATGAGAGAGAAGTAAGCTCTCTCAAAAGCGAAACGGAAATATATGCAATGAATTTAAACCGCATTGATAGTGAAATAAATATATTGCTGGGTAAATTGCATGGGAAAGTAAATGAAGAAAACAAAATAACCGTGGACAGTGAGGGAGTTTACTTCCTTTCCGACATGGTGTACATAGATTATATAATTGATAAAAAGATCGTTGAAGAAGGTGAAACTGTAATCAGATATTCAATATGCAATTCTAATTCTGATTTATATATTGAGGCATATCTTGACAGAGATGTTTATGACGATATTTTCAATAAAAGGTACAGTGTATACTTCTGGAAAAATGATGAAAGAAAGAAGGAGTCGTTAAATATTCAATCGGTTCGTTCTTTTCCGGACCACAATGAGCTTATTTTTTCTTTAAGGGATGAGCTTAGAGAAAAGGTGTATATATCTGATGTTGTAAGATTTATGGTTCAGTCGGAAGAAAATTATGAATGTGTGGTTCAGAAAACAGCTGTTGTGCCTGTAGGCGAAATGAAATCAGGTAATTATTGCTATATATACACAATAGAATCAGAAGAATCAATTTTGGGACAAATAAATTATTTAAAGCAGGGAGAATATAAGATTCTTGCTGTTGGAGACAATACGGTAGCTGTTGAAGCATCTCAGACAAATACAACAAGGATAGACAGGAACAGTATAATAGCTAATTATGCTTCAGCTGTTTTAGAAAATGAAATGAGAGTCAGAATAATTAAATAGGCAGGGAGCCGCAAATGAAAAATACGTTATGGGCACTTCTTATAATTGTCTTAATAGCATCTTTGATGCTTATATATGTGGAATCAAACACTTACGGCGGAATGGCGGAGTTTTGCTTAAATGAACCTGTTTCTGCGGAGAAAATTAAGGATGCGCTGGAGCAGGGTAAGGTATATGATTATCTTATAGTATATGATTTGTATAACAGGGAAAGTTCCAAGGTATACAAAGGCAATATGAATTTGCTTTTAGCAGGAAGAATAAAAGAAAACACAGATATTGGATTCAGTGAAAGAGAAGTTCTCATGGGTGACGATTTTGCAGAAAGAAACTATGCATACAATCCCATCGGTCAAAACCATGAGTTTAACAATGCAGGATACACTGTAACCGCTATTGTAAATGACAGCCATGATGTATATTACAGTGATTTGAATTTACTTGAAAATCAGAATATAAAAAGGCAGAGAATATATGCTGTTCTGAAGGACAAGGATGGTATTAAGATAGAAGAAAATACCTTGTTGTCTATACTTAAATCAAAAGGCATAGTGTCTGATGCACACATTTATTATGATAATTTATCCAAGCTTCTGCTTAAGCTTATAATTCTGTGCTTCATATCATTTTTCATATGTGCTATATATAATATAATAAAAAGATTAAGGAAGCTATTAAGAAGTATTTTTTCAGAATATAAAAATAACAAATATGATGTTGGTGTATGGGAATATATTAATAGGAGCGAGAATCTAGGTTTAATCAGAGGCATACTTCTGTATTTATCTGCACTGCTTACATCAATAATATGCATCGCAGTATTGCTTATAAGATATCTGAATTTAAGGATGCCTTATAGATTTAATCCTGTTTCGCCTAAAAGTATTTACGGCATGATAAAATCATTTTTTGATTTAGTTTCGTATTATTTGCACAATGGTATTACGGAAATGAGCGTAATTGCATTTAAGATTGTACTTAGTATGGTTATGGCTTTAATATTCTACGTAGTTGTCATAATATTAAAAAGGTTAGAGTATAGATATGATTTGAAAGTCGTTAAAGAATATGAAAATGAAAAGAAGAATAGCAAAGTAAAACACTATTCATTGAATGAAGTGAAAAAAGAATTAGGTATAGATGCTTGATGAGATTCTTCACTTGCGTTCAGAATGACATAGCGGCAGATTTACGTTTATTCATAGCAATGACAGGATAGTGCAAAATAACAAGCAATAATAACAAGCAAAATATTACAATATAGCTTGACAAAATATTTTTTTTCTCATATAATTAACTCTGCGAATAAAAAGGGTGGTAGTATGTTAATTAAGCTAAAAGAATTTTTATCATCTGATCAGCTTTCTTACAGAGTTAGTGAGAATTTTGTAATAGATGATGAGGATTTCTTATCAAAGACACATCTTGATAAAAGCATTGTGTTTGCAGGTGAATTTTATAAAGTGGACGAAAGCGTCATACTAAACGGCACTGTTATGTACACTGTTAAGGATAAATGTGCAAGATGCTTGGATGAATTTGACAATAAGATTGAAACGAAATTTGAGGCTCTTATAGTTAAACAATTAGATGAAGATAGTGAATCTGATGAAATTCAATTGAAAATTACAGACGGATGTGTTGATTTACAGGAAACCATTAAGCAAATAATTTACTTGTCAATGCCTATGAAGTCATTGTGCAGTAAAGATTGCAAGGGCATATGCCCCAATTGCGGAGTTAATTTAAATAATGATAATTGTAAATGTGAAGACAATTTAACAGATCCGCGATTTGATAAATTAAGAGACCTGTTAAAGGATTAAGGAGGTGTTAAAATGGCAGTACCTAAGAGAAAAACTTCCAAAGCAAGAAGAGATAGAAGAAGATCAGCTAAATCAAGATTAACAATTCCAAATATCATTGAGTGTCCACAATGTCACGAAACTAAGCTTCCTCACAGAGTTTGTGCAGCTTGCGGATATTATGATGGTAAAGAAGTTATAAGCGTAGAATAATCAGGAATTATTTTAATAGTTTAGCTATAAAAAGTAGTGCAGCGCACTATTTTTTTATTGCAAAGATAATATATCTACGTTATACTAATTTTGTGTGTACCTGTACATATTAAGCCCTGTGCTTTATCAGAAATTATTTAAAGAAGGTGTAAGAATGAAAATTGCCATAGATGCTATGGGCGGCGATAATGCTCCCGAGCTTATTGTTAAAGGAAGTATACTTGCAAGAGATGAATATAATGTGGAGATTTTATTATATGGAAAAGAAAATGAAATAAAAAATATAGTAGAAAAAAATACATCTGATTTTAACAATATAGAAATTATTAATGCTGAAGAAGTTATCACAAACGATGATAAGCCGGTTATGGCTTTAAGAAGAAAAAAGGATTCATCGTTGGTAAAGGCACTTAATACGGTTAAGGATAAGCAAGCGAATGCTATAGTATCTGCAGGAAGCACCGGCGCTTTGTTAGCAGGTGCTACACTTATGGTAGGACGTATAAATGGCATAGAAAGACCTGCAATTGGAGCCTTGATACCGAATATGTACGGAGGGTTTGCGCTATTGATTGATTCAGGAGCAAACGTAGATTCTAAGCCGGAATTCTTATATGATTTTGCTATGATGGGAGATATTTACTTAAAGCAGGTGCTAAATATCACTTCTCCCAGAATTGCACTTGCTAACATCGGTTCAGAAAAAGCAAAAGGTGACAAGCTGACTGTTGATACATACGGACTATTGGAAAATACAACACTTCCTCTAAATTTCATAGGAAATATAGAGGCAAGAGAAATACTTCAGGGCAAAGCGGATATAATAGTTTGTGACGGGTTCGTCGGAAATATGATATTAAAAACGCTTGAGGGCTCTGTATTGGAATTGATGAAGGGACTAAAATCAGCACTGTTGTCTTCAGCAAGGTCGAAAATCGGAGCAGCTTTAATTAAACCCGCACTTAAGGATTTTAAGAGCAAATTTGATTATTCTGAACATGGTGGAGCTCCGATACTTGGGGTGAAAGAAATTGTAGTTAAAGCTCATGGCAGCTCTGACGAAAAAGCCTTTAAAAATGCTATTCGTCAAGCTAAAATATGCTGTGAGAACAATGTAAACGGATTAATTCAAGAAAGCATTATGAGGAGGTGATTTGATATGTTTGAAAGAATTAAAGAAATTGTAGCTGAAAAGGTTGGCATTGAGGAAGCTGACATTACAATGGAAACTTCTTTTGCAGATGATTTGGATGCAGATTCAATAACATTATTTGAATTGGTAATGGCTTTGGAAGACGAATTTAATATTGAAATCGATGATGAAAGTATTGAACAAATCAAGACAGTGGGGGATATAGTAAACTACTTAGAAGAAATTAACCAGTAATATTAATTTGATATTATTATATATAAGGGACGCAGTAATGCGTCCTTAGGTTGCTGAAAATACTTATAATTATTTATTATATTTACGAATAACTTCGTTAATGTACTAAATAGTTATAACCTTATCAAGTGAATACGGAGGATAAAGTTGATTATAGATATGAAAGAACTTAAAGAGTTCGAAAGCATAATAAAATATAAATTTAATAATATAGAAACGTTGGAAAAATCACTCACTCACAGCTCTTATTCAAATGAAGACAAATCATACAACAAGGTTAATAACGAAAGATTGGAATTTTTGGGAGACGCCGTTTTAAGCATAAGCGTGAGCAGATATATCTTTGACAAGTTTCCCGACTATCCGGAAGGTGATTTAACAAAATTGAGGTCTCAGGTAGTTTGCGAGGATACCTTGAGTATGGTTGCCGGTGAATTAAATATCGGCAAATATATGTTGTTAGGCAAGGGTGAAGAAGCATCAGGCGGAAGAGAGCGAAAATCCATATTGGCGGATGCTGTTGAAGCCATTATAGCTGCAATTTATATTGACGGAGGATATAAAAAAGCGGAAAGCTTTGTATTGGATAATCTGACTAAATATATCCACCATGCGGTCAAGGGTAAAATTATTACGGATTTCAAATCATATTTACAGGAATATTATCAGAGCAAGGGTCATACTTGTAAAATCCGATATGTGGTAACAAAGGAAGAAGGACCTGACCACGAAAAAGTATTTCACGTTGATGTTGTTATCAACAGGGTTGTTACCGGAAGCGGCTCAGGCAAAAGCAAGAAGCTGGCTGAGCAGGAAGCGGCAAAAAATGCTTTGATATCAGAAGGCCAGATTAATGAATATAATTAATAAAAAAATAAAAATTATTCCTGTCTTTGTTCCTCATGTGGGATGCCCGAATGATTGTGTTTTCTGCAACCAAAAAAGGATAACGGGCAAGGATAATACGGTTATAGACGGCGGATACGTAAGAAATATAATTGAAGATTACAAAAAAACAATAGATGATGATGTCTGTACGGAGCTTGCTTTCTTCGGCGGTTCCTTTACTGCAATAGATTTACGACTGCAGGAGGAATTGTTAAGTGTAGGTAAGGAATATAAGGACAATGGCATTATACAACGGCTCAGATGCTCAACCAGGCCTGATGCAATAGACGAACAGGTACTTAATCTTCAGAAAAGATATGGTATGGATATCATAGAATTAGGGATACAATCACTGGATGATGAGGTTTTAAGACTATCCAACAGAGGACATAACAGGCAGCAATCCGAAAATGCAAGTAAATTAATTAAAGAGCACGGATTTGTTTTAGGTCATCAGATTATGCCCGGTCTCCCGGGGAGCAGCAGTGAAAAAGATTTAAAAACCTGTATAGATTCAATAAAAATGAAACCGGATATTGTCAGGATTTATCCTACTTTGATTATAAAGGATACTGATTTAGTTCAAATGTATGAAAAGGGCGAGTATAAGCCTTTGACATTGGATGAAGCAGTAGATATTTCTGCGCTTATTTACAGTCATTATTCCGTTAAAAATATAAACGTCATACGTATAGGTCTGCAAAACACAGAAAATATAAATGAAGATAATGATGTAATTGCAGGTCCCTTTCATGCGGCATTCAGACAGCTGGTGGAAGAAAAAATATATTTGCACTCTGTTATAAAAGTTTTGGAGAAACAGGATTTAACAGATAAGCATATAACTTTTGCCGCTGACGATAAGGTTATAAGCTATATTTCCGGTCAAAACAAGGCAAACATAAAAATACTTAAGGATAAATTTTCTGTTAATAAAATAAATTTTGTTAATGACAAAAACAGTCAATCAATTGAAATTTTTGCCGATAATATAAAAGCAGGAAGTTTTTTAATAAAAGACATTTATAAAAACTATCTTAGTTTTCATTAGGGGGAACTATGTATCTCAAAAAATTATATATAAACGGATTTAAATCCTTTGCAGAAAAGACAGAAGTAATAGTTGAAAACGGAATTACTGCTATTGTAGGTCCCAACGGAAGCGGCAAAAGCAATATTTCTGATGCAATTAAATGGGTTTTAGGCGAGCAGAGCGCAAAATCTCTCAGAGGCGGCAAAATGGATGACGTTATTTTTGCCGGAACAGAAAAAAGAATGCCTCTGGGATATGCTGAAGTGAACCTGATATTTGATAATGAATCGGGACAAATTCCGTTGGAGTATAAAGAGGTCAGTATTAAAAGAAAATTATATAAAACAGGCGAAAGCGAATATTATATAAACAAACAGCAATGCAGATTGAAGGACATAAAGGAATTGTTCATGGATACGGGTATAGGCAGAGAAGGCTATTCATTTATAGGACAAGGTCGTGTGGAGGATATTTTGAGTCCGAATTCTGAGACGAGAAGACAGGTTTTTGAAGAAGCTTCGGGTATAGTAAAATACAAAACAAGGAAGGAAGAATCCGAAAGAAAGCTTGAAAAAACCAGTGACAATTTAGACAGAGTGGATGATATAATAAATGAATTGGAGGAACGAATCACACCTCTTTCGGAGCAGAGCATAAAAGCTAAAAAATATATTGAAATAAAAGAAAGATTAAAGCAATATGAGCTGAATTATCTTGCCCACGAATACGAAAAGCATACCGAACAGCTTAAGGCTTTAAACAATCAAAGAAACATTGCAACCGAGCAAAAAATCAAGCTTCAAAAGAAGAGGGATTATTTCTCGGAATCCATTGCTTCCCAAAAAGAAAAAATCACGTCAATCCAGCTGAAAATAAAAGAACTTGAAGAAAACAGGGAGCTGAAAAACAAGGAGCATGAGAGCTACCAAAGCATGATACAGGTATACAAGGAAAAAAAGCTTTTGTATATAAAGAACATTGACAATGTTAAAAACGAAATTTCGGAGCTTTTAACAAGAAACGAAGAGCTTGAAGATAATATTAAGCTGCTTAATGAAGAAAAAAATCAGCTCTTAGAGGGATTAAACCTCGATACAGAAAAGTTTAATTCAATGAATGAGGAAATAAAGGTATACAAAAATGAAATTGACAGCATAGCAAAGAAAATAGAGGAGCAAAGAAATGAGCTGTTTGAGCTTCATAAGGAAATTAACAAGCTTAACAGTCAGAAAAGCACCGTGGAATCCTTTATATCAAACGATGCGGACAGAATAGAAAATTTATTGTCTGAAATTTCTTCGGAAAATGAAGACAGGAATAATAAGCTGTCTGTTATTAATTCAATCGAAGAAGAACAAAATAAAGTTACAGCATTGTTGTCGGCAAAAAAACAGGAGTTGAACAATAATACTGATAAATTATCCCTAAGTGAAAATGAAAAAGAAAAATTAAATGAGCAAATCAGGGATGTAAGCAATGAATTAAACACCTTTAAATCAAAGCTCAATATTCTGTCCAACATGGAAGCATACTATGACGGCTACTATAAAAGCATCAAGACGGTGATGAACAATAAGGACAGGGAGCCGGTTTTAAAAAATTCGATAGTAGGTACCGTTGCGGATATTATCAAGACAGAAAAGAAATATGAGACGGCCATTGAGGTTGCATTAGGCTCAGCAATACAAAACATCATCGTCAACACGGATACAGAAGCAGAAAACATAATAGAATATTTAAAGAAAAACAAGATTGGAAGAGTTACATTTTTGCCGATAAATATGCTTCAGGAGAGAAGCTTGAATAAAGCGGAACAAGAGGTTCTGAAAGAAAAATGTGTTATCAACACAGGGGACATGCTTGTAGAAACCAAAAATAAATTTGAAACCGTAATAAAGCATTTATTGGGCAGAATAATAATTGTAGATAATTTAAATAACGGCTTTAAAATTTCAAAAAAGCTAGGTAACTCCTTAAAGATAGTAACATTGCAGGGTGATGTAATAAATGCAGGAGGCTCAGTAACAGGCGGACACATAGTGAGCAATCAGAACCTGCTTGGACGAAAAAGAGAAATTGAAGAATGCAAGGAATCTATAATAAAGTCGGACGCTTTATTAAAAGATAAGAATAACAAGCTAAGTACTTTAATAGCCGAAATAAAAGTATATAACGAGGTTATTGCTTCCTTGAAAAATGAAATCAATGAAAACAGCAACCTGTATGAAAAGAATATTTCAAGGATGGGCATGCTTAAAGAACAAGCTGATAAAACCGCTTCCGCAGTAAAAAAATATACAGAGGAAATGCAGTTTATCAGTGACGAAAAAACCAAACATAGTAATGAGCTTGCAAATATTCTTTCTGAGATAGAAAGAATTGAAAACTTGGTGGAAGAAAAAGAAAAGAGTATTGAATTAACAATAACAAAGAGTGATACGAATAAAAGCAAGTATGAAGAATATAATTCAATTATATTAAGTCAGAGAGATTTGGTTGCTCAGATAAATCAGGACATAAAGCTTAAAGAAGAAAAAATAAATAATGCCAAAGCTGAGATATCAAGAAATATCGAGCAAGTTTCGGTTAAAGAAGAAAGCCTGAAGAATATTGATATAGAAATAATCAATGCAGAAAAAACAATAGAAGAAAATAAATCAAAATCAGATGCTTTAACAGAAGAAATTAAATTAACCAATGATAATTTAAATGCAGAAAAAGAAAATCTCAATACCATTCAAAATGAAATTTATGAGTACCAGAATAAAATCAATGAAGCAAACAAGCAGATTACGGAAATTCTTGACGATGAAAACAAAATGAACGTAAGAATTGAAAGAGAAAATTCAAAGGTTGAAGAAATTTCCGCAAAGCTTTGGGAAGAATATGAAATAAACTATGCAATGGCTATACAATATAAGGATGACAGCATAAGTCAGAGTAAGCTGTACAGTGAAGTAAATTCATGCAAAAAAGCAATTAAAGATCTTGGTAATGTGAACCTGGATTCAATCGAAGAATACGAAGAAGTAAAGCAAAGATATGATTTTCTGAAAAAGCAGCAAAAGGATTTAATAGATGCAAAGGATAAGCTGAAGGAAGTAATTAAAGAATTAGAAGTTCAGATGAATGATAAATTCGTCGAAGAATTTGCAAATATTCGACTTAAATTTAATGATGTATTTAAAAAACTGTTCAACGGCGGAAGCGGTGACGTTTATTTAGAGGATGAAACGGATGCTTTAAACTCTAACATAGAAATTGCAGTACAGCCGCCGGGAAAGAAGTTGAGCAAAATTTCACTTTTATCAGGGGGAGAAAAGGCTCTTACAGCCATTGCTTTACTGTTTTCAATACTTAAAACAAAGCCTACATCATTTTGTGTTCTGGACGAAATTGAGGCAGCTCTGGATGATTCAAACATCAACAGATTTTCTCATTATTTAAGAGATATATCCAAGGAAACACAATTTATTGTAATTACGCACAGAAAGGGCACAATGGAATATGCCGACACCCTTTACGGCGCTACAATGGAAGAAAAGGGTGTTACAAAGCTTGTATCCATGAAGCTTTCAAACGCAATATAGAGATCCTTCACTACGTTCAGGATGACATCCCGTCATTCTGAGCGAAGCGAAGAATCTCACTTTAAGAGGAGGAAATATGTTTAATTTTTTTAAAAGAAAAAAAGATAAAAATCAAGAAGATGAAATTAAAAAAGAAGAAATAGAAGAAATGCAATCAGAAGAGACATACGAAGAATCAGAAGAATTAGAAGAATTAGAAGAAATAGAAGAGCCAATCGAAGTAATCGAAGATGAAGATGAAGATTACAAAATAGTTGAAGATACAGAAGAGCCCGAGCAATCAGAAGAAGTTGAAAACAACGAAAAAAGTGAGAAAAAGGGATTGAGCTTTTTCGAAAAGCTTAAAGAAGGACTATCTAAAACAAAGAAAAATCTGACAGAGCAAATTGAAAGCATCGTATTCAGACACAGAAAAATAGATGATGACTTCCTTGAGGAATTAGAAGAAATCTTGATTACTTCAGACATGGGTGTTGAGACTACCATGGATATAATCGAATATATAAAGACAGAAACAAGAAAAAGAAATTTGACGGATACTTCTGAAATCAAGGATGTAATAAAAGAATACCTGATTAATATGCTTGAAGAAAATGATGAAGATAACGATACAGAAAACAAGCAAAGAGTTATTTTAATCGTGGGAGTAAACGGAGTGGGCAAGACCACATCCATAGGTAAAATTGCCTACAGGATAAAGCAATCCGGAAAAAGCGTCATAGTTGCCGCAGCAGATACATTCAGAGCCGCAGCGGTTGAACAACTCAAAGAATGGTGCTTAAGAGCCGGTGTTGATATAATTGCTTCGGAGCAGGGCTCCGACCCGGGCTCAGTTATATTCGATGCGGTGAATGCCGCAAAAGCAAGAAAAACCGATGTCTTAATCTGTGATACTGCAGGAAGACTTCACAACAAAAAGAACCTGATGAATGAATTAAGCAAAATCTTTAAAATAATTGACAGAGAATTCGGCGAAGCAAAACTGGATGTATACCTTGTTATCGACGCTACAACGGGTCAAAACGGTCTCATTCAGGCGAAACTGTTCTCGGAAACCTGCAGCATCAACGGTCTGATTTTAACCAAATTAGACGGTACTGCCAAAGGAGGCATAGCATTCCCCATAGTCAACGAGCTCAAAATTCCTATAAAATATATCGGTGTGGGAGAAAAAATAGACGACCTCCAGGACTTCAACGCAACAGACTTTGTAAATGCTATATTTGAATAGAATAACAAGTGAGATTCTTTGCTAAAACCCGAAGAATCTCATTTTTTAATTGCTAATTATTGGATATTCGTATATCATTAAAGTATAACAAAATATATCCGATTACAGAATTATTGACACGTGTTATAACATGTGTTATACCTTAATTACAGGAGGTTATTTTTATGAAAAAAGATATTTATGTATATCCTGCCATTTTAACACAGTACGATGATAATATAGGCATTACATATTCCCGATTTACCTGGATGTGTATCCAATGCTAAAGATATAGAAGAAGCTGTTAAAAATGCTAAAGAGGTTTTGTCACTACACATGTTCGGTATGGAAGAAGATAAAATAGAAATTCCTGCACCATCGTCCGTAAACAAAATTAAATTAGATGAGAATGAAATACCTGTATTAATTGAAGTCTATATGCCGATTTACCGCCAAGCGATAAGAAATACAACCGTAAAAACTACTGTGACAATGCCTCAGTGGTTAAAGAATTTAGCCGAAGAAAATAACATTAACTTTTCTCAAGTTCTTCAAGCTTCTTTAAAAGAGTATCTTGGAATTAAATAAATTATTTCATGTTAGGAGGATGACTATGACTCTTGCAAAAAAAATAGAAGAATTGTTAAAAGATGAATTAGAGCCTGAAAATGTAAAAACTATTATAAACATTGCAGAATATTTAAAGTTTAAAGAAACTCAAGATATATGGGACAAAATAAATGAATCTGAACATGAATATATATCTGAAAAGGAACTGAAGTTAATTGAAAAAATCAAAGCACAAGGTGAATTTATCAGCCAAGATGAACTATTAGGGGAATTGGGGATAAATGGTGATGAAATATAAAAGATGACTTCTCGGAGGTCATTTTTTTTATGATAAAACTCATGATGGAAAAGGATATAGAGCCGTAATGACATTCGATTTAATAAAATTAAATACGGATATTACATTTATATACATTTGAATCGTATATTTTTACATTTAAGAAAAGTGATTATTTCAACGTATATTTAAACTGTCATGAGATGAAGATGCAGTTCGTGAAGAAAAACTCCAAATTAGAGCACCCTTATTTTGAATATATATACAGCATTCCCCAGATTACCTCGGTATAGTAGTGCTATCATTGTATTCTTAAATACATTAATTGTTACTATTATAGTTAAAAAGTCTATATCATATATTTTAGTTCGACAAAAGTTGATAAAAGGTGCTTTTTAGTGTATAATTAACTAAATGAAATTTAATTTGGGAAGCTATTATTCTCTTAGTAAAAGTTAAGCACAAGGGGGAATTAATATGAAGGATTGCTATAAAATTGCCATATGTGACGATGACGAAATCATGCTTCAAAATATATTTGAATATATTAAAACAGAATTTACGAGCATGAGCTACGAATATAGTATAATCAAGTACAGTGACGTTAAGAAAATGCTTGCAGATATTAAAATTTATGAGTTTGATATATATTTTTTGGATATAGATATGCCGAATATTAACGGACTTGAGGCATCACATAGCATAAAGTTAAATAATCCTGAGTCTGTTATTATTTTTATAAGCGGTATGGACGAAATGGTATATGAATCTCTCAAAGTTCGACCTCTCAGATTTATACGAAAACTAACATTAGAAAAGGAAATATCAGAAGCAGTTAAAGCTGCTGTCAATGAAATTTCTTCTATATCTTATAAAATAACTGTAGAAGTGAATAAACAGAAAATTAAAATTGATATAAGAAATATACTATATATAGAGAGTATAAGAAACTATATTTATGTTAATACGACAAATAGTAAAAGATCAAAATACAGAGGAAGTATTAATCAAAGGGAAAAAGAACTGAATGAATATGGATTTATAAGAACTCATGTAGGCTACTTGGTAAATCAAAGATACATAAGGAGAGTGAATAAAAACAGTATAACATTAGTGAATGATGAAGAAATACCTGTGAGCAGAGCTAATTTAAAAACAGTAGAGAAAAAATTTATAGAGGGGATTTAGGTATATGAAGAACGGGGATATAGAAAAATGGATGGCAGTATTTTAATAATTGTATTTGAGTTATCAGTCAATTTATTCGAATCATATTTAATGGTTGAATTTATATCGAAATATAATGGTTATAAATTTTATGGAATAAAGAGAAATATTCTTTTTGGGGGAACAGTAATTGCGATATTTTTAAATGTTACCGCAATGAATTATGTGCAAAGCTATGTGGAATCTGCCAATTATATTTCATTAATTATTATAGTTTCATATAGTTTGTATGCTCTTAATGGGAAAAATAAGATCAAAATATTTAGTTGTATAGTATTTAATGTTCTCATGATTTTGACAGCAATGATCTCATTACTGTCAATTAGTACGATATTTATAGTAGATATAAAGTACATAATTACGACTTTTTCAGTTTATAGATTAACAGCGGCTATATTATCAAAAATTCTTCTTTTTTATTTATCTCGGATAATAATAAAAATTAGGGTAAATCAGTATGAAAAATCATCTAATTTATCATGGTTCGCTGTGACACTTATTCCTGTACTAACAATATTTATAATGGTAACCATAACAGAATCTGTTCTTGTGAATAAAGATCCAAGAATCAGTTTTTATTTTTTATTGTCAATGATTGGTTTAATAATCATTAATGCGTTTTCATATTTTATGTTTACCAAATTAGGGGAAGAGCATAAAAAGAATTTGGAAAACACTATTATAAACCAAAGATATATACTAAGTCAAAAGCATAATGATGAAGTAAAAGAGCTGTACAATGAAATTAAAATAATTAAGCATGATATGAAAAATCATCTTATAAATATAAGAGAATATATAAATAACAATTATATGAAAGAGGGAACAGAGTATATAGATAAAATAATTGAGAAAATAAATGTTACAAAAAAATTTGTATTAACAAAAAATGTTTCCTTTGATGCAATTGTAAATAATAAATTTTCTAAAGCGTATTCTATGGGAATAAAAACTATCATTTCTGTAAAATACGAAATTGATGATGAAATAGAAGGAACAGATATAAATGTTTTAATCGGAAATTTACTGGATAATTCTATCGAGGCTTGCGAAAATATAAAAGGTAAAAAAGAAATATCCTTACTTACAGATAAGAGAAAAGATTATATATTAATTGAAGTGAGTAATACAATAGATAAAGCAGTATTGAAAGAAAATGGACAACTTGTTACAACAAAAAAAGACAAAGAAAATCATGGAATGGGAATCAAAAGCGTAAGAAAGATTGTAGAAAAATATAACGGCATCATGGACTTTAAGGAAGATAAAAATAATTTTACTTGCAAAATTTTATTGTTAAGTAATCATGATCAAGAATATGATTAAATAATTACCAATTGTACCTATATGATACTAAACGTACCTAATGTATTGACTTATAAAAATAATCAGATATATTGTAAATAAAGATAAAAAATAATTATGGAGGAAATTGTGATTGACTATTTATCTTGCAGTATAGCTGATTATTTTTGTGCTAATAAAATAATTTATGATTCTGAAAAAAAAATATATATCTATGGACTCAGATTAATCATGTCTACTCTTGTGAGCATTTTGGCAATAATTGGCATATCCATTTTAATAAATGAAAAATTAATTACAGCTATATTTTTATCGGTATTTATAACAATAAGAAGATATTCAGGTGGATATCATGCAAGTACATATTTTAGGTGTATTTTAACATTTATCTTACTATATTTGGCAATAATTTCAATAATTTTATTTACTAATCATGATTATATTATAATTATATCCTGTGTGACTGCTATAACGGCTATATTTATATTTTTGAAATATTCTCCTGTAGACAATGAAAATAAAAAACTGACTACACATCAAAAAATAAAGAATAAAAAAATATCATTATATTTATTATTTGCATTGTATGCATTTTCTATACCGTTTATTGGTGTAAATATACGATTATTTTACACTGTAGCTATAACATTGTTCATGGTATCGATGTTAATATTAATTCAAGTTAAAGGAGGAAGGAAAATATGAAATTGAAAGAAGAGATATTGATATTAGCTTCAAAAGCAATAAAAACTTCAGCAATTTCGGCAGCGGGTAGTACATCCCATTGGGGTATATATCAGCCAAAAGAACCAAAAAATATTCCAAGAAGGTTGTAAACATTCAACTTATGTTAAATAAAGACATTTGAAGTTATGAGTTCAGATATATCTTGGGATAATCAATCAAGAAGGGTGTTTCCAATGTGGTATGATTGATACTTTAAAGCTTTTATATTTTTATACAAAAATATAGCATCAAGAGAGGTGAACCACTTGTGAAAGAAATATCTACTAAAACACTGTATGTCGCATAGGGTGCTGCCTGTTTATTTACATTGTTTTTAATTATGGCATTATTATCACTAAGCTATGGATTCTTTATTGCACGTTGGTTCTTTATGGCGTTTTTTCTTTTTAGTATGGTATCACATAATAATGTTCAAAAGCTTAAAGTGTCCGCATTGCGGTAAAATGGAAACTATAATAAATCTCACATACTCAATAAATTACCAATTTTTTTGCCGACACTGTGGTCAACAAATTAAAATAAGGAGGTGAAATTATGAAATCAAAAAAAGTATTTAGTTATTTAACGTTAGCCGTTGCTTTGTTATTATGCTTTTCAGTAAATGTATATGGTGCAAGTGCGAATGCTATTTTGCTTGCGACTGAATCATCTACAGTATCAAGTGCAATAGGGCTTAGTACTTATTCAGATTATTCTGCATTGAATAGTAAAGACTCAGCATACAGTGTATATGCTAACGTTCAATGTGCTTTTCCAGGAAAAAGTTGGAAGCAAGTGGAATCAACACTTATGGCGGCACCAGGAATTGCAAATGGTACTAACTATGCCACCGAAAATGCAAACTGGAGGTTAGAATTAAATCCTTGGGGATGGGGATTTATAGGTTGTAGTGCTAATGGGATAATTTCATATGATTAAAAGTTAATTGACATAATAGTATCATCAGTATAAGGTGGAAACGTAATTTTCCACCTTATACTTTATAATTTTAAACATATAGGGGATTTGTCAATATGAATGGATTAATAAAAAATAATTTAAAGCTTTTTTTTAAAACAAAATATTTATTATTTAGTTTCCTGCTTTTTATTGCTATTATAAATATCTTTTTAGCAGCAGAGTTTTATAACTACTTAATACATGAGGATATATTGTACTATTTAGGAGAAAGCCAGAGGTTAGGAATAGTTTATTTTGTGTTTTTTGTATTTATTTCCTATGAATATTGCGTAAAAAATAAAAATGATAATTTATTGGAGAGCATTTCTGTAACAAGTAATGGAAAATTCTTTTTTTATATTTCAAAACTAATTACTTTAGTCATAATTATATTAATTATGACTTTAAATATAATGATATATAATTATGCAGTATATTTTTTAAAAGAAATAAATTTATGGTCGTTTGTTAAGCATATATTTTTAAATAATTTATTGAATATTTTTTTAGTTTCTTTAACAGGTATTTGCATAGGTACTATGGCGGCACTAAAATTAAAGAGGTTCAAGGCGTATTTTTTAATCATTTTATTAACAATACTTATAAGTCCAATTATTGAATTTGTACCGTATATCCTGTTTATGGGTTTTGGAATAAACATTTATCCGCTTATGAATATATTGGACATCCTTCCTCCAAATTTAAATTGGGTGTCTGAATCTTTATATGGATTATCTATTGAACCGTACCGATGGAATCTAATTATTTTTTGGATATGCTTGTTGTCATCTGCAATATTACTTAATGTAAGCAGTAAAAAAATTAAACTGATAAACTATATATCATATATACTTGTGATTTTATCCATCTACAACTTTTATTCTTATATGAACTCAGGGAGCATTGTAAAAAAAGACTACAACCCTATAAATTTCACGGCTTTCGATGAGCTCTATTATTCAAACGAAGTTCAAAGAGAAGAAAAAGCTAACTTTACAATTGATTCTTATGATATGAAAATAAAAATTGACAGACAGTTAAAAAATTACGTTACGATAACACTAAATGAAACGGATGTGCTAAAAGGGTATAAATTTACCTTATATAGAAATTATGATATAAAAGAAATATTGGATAAAGATAATAATCCGTTAGAATTTAAAAGACATGGTGACTATATAGACGTATATAACCCTGCCGATGAAAAATTAGAAACAATACAAATTGAATACAGTGGATACAGTCCTGTTTTTTACAGTAATTTGCAAGGGGTTTTGTTACCGGGATGCTTTCCTTATTATCCCATAGAAGGTTATAGAAGGATGTACCTAAAAGAACAAAGCTCGTATATTCCCATAATCAGAGATTATACTGTTAAATTTAATATATCTGTGGAATCAGCACTTGATATTTATTCTAATCTTAAAAATGAAGGAAAAAGATATTATGGAGAAGCACAAGCTGCTACCTTGATGGGTGGATTTATAAACGAAAAAAAGTATGAGGATGTTACTTTTTATGGGCTGTCTTTAGAAGAACTGCCAAAAGAAAACAATTTGTTAAGAATAGATGAAATATTAAATCAATACAAATCAGTTCTATTTAAAGATCAGTATACTAATTTTAAAGATATGAAAATATTTCAATCTACTATTACATTGTCCAGTAAGCTGACAGATAATGGCATAGTAAGTTTTCAAGATCATATACTTACTTATGATTTAAGTGAGGAATGTTTGGTACAAGGGTTTGCTCAAAAAAATATTCCATATGATGTAAATAAGTTAAAAGTAAAAAAAGAATTTTTTGATTATATTTTACATAAAGAGAGATTTATAAATATTTCTAAGTCGGAATTAGAAAACAATATGATTTATAAATTCCGTAGATTGTTTTTGGAAAAAATAAATGAGTTAGGTGAGGATTATGTAATTAAAAAAACATATTACTATCTTACCGATGAAAATGATACAAGAGATTCTGAATTATTTATTAGAAATTTAAATTAGACCAGGAGGATAAATAAATGCTTGAGGTTATTAAATTACATAAATCATTCAAGAAAAAAGAAGTTCTGAAAAATGTTTCTTTAGAATTTAAAAACGGAATATATGGACTTTTAGGACCAAATGGTGCGGGGAAAACCACACTTATAAGATGTATGGTTAATCTATATGACCTGAATAGCGGAAGTATAGAGTATTGTGGTTCATCCATTAATGGTAATAACGACTTATTAAGTAATATAGGATATTTACCTCAGAAATTCGGACTTTTTAAAGAGCTTACAGTATATGAAAATTTAAAATATTTTTGTATTCTAAAAAAGATTTATAAGAGCAGGATGGATGATGAAATAAAAAATTGTTTGATTTCCGTTAACTTAGAAGATAGGATTAGTCATAAGGTATCTTCTTTATCAGGGGGGATGATAAGAAGGTTAGGAATAGCTCAAGCAATTTTAGGGCATCCCAAAATAATTATATTTGATGAACCTACGGCTGGACTTGATCCCGAAGAAAGAATAAGGTTTAAAAATATTGTTGCCCAAATAAATAAAGATAGAATAATCATTATTTCTACGCATATTGTAGAGGATGTAGAAGCATCCTGTAATAAAATAATAATTATGAATGAGGGAAGAGTTTTAAAATACGGAAGTTCAGAGGAAATAAAATCAGAGGCAAATGGAAAGGTTTATGAAGTTGAAAAAAATTTAAATGCAGATGAGTATTGGTATGTTGAGAAGAGCTTTTCGAGAAATGAAAAAACTTTTATGAGAATACTATCTAATAAAAAGGAAAACTTAAAAAGCTTAGAACCCACTATTGAAGACGGCTATATGTGTATCGTTAAAGGAATATAAAAATGGATATCAGATTAATCTATTATGATTTCAAAAACCTAAAAACATATTTCTATGTACCTATATTTATTATATACTTATTTATTCCTGTTTTGAGTATAGGTATGGTTAAAATGTATGGTGTGGAAAATTCTAAAATTATGATTTTTAAAGAAGTTGAAAAATTTATTCCAATTATATCAATGTGGTGGACAACATTTATATTTAGAGAATATATTGAGGGAGATGGGAATGAACTTTTATACTGTATCAATAAAACAGGAAAGATAAAATCTTTTCAAATTTTTATTATTTTTTTATGTTATGTTTTGCATGTTGGTATTTTGTTTTTAGTTGGCAATATATTTTGGGATAATATTTTGTTTGAATTTATCAAGACTGTTGTTCAATGTTTCTTTTTCACTTCAGCAATTTATGTTTTAATATATACACTAAAATCAACGACGATTAGCTTTATGATTTTACTAATATACGCATTGTTTTCACTTTTTATAAATTCCAAAATTTCACAAGTGATAAGTATATTTGGAAACGGTGATATATTAATTATGAATATTATAAGTACGAAATCCCTTAAGATTTTGTTTGTGTCAACTATATTATTTATAATTGGTGTATACAAAAACAAAGTTTTTTATTGAATAAAGATTTACGTATTGTCCCTACATATATACTAACATCAGACCATTGACTTATAATAAATGTATAATAACAAATGAATATATAAAGAACTGATAATACAAGGTAAATTCAATTATCAGTTTTTTATATATAGAAAAAAGAAAAATATTTTATATTTAAGTGTTGACAAAACGGCAATAATGAGGTAAAATTCACTGTCAAGTTAAATACTTTACAGTAGGTGTCTATATGATGGAGAAAAAATTTATATATAGCATTCTTTATGATTATTATAAGGAATTGCTTAAGGATAATCAAGCAAATATAATTGACCTGTACTACAATCAGGATTACAGCCTGTCGGAGATAGCTGAGGATATGAACATCAGCAGGCAGGGAGTCCACGATGCTCTGAAAAGAGCGGAAAAAAGCTTGACTGACTTTGAAGATAAAATTAAACTTTTTTACAAATATGAAAAATATCAGAAAGCAGCAGAGAAAATTATTAAACTCACTGCTGAAATAGATGATGAAAAATATAAAGAGACTGTTAAACAAATCAGAAATGAAGCAGGAAAAATAATAAACGAAGGGTAGCAAATATGTTTGAAAATTTATCTGATAAACTTCAAAATGCATTACAGAAATTAAAGGGCAAGGGTAAATTAACCGAAAAAGATATCGACTTAGCAATGAAAGAGGTTAAGATGTCCCTTTTGGAGGCTGACGTTAACTTCAAGGTTGTTAAAACCTTTATAAACAGCGTTAAAGAAAGATCTCTCGGCTCAGAAGTAATGGAAAGCTTAACCCCGGGACAGCAGGTAGTTAAAATAGTCCATGAAGAGCTCGTTAAAATAATGGGGCAGGGCGAAAGTAAGCTTAAAATTAACTCAAATGACATAACATACTTTATGATGTGCGGTCTTCAGGGTGCAGGTAAGACAACGGCAACCGGAAAATTAGCGAGAAAGCTTAAAAAAGACGGTAAGCGTCCCTTGTTGGTTGCCTGCGACATATACAGACCGGCAGCTATAAAGCAGCTTCAGGTTGTGGGAGCGAGTGTCGATGTTCCGGTGTTTGAAATGGGAGATAAAACAAATCCCGTGACGATAGCCAAGGAAGCTATGAAGCATGCTATGAAGCACGGGCATGACATAGTTATAATAGATACTGCGGGACGTCTTCACATAGACGATTCCCTTATGGAAGAGCTTGTTGAAATCAAGCAGACGGTTAAGCCGGATGAAATACTGCTGTTATTGGATGCAATGACAGGTCAGGATGCGGTTAAGGTTGCTGAAACCTTTAATCAGTATCTTGACATCACAGGTGTTATACTGACAAAGGTTGACGGCGATGCAAGAGGCGGAGCCGCACTTTCCATAAGAAATGTGGTGGATAAGCCGATTAAATTCCTGTCTGTGGGTGAAAAGATGGATCAGCTTGAAACATTCCATCCGGACAGAATGGCATCAAGAATCCTTGGCATGGGTGACGTGCTGTCAATCATTGAAAAGGCTCAGAGTGCAATAGATGAAAAACAAGCGTTGGAGCTTCAGAAAAAATTAAAGACACAGAGCTTTGACCTTAATGATTTCTTGTCTCAGCTTCAGCAAATAAAAAATATGGGTCCATTGGAAGAAATATTAGGTATGATGCCGGGCTTAGGCGGAAACAAAAAAATGAAGGATCTCAAGGTTGATGAAAAGGAATTGGTGTTCACAGAAGCAATAATTCAGTCAATGACCAAAAAAGAAAGAACAAATCCATCCATCATAAACGGGAGCAGAAGAAAAAGAATTGCCGCAGGAAGCGGAACTTCTGTCCAAAGAGTAAATCAATTGTTAAAGCAATATGATGAAATGAAGAAAATGATGAAAAAATTCTCCTCAATGGAGAAAATGATGGGCAAAAAGAAAGGGCTCAGAGGCATGGGCGGCATGGGTAAACTGCCGTTTTAAACAATTGCTTGTAAAAGGATTTTCCTTTTTCATATATACATTATTTTAAGGAGGTGACAATATGTCAGTAAAAATAAGATTAAAAAGAATGGGTTCAAAAAAGAAACCTTTCTACAGAATAGTTGTAGCAGATTCTCGTTCACCTAGAGATGGACGTTTTATTGAAGAAATAGGATATTACAATCCGGTTGTAGAACCTAAGGTTGTAAAAATCAATGATGAAAGTGCTATAAAATGGCTTAACAACGGTGCAAAACCTACAGATACAGTAAGCTCATTATTCAAAGCTAACGGTATCTATGAAAAAAGAGATGAAAATAAATAAGAGGTGATAATATGGGTGAATTAGTAGAATATATAGCAAAATCACTGGTAGATAACCCGGATTCAGTAACTGTTAATGAAGTTGAAGGCAGTCAATCACTTATAATTGAATTGAAAGTTGCTCCGGATGATATGGGTAAAGTAATCGGTAAACAAGGCAGAATAGCCAAAGCCATAAGAACTGTTGTTAAAGCTGCGGCTACCAAAGAAAATAAAAGAGTTATTGTTGAAATAATTCAATAATTTCTTGATTTAACTGAGGGAAACATGAATGATTATATAAAAGTCGGAAAGATTGTAAATACTCATGGTGTCAAGGGCTACCTGAAATGTTTGCCTTTAACCGATGATATGGAGAGATTTGAAGAGCTGAAATACGTCTACACTGAAAAGGACAACACCAAGCGCAAGCTTAAGGATGTGTGGTATCGTAACAACATGGTTTATATCTTACTTGAAAATATAAATGATATGAGCACTGCTGAAACTTTCAGAGATTCATATATTTCCATATTGGAGGACCAGCTCAGAGAGCTTCCTGAGGATTCATACTATATATTTGATTTGGAAGATATGGAAGTATACTCGGATGATGGAGAATATTTAGGCAAAGTTAAAGAAATTTATCAGACCGGCGCCAATGATGTTTATGAAATAACCAATAAAAACAAATCGTTTTTGATACCTGCAGTTAAGGAAGTTGTCAAAAAAGTTGATGTTGAAAATAAGAAGATGGTAATAAATGTTATTGAGGGATTGCTGGAATGAAATTTGATGTTGTAACATTATTTCCGGAGCTGATTGACATTTATACAAAGAATGGAATAATCGGCAGAGCCGTTGAAAATGGCTTATTTGAATTTGGATTTTTCAATTTAAGAGATTATTCCGAGGACAAACATAAAAAAGTTGATGATTATCCATACGGAGGCGGCCCGGGTATGCTTTTAAAACCGGAGCCCATGTTTAAGCTTTTAGATGCTATTAAAAAACATAACTCATATATTATTTATTTATCACCTAAAGGCAGCTTATTTAATCAAAATAAGGCAAAGGAGCTTTCCCAAAAGGATCATTTAATTCTTATTGCGGGACATTATGAAGGCATAGACCAAAGAATAATAGACAAATATGTGGATGAAGAAATATCTGTGGGAGATTTCGTTTTAACGAGCGGAGAATTGCCTGTTCTGACGATTGTAGATGCAGTAGGTCGTTTGCTGCCGGGAGTGCTCGGTTCGGATGAATCTGCCATAGAAGAATCACACAGTGACGGTTTGCTTGAATATCCTCAATATACGAGACCGGAAAGCTACCAAGGAATGGGTGTGCCTGAAATTTTACTTTCGGGACATCATAAAAAAATAGAAGAATGGCGGCTGTTTAAAGCGATAGAAATTACTTTAAAAAGACGTCCTGATTTGATAAAGGACAAAAGTATAATTGAAAAATACAATAAATTATCACAAATTTATAAATAATTATTGTATGATGCAATATCCGTGTGCTATAATGCATAGGAGTATACGGCGGTCCTCTGCTGAAAGACATGAACGCTCAATTGAAGGGAGGTATACAAAATGAACTTAATAAAATCATATGAAAATGAACAGCTTAAAAGTGAATTAACACCTTTTAATGTTGGAGATACTATAAAAGTACACGTTAGAATCAAAGAAGGTAACAGAGAAAGAATTCAGGTGTTCGAAGGTATCGTAATTAAAAGACAAGGTGAAAGCAATAGAGAAACTTTTACAGTTAGAAAAATTTCTTACGGTGTAGGTGTAGAAAGAACATTCCCTGTTCATTCACCAAAAATCGAAAAAATCGATGTAGTAAGAAGAGGTAAAGTAAGACGTGCTAAATTGTTCTACCTGAGAGAAAGAACCGGTAAAGCAACAAAGGTTAAGGAATTAAAGAATTATTAATAAATTGGGGACATTCCTTTAAAGGTGTGTCCTTTTTTAAGGAAAGGGGATACACCTCTTATGAATATAAATTGGTATCCGGGACATATGAAAAAAACAAAGGACTTGCTTCAGGAAAATCTTAAGCTCGTTAACATTGTTATAGAGGTTATAGATGCGAGAATTCCCATATCGAGCAAAAATCCTGATTTTGATAATCTGTTCAGAGATAAAAAAAGGCTGATAGTTCTCAATAAATATGATTTAGCAGATCCAAACTTAAATAAAGCCTGGGAAGCATATTATAAAAGTAAGGGCTGGTCAGTAGTGCTGTACAATTCAACAAATAACAAGGAGCTTAGGAAATTGGATAATGCAATAGCTGAAGCTTCAAAGGAAATAGTTGAAAGATACAAAAAAAGGGGCTTGCTAAACAGAACAATTAAGGCGATGATAGTCGGAATCCCCAATGTAGGTAAATCCACTCTCATTAATTCGCTGGCGAAAAGAAAAAGTGCCAAGACGGGAAATATGCCGGGTGTAACAAAGGGCAAACAATGGATACGATTAACCGGCAACATTGATTTGCTGGATACTCCGGGGATTTTATGGCCGAAATTTGATGACGATAAATTAGCCCTGAATCTTGCATTTACAGGAGCAATAAGGGACGAAGTAATTGTTCTTGAAGAAATCTCTTTAAAATTTGTCGAAAAAATGATAGAATTAAACAAGGTTGATGCAATATTGGAAAAGTACGATATAGAGCAAGGTGAAAAGCCGTTGGATATTTTAGATAATATTGCCTATAAAAAAGGATTTTTATTAAATAAGACAGAAATAGATTACTTAAGAGTTGCAAACTTATTATTTAATGACTTCAGAAACGGAAAATTAGGAAATATAACATTAGAGAAGCCGGAAGAGTTGAATTGATGTCATTTTTCTTGTCATTGCTATGAATAAACGTATATCGTATGCCTGTATCATTCCGAACGTCAGTGGGGAGTCTCAGGTTTTGAAGTTCTGAGATCCTTCAAGCTAAAGCTTTCAGGATGACAAATACCGGAGATGCTTATTTAATCTCATTTTTTAAGGAGTAAAATATGCTTAAAATTGAAACCGAACTTTGGGACAAGGGTTATAAATATATCGCCTGTATAGATGAAGTAGGAAGAGGATGCCTTGCGGGAAGCGTGGTAACATGTGCAATAGTAATGCCTCAGGGTGTAATTATAGAAGGAGTTAACGATTCTAAAAAATTAACCGCCAAAAAGAGAGACATACTGTTTGAGTTAATAAAAGATTCTGCCGTTGCAATCGGCGTAGGAGAAATGGATTGCAGAACGGTGGATGAGATAAATATAAAAAATGCAACGAAGCTTGCTATGAAGCAGGCAATAGAAAACTTGAGGGATAAAGACGGAAGCAAAATAATTCCGGATTTTGTCCTGACAGATGCAGAAAAGTTAGATATCAAAATCCCTCAGTTAAACATTATCCATGGAGATGCAACCTGCCACGGTATAGCTGCAGCTTCAATAATAGCTAAAGTAACAAGAGACAGGCAGATGGATGAAATGGACAAGATATTTCCCCAATACAGATTTGCCAAAAACAAGGGATACGGAACCAAAGACCATGTACAAGCTCTTTTAGAATACGGTCCCATTGAAATACATAGAAAAACATTCTTAAAAAAGATATTGAATATACAAGAACAAATGAGTTTTATATAGCCATTTGTTCTTTTTTTATTTATATTCTATTATAAATTATACATTTAAAATTGCCATTTAATTGTAAATAAGTTATAATTAAATGGCAGTTTATAATTTTTGAACCATAATTATAGAAAAAAATAATAAAAATGGGGAATTGCTATAGAGTGTAGAAATTGTAGCAGCACAAGAATAGAAAAAGGTGTTGCAATTGGCAAAACTGCAAAGGCTGGAGATATCGGACCTGTATCAAGCAAAGGAATTTTTTCGTTTGACGAATGTATAATTTTGTGCTAAGCTAATAAATATAAACAAAACATATAAATATTGGTAGGGAGTAAGTATGGATGCGAGGGAAATTTTAAAATATGTTGACCACACGCTATTGAAAGCGTTTGCGACGTGGGAAGACATAAAATTACTGTGTGATGAAGCAATAGAGTACAAAACAGCTTCTGTTTGTGTACCGCCTTGTTATATAAAGAAAATTAATGAAGTTTATAAAGACAAAATAAATATTTGTACTGTAATAGGTTTTCCACTTGGGTATTCAGTAACTGAGGCAAAAATATCAGAATGTGCACAGGCTGTTAAGGACGGTGCAAATGAAATCGATATGGTTATAAACATTGCCGATGTAAAAAATAAGGAATATAAAAAAGTAGAAGAAGAAATATCGGCTATTAAAAAGGTTGCTGGGAACAAAATATTAAAAGTAATAATTGAAACTTGTTATCTTACAGAAGAAGAAAAAATTGCTATGTGTAAAGCGGTTACTGATGCAGGTGCGGATTATATAAAGACATCAACAGGATTCGGTACAGGCGGAGCAGTTTTAGAGGATATAAAATTATTTAAAAAATATTTGGGTGAGAGTGTTAGAATTAAGGCATCCGGGGGTATAAAAACACTCGAAGATATGGAAACGTTTATTAATGAAGGATGTTCAAGGATTGGTACAAGTTCTGCAATTAAACTGATAAATGACGCTCAGCGTTAATTTATAAAAATCTTAAATTGAGTAAGATAAATGGAGGAGATAGTATTATGAAAAAATTAGGTATCATTGCACTTGCACTTATGCTGATTTTGAGTTTATCTGCATGTGCCAAGGAACAAGCTACAGATACACCGGCTGACGGCACAGCTGAAATTGCCCTTATTACCGACGTTGGAACTATTGATGATAAATCATTTAACCAAGGTGCGTGGGAAGGCGTTGTTGCTTATGCCGAAGAAGCTAATAAAACATACAAATATTACAAACCATCTGAAAAATCAGACGATGCATATTTAACATCCATCGATTTAGCTGTTAAGGCAGGAGCTAAAATAATCGTTTGTCCGGGATTCTTATTTGAAGTACCTATTTTCAATGCTCAGGATAAATATCCGGATGTACGCTTTATAATTCTTGACGGTAATCCGCATGCGGGAGATTGGGTTCCTGTAGTAAAGGATAACACTTTATCAATATTCTATGCTGAAGAAGAAGCAGGTTTTCTGGCAGGATATGCGGCTGTTAAAGACGGCTATAAAAATTTAGGTTTCATGGGCGGTATTGCTGTTCCTGCGGTTATTCGTTTCGGTTACGGATACATTCAGGGAGCGGAAGTTGCGGCTCAGGAATTAGGATTAGCTGACGGCGAAGTAAAAGTTAAATATACATACGTAGGAAACTTTGATGCTACACCTGAAAATATGGCAAAAGCAGCGGCATGGTACAATGAAGGCACAGAGGTTATATTTGCTTGCGGCGGTGCTGTGGGGAACTCAGTTATGAAGGCAGCCGAAACAGCTAAAACAAAGGTTATAGGTGTTGACGTTGACCAATCGGCAGAGTCCGAAACTGTTATAACTTCTTCAATGAAAAATTTAACAAAATCAGTTTATGATGCGCTTAAATTATTCTATGATGAAAAATTCCCTGGCGGTGAAATCCAGGTATTGGACGCAACAGTAAACGGAGTTCAGTTGCCGATGGAAAATTCTAAATTTGAAAAATTCTCTCAGGCAGATTATGATGCGGTATACGGAAAGATAGTTAACAAAGAATTTGAAATTGTTGGAGATCAGGATGTTGAAGGTCCTAAAGAAATAGAAACACAAAAAGTTGCAGTAGAAGAAATAAATTAATATAACCTTTTATTTCAGTTGAGATTTCAATTGATGCAAAAAAGTGTCTTGACGTATTTATTCTAAGACACTTTTTTGCTATAAACTACCATAAGGAGTTAAGTATGGAATATGTCATTGAGATGAATCATATTACCAAGGAGTTTGGTGATTTTAAAGCAGTTGACGATGTTACATTTAAAGTGAAAAAAGGAGAGATTCATGCTCTGTTGGGAGAAAACGGAGCCGGCAAATCAACCCTTATGAGTATTTTGTTCGGCTTGTATCAGGCTGAAAACGGCGATATTTCCATTAATGAAAAGCCCGTGAAAATCAATAACCCTAATGATGCAAATGATTTAGGAATAGGAATGGTTCATCAGCATTTCAAATTGGTTCATAATTTCACTGTTTTAGAAAGCATTGTATTAGGTAAGGAAACTACTAAAAACGGCTTTCTTAAAATGGAAGAAGCAAGAAATAAAATAAATAAATTAAGCGAACAATACAAATTGAAAATAGATCCCGATGCCCGGATATCCGACATAACCGTCGGTATGCAGCAAAGGGTGGAAATTCTTAAAATGCTTTACAGAGACAATGATATATTAATATTTGATGAGCCGACGGCAGTTCTTACTCAGCAGGAAATAGATGAGTTGATGAAAATAATGAAGGATATGACCGAGGAAGGCAAATCAATTGTTTTTATTACTCATAAATTAAATGAAATAAAGGCGGCGGCAAATAGATGCAGCGTTCTGAGAAAAGGCAAATATATAGGCACTGTCGATGTAAGCGTGACGTCAAAAGAAGAAATGTCAGAAATGATGGTTGGAAGAAAAATAAGTTTTGTTATCAACAAGGATGAGTGTACGTCGGAGGAACCTGTTCTTAAGGTGCAAAGCCTTACTATAACAAATAAAGAAACCAAGAAAGACAAGGTCAATAATGTTTCTTTTAACGTAAATAAAGGTGAAATTCTTTGTATAGCAGGAATTGACGGCAACGGACAATCTGAATTGGTACAAGGTATAACCGGTTTATTGCCCTTGACATCAGGCAAAATTTTATTAAATAACGAAGATGTTACCAAAAGTTCAATAAGACAAAAATGCATTGCGGGTTTTGCACACATACCCGAGGACAGACAAAAATACGGTCTTGTTCTTGACTACAGCTTGAAGGAAAATGCTGTTCTGCAAACATATTATGAGCCGAAATTTCAGAAAAACGGTTTTATAAAATTTGATGCAGTAAAAGAATATGCAAAAAAATTAATTGATGAATTTGATATAAGATCAAGTCAGGGAGAAGACTCCGTTGTGCGGGGCATGTCCGGAGGAAATCAACAAAAGCTGATTGTTGCAAGAGAAATTGACAGAGATCCCGATATCATTATAGCCGTACAGCCGACACGAGGCCTTGATGTCGGGGCTATAGAATATATACATAAGCAATTGATTGCACAAAGATGCACAGGAAAAGCAGTTTTATTGGTATCCTTTGATCTGGATGAAGTGATGAATGTAAGTGACCGTATATTGGTTATGTATGAAGGTGAAATTGTAGGGGATTTAAATCCAAAGGAAACCACGGTTCAGGAATTGGGGCTTTATATGTCCGGAACTAAAAGGAGTGTGTACAATGAAGCATAAGCTAAAATTTAGTTTAATGAATTCAAGCTGGGGAGTAAGCTTTATTTCTGCCGCAATGGCTATTTTTATAGGTCTCCTTTTCGGTTTCATTATTTTATTAATAAGTAATTCAAGAGAAGCAGTACCGGGATTTTTTGCAATTTTACAGGGCGGCTTTGCAGACGGCGCAAAAGGAATAGGCGATATGCTTTATAATGCAATCCCTATAATTTTAACCGGTCTTTCTGTCGGCTTCGCTTTTAAAACCGGTTTATTTAACATAGGAGCTTCCGGTCAATTTACAATGGGTGCGTTCGTTGCAATTTTTATAGGTATTAAATGGACATTTCTACCGGGGCATTTGCACTGGATTGTTGCTTTAACCGGAGCTTTGATAGCAGGAGCTTTGTGGGGACTGTTGCCGGGTATACTGAAAGCATATTACAACGTACATGAGGTTATATCTTCTATTATGATGAATTACATCGGCATGTACTTGGTAAATATCCTCATAGTTAAAAATATCCATGACAAAATTAAAAATCAAAGCTTGCCTGTTGCTAAAACTGCGATTATACCTAAGGCGGGTCTAGATAAAATTTTTGAAACAAACAATATGAACATTGGAATTCTTATTGCAATATTAGCTGTTATTGTTATTTATATAATATTAAGCAAGACAACCTTAGGCTATGAATTAAAGGCATGCGGATTAAGTCCTACTGCCAGCAAATATGCGGGAATAAATGCTAAGAATAAAATAATACTCTCCATGCTGATAGCAGGTGCATTATCTGGACTTGGAGGAGGGCTTTTGTATCTTGCCGGTTCAGGAAAATATCTGCAGGTAGTTGATATTCTAGCTCCTCAGGGCTTCGCGGGAATTTCTGTGGCGCTCCTTGGTATGTCAAATCCAATCGGGATTTTATTTGCAGGGTTATTTATAGCGCATTTAACGGTTGGGGGAGTAAATATCCAACTGTATTCATTTGCTCCCGAAGTAATCGATATAATTATTTCTGCAATAATTTACTGCGGAGCATTTTCACTTTTGTTTAAAAATATAATTTTAAAAATAAATAAGCGCAGCAGCAGACAGGAGGCCAGCAAATGAATGTAATCTATTTTGTAGCTCAGCAAACTATGTTTTTTGCAATTCCTTTATTGATTGTTGCTTTGGGAGGAATGTTTTCTGAAAGAAGCGGTATTGTAAATATAGCACTTGAAGGAATAATGGTCATGGGTGCCTTTGTAAGCATATCATTTTTAAGTATATTTCAGAACATGATGAGCGGGCAGCTTTTACTGGTTCTTGCAATATTTGTTGCAGGATTAACCGGAGCCGTATTTTCACTGCTTCATGCCTTCGCTTCCATAAACTTAAAAGCGGATCAGACCATAAGCGGTACGGCACTCAATATGTTTGCTCCTGCTTTTGCTATATTTGCTGCCAGAATGGTGCAGGGAGTGCAGCAGGTTCAGTTTTTAGATACATTTCATATCGCAAAGGTACCGTTTTTAGGAGATATCCCTGTACTGGGTCCTATACTGTTTCAAAACTGTTATATAACAACGTATATTGGGATAGGTATAGCCGTAATGGCTGAAATAGTTATAAACCACACTAAATTCGGCTTAAGATTAAAAGCCTGCGGCGAGCATCCTCAGGCTGCAGATTCTGTAGGTATCAACGTTTATAAGATCAGATATGCAGGTGTAATCATTTCAGGTATGCTTGGCGGAATAGGCGGTCTTGTATTTGTAGTTCCCACATCTACGAACTTCAATGCAACAGTGGCAGGATACGGATTCTTAGCTCTTGCTGTTTTAATATTCGGTCAATGGAGAACAAAGAAAATATTCTTTGCTGCATTTTTCTTCGGTATAATGAAGACCTTTGCTGCGGCATATTCCGCTATTCCGATACTTAAGACACTGCCTATTTCAAATGATGTATATAAAATGATTCCTTATATTGCTACATTAATAGTTTTATCTTTCTTCTCTAAATCTTCACAAGCGCCAAAGGCATCCGGAGTACCTTACGACAAAGGAAGCCGTTAAAAATTAATATGGTGAAACACTAAAATATGCTAATATATTGAAAGATAATGTAATCATTAGTAATATGGTAAGTAATTACTTAATTTTCGATAGTGGAAAGGAGTTGCTATGTTCAAGGATAATAAAGTTTGGATAGGAAAAAGTGACAAAAGAATATATTTAGAACCTAAAATGGCTAATAGACACGGTCTTGTGGCAGGGGCTACAGGCACCGGAAAAACAATAACATTAAAGGTTATGGCTGAATCCTTCAGCGAAATGGGTGTGCCGGTATTTCTTTCCGATATAAAGGGAGATTTGGCAAGTCTGGCGTCACCCGGAACTGATAATGAAAATATGCAGGAAAGAATTAAACGTTTAGAGATAGATAATTTTACATATAAGTCCTCTCCGGTACAGTTTTGGGATATTTACGGAGAAAATGGTCTTCCTTTAAGGACCACCATATCTGAAATGGGTCCCATATTACTTTCAAGAATACTTGATTTAAATGATACTCAGTCGGGCATACTCAATATAGTTTTCAGAGTTGCCGATGAAAACGGACTTCTGCTGTTGGATTTAAAAGATTTGCGTTCAATGGTTCAATACGTGGGAGACAATGCCAAAGAGCTTACATTGAAGTATGGAAATATTACAACTCAAAGCGTTGGTGCAATCTTAAGATCATTAATGGTACTTGAAGATCAAGGAGGAAACTTCTTCTTTGGTGAACCGGAGCTTGATTTCAATGATTGGATGAAAGTTGCAGGGGATGGCAGAGGATATATAAATATTCTTCACAGCTCCAAACTATTTTTAAACCCTGCATTGTATTCTACATTCTTACTATGGATGCTCTCCGAGCTTTTCGAAAATCTGCCCGAAGAGGGAGATTTAGAGCAGCCCAAAATGGTATTTTTCTTTGATGAAGCACATTTGCTGTTTGATAATGCTCCAAAGGTTTTATTAAACAAAATAGAGCAGGTGGTTCGACTTATTCGCTCAAAGGGTGTAGGCGTATACTTTGTAACACAAAATCCAAGAGATTTGCCGGATGAAATACTCGGACAGTTAGGAAACAGAATTCAGCACGCTCTGAGAGCTTACACGCCTGCTGACAGAAAAAAGGTTGTGACGGCTGCCGAAACATTCCGTACGAATCCGGCATTTGATACAGTTCAGGCAATAACGGAGCTTGAAACAGGAGAAGCCTTAATATCGTGCTTAGACGAAAAAGGAAGCCCTTGCATAGTTGAACGTGGATTTATACTTCCGCCTCAAAGCAAGTTTGGGACTATAGACGATTATTTGAGAAAACAAATTATTACAAGCTCACCCCTGTATTATAAATACGATAAAGAAATTGACAGAGAATCGGCTTATGAAATGCTCATAAAAAGAAATGAGCGTGAAATGGAAGAATTAAAGCTTCAAAAAGAAAGATTGGAATTAGAAAAAATAAAGGCAAAGGAAGCAAAGGAGCTTGAAAAGCTCAGAAATAAGAAAAGCAATCGGCTGACTCCCGTTGAAAGAGTCACAAATTCGGCTATGAGTGCCATAGGCAGAGAAATAGGAAGGTCACTTATGAGAGGCGTGTTAGGCTCCCTTAGAAGGTAGTACCATGTACGATAAAAACAAGGGCTTTGAATATGAAAAAATTGCCGAAAGGTACTTGCTTAAAAACCAGTATACAATAATTGAAAGAAATTTTATCAGTAAATTCGGTGAAATTGATATTATTGCAAAAAAGGACGGACGACTTCATTTTATAGAAGTAAAGGGCAGAAAGAATCTTTCCTTCGGATATCCGAGAGAGGCAGTTACATGGGCTAAACAAAAGAAACTAATAAGTGCCGCAAAGTATTACTTTATGCTGATTGGCAAGGATGATATGCCCTGTCAATTTGATATAATTGAAATTATCATGGAAAACAAAGAAATAAATATGATTGAAAATGCATTCTGAGTTGTACTTGATATTTATTATCGGTTATGATATTATTTCAAATGAATTAGTCATATAAACGTAAATCAGGAGAAATAATGAAAAACAAATATACCGTATCATTTACAACTCTCGGGTGCAAGGTTAATCAATTTGAAACCGAAGCAATGACGGAGCTTTTAGAAAAAGAAGGCTTTGAGGTACTGCCCCATGATATGGAAAGTGATATTTATATAATCAATACATGTGCTGTAACAAAAGAAAGCGAAAGAAAATCAAGACAATTTATCAATAAGGCAAAGAGAAATAACCCTGACGCCTTAGTTGTTGCCGTAGGATGCAGCGTCCAGTTAAATGGTGAAAAGCTGAATAAAGAAACTTCCGTCGACATAATAATAGGTACTAAGAACAAGGGCAATATAGGTAGGCTTTTAAAAGAAAAACTGGATAACATGGAAATGTTATCTTATGAAATAGAAGATTTTAAAGGCAAAGAAGAGTTTGAAGAATTAAAAATAAGCACTGTTCATGACAAAACCCGTGCCAATATAAAAATTCAGGATGGATGCAGCCAGTTCTGCTCTTATTGCATAATTCCCTATGTCAGAGGTCCCATCAGAAGCAGAAATCACGAGGATATAGTAGAAGAAGTTAAAAAGATTGCGGCTAACGGCTATAAAGAAATAGTATTAAACGGCATTCATATTTCTTCCTACGGCAAGGACATTCAAAAAAAGGATGCCTTAATAGAATTGATAGAGGATATAGATAAAATCGAGGGTATCGAAAGAATCAGATTAGGTTCACTAGAGCCGAAACTCATAACCGAAGATTTTATTAAACGCTATTCGTCTCTCAGCAAGGTATGCGATCACTTTCATCTTTCACTGCAAAGCGGAAGCGACAGCGTATTAAAACGAATGAACAGGAAGTATACTTCAACAGAATACAGGAACAATGCGGAGCTTATCAGAAAGTATATGCCTGATGCCGGAATTACAACCGATATAATAGTCGGATTCCCGGGAGAAACTAATGAAGAGTTCGATGAAACGATAGATTTCGTTAAGGCTGTCAGATTTTCAAGAATTCATGTGTTTAAGTATTCCGTGAGAGAGGGTACAAAGGCCGCGGAAATGGAAAATCAGGTTGAGGATTCCATAAAATCCGTGAGAAGCAAGCAGCTTATAGATTTAGGAAATACCATAAGCAGAGAATTTATGCAGCAATTTATCGGACGAAATTTGCCTGTGCTTGTGGAAACGCAGAAAAAAGAAAATTTATTTGAAGGATATACAACAAACTACTTGAAAGTTTTGATAAAAAGTGATAATAATATTAAAAATCAAATAGTTTCTGCCTCAATAAGAAATGTAAAGAACGATTTTTTATCAGAGGAATAGAATGCTATATAATTATTAACAGGAAGAGGTGAAAAAGTGTGAGCTGCATATTTTGCTTGATTGCAGAAAAACAAATTCCATCACAATGTGTATATGAAAGTGATAATATAATTGCCTTCAGAGATTTAAACCCTCAGGCACCTGTACATATACTTGTTGTACCTAAAATGCATATAACATCGATGAATGATATAAATTCGGAAAACAGTGGTGTAGTGGCTGAAATATTCGAAGCTATAAACAAAATTGCTGAAAGCGAAGGTATTAAGGAATCCGGATACAGGGTTATCAGCAACTGCGGAGATGATGGTTGTCAATCTGTAAAACATCTGCATTTCCATTTGCTGGGTGGAAGAAAATTGTCAGAAACTTTATCATAAATTTCTTGCATTTACTTATTCTATGTTATATAATAATTAAGTGCTATTTCAAACTCGCTGGTGTCCTAGGACAACTAGTAGTAGATAACGAGGGGAGGGTAGCAAAATGACAGAGGTAAAGGTTAGAGAAAACGAGTCCATCGATAATGCTCTCAGAAGATTTAAAAGACAGTGTGCACTTACAGGTGTTATGTCAGAAGTAAGAAAGAGAGAGCATTATGAAAAACCAAGCGTAAAGCGTAAGAAGAAAGCTGAAGCGGCTCGTAGAAAGAAAAATAAAAAAGCGAGATAAGAGGTGAATGTATGCCTTTAAAAGAGAAGCTCATGGCGGACATGAAGGAAGCCATGAAATCTAAAAACAAAGTCAATAAAGATGTTATTACCATGGTAAGAGCAGCTATAAAACAAAGGGAAGTTGACGACAGAAAAGAATTGAATGATGCTGATGTAATCGACATCATAGCTAAACAGATAAAGCAGAAAAAAGATTCTATCCCCGACTTTGAAAAAGGCAATCGACAAGATCTTATAGATCTTACCAACCAAGAAATCAAAATACTATTAGAATATTTACCGCCTCAACTGTCAGATGAAGAGCTTGATTCTATTGTCAGAGATGCAATAGAACAAACAGGCGCTCAGACCAAAAAAGATTTGGGCAAGCTGATGGCTCTCATAATGCCGAAAGTAAAAGGCAAGGCTGACGGTAAACACGTTAACGATATTGTGGCAAAATATATAAAATAGTTTAAAGACCCCCGCGTGGGGGTTTTTTTATGCCCTAACCCTATTTTTCAGAGTCATTTTTCTGAAAAATAGCGGTAGGTCAAATGCAAGGAATGCCAAATTTATGTGAGCGAAAGCGAGCAAATAAATTTGATGCATTCTACTGCTTGCAAAAAAACATATTTATAGACATTATTTATAATGGTATAATATTTGTGCAAGGGGGGATAACGTTATGATAATTATCTTTTTTAATAATTTAACCGATGAGCAAAAAGAATTGATAAATAAAATCTTTTCAGACATGAATGCTTTGTTTTATTATATTTCTTATGGCATATTAAAGAATCAAATTGATGCAGAAGATGCTGTTGCACAAACTTTTTTAAATATATCTGGTAATATAGAAAAAATTTCTAATTTCTCATGTCCCGAAATGAGGTCTTACTGCGTTGTAATATTGAAGAACGAAAGTATAAATATTTTGAGAAAGAGCAGTAAGTATATAAGTGATGAAGATATAGATAACCTATATCAAAATTCAAATAAGGATAAAACCTACAATCTTGAAGAAGAATTTCTTAAAACTGCTGATAAAGAAATTTTAAAATCATGTATCAGCAGACTTTCGGAGGATGAGAAAAACCTTATTTACTTACGTTTTTTAAATGAATTTAGCTTTAAACAAATTTCAGAACTTTTTGATATTACTGAGGAAGCTGCAAAAAAACGCAGTCAGCGTATTTTAAAAAAATTAAGAGCATATTATGAGGAGGGCGATAAGGTTGTCCAGAACGATTGACATTATCATGAAAGACGTATGTGAATTATCTTTTCAGGATGAATTGCACAAAATAAGCGAATCAGATACTAATGATATTGTTTATGAAACACTGTCCAAGGAGCATATTAGCATATTAGCAAAAAAAATAGGACTGTTACCCTTTGAATATCGCAGCATTCTTTTTTTTAGATACTGCTTTAGGAGTACTCCTTACGAAACAGATAAAATACTAAAAACAGAAAATTCCAAAAGCAAATTGTACTATATACAAAAAATGCTGTCAAACCTCATGGGCATACAAAACTCATTGATAGATAATAACTCCATGGGAGAAGCCTGTAAATTATCTCTGCCGGATGAGATGAAGGACTATGACAATATTGAAGCATTGAAAAAACCTGTTTATACAAAGAGTTTCAGAAAAAAACTGAAAGAATTTAATATAAGTCAAAGCAATAATAATATATATCTTTCAATAGCTAAAAAAGCAGCAATATTTATATTAATATTTATCATGAGCTTATCAACGGTCTTGGTATTTAACACAGAAGCACGTACAAAATTATTCAACTGGATTATCGAGAAATTTCCTAAGTATAGTATATTTACATCACAAAATGCAAATGAAGATACTGAGCAGGTTGATTTATCATCATTCAAAATTAAATATATACCCGCAGGTTTTGAATTATACAATATTCATGAAATGGGTAACATAGTAATATATAATTATATATCTAAAAATAATTATATACTAACTGTAAAGCTACTTATTCCTTTAGGTGAAATAAAATCTTATTACGATACAGAAAATGCCGTCATAGAAGAATTTATCTTTAAAGAATCCCAGGCATATATCTGGCAGACTGATGGTATAACATACTTGCTATGGCATTGGAGTGGCGTGGACTTCCATATAACCGGAAACTTAAATAAAGATGAAATAATAAAGATTGCAGAAAATATTTCAAAATAATTTAAAAAAAAATGTCCCTTTTTTCCTCCTTGTTCGTTATATAGGTAAGAACCTAAAACAACAAGGAGGATTTTTATTATGAAACTGAAGAAAATTGGGGCAGCAGTATTGGCAACGGCGGTGATGTTAGGAAGTATTGGGATTGGTGATGTATATGCAATTGAACAACAAAAAAATATATCAGTATATACGAATAATCATATAATTACCCCATTCTGGTCTGAAATCATCAATATTTTGCCAAGTATATCAGCAAGTGGTAATGCTATTAACCCGAAAGTATATATCGAGGCTAAAAGTCCATCGGCTTCAATTATAGGTACAATGTATTTAGAAAAATACAGCTCAGGAAGATGGGTAAACGTAACATCATGGTCTTTAAAAGGAACAGGTAGTTTGTCTTCGTCTAAAAGCTACAGCGGAACATTAAATACAAAGTATCGTACAAGAGTTGTGGTAACGATAAACGGAGAAACCGCTGAGGCTGTTTCAGCACCCTGTGAAACTTAAAAGTAGCGAAAATAATTTAACGTTAACTTTCTAAATATGGCGGATATCTTCCGTTACATATAAAAACATAGAGAGGAGGTAGAGATATGATACACATAAGATCACCAAATAAATCAAAAGACTCTTTAATACCTCAAAATTTGCATACTTAATACCGAAAAAGTACATAAGAGGATATTTCAGAGCCTTGTAAGTAATATTATATAGCAAATATGATATATTTTCAATGCTATGTATAAATTTTAAGAAGATAATTAAAAATAATTGGAGGTAACGTATGGGAAAAAATAAAATATCATTAAAAAAATTAATTATTATGATTATGATTTTTGCATTAGGATTATCATCTTCAGTGTATGCAAGCATACCAAATAAATTGCCTGAAGATCATAAAGTTATTAATGGGCAGTTATATATTAATGGAAACAAAGTTACAGAGATAATACAAGTAGAATCAGGAATCACGAAAGAGCTCACGATAGATCAATATATTTTGGAACTAGAATATGGTGAAATATCTTTTGATGATACAATTACTTTAGAAGATACATCAGAAGATTTGGGTAATTCACCTTTAGGAATTACTGATGATTGGTATAGATATGATGAAACATCTAATATTACTGTCTTACGAACCGATAAGAGAGAAAGAGTATCTACTGTTCTAAAAAATGAGACTTCTAATCCAGCTGACCATATATTAAGTACAACTTGCGTATCCGGACATTCATTTAGTTTTAATGTTGGAACGGGTGAAAGACCTTATATACAAACAGGTGCAGGATTTACGTGGGAATCATCATTATCTAGAACAGAAGAAAAGAAATTAACTATAAACTCAGGTATGTATGGATGGTGGGAATTTGCACCCCAGGAAAACAAAACAGTGGGACTTTTTAAAACATTTAGTTGGTTAGGAGAACTTAAAGATTTCAAGCAAGTACATGCTTACTCACCAAAGAAAGTAAATAATAAGTTTTTAGATGGAGTTTATTATGCATTAGAAAGTTCAAAAATGCCAACAAACTAGTACCTAATGTAATACAAATAGACGTGAAAATAAAACTTCACGTCTATTTAAAATATATATTACAAAATAATAAGTAATATATGTAAAATATTTTTTTAATAAAGTGGTGAGGAATTTATGAAATTTAAATATTTTATACTATGTGGGATTGTTATATTATTAATTTTTATTGTATTTAATAATAAAAGAAAATTACAATTTGTTCAAGATAAAGATTACGCAATTGCAATTCAGCTCGGGCTAGAAAAAGAAGACCTGACGGAGGAGCAAATACTAATAGTTGAATCACTTAAAGATAATGAAAAACTAATCTTTTTTGTCAATTATAATGCTTTGGGTTTTTCTTGCTTATCTAAAATAAAAGATGAATGGGTGTGGAAGAGGACAGAGGCTTTATACAGCTTTCAATCTTCAAATACATCATCTTATATGTCATCTGTTATTGAAATCAAAACAATAAAAAATCATAAGTATTATTTGTGTTTAGGAGAGATATTTGATTCAGAAATTAATAGAATCATTTTATATAATGATTCTATTAATGCAAAGATTATAAAAACAGATAACAATATTTTTTGGTTTGCAGTTATTGATACTAAATTAGTTAATAATAGTTTAAATATTAATACAAAAGCTTATGATAAGATAGGAAATATTATAGAATAATTATAGTTATAGGTGTCAGAGGTATGTCAGAGAGACGGGGTTATTGACACCTTTAATGAAACTTGTAAAGTTGAACATCCCATGATATTCAAGAATTTAATACTGATGAGCGTAATTATTATAGGGAATGTCAAGGGAATGTCAAGGAGACGGGGTTGCTGACAACTTCGAGTATCGGAAATTAGGCAATATTTGCGTATAAATGTATAAATTTTGTTTTTGTCATAAAAATATTATGATACTAAAAACAGATTTTCTTCCTCTAAAGGGGATTTTTATTGTAAAAAAATTTTTTAGAAAAATTTGTCCCCTTTTTCCTTCTTCATTTGTTATATATAATAAGTGGTTAAATAAATGTTAAAGTATTGGAACTAAGAAAATCTCCATGGATATTTCAAGTAGTAATATGAATACAATTAGACGTGTCAAAGGGACGCGTGTCAAAGGGACGGCAGACTGCGCAATATCACACATTTATTCCCCCCAAAAAATCATTTTAACACTTAAATTATGACAAATTCAAGATAAGCAGAAAATATGTTTAAAACAAAGGAGTTTATAGCCTCCACAAGGACTTTGACTCCTTCTATCTTTATTACCCTTTTCATATTATAGGATAAAAAGTGCATAAAAGACTCAGCTCGTACACTTTCATTGCCTATAGTAAGAAAATATGTATAGCCAAGACTTCTTTTTACCGTTCCAAATACATGTTCTACTATTTCTTGTCTTTCTTTATATATTTTTTTATTCTCGTCCATTATTTTGTTTACAATATCATATATATCATGTTTTTCATTTCTTTTTATTGATCTTTCATCTGGACTTGTTGTACATTGGTCTTTAAATGGACATTCTTTGCAGGCTGCCTTATTTCTATATAATTGGTTTTGTGATGTTGGATTACTTACATTATTCAATATTTTTCCTTCCGGA
>NZ_JACBNQ010000022.1 GCF_013403245.1 Sedimentibacter hydroxybenzoicus DSM 7310 | reverse complement strand
AGATTGATTTTTCATGTGTCTTTCCTTAATTATTATGAAAACCCGCTAATTTTTAGCGGGTTTGTCAATAACCTGAACAAAATAAACAGGTTAATCTGTTTATTTTGTTTTTTACGACGATAATATTAATGTATTGTTTTGGAGTTAGCGATAATGTATAATAAATATGGTCACGACACCTTTTGTTTGTAAATGAAGGGGGGCACATCTCTTTATGTCAGAGAAAGTCTTTTCGGATAAGAGAAATGTCCCGTCAGATGGAGGAATTATGGATTTTTTACCGGTTAATAAAGATGATATGAACAAAAGAGGATGGGAACAGTGTGACTTCGTATTTGTTACGGGTGATGCTTACGTTGATCATTCTTCTTTTGGGGCAGCCGTGATATCGAGATTGCTTGAACGATACGGATATAAGGTTGGTATCATTGCCCAGCCTGATTGGAAAGATTTGAATTCCTTCAGGATATTAGGTGAACCGAGACTTGGTTTTTTGGTTAACTCGGGTAATATAGATTCTATGGTAAATCACTACACCACCTTCAGGAAAAGAAGGAGCACGGATGCGTATTCCCCCGGTGGTAAGCCAAATTTAAGACCTGACAGAGCAGTTACAGTTTATTCTAACAGGTTGAGAGAAGCTTATAAGCATGTACCGGTTATAATCGGCGGTATTGAAGCAAGCTTAAGGCGTTTCAGCCATTATGACTATTGGAGCGACGGCGTTAAAAGGTCCGTATTGTTGGATTCAGGTGCCGATTTATTGGTTTACGGAATGGGAGAAAAATCAATAATAGAAATTGCAGAAGCGTTAAATGCAGGCATACCTATAGAAGAAATTACCTTTATAAACGGAACTGTGTACAAAACAAAGGATAAAGAAAGGCCCTTTGAGCCGATTTTTTTACCGGCCTATGATAAAGTTATTTCATCTAAGAAAAAATATGGTGAAAGCTTTAAAGTACAATATGAAAACACTGATTCTAAAACAGCAAAAACTTTGGCTGAGCAATACGACACCATATACGTTGTACAAAATCCTCCTATGGATACACTTAATATGCAGGAGCTTGATGATGTTTATGATTTGGATTATATGATGGATTATCATTCTATGTATAAAAATTCCGGGGGAATTCCCGCATTAAATGAAATTAAATTCAGTGTAACAAGTGTACGGGGATGCTTTGGAGGATGTAATTTTTGCTCTTTAAATTTTCATCAAGGCAGGGTAGTTCAAGCAAGAAGTCATGAATCAATTATTAAAGAAGTTGAAAAAATGATTAAAGACAAAGATTTTAAAGGTTATATCCATGATGTGGGAGGACCTACGGCAAATTTTCGTATAAAAGCATGCACTAAACAGGAAAAGCATGGAGTATGCAAGGACAGAGAATGTATGACTCCCGAAAAGTGCAAAAATTTGAAAATAGATCACAAAGACTACTTGGAGCTTTTGGGAAAAATAAGAAATGTAGAAGGCATAAAGAAAGTTTTTATCAGGTCCGGCATAAGATATGATTATGCGATATATGATAGTAGTGACGCATTTATTACAGAACTTGTCAGGCATCATGTAAGCGGACAGCTTAGAACTGCTCCGGAACATGTTTCCGAATCTGTACTTAGTCTTATGGGGAAACCATCTATAAAAATCTACAATCAATTTGTAAAAAAATTCTATGATAAAAGTAAAAAAATAAATAAGGAACAATATATAGTACCTTACTTTATTTCTTCACATCCCGGATCACGTATGAAAGATGCAATAGAATTAGCGGAGTATATAAGAGATATGGGTCACATTCCCGAACAGGTTCAGGATTTTTATCCGACGCCGGGTACCATGTCCACATGTATGTATTATACCGGATTCAATCCACTAACGGGCGAAGCTGTTTACGTTCCGAAGGATAAGGAAGAAAGAAAAATGCAAAGGGCTCTCCTTCAGTACAATAAAAAGGAAAATTATGACTTAGTATTGAAGGCGCTGAATAAAGAAAACAGGTATGACTTAATAGGTTTTGGTGAAAAATGCTTGATAAAACCCCCTCGAAAATAAAAGGGAACAAGGATAAGATTAAAAAATTATCAGTTATTCTTAAGCTTTTTTTAATAATTAATTTATTGCAAAATCTTTCACATTAAGTTAATATTAAATATGGAGTATAAAAATGAGGTATCGCATGAACAGAAAAATCAGACGCAGAAAAAAAAGAATCAGGTTATTATCTATCGGTTTAGTAATTATATTAGGTATTGCAGCGACGTATATGGCTGTTGAGGGAATAGGCGGAAATAAAGAAAAAAATAATGACCCGGTTGAACCGGCAGATGTAGTAACTTCAAATCCGAAAGAAGAACCGTCAACCTCAGACCCGCAGGTAAAGCCTGATATTGAAATAAATATAAAGGCAACGGGAGATATAATGTTCCATCCGTCCCAAATTGACGGTGCATATGATCCCAGGACAGGTACATATGATTTCCATAACAGCTTTAAAGCTGTCAAAAATATTTTTACCTATGCAGATTTGGCAATAGCTAATTTCGAAGGGACTACTGCAGGTGATTCGGTATATTCATACCAGGGCTATCCGCTGTTCAATGCTCCCGATGAGGTGCTGGATGCTATAAAGGAAGCAGGTTTTGATGTACTGGTAACTGCAAACAATCACTCTTTAGATACGAGGAAAGCAGGGATTATAAGAACTATTGAACAAATTCAGGCAAGAGGCATTGATACTGTCGGGACATATAAGGAAAAGCCCGAAACAAGAGTACTTATGAAGGATGTAAAGGGTATAAAAATAGCCATTATGTCATATACAGAAATGGTTAACGGTCTTGAATCTGTTTTATCGCCTCAGGATTTGGATGTAATGATTAATATAATAGATGAAACAAAAATTAAGGAAGATATTGCGTATGCAAAGGAACAAAAGGCGGATGTAATAATAGCTTATATGCATTGGGGCAACGAATACGCAAGAGTTCAGAATGAAAGACAGGAAATGCTTGCGGATATGCTGCTTAATGAAGGAGTGGACATAATTTTAGGGAGTCATCCTCACGTAATACAACCGGCTAAGCTGTATGAAATAGACGGTAAAACCAAGTATGTTGCATATTCTATGGGTAATTTTTTATCTAATCAAAGAGAAGAAACTTTGGCACCGTATGGTATATCCAAGGAGATATCAAAATATACTGAAGATGGTGTAATTGTTGATATAGAAATCGTTAAAAACGGTGAAACGGGAGAAATAAGTGTAAAAAATATAAGATATATTCCTCTTTGGGTATATAAAGGAAATACGGCCGACGGGGGAGTAGAGCACGTTGTATATCCTATAATGGAATATATTGAAAGCAGGGACGTAGATGACAATTCAAAACTAAGAATGCAAAGGTCATTGAATGATACGACAGCTCAGATGCAAATTGATTAAAACATTAAAATAATTGGGGAAGTGGTGGCATGGATCAGTTACGATTAATTTTTGCTAATATTGGATTGAACAGCTTGGTTGATATAGCTATAGTTTATTATGTTTTGTATCACGGGTACTTGCTTATTCGCGATATGAGAGCAAAGCAGCTTGTAAAAGGTATAGTTTTATTAATTTCTTTAATTCCGATATCTGAAATATTTGACCTGTACATGGTTAAATATATATTGGAGCATACGTTTCAGGTTGGGATTATAGCTTTAGTTGTGGTGTTCCAGCCTGAAATAAGAAAGGCTTTAGAGTATATCGGAAGAACATCATTTACCCTTGCTGCCATAGAAAAAAATTCTCAAACATCGGAACAGATTATAAAAGAAATAGTGTCCGCAACCTCTTCTCTGGCAAGACAAAAGATAGGTGCACTGATAATTTTTGAGCAGAAAATAGGACTGACAGATATAGTTGAAAGCGGTACAAGGCTTAACTCCGACATTTCAAGCGGTCTGCTAATCAATATATTTATACCCAACACACCGCTGCATGACGGGGCAGTAATTATCAAAGATTACAATATAAGAGCTGCCGGATGCTTTTTACCCTTGACGGACAATAATTTATTAAGCAAAGATATAGGGACAAGGCACAGGGCAGCAATAGGAATGACTGAACGATCAGATTCAATCGCTTTAATAGTTTCGGAAGAAACCGGCTATATTTCTTATGCCATTGAAGGAAGACTGTACAGAAATATTCAGATAAGCGAGCTTGAAACCTTATTGTCAGGTATTTATTCGGATAATGAAAAAGTGAATATTATTGAAAAGTGGAGAAACAGAAATGAAGATAAAAAACGATAAAATAATAATTCAAATAACTTGTCTGATAGTTTCTGTAGTTTTGTGGGCTGTCATTATATATAATACCAAACCGCCTATGACGAAGCTCATAAACAGTGTCCCTGTAACAATCAGAAATTCAAGCGCCTTGGAAAATTCAAATTTAATATTGATGAATTCCGATAAGGATAATTTTATGCTAAATGTCAATGTTGAAGGTCCGCCTGATCTGGTAAGCGGTCTTAAAAGAGACGATTTTTCCGCATATATTGATGTTTTAGGTTTTGGAGAAGGCATAAGAAGTGCGGAAATATATATTACTGGACCGAGCGGTGTTGAAATATTAAGCAAATCTCCATCCCAGATAGTATGTAATATTGAAGGCATAATATCCAAGGTCATGGATGTAACAATACAGTATGAGGGAACACAGGCAGAAAATTATTATAAAGCTTTATCTCTTTCCAACCCTTCATCGGTTAAAATTACCGGACCGAGAAGTGTTGTAAACGCTGCTGATATGGCTGTTGCAACGGTGAATATAGCCAATGCCACAGACAATGTGGTAAAGACGGTACCTGTAAGAATATATGATGGAACCGATACGGAGATTTTTATGTCGGCACCTGTTGAAAATGTTGATGTAATCGTACCTATCTATCCTACTAAGTATGTGAGCTTAACGCCAAATGTTACGGGAACACCTGAAGAAGGATATCAGCTTACGGATGTAACGGTAAGACCTGAAAGAATCAGAATAGCGGCAAGACAGGATATATTGGATACAATAAATGAACTGGAATTAGCAGAGCTGGATATAACGGGAGCTTCGAGAAATATAATTATAGCAAGAGATATTTTAAATACGGATGGATTATTATTGTTAGATTTAACAACAACTCCTGTTGTGAATGCTACTGTTGATAAAATTGTGGATAAGGAATTAGTGTTTGAACCGTCGGAAATTAACTTTATAAACGTTGAGGAAGGTTATGAGGTTGTGTTATCAGACACTCAGTCCGATATAACAGTAACCGTAACAGGACCATCAAGCATTGTAAATCAATTGATGAAAGACGATTTAACAATAACGGTTGATATGGAAGGTAGAGATATTGGCTTGCACGAAGTTTCCATAGTATGTACTAGTGAAAAAGACGTTAACAATATTTCTTTAGATCAGGAGATAATTAACGTGGAAGTTATTGAGTCAAGGTCAAATGACGAAGAATAATCGGAGAAGAAATGAACAAGGTAAATATTGAAATAAATAACATGGATTATCAAGGAATGCTTGAAGCCGTATTTCTTGCAACGCAGGATGCAATAAGTGTTGTTAATGAAAACGGAGAGCATATCCTTGTAAATCCTGCATATGAGAAGCTGACAGGAATAGATAATGACGATATTATAGGTAAAAATTCATTATATGATATCGAGGAAGGCGAAAGCTTGCATATGAAAGTTCTCAGTACAAAAAAACCTGTCGGTAATACTAAGCTTAAAATAAAGCCCAGTGGAAAGACAGTTGTAGCACAGGCTGCTCCTATTATTGTAAACGAAACTTTGAAGGGCAGCGTAGCGGTTTTGCATGATATGTCAGGTATAAAGGATTTAACGGATAAACTGAATAAAGCAGAAAAGAAGTTAAGAGAGTTAACGTATAAATACAAACCGGAAGATATAATAGGAGAATCCGTTGCAATAAATGAAGTTAAAAAAATGATAGAAAAAGCAGCAGAAGTGCCCGCAACAGTTTTATTAAGAGGAGAAAGCGGAACAGGTAAGGAATTGTTCGCTAATTCTATTCACGCACTCAGCAGCAGAAGAAACAACAGCTTTGTACGGGTTAATTGTGCCGCTTTAACCGATTCATTACTTGAAAGCGAGCTTTTTGGGTATGAAGAAGGGTCTTTTACAGGTGCCCTAAAGGGAGGTAAAAAAGGTCTTTTTGAGGAAGCTGATAAAGGTACTATTTTTCTGGATGAAATATCTGAAATAAGCATGAACACTCAGGCAAAGCTTCTTAGAGTATTGCAGGAAAAAGAGATAATGAGGGTTGGCGGCAACTATACCATCAATGTTGATGTAAGGGTTATAGCTGCTACTAATGCTGATTTATCCAAGCTTGTAAGAGAAGGAAAATTCAGAGAGGATTTATTCTACAGATTGAATATATTGCCTATAGTACTCCCGGCTCTTAGAGAAAGGAAAGAAGACATACCTCTTTTAATTAAAAGCTTTATAGTTAAATTTAATGATGAATACGGAAGAAACATTGTAGGTATATCAGATGAGTCATCAAGCATTTTAATTAATCATCAATGGCCGGGTAACGTAAGAGAATTGGAAAATGTTATTGGCCGTTCAATCATAAATATGAATTTAAACGAGAGAATAATTGAGTCGGAACATCTGCCGCAATTATATCTTAATAAGAAATTACCTATTAAAAATTATGTTGCTGCAGGTAATGAAGCAATGACAAAACTAAGCAATGTATTAGATAAAGCCGAATCGGATTACATAAAGGATATTTATGTAAGATTAAATAAAAACAAAACTGATACTGCGAAGGTCCTGGGTATTTCTTTAAGGTCTTTGTATTACAAGATGGAGAAATACGGTATAAAATAATGCAAAATAATGCAAAATATATTTTTGTGCAATATTTTGCACGCAATATTTTGCAAGTGAAAATTGCTGTTTATAATAGCGGAAGTCAAACCTATGATTTTACAAGGTTTGACTTTTTTTATAAAAAATATTATGTTGGCACAATTATTGCTTATTATAAAAGGTGAGGTGAAATTATGATAAAATTTGATGAAATTATAAAATACGCTCAGGACTATGCCAATGCAATGGGTCCAAAAAAAATAGCCGTAGCTAATGCGCAGGATGAAGATGTATTAAAAGCGATAAAAGAAGCGGTAAACGAAAATATCTGTAAACCTATTTTAGTCGGCGATGCGGATAAAATAACCGAGTTAGCCGAGACAATAGAATTAGATTTGAATAATATTGACATAATAGATGAAAAGGACGGAAATGAAGCTTGCAGAAAAGCAGTGGAATTAGTAAGCAGCGGCAAGGCAGACATAGTTATGAAGGGATTAATCGATACCTCAATAATATTAAAAGCTGTTCTTGATAAGGAAATAGGCTTGAGAACAGGAAATGTTCTCAGTCATGCAGCCGTATTTTCAGTTGATACTTATCATAAATTTTTTATAGTGACAGATGCTGCTATGAGCATTGCACCTGATGCCGAGGAAAAGCGACAGATTATTGAAAACACTTTAACGTTAAGTCGTGCATTAGGCGCACAACTGCCTAAAGTTGCGGTTATTTGTGCTAAAGAAAAGGTTAATCCTAAAATGCCGGCAACGTTAGATGCGCAGGAGCTTGTTCAGATGCAAAAGGATGGAAAAATTACCGGATGCATAATTGAAGGTCCGTATGCTTTAGATAATGCTATTTCAAAGGAAGCTGCGGAAGTTAAAGGTATAAAGGGAGAAGCTGCCGGAGATGCGGATATTTTATTGATGCCGGATATAGAAGCGGGAAATATATTGTATAAAGCACTTACTTATCTTGCCAATGCGGAAAACGCAGGAATTATCCTTGGAGCTAAGGCCCCGATAGTATTAACATCAAGAGCGGATTCTGACAAAGCAAAATTAAATTCAATTGCATTGTCGGTACTATGTTCATCGTTTAAAGGAGAATAAAATGAAGCAATTAATTATTAATCCGGGTTCTACATCCACTAAAATAGCTGTTTTTAAAGATGAAAAATCCATATTTGAAAAAACATTAAGACATTCTAACGAGGAATTAGGTGTATACGCTAAGGTTGCAGACCAGTTTGAATTCCGAAAAAATTTAATTTTAGAAGCATTAAAAGAAAATAACATCGGAGCTGAATCATTAAACGCTGTTGTAGGAAGAGGTGGCTTGTTAAAGCCAATCGAAGGCGGTACTTATTTAGTTAACGATGAATTGGTTGAAGATTTAAAAGCAAGTAAAATGGGAGAGCATGCTTCAAATTTAGGTGGTCTGATTGCTCGCTCCATTGCAGAAGAGGTAAATATCCCGGCTTTTATAGTTGACCCTGTTGTTGTTGATGAAATTGAAGATGTTGCAAGAATAAGCGGGCATCCGAATTTTGAAAGAATAAGCATATGGCATGCTTTAAATCAGAAGGCAGTTGCACGAAGAGCAGCATCGGAAAAATTCAACAAAAAATATGAGGATATGAATTTCGTAGTAGCTCACTTAGGAGGCGGAATTTCGGTAGGAGCTCACAGAAAAGGAAAAGCAATTGATGTAAATAATGCTTTAAACGGTGAAGGTCCGTTTTCTCCTGAGAGATCCGGAACTCTACCGGCTGAACAGTTAGTTAAAACATGCTTCAGCGGACAATACACTGAGCAGGAAATTAAGAAAATGATTGTTGGTAAAGGCGGCTTAAGTGCACTTTTAGGAACCAACAATGCTAAGGAAGTAAGTGACAGAGCAAAATCAGGAGACGAAAAAGCTGAATTGATATACAAAGCAATGGCTTACCAGGTTGCAAAGGCAATCGGAGAATATGCCGTAGTTCTTGACGGAGAGGTTGACGCAATACTTATTACAGGCGGAATTGCTTATGATAAAGAATTTGTCAAAATTATAGAAAATAAAGTTAAATTCATTGCCGAAGTTATTGCTTACCCGGGAGAAGACGAGCTGCTTGCACTTGCAGAGGGCGGCTTGAGAGTTCTGAATAAGGAAGAAGAAGCAAAGCAATATAAATAGCATATGGCTTCGGAAGGAGGATTAATATGCTTGATAAAAGATTAGTTATAATTATAGGGCACTATGGAAGCGGCAAATCTGAATTTGCAGTTAATTATGCGGTTAAAATGAAAGAGAATCACGACTTTGTAAGCATTGCCGATTTAGATATAGTAAATCCTTATTTCAGATCAAGAGAAAAAAGAGAGTTTTTTGAAGAAATAGGTATTAAGGTATATGACTCCAGCATAAGAAACGTCGCTGTAGATTTACCTGCGCTTCCGGCAGAACTGATGGGTGTTATTTTAAATCCGAACAGCAGATCGGTTCTTGATGTAGGAGGGGATCCTGTAGGAGCAAGAGTGCTTGCGAGATACTCGGAACAAATAAAAAATGTTGAATACGATATGTTTTTCGTGATTAACGGAAGAAGACCCGAAACCAGTACGGTTGAAGGCGTTCTTAAATATTTGAAATTAATTGAAGCAACATCAAAATTAAAAATTTCAGGTTTGATAAACAACACGCATTTACTGAAAGATACAACTGTTGAAGATGTTGAATTCGGTCATGAACTGACCAAGAAGGTTTCTTGGGAAACAGATATTCCAATCAGGTATGAAGCTTGTATCAAGGATACTGCTTTACAAATAACAAATAAAGAGATTTTAGAAAAATTATTCCCCATAAATCTATATATGAGGGAAGAATGGATGAGTTAAGAATGGAGGTATTATAATGGCTAAAGGTAAGGTTACATTTATTGATGATGCATGCAAGGGTTGTGAGCTTTGTGTGACTGTATGTCCCACAAAAATAATCGAGCTTAACAAAGAAAAGATAAACGACAAGGGATACAGTCCTGCTCATGTAATTGATCAAGAAAAATGCATTGCATGCGGAAACTGCGCAATTATGTGTCCAGATTCTGTAATTACGGTAGAAAGATTATAATATTGGAGGGTAAATTATGTCTAAGGTATTAATGAAAGGTAATGAAGCTGTTGGAGCTGCAGCTATAAAAGCCGGCTGCAAATATTTTTTCGGTTATCCTATAACTCCATCAAGTGAAATTCCGGAATATATGTCAAAAGCATTGCCTGAAGCAGGCGGAGTATTTTTACAAGCGGAAAGTGAAGTAGCGGCAATAAACATGGTTTACGGAGCAGGCGGAGCAGGAGCAAGGGTAATGACTGCATCATCAAGCCCCGGAATTTCCTTAAAGCAAGAAGGTATTACGTATATTGCGGGAGCGGAAGTTCCGTGCGTTATAGTTAACATGATGAGAGGCGGCCCGGGACTCGGTAGTATACAACCCGGACAGGCAGATTATTTCCAATCAACAAGAGGCGGCGGAAACGGTGACTACAGAACACTTTGCTATGCACCTTCAAGTATACAGGAAATAGTTGATTTAGTTATACTGGGATTTGATAAAGCAGATTATTACAGAAATCCTGTTTTGATAGTTGCGGACGGTATGATTGGACAAATGATGGAAGCTGTTGAATTTAAAGATCCTGCACCGATTGATTTACCTGAAAAAGATTGGGCAACTACAGGAACAGGCGGAAAAAGACAGCCTAACGTTGTTAACTCATTGTTCTTACAGGCAGAAGAATTACAGGCGCATAATGATAGATTAGAAAAAAAATACAAATTAATTGAAGAAAATGAAGTGTTATACGAAGCTTATGGTTTGGAAGAAGCTGAAGTTGTTTTAGTTGCATACGGTACTACATCAAGAATAGTTAAAACAGCTATGAAGCAAGCTGAAGCAAAAGGCATAAAAGTTGGTATAATCAGACCGATAACATTATGGCCATTCCCACATGATGTTTTCAAAACTATAGGGAATAATGCAAAAGGTATACTCACTGTTGAAATGAGTGCAGGTCAGATGATAGATGACGTTAAAATCGCTGTTGAAGGAAGACTACCTGTTTATTTCAACGGAACACAGGGCGGTATGGTTCCTACACCGGCTAGTGTATTGGCGGATATTGAAAAAATAGCAGGAGGTACAAAATAATGACAATGGTATATGAAAAATCTAAGGGCTTAACAGATGTTCCTTTTCACTACTGCCCGGGATGTACTCATGGAGTTATTCATAAATTAGTTGCAGAGTCTTTGGTTGAATTAGGTGTTTTAGATGATACAATCGGAGTTGCTCCTGTTGGATGTTCAGTATTGGCATATAAATATTTCAATTGTGACATGCAGGAAGCTGCTCACGGTAGAGCGCCGGCTGTAGCAACAGGTATTAAAAGAGTTCACCCTGACAAAGTTGTATTCTCATATCAGGGAGACGGAGACTTGGCATCAATCGGTGCCGGTGAAATAGTACATGTAGCTCACAGGGCTGAAAAAATTACTACAATTTTTGTTAACAACGCTATATACGGTATGACAGGCGGACAAATGGCTCCTACGACATTAGTAGGACAAAAAACAACTACATCACCTCTGGGCAGGGACGAAGCTCTGAGCGGTAAACCGATAAGAATATCAGAAATGTTGGCAACCATAGACGGAGCTAAGTTTGTAGAAAGAGTATCCGTAGATACTCCGGCAAATATCAGAAAAGCAAAAAAAGCAATAAAAAGAGCTTTTGAATGTCAGATTAAAGGCGAAGGCTTTGCTATAGTTGAAGTATTGTCAACATGTCCTACAAACTGGGGATTAACTCCTGTTAAAGCATTGGATTGGTTAAAAGATAATATGATTCCATATTATCCGTTAGGAAACTTCAGAAATTTTGAGGAGGGTAAATAGTATGGAACAAAAAGTAATAATGGCCGGATTTGGTGGTCAGGGTATAATGGCTATCGGTAAATTATTGGCATATGCAGGAATGCTTGAAAACAGAAACGTAACATGGATGCCTTCTTATGGTCCTGAAATGAGAGGGGGTACCGCTAACTGTGCAGTGGTTGTATCTGATGATGAAGTTGGTTCACCACTTATATCAAGAGACGGTACCGCAGCCATAGTTATGAATCTGCCATCTATGACAAAGTTTGAAAAAGAGTTGGTGACCGGCGGAAAATTAATTATAAACAAATCATTAATAGATGCAAAACCAACAAGAACAGACATAGATGCTTACTATGTAAATGCTAACGAGCTTGCAATGGAATTAGGAAATGCCAAGGTAGCTAACATGGTTATGTTAGGTGCATATCTTGAATTGGCTAAAACAATAGAAACAGAATCAGTGCTTCAGGCATTTGTAAAAGTATTCGGTGAAGAAAAATCTCACTTGGTGCCGCTAAATAAAGAAGCGTTGATAAAAGGTGCGGAAGCAGTGAAGGCTTAAGTATAATAAAAAAATATCCCTCTTAGGTCATTCTGAGGCGTAGCTGAAGAATGACCTTTTATTTTTTTGTGAATATGGTATAATAAATATTATGTCGTATTATAGAGTAAAAGATATGAAACAAAAGATAACTGAAATAGCAAATTCCATGGGAATAGATATAATTGGTTTTACATCTTTGCTGGACTATGGATATTTAAAGGATTTGCTGATTAACAGGGCAGATAAAGAATATAATAGCGAATTTGAAGAAAATGAAATTAATAAAAGATTGGATGTAAGAAATATATTACCTGAGTGTAAAAGTATTATTGCAATAGGTATTCCATATGCAGAGGGTTATAAAAAACCCGTAACAAAGGATATGGGACTATTAAGCGTGTCTTCATACGGAATTGATTATCATAAAAAATTAAGTGGTATTTTATATAATTTAGCAGAAGAAATAAAAAAGCATAAATGCTTTGAGTACGTCATATGTGTTGATACATCACCTCTGATTGACAAAGAAATTTGTAAAAACGCTCAGTTAGGAAACTACGGTAAGAATAGTCTGTTAATAAATGACAGATATGGTTCCTTTATACATCTTGGCTACCTTCTGACTGATTTGGATATAGAAAATTCAAAAACAATTGGTATGGATATTTGCGGAGAATGCGACATATGTGTTAAAAGCTGCCCCAATAATGCAATTTTTAAAAATGGTGGATTAAATTCAAAAAAATGTGTATCTTATTTAACACAGACGAAAAATTATATCCCTGTTGATTATAGGAAAAGTATGAGCAATCAAATATACGGCTGTGATGTGTGCCAGCTTGTATGTCCAAAAAACAGATTAAATTCAGAAAAAGATACGAAAAATGATTATAGGTCGCTTTTAGTAGATTTAAATGAATTAATGCATACAGGTAACAGGGATTTTATTAAAAAGTATGGAGCATTATCCGGCAGCTGGAGGGGTAAAAATGTTTGGAAAAGAAACGGACTTATTGCAACCGGTAATTTGCAGTTATTGTCCATGTATGATACAGTTAAGGAAGAATTAGGCAATCCTTCAGAATTAATAAGAATATATGCAGCGTGGTCCTTGCTGAAATTAAAAAAAGAAGATGCAAGAGATGTGTTGAATAACAAGCTTAAATATGAGGATGATAAAATTAAACGAGAATATATGAAATTAATGGAGCTTGAGTTATGATTGTCGGAACATGTGAAATAGAACTTATTATATATGAAGCAAATTCTTTAAAGGAAAAAAGACACGTAATAAAAAGTATAATTGAAAGAATCAAAGCAAGATTTAATGCATCTGCAGCAGAAGTGGACTATAATGATTTATGGAACAGATCTGTGATTGGTGTTGCAGTGGTTTCAAATAAAAAGGCGTTATGTGAATCAATGATAACCAAAATAATTGATTTTATAGATAATGATGAAAGAGTTGAAATAATCAATCATATAATGGAGGTTATGTGATGACAAAAGCGGATAAAGCGTATGAATTATTAAAAGAATCATATCCGCATGCAAAATGCGGTCTTGATTATGGAACACCGTTTCAATTGTTAGTTTCTACTATGTTAAGCGCACAAGCAACAGATAAAAGCGTTAATCAGGTTACCGAAGATTTGTACAAGCAATATCCTGATTTGAACAGTTTTTTAGAGCTTACTCAGGAAGAAATAGAAAATAAAATAAGAAAAATTGGTCTTTATAAGAACAAAGCTAAGAATATATATAAAATGCTAAGAGAGCTTAAAGAAAGACACAATGGAGAAGTGCCGAAAAATATGGAAGATTTAATGTCGCTTTCAGGTGTCGGCAGAAAGACTGCTTCTGTCGTATTGGTAGAGGCATTCAAAATTCCTGCTTTTCCTGTGGACACTCATGTTTTCAGGATTACGAGGCGCATAGGACTTTCTACGGCAACAACTCCGGATAAAGTATCTGATGAAATGATGTCCAAGCTTCCCAAATATAAATGGCATCTCATGCACCATCTTTTGATTACACACGGTCGCGAAACGTGCATAGCACAAAATCCAAAATGTGAAGCTTGCAGTGTAAGTAATATTTGTAATTATTTTAGAAATAATAAAAAATAAGTGATAAAAAATTGTAATTGCCAAAAAATTACATATAATTTATCTTTGATATATGTACATTCGGTGATATAATACTTTTGGTTTATCACAATTATTACTCAAATAAACCCTTAATTGAACAGGAGAAAAAAATGCCATTAAATATAGTGTTATTTGAACCGGAAATACCGCAAAATACAGGCAATATTGCAAGAACGTGCGCGGCTACGGGTTCAAACCTTCATTTAATTAAGCCCCTTGGCTTTTCGGTAACGGACAAGTATTTGAAAAGAGCAGGTCTTGATTATTGGAGCTTGGTAAATATAACTTATTATGAAAGTTTTGATGAATTTAAGGAAACAATAAAGGATAAACACGTTTTTATAGCGACTACCAAAGAAAGCAGATTTTATACAGATGTTAAATATTCAGAGGGTTGTTATATTTTATTCGGCAAGGAAACAGCAGGACTTCCGGATTATATACATTCGGCTTTTCAAGAAAACAGGATTAAGATTCCGATGATAGATAATGAACATGCAAGATCATTGAATTTGGCGAACTCGGTAAATATAGTAATGTACGAGGCCCTAAGACAATTTGGATTTCCACAAATGATGTAGGAGGAGTTATGAGTATTGCTATTAGTTTAATTGGAGGCTTGGGATTATTCCTGTTTGGAATGAGCTATATGAGTGATGGTCTTCAAAAAGCAGCCGGAAGTAAAATGAAGGATATTTTAGCTGCCTTGACAAAAAACAGGTTAATGGGTGTATTGGTAGGAGCTTTAGTAACGGGTGTAATTCAGAGCAGCAGTGCTACTACGGTTATGGTGGTTGGCTTTGTAAATGCAGGATTAATGAATTTAAATCAAGCAGTCGGAATTATAATGGGTGCTAACATCGGTACTACTGTCACTGCTTTTTTAGTGTCATTAAATATTACGCAATTTGCCACCCTTATGGTTGGTGTCGGCGTGTTTATGTACTTAGCTTCTAAAAAGAAAAAAATAAAAAGTATTGCAGAGGTTATAATAGGCTTTGGTATTCTGTTTATAGGTATGAAATTAATGGGTGATGCTATGAAGCCATTGCAATCCAATCCAATGTTTACAGGACTTATAACGAAATTTAATAATCCATACCTGGGAATACTTGTGGGATTTATTATAACTGCAATTCTTCAAAGCAGCAGTGCCACCACAGGTCTTTTAATTGCCGTTGCCACAACCGGTGTTATAACTTTTGAGCAGGCATTTCCCATAGTTTTCGGACAAAATATAGGTACGTGTGTCACTGCACTTCTAGCAAGTATAGGAGCAAATAAAACTGCAAAAAGAGCTGCTGTAATTCACTTACTGTTTAATATTTCGGGTACGCTGCTGTTTATGATATTCTTAAGAGGACCTGTTGAATGGATAATATTTAACATGGTTCCCAATTATGTTCCGCAAGAGATAGCGGCAGGTCATATATTTTTTAATATAATCAATGTGGTTATTATGTTGCCCTTTGCAAATTTATTAGTTAAAATTTCTCAAATTTTAATAAAAGATAATGGCGATGAAACGCAGCAAGTTACAAAATATATAGATGACAGATTATTGGTCACTCCGTCAATTGCATTAACACAGGCCTCTAAGGAAGTGTTGCATTTAGGAAACTTGGCTCTTAAGGAATTTGAAACAGCAATTAAAGCCTTTTTTACTAATGATGAGGAAACCGCCCTTAAGGTATTTGAAATTGAATTGAATGTTAATGAATTAAATAAAAAAACTATTGAATATTTAGTAAAATTAGATAAGGTATCTTTAACTAATTATGAAAAAGATAAATTGGTTGTATTGTTAAATTCTATTAACGATATCGAAAGAATCGGAGACCATGCTGATAATATCGGAGAATTGGTTTTAGATAAAATTGAAAACAAAATAATTTTTTCCGACCAAGCAAATGAAGATTTAAGAGAAATGTTTGAAGAAACAAAGAAAATGTACAAAGAAACTTTAACCGTTATTGCAACCATGGATTGTGATGAATGTAACAAAATAATAGCCAATGATGATATAGTAGATGAAATGTATAAAAATTTAAGAAAAAATCATATTGAAAGATTGAACAATTTTGTTTGCGAACCAAGCGCGGGAATAGTGTTTTTGGATATTATAAGCAATCTTGAAAGAATAGGCGACCATTCAACAAATATTGCAGAGTCAATACTTGAAGCTGTTGCGAATAAAAATGAAAAAAAGTCATAAATACTACTTGATTTCCTATGTGTTTATATATATAATTAAATAAAATTGAATAGTTTGGATGAAGTTTGCGGGAGAGACTGTTATGATATTAACAGCGCCGAAGGAGTAAGTATATAATGTTAGCCATATTATAGATGATGCTCTCAGGCAAAAGGACCGTATACTGACAAATCTCTGAAAAGCGAAAGCACCGTAGGGGCAACTCATTATAATTATATGAGGAAACTCTCAGGTTTAATACAGAGCAGCAGGCAGAATATTTTTTATTTTCCTTGCTGCTTTTTTATATAATAAGGGGTTCCTATTATTAAAAAAACTTAGGAAGGACGTCAATCCTTTCTATTGAGCAAGAGAATTATTATGTTTGCGTTAGTTATATTTTTAACGGGTGGTTGTATGATAATAACGAATAATGATTGGGTATATCAAAAATTTAAAGATAGTTGCAATGTACTGTTTATTAAAGGAAGTTACAGGGATGTGCTTGTAAAAGTCAGGGACAAGATTCAGGAGGGGCATGAACTCCTGACTCATCCGTTATCAAGCAGTTTAAAGCCAAATGAAACACCTTATAAATCTATCATAATTTCAGAAAATAAGGGTACATTAAATTTTGATTCAGTATATATAATTGAGAATTCAATAATGTCTTATGACAAATTTAACAAGAATAAACTAATAAATTTGACAGATAAAATAATAGAAGATTTTAAGTTAATTGATTTAACAGTGCTTGAAAGCGCGTTAGATATATAATTAAAATTGCAAGAAATTATGGAGGTGAAAATTTTTGAAGTTAGAATTAGGCAGTATTTTTATTAAGGACATACAGTTTGCGGCAGAGTCAAAGGTTGAAAATGAAACACTGTATGTTAACAAGGAAGAAGTAAGGCAAATAATTCTTGAAGATCAAAATTTTAAATCAGCTGATGTTGAATTAGCTAAGCCCGGTGAAAGCATCCGTATAATGCCTGTTAAGGACGTTATAGAGCCAAGAGTTAAGGTTCAAGGACCCGGAGGAATATTCCCCGGCATGGTGAATAAGGTTGAAACTGTTGGTTCCGGAAAAACTAATGTTTTAAAAGGTGCAGCTGTTGTTACAACCGGTAAGATAGTCGGCTTCCAGGAAGGTATCATTGATATGACAGGACCCGGAGCCGAGTATACACCGTTTTCACAGCTAAATAATTTAGTCCTGGTTTGTGAACCGATTGATGGATTAAAACAGCATGAACATGAAAAAGCATTACGATTTGCCGGCTACAAGGTAGCAATTTATCTTGGAGAGCTTGCAAGAAACTTAACTCCTGATGTTGTTGAAACATTTGAAACACCTTCAATTATAGAAGGATTTAAAATGTATCCTGAATTACCGAGAGTTGCTTATGTCTTAATGCTTCAGAGTCAAGGCTTAATGCACGATACATACGTATACGGTGTTGATGCAAAGCAATCATTGACAACTATGATTTATCCGACCGAATTAATGGACGGAGCAATCGTAAGCGGCAATTGCGTATCTGCATGTGACAAAAATACTACGTATCATCATTTAAATAACCCTGTGATTCATGACTTGTTTGCAGAGCATGGCAAGACATTAAACTTTGTAGGTGTTATTATTACGAATGAAAATGTTTATCTTGCAGATAAGGAAAGATCTTCTAACTGGAGTGCTAAGCTTGCTGAATTTTTAGGAGTTGACGGAGTTATTATTTCACAGGAAGGCTTTGGAAATCCTGATACGGACTTAATTATGAACTGCAAGAAAATAGAGGCAAAAGGAATTAAGACAGTTATTATAACTGATGAATATGCAGGCAGAGACGGGTCTTCCCAGTCCCTTGCAGATGCCGATGCCAGTGCTGATGCAGTTGTAACAGGCGGCAATGCAAATGAAGTTATTGAACTTCCTCCTATGGACAAAATAGTCGGTTATGCTGATGTTGCAGATATAATTGCAGGTGGATTTGACGGAAGCTTACATGCAGACGGAAGTATCACCGCAGAACTTCAGGTAATTACAGGAGCTACAAATGAAATGGGCTTCAATAAATTGAGTGCAAGATAGGAAGGAGGAGAAAAAATGTTAAAAGTTGTTCATTATATAAACCAGTTCTTTGCTAATATCGGCGGAGAAGAAATGGCTCATGTTCCGGCTGAAGTAAGAGAAGGCATTGTTGGCCCCGGTCTTGCTTTTCAACAGGCATTTGGAGAAGAAGCTGAAATTGTTGCTACTATTATTTGCGGAGACTCATATTTTAATGAAAACCTTGAAGAAGCAAAGCAGACAATAATCAATATGGTTAAAAAATATAGCCCTGATTTATTTATAGCAGGTCCTGCATTTAATGCCGGAAGATATGGTGTTGCGTGCGGAACTATTGCTATGGCTGTAAGAGATGAATTAAACATTCCCGTACTCAGCGGAATGTATCGAGAAAATCCCGGTGCAGATATGTTTAAAAACAGTATATACGTTGTTTCTACAAAAAATTCAGCAGCAGGTATGAGAGATGCAGTTAAAAAAATGGCTCCTCTTGCACTTAAATTGGCAAAGGGAGAAAAAGTTGGTGCATCTGCAGAAGAAGGCTACATGCCAAACGGTAAGAGAGTTAACTTCTTCGAAAAAGAAAGAGGTTCAAGAAGAGCAGTTAATATGCTTATCAAAAAGTTAAACGGTAAAGAATTTGAAACAGAATTTCCTATGCCTGACTTTGATAGAGTTGATCCAAACCCTGCGGTTAAAGATATTACGAAGGCAAAAATTGCTTTAGTTACATCAGGGGGTATTGTTCCAAAAGGAAATCCGGATCATATTGAATCATCAAGTGCTTCAAAATACGGCAAATATGATATTGACGGCATTATGGATTTAACTGAAGCCGACTTTGCAACGGCTCATGGCGGATATGACCCTGTATATGCTAATTTAGATCCGGACAGAGTATTGCCTGTAGATGTTTTAAGAGAATTTGAAAAAGAAGGTAAAATCGGCAGCATTCACAGATATTTCTATACAACGGTTGGTAATGGAACTGCTGTTAAAAATTCCAAAGCATTTGCTGAAGAATTTGCAAAAGAATTATTAGCTGACGGAGTGGATGCAGTTATACTTACTTCAACCTGAGGCACCTGTACACGTTGCGGTGCAACGATGGTTAAAGAAATTGAAAGAGCGGGAATTCCTGTAGTACATATGTGTACGGTAGTTCCTATTTCATTGACGGTTGGAGCTAACAGAATAGTGCCTACAATAGCCATTCCTCATCCGCTTGGCAATCCAAGCCTAACAATGGAGGAAGAAAAAGATATCAGGAGAAACCTGTTAACAAAAGCATTAAAAGCATTAGAAACAGAAATTACAGAACAAACAGTATTTGAAAAGTAAGCAGATGACCCAAATCTCTGATTTGGTGTCAGTCGCTTATCCTGAGCGAAAGCGAAGGATCTCGTTGTACAAAAGATGAGATTCTTCACTACGTTCAGAATGACATGTAAGTTATCCTGAAACTGAGGATTTGAGGGCAATTCTGATTGCTTGATATAATTAGGCTTGCCCTTATAAAAATGTTTTTTGTAATCATGATTATTAAAAACATTTACTTACTGTTTATTACGTTATACAATGTATATATGACAAAATTTCTAGGAAAAGAGGTGTAAAATGAGCAAGATATATGACGTATTAATTATAGGCGCCGGTCCTGCAGGGCTGTCAGCAGGTCTATATGCAGGAAGAGCTCGACTTAGCACGTTGATAATTGAAAAAGAAAAGGATGGAGGACAAATTGTTCTTACGTCCGAGGTAGAAAATTATCCCGGTTGCTTAGAAGGTGAATCAGGACCTACGTTAGTAGACAGAATGGCCGAGCAAGCTAAGCATTTTGGAACTGAAAAAGTATATGACGAAATAGTTGAGGTCAGACTGGAAGGCAAGGAAAAAGTTCTTGTAGGGAAAAAAGGTGAATATGTTGGCAAGACAGTTATAATTGCAAGCGGAGCTACTTCAAAACCAATCGGTTGTCCGGGTGAAAAAACATTTACCGGCAAAGGAGTGTCTTATTGTGCAACATGTGATGCGGCATTTTTCGAAGATTTTGAAGTGTTTGTAGTAGGCGGTGGAGATACTGCAGTTGAGGAAGCATTATACTTGACTAAATTTGCGAGAAAGGTTTCGTTAATTCATAGAAGAAATGAATTAAGAGCGGCTAAATCAATACAGGATAAAGCTTTTGCAGAGCCAAAATTAAATTTCATATGGGACTCTGTAGTCAAGGAAATCAAAGGTGACGGAATCGTTAATTCTATGGTTTTAGAAAATGTTAAAACAGGTGAATTGACTGAAGTTGTTGCCGATGAAGATGACGGCATATTCGGTATATTTGTATTTATCGGTTATGAACCAAAAACTAAATTATTTGAAGGTATATTAAATTTAGAAAACGGCTATATTGTAACTGATGAAAATATGAAAACCAATATTGACGGTGTTTTTGCAGCAGGTGATATCAGGGTAAAAAGCTTGAGACAGGTTGTTACTGCAGCAGCAGACGGTGCAATAGCAGCGGTTCAGGCGGAGAAATTTATAGAAAACATATAGGAGGTGTGCAATGTTAATACTTGATAAAACTAATTTTGAACAAGAAGTATTGCAAGGTGAAGGCTACATATTAGTTGACTTCTTTGGAGACGGATGTGCTCCATGTGAAGCTTTGATGCCCCACGTGATGGAGTTATCCGAAAAATATGGTGACAAAGTTAAATTCACTAAATTAAATACTACTAAAGCAAGAAGAGTTGCTATAGGACAAAAGGTATTAGGTTTACCTGTAGTTGCTGTTTACAAAGATGGAGAAAAAATTGAAGAATTGATTAAAGAAGATGCCACTCCTGAAAATGTAGAAGCAATGATTAAAAAATACGTTTAACGGAAAGGGGACACACCTCTTTATGACGGGGATAGTCTCTGCGGGATAGGAGGAATGTCCCCAATTGAAAAGGTGACACACTTTAGTACAGGGATAGTCTTTGGAGTGTAAGGAATGTCCCCAAATAAAATAAAATAATTATGGAGGAAAGAAAATGAGCTTATTACAAGGTAAAAAAGTAATTATAATAGGCGACAGAGACGGAATACCGGGACCGGCTATAGAAGAATGTGTAAAAACAGCCGGAGCCGAAGTTATATTTTCGTCTACAGAATGCTTTGTCTGAACTAGCGCAGGCGCAATGGATTTAGAAAATCAAAAAAGGGTTAAAGAATTTGCAGATAAGTACGGTGCTGAAAATATAGTAGTTGTACTTGGAGCAGCAGAAGGTGAAGCGGCAGGTCTTGCTGCAGAAACCGTAACAAACGGAGACCCTACTTTTGCAGGTCCATTGACAGGAGTTCAGTTAGGACTCTCAGTATTTCATGTATGCGAACCGGAAATAAAAGATGAAATTGATGAAGCGGTTTATGATGAACAAATCAGTATGATGGAAATGGTATTGGATGTTGATGATATTATAAATGAAATGACTCCAATCCGTGAAGATTATTGTAAATATCTGTAAATAGGAAAGGGGACACACCTTTAGTATAGGAAAGTCCATGAAGAAAAAAGAATGTCCCAGATTAGAACATATAGGTTTGCTTCGCAGAGATGCGAAGCAAATTTCAAATAACGGAGGTTATTATGAACAGTGTAATTAAAGGTACCAGTTATGTATTGGTGCATGTACCTGATATGGTTATTCATAACGGTACTACTCAAACAACCGAAAGAACCGTTAATCCGAATTCTGAGTATTTAAAGCAGATAAAAGATCACCTGAGATCTTTTGAACAAGTAGTGGCATATTTGCCGAATCAAACGTATATCGGAAATTTAATTCCCGAAGAGTTAGGTAAATATGAACAGCCTTGGCACGATAAAAATTTAGATAATGCAGATAGATTTGGAAAATACGGAGAAATCATGCCTCAGGACGAATTTATTATCTTGATGCAAATGTGTGACGTATTTGATTTAGTAAAGCTTGAAAGCAGTTTTTTAGAAGGAACAAAAAAGAAGCTAAAAAATCATCCGCTGTTTGATGATGACTTAATGCAAAGAATTAAAGCAGGCGAGGATGTTGCGGTTATAAAAAAATATGTTGAAGAAGAACATGCAGAGCCGCTGTATCACAATGGTAATTTAGTGGGATGTGTTAAGAGAGCTCATGATCTGGATGTAAATTTAAACGCTCATGTTATGCATGAAAATCTTGTTTCTAAGGCATCTAATGTTCTTGCATTATTAAATTTAGTTTATAAAAACAATATAAACAGAGAAGATATTGACTATGTAATAGATTGCTCTGAAGAAGCCTGCGGAGATATGAATCAAAGAGGCGGCGGTAACTTTGCCAAAGCATGTGCGGAGGTAGCAGGATTTGTAAATGCAACCGGTTCGGATACAAGAGGTTTCTGTGCGGGACCAACACATGCATTGATAGAGGCAGCTGCATTAGTTAAGGCAGGTGTGTTTAGAAATGTTGTGGTTTCAGCAGGAGGAGCTACCGCAAAACTTGGTATGAACGGTAAGGATCACATTAAAAAAGGTCTTCCTGTATTAGAGGATGTGCTTGGTGGATTTGCTGTTTTGGTAAGTGAAAATGACGGTATCAATCCGGAAATCAATCTTGATTTAGTAGGCAGACATACTGTAGGAACCGGTTCATCACCACAGGCAGTTATTACTTCATTAGTTTCATCACTGGATAAAGCAGGAATGAAGATTACTGATGTAGATAAATATTCGGTTGAAATGCAAAATCCTGATGTGACAAAACCTGCAGGGGCAGGGGATGTTCCTTTGGCAAACTATAAGATGATAGGTGCTTTGGCGGTTAAACGCGGGGACATAGACAAAAAGGATTTAGCCTCATTTACAGAACAGCATGGTATGCAGGGATGGGCTCCTACACAGGGACACATACCTTCAGGAGTTCCGTATATAGGCTTCTGCAGAGAGGATATATTAGAAGGAAAAATTAAGAATACCATGATAGTAGGAAAAGGAAGCTTATTCCTCGGAAGAATGACAAATTTATTTGACGGGGTGTCCTTTATTATTGAAGCAAATAAAGGTAAATCAGAACCACAATCAACTATATCAGAGGATAAGATAAAAGAATTAATTGCACAGGCATTAAAAAATTTCGCTTCGAATCTGATGGCTGAGTAGGAGGTAACATGTCCGAAAAACAAGTAAATCAAATTATCGGTAAAGTGTTCAATCAATTGGCTGATACGTTAATAAGCGGAGAATATGGACAAAAGCCGAAAGTTTTAGTTACGGCAACAGGCAGTGAGCACGGTGAAGACAATATTTTCAGCGCGTCTTTAAATGCAAACAGGAACGGTGCCGATACAACGGTTATTGCTACAAAAGAAGCAGATGGAGTTAAAACCGTACTGGTAAAATCTGAAGATGAAGCTCACAAGGTAATGGAAGAAATGCTTAACAACAAGGAAGTTGATGCTGCGGTTACTATGCATTATCCGTTCCCCATTGGGGTGTCAACTGTTGGTAGAATTATAACTCCGGGCACCGGTAAGGAAATGTTTATAGCTACTACAACAGGTACTTCATCAACCGATAAAGTTGAGGGTATGATTAAGAATGCCATTTATGGTATCATAACAGCTAAAGCATGCGGCATCAAAAATCCTACGGTAGGTATACTTAATGTTGACGGAGCAAGGCAAACAGAAATTGCTTTAAATAAGCTTAAAAAGCAGGGCTATGACATAAACTTCGCATCGTCTAAAAGATCAGAGGTTGGTGCGGTTATGAGAGGAAATGATCTTTTAATGGGCTCCTGCGATGTAATGGTTATGGATTCCCTGACAGGCAATTTAATGATAAAAATATTCTCATCATTTACGACAGGCGGCAGCTATGAATCACTTGGCTACGGATACGGACCCGGCATCGGAGAAGGCTTTGACAAATTAATATTAATTATCTCAAGAGCTTCAGGTGCACCATTGGTAGAAGGAGCGATTAAATTTGCTTCTGATCTGGTAAGGGGCAATTGCATGAAAATAGCTAAGGAAGAATTTGAAAATGCTAAAAATGCAGGTTTAACAGATATTTTAAACGGTTTAAAGGCTTCTAAAAAAACTGAAGAAGCTGAGGAAGTAAAAGCTCCCGAAAAAACTGTTGTAACTTCTCAAATTTCAGGTATAGAAGTTATGGATTTAGAAGATGCCGTTAAAATATTGTGGAAAAATAATATATATGCAGAAAGCGGCATGGGCTGCACGGGACCTATAATTTTAGTCAATGATGCAAAAGCGGAAGAGGCAATCAAAATTCTTGAAGCCAATGAATTTATTGCAGCAGAAAAAACCGATTGCTAAGAACGGCTGCAGAACAATAGCACAACAATTGGAGAACTATAGGAAAATAAATGCTGAATAGTTGGAGAGTTATTGTATAGCATTATGTGAAATAGTCATCCTTAATATTACGAAAGAAACTGATATTTCTTTCCGGTGTTCAGGATGATTTTTTTTGTCTTTATTCAGAATGACATTTTTTTATTGTAAAATTAATATTATTTGATATAATAATATATTGAGGAGTGATATTATGAAAATGGGTTTTGAATTAAACCTTACTCAGACTCAAAAGCTTATTATGACACCTGAATTGAGACAAGCGATTCAGATATTACAATTTAATAATGTGGAATTGATGGAATTTATATACAAGCAGTTGGAAGTAAATCCTTTTCTTGAATCGGTTGATAATAAAAATCAAGATTCTTCTAATGAGGAAATCGATACAAAATATGAAAAAGAAGAGAGAAATGACGATGTAGATTGGAAGGATATTACTGAACGATATGATGATTTGAGCTATAAAGCTTATGAGAGAAATATAGATTCCGATGAAAAACAATCCTTTGAAAGCTATACATCCAAAAAAATGTCTCTGAAAGACCATTTGATGGTTCAACTTGGTGTGTCAGTTAAAACTAATAAGGAAAAAAGAATCGGAGAGTTTATAATTGAATCTCTTGATAATAAGGGCTACTTAAGCTGTTCGGTACAGGATATCAGCTTATTGTTAAATGAAGATGTTGTTGAGGTTGAAAGAGTTTTAAGATTAATACAAACTTTTGACCCTGTAGGTGTTGGGGCAAGAAATTTAAGCGAATGTCTTATGATTCAACTAAAGGAAAAAGGAATTCAGGACAAAAATGCTTATATTATCGCAGAAAGCTATTTAGAAGATATTGCATCTAACAGAATTCAAAAGATAGCGAAGGATTTGCACATAACGGTGTCTCGAGTCCAAGGTATTTGTGATATAATAAAAATGCTTGAACCAAAGCCCTCAAGAGGATTTATAGTTGATAGTGATAACATAAGATATATAGTTCCCGATGTAACCGTAGAAAGAATAAACAATGAGTATATAATTATTGTTAATGATAACAATTTACCTACGCTTACAATCAGCAATTATTATAAAAGCATGGTCAGTGACTTAGATGATAAGGAAGCAAATAAATTTTTGACCGATAAATTAAATTCTTCAATGTGGCTTATTAAGAGTATAGAACAAAGAAGAAAGACTTTGTACAAGGTAACTGAATCTATTTTGAAGTTTCAAAGAAAGTTTTTCGATGAAGGTAAAACGTCTTTGAAGCCGTTGGTTTTAAAGGATGTGGCTGACGATATAGGCGTACATGAATCAACAGTCAGCAGAGCTACAAACGGTAAATATGTTCAAACACCAAGAGGGTTATTTGAGCTTAAATATTTTTTTGCAAGCAGTATAAATGAATCTGACGGAGATGGAATATCTTCAACAAGCGTTAAAACTCAAATACAAAAATTTATAAATGAAGAAAATACTCAAAAACCTTTAAGTGATCAAAAAATTGCTGAAATGCTAAGTGAAAACGGTATAAATATTTCAAGAAGAACTGTTGCCAAATACAGAGATGAGATGAGAATACCGGCATCATCAATGAGAAGAAGATATTAAGGAGATTCCTCATTGTGTTCAGGATGACATATTTCATGTCATTCTGAGCGCATCGAATACCAAAAATATACGACCGCAGGGAGTGTATATTTTTGTGAATGAGACTGGGAATCTCTTTTTTTATTTAAAAAAGGTCCTGTACATTAATATATTACTGTGCTATAATTTAAATAACAAAACACATATAAAAAATCAAGGTATATAGTATAACACATATCAATTTTTTCTAATCTGATACTAATCAAAAATAATTTCCAAATTTATAAAAATACTATTGCAATTAAAACTAAATATGATAAAATAAAGTTAGGGACAAAAAACATACACATGGGACGCAATACATCCCGGAGGGTTTATGAATATAGATAAAATACTTGATATACAAAATAAAATAGTTCCCGAAACAGCAGATTTACTGATGAGAAGATATGAGATTTTAAAAATTATCAGTAGCTTTGAACCTATCGGCAGAAGAACTCTGGCTAATAAGCTAGGGATGTCTGAACGAACCATGCGAACTGAAATTGACAGGTTAAAGGAATTAAATTTAATACATATTCACTCTTCCGGAGTAAAATTGACGGATATGGGTATAGACATACTATCAGAGGTGCATAATACTTTTTATTATATTAAAAATTTATCCGATTTAGAAATAAAATTGAAGGATAAATTAAACTTAAGACGTGTTTTGGTTGTTGCCGGCGACACGGAAAATGATATATATGCATTTTATGACCTAGGAAAAAAAGCAGCTGAAATTATGCTGAATTTCATTAAAAATGATACTGTGCTGGGAATAACGGGCGGCACAACGATGGCATGCACAGTTAATCATATGAAAAGTAAGAAAGGCCTGAAAAACCTTTTAGTCCTGCCTGCAAGAGGCGGATTGAGCGAAGAATTAGAAATTCAGGCAAATACTATAGCCGCAAATTTAGCCGAAAAATTAGACGCACGCTATAAGCTGCTGCATATTCCGGATAATTTAGACAAAGAAGGGCTGAATGTTTTAAAAAACAATAAATTGATAAATGAAGTTTTAGAAGATATTAAAAAAATAAATTTGTTGGTTTTCGGTCTGGGTAATGCTAAGAAAATGGCTGCAAGAAGAAAGTCCGATAAAGAAGTTTTAAGAAAAATTGAGTCTGAAAATCTGATTGCCGAAACCTTTGGATATTTTTTCGATCAGGACGGTAATGTAAAAATTGAAACTAACTCTGTGGGAATCACGTTGGACAATTTCAAAACAATTAAAAATGCCATAGGCGTAGCGGCAGGAAGCTCAAAGGCGGAAGCGATCTATGCGTTTTCTAAATTTAACAATAACTTTATCCTTGTAACAGACGAAGCTGCGGCAATCAGGATATTAGAGTTATAACTGCGTTGAATAACGGGCAAAGCCCGTATTGAATTTTATAATTAAAAACAATATAAATATAAATTAGGAGGATTTTATGGTTAGAGTAGCAATTAACGGATTTGGCAGAATAGGAAGATTGGCATTAAGATTGATGGTACAGGATCCTGATTTTAAGGTTGTAGCAATCAACACCAATTCTAACGCTGAAACATTGGCTTATTTACTTAAATACGATACGGCCCACGGAAACTTTATGACAGACAAAGTAACGTACAATGATAATGCATTAATAGTTGACGGCAATGAAATATTGACTTCAAGCATTAAAGAGCCCGAAAACTGTAATTGGAAAGAATTGAGTATTGATTTAGTAATTGACTGCACAGGTAAATTTAATGATAAAGAAAAGGCAGAAGCCCATATAAAAGCCGGAGCAAAAAAAGTTTTACTGTCAGCACCGGGCAAGGGAGATTTAAAAACTATAGTTTACAACGTAAACCATGATATACTTGACGGCAAAGAAACAGTTATTTCTGCAGCATCGTGCACAACTAACTGTCTTGCACCGTTAGCAAAGGCATTAAACGATGAATTTGGAATTGTAAAGGGTCTGATGACTACGGTACACGCCTATACAAACGACCAAAACATTCATGACAATTCACATAAAAAGGGAATCATGTCAAGAAGAGGACGTGCGGCGGCGGCAAACATAGTGCCTGCTGATACCGGAGCGGCTAAAACGGTTGGTAAGGTGCTTCCTGAATTAAAAGGAAAGCTTGACGGTATGGCCCTTAGGGTACCTACTATAACAGGCTCGGTAGTTGATTTAACAGTTGAATTAAGCAGAAATACCACTATAGAAGAAATCAATGCGGCAATTAAAAAAGCAGCAAATGAATCATTTGCATATACAGAGGATCCGATAGTTTCAAGTGATGTAATCGGAAGTCACTATGCATGTATATTTGATGCTCTATCTACACAAATGCTTGAATCAGAAGGTAAACAACTGATAAAACTGATTGCCTGGTATGACAATGAAATGTCATTTACGGCACAATTAGTGAGATTAGCAAAATATTGGGGAGGAATGCAATAACGATAGACAGGCGATAGATAAGCAATAGACAGGCAATGGATAGGCAATAGATGTGTATTTCGGGACATAAATCAATTGCCAATCCATTGCTAATCAATAGCTAATCCATTGCTTTTCTATTGTTCAACGGAGGGTTTTATTATGAACAAGAAAACTTTGAAGGATTTGAATGTTAAGGGTAAGAGAGTGTTGGTCAGATGCGATTTCAACGTACCTTTTGATGAAAATAACAATATAACCGATGACACAAGGATTACAAGCTCATTGCCTACCATTACATATTTGCTGAATAGCGGAGCTTCCTTGATATTAATGTCTCACTTGGGCAGACCAAAAGGAGAAGCAAATCCAAAATATTCACTGCTTCCCGTATCCAAAAGATTAAGTGAACTTTTAGACAAAGAAGTAATATTTTCCGATTGTGATATTGTAGTTGATGAAAATGTAAAAAAATCTGCGCAAAGCTTAATGCCCGGAGATGTTATGCTTCTTCAAAATACAAGGTACAGAAAAGAGGAAGAGAAAAACGGTGAAGATTTTGCTAAAGATTTAGCTTCTTTAGGAGAAATTTATGTAAATGATGCTTTTGGTACAGCACACAGAGCCCATGCATCTAATGCGGGTATTTGCAAGCATTTACCATCGGCTGTAGGTTTCCTGGTAGAAAAAGAAATAGAAGTTATGGGCAATGCTCTTCAAAATCCTAAAAGACCTCTCACGGCTATTTTAGGCGGCGCTAAGGTATCGGACAAAATTGCGGTTATAGAAAATTTACTTAACATAGCAGACAACATACTGATAGGCGGAGGAATGACGTATACATTCCTTAAAGCTATGGGCTATTCAATAGGAACGTCGCTATTGGAAGAAGAAAAACAAGACTTGGCAAAAAGCTTAATTGAAAAAGCAAAAAATAAAAATGTTAGTCTTATTCTTCCGGTTGATACTGTAGTTGCAAAAGAATTCAAAAATGATACGGAGTTTTTTGTAACAGATGCGGATAAAATGCCCGAGGGTTTTATGGGACTTGATATAGGTGATAAAACTATTGAATTGTTCAAAGAAGTTATAAAAAAATCAAGCACAATTATTTGGAACGGACCTTTAGGTGTATTTGAAATGGATAATTTTGCAAAGGGAACAAATGCAATTGCACAAAGCATCGCTGAAAATACGAATGCAGTTTCAATAATCGGCGGTGGAGACAGTGCTGCTGCTGTTGAAAAAATAGGGCTTGGAGATAAAATAACTCATATATCTACAGGTGGAGGTGCTTCATTAGAATTCTTAGAGGGTAAAATTCTTCCGGGAATCGATGCGGTTGATGACAAATAGGAGGATGTAATGAGAAGGAAGTTAATAGCCGGCAATTGGAAAATGAATAATGATTTAGATGACAGCTTAAAATTAGTTGAAAAATTTAAATCTTTATCTGATAAATTTGACAAGGATGTCGATGTTTTAATATGTCCAGCCTTTATTAATTTATATCCCGTTAAACAAAGTTTAGAAGGATACAATATAAAGATTGGAGCCCAAAACATGCATTTTGAAGATTATGGAGCCTTTACAGGCGAAATATCACCAACAATGCTTAAAAGCATCGGAATTGATTATGTCATAATCGGGCATTCCGAAAGAAGACAATATTTCAATGAAGTGGATGAAACTGTAAATAAGAAATTGAAAGCTGCACATATACATGGTATAATTCCCATAGTATGTGTAGGGGAAACATTGGAGCAAAGAGAAAGCGGAATTGAAAAAGAAACCGTGAAGAATCAGATTGTTAAAGACTTTGAAAATGTTCATGCTTCTGAAGCAGTCAAAACCGTGATTGCTTATGAACCTATATGGGCTATAGGAACAGGCAGGACTGCAAGCAGCCAACAAGCAAATGAAATGGCATCCTTTATCAGAAACTGTGTGTCAGAAATTTATGGAACAGATATTTCGGATAAGGTAATCATACAATATGGCGGAAGCGTAAAGGCGGACAATGCCGGAGAAATACTTACACAATCGGATATAGACGGAGCACTGATAGGCGGTGCAAGCTTAAAAGCTGAAGAATTTTATAAAATTATTAATTATGCAAAGTAAGGCAGGTCACAATATGAATAAAGTTACAGCACTTATTATCCTTGATGGCTGGGGAATAGGTAACGATTACGAGGGAAATGCAATAAGCCGGGCTAAGACACCTAATTTTGATGTACTGATGAGAAAATATCCTAATACGGTTTTATCTACAAGCGGTTATGATGTTGGGCTTCCAAAAGGACAAATGGGTAATTCGGAGGTAGGACATTTAAATATCGGTGCAGGCAGAATAGTGTATCAGGATTTCACACGTATAACCAAAGCAATTGAAGATGGAGAAATAGATAATAATGAAGCTTTAAATTCAGCTTTTGACTATGTTTTGAGAAATAAATCCACATTGCACTTCATTGGTCTTTTATCTGACGGAGGAGTTCACAGTCATAACTCTCACTTGTACAGCTTGATGGAACTGGCAAAGAAAAAAGGTATTGATGATTTAGCTATACATTGCATTACCGACGGTCGTGATGTAAGCCCCACAAGCAGTCCGAATTATATTAAAGAACTTAAAAGAAAAATCAAAAATATAGGTATCGGACATATTTCAACAATAACGGGCAGATATTATGCAATGGACAGAAATAAGCAATGGGATAGAGTTGAATTGGCATATAATGCATTAGTTAAAGGGGAGGGAGAAGTATTTGATGATCCTCTTGAGGCAATAACATCATCGTATTTAAACGGCGTAACAGATGAATTTATTAAACCGGTTATGGTAAGAAATCAAGACGGAGAATTGGTAACCGTAAAAGATAATGATGCTGTGATATTTTATAACTTCAGGCCTGATAGAGCCAGACAAATTACAAGAGCCTTTGTAGACGAAGATTTTGACCATTTTGACAGAAAAAAGGTAAATGTTAAATTTGTTTCTATGACTTTATATGATAAGACCATAGAAAATGTTGAAATTGCCTTTAAGCCTCACTTTGTAAAAAACACTCTGGGTGAATATTTAAGCTCAAAGGGTTATAAGCAGCTAAGAGCTGCAGAAACTGAAAAATATGCTCATGTAACATATTTTTTCAACGGTGAAATTGAAGAGCCATTCAGGCATGAGGTAAGAAAGTTAATCCCGTCGCCTGACGTGCCCACATATGATTTGAAGCCGGAAATGAGTGCCTTTGAATTAAAAGATATGATTATGGAGCAATTAGAAAATGATATGTACCAGGTTATGATTATAAACTTTGCAAATCCTGATATGGTAGGTCATACCGGTGATATAGAAGCGGCTATCAAAGCTGTTGAAGCAGTAGATAAATGTCTTGGGGAAATTGTTAATTTTATTATCAGAGCAGAAGGAACAGCAATAATAACGGCAGATCACGGAAATTGCGAAGAAATGCTGGATAAGATGACACTAACGAAGGTGACGGCACATTCAACCAACAAGGTACCTTTGATAGTTGTACATAATCCCAGAAATTTTAAGTTAAAGGAAGGTATATTAGCAGATATAGCCCCTACGATGCTTGAACTTATGGGAATTGAAAAACCGGTCGAGATGACGGGAAACAGTTTAATAATTAAATAAGCGGAGGAAAAAATGACAATTATATCAGATGTATATGCAAGAGAAATATTAGATTCAAGAGGAAATCCTACGATTGAAGTAGAAGTCTGGACCGAAAGCGGCGGATACGGAAGAGCGGGAGTGCCTTCAGGTGCTTCAACAGGTGCATTTGAAGCAGTTGAGCTGCGTGACGGTGATAAATCGAGATATTTAGGAAAAGGGGTTCAAACAGCTGTTGATAATGTAAACAATATTATAGCTCCCGAACTGATAGGCAGAGATTCAACAGAACAGGTTTTAATCGATAATATACTTATCGCGTTGGACGGAACTGATAATAAAGGCAAGCTTGGGGCAAATGCAATATTGGGTGTTTCAATTGCCTGTGCTAAAGCTGCTGCCGATACATTAGGTTTAGAATTATATCAATATTTAGGCGGAGTTAACGCAAAGATATTACCGGTTCCTATGATGAACATATTAAACGGCGGACAGCATGCAGATAATAATGTAGATATTCAGGAATTCATGGTAATGCCTGTCGGAGCCATCAACTTTAAGGAAGCATTAAGAATGGGTGCCGAAATATTCCACAGCTTGAAAAGCGTTCTGAAGAGTAAGGGATTAAATACGGCAGTAGGAGATGAAGGTGGTTTTGCTCCAAATCTCACATCTAATGAAGAAGCTTTGGCAACCATAGTTGAAGCAATAGATAAAGCGGGTTATACTCCAGGCAAGGATGTTATGCTTGCACTTGATGTAGCCGCTACAGAGCTATATAATCCTGAAACGAAGATATATTCACTTGAAGGCGAAGGAAGAAAGCTCACTCAGGCTGAAATGGTGGATTACTATGTTGACTTAGTAAACAAATATCCGATAATATCAATTGAAGATGGAATGAACGAAGAGGACTGGGAAGGCTGGAAGATGCTTACTGACAAATTAGGAGACAAAATTCAGCTTGTAGGTGATGATTTATTCGTTACCAATACGGAAAGATTGAAAAAAGGTATTGGTTTAAAGGTTGCAAATTCAATTTTAATAAAATTGAATCAAATCGGTACAATAACAGAAACATTAGATGCCATTGAGATGGCAAAAAGAGCCGGATATACAGCAGTGATTTCACATCGTTCAGGTGAAACTGACGATACGACTATTTCTGATTTGGTAATTGCTGCAAATGCAGGTCAGATTAAGACGGGTGCTCCGTCAAGAATAGACAGAGTTGCAAAATATAATCAGTTGCTGAGATTGGAAGATATTTTGGGTGAAGCGGCACAGTATGACGGAATGGAAGTATTCTATAATATCAATGGATAGGCAATATCAATTGATTAGCAATAGAGTATCGATGGATAGGCTATTGATAAGCGATAGATTGATGAACTGTCATCCTGAGCGATAGCGAAGGATCTCATGTTTTGAATGATGAGATCCTTTGCTTACGCTTAGAATGATGGATTGTCTTTAATCCATTGCCTATCTATTGCCAATCTATTGCAAGTCTATCGCTTATCCAATAAAAATATTTATATTTTTATTGCTTATGTTGTCTTTTAGTGTTATAATTCTAATGTTATTCAGAAAAGACGGTTAGCAGGAGGTGGAATGATGGAAACTGTAATGAGAATTTTATTAATAATTGCAAGTTTATTTCTAATAGCAAGTATTTTGCTTCAATCAGGTAAGTCAGCCGGTATGTCAGGTGATATAGCAGGTGGAGCCGAGTCAATTTGGGGAAAAAACAAAGGTAGAAGTTATGAAGGTAAACTAGAAAAAGCTACAGCAGCTTCAGCGATATTTTTCTTGATTGCTTCATTAGTCTTGGTGGCTATTCAGTAATATTTTGTAATTAATTGGTAATATTAATATTATTCTATATTCTTTATGAATTTAGAATTATTTTTTCATGTAAAAAGCTCAATTATTCGAGCACTTAACATTAATTAACAACGGAGGAAAGTATTAAATGGATATTTTATTGATTGCTCCCATAGTGGGAGTATTAGCGTTGCTGTTTGCATTTTACAAGGCATCAGTAATAAACAAGGCAGACCCGGGCAATGACAGAATGAAGGAAATAGCTTCTTACATTCATGAAGGTGCTATGGCATTCCTTGCAAGACAATATAAATCAGTTGGGATTTTCGCAATTATAATGTTTATTGTTTTAGGATTTGCAATCAGCTGGCCAACTGCATTAGCTTTTGCTGCAGGTGCTGCTTGTTCTATACTTGCGGGATACTTTGGTATGACAGTTGCAACAAAGGCAAACGTAAGAACAACAAATGCTGCATATCAATCAGGCATGAACAAGGCATTGGATATTGCTTTTTCAGGCGGCTCGGTAATGGGTATGACAGTTGTTGGTCTTGGTCTGCTGGGAACAGGTACATTTTGGTTAATATTTGGAGAAGCCAGTGTAATAACAGGATTCAGCTTAGGAGCTTCTTCAGTTGCGTTATTCGCACGTGTAGGAGGCGGTATTTATACTAAAGCTGCTGACGTTGGAGCTGACCTTGTTGGTAAGGTAGAATCAGGGATTCCTGAGGATGACCCAAGAAACCCTGCAGTTATAGCCGATAACGTTGGAGACAACGTTGGAGACGTTGCCGGTATGGGAGCAGATTTATTTGAATCATATGTCGGATCAATAATTTCTTCTATTACGTTGGGAATTATCGCGTTTGACGGAGGAAAAGGAGTATCATTTGCATTATTAATTTGTGCAGTGGGTATCTTGGCTTCTATAATAGGTACGATGTTCGTAAAAGGAAAAGAAGGCTCAAACCCACAAAAAGCCTTAAACATGGGTACATATGCAAGCTCATTAATCGTTATGGTTGCAGCATTCTTCTTAAGCAACTCAATACTTGGCAGCTTATTACCGTTCTGGGCGATAGTATTCGGTTCGGTTGTCGGTTTAGTAATAGCTAAAATAACAGAAATTTATACATCCGGTGATTACAAATATGTTAAAGAAATTGCCGACCAATCAGAAACAGGCGCTGCTACAACAATTATAAGCGGTCTGTCTGTTGGTATGAGATCAACAGCATATCCTATAATCGTTCTGGCAGTTGGTATAATAGGTGCATATATGATAGCGGGTTATACACCGAACGGAATAGACAATATAAAAGGTCTGTACGGTATAGCTTTAGCAGCTGTAGGTATGCTTTCAACGACAGGTATGACAGTTGCGGTTGATGCTTACGGACCGATATCAGATAATGCGGGCGGAATTGCCGAAATGTGTGAATTACCACATGAAGTAAGAGAAATTACCGATAAATTAGACTCTGTTGGTAATACAACAGCTGCTATAGGTAAGGGATTTGCAATAGGCTCAGCAGCATTAACCGCACTTGCTTTGTTTGCTTCTTACACTCAATCTGTTGGCATTACATCAATAAATTTAACAAACCCGACAGTTATTGCAGGTGTATTCATAGGAGGTATGCTGCCGTTCTTATTCTCTGCTATCACAATGAGTGCAGTTGGTAAAGCAGCTTTCTCAATGATTGAAGAAGTTAGAAGACAGTTCAGAGAAATACCCGGCATAATGGAAGGTAAAGGAAAACCTGACTACAGAAGTTGTGTTGACATTTCTACAGCAGCAGCTTTAAAAGAAATGGTTGTACCAGGTCTGTTAGCAGTTATAGTACCTGTGTTGGTTGGTTTCTTGCTTGGAACAGAAGCTCTTGGCGGCTTACAAGCCGGAGCGTTGGTAACAGGTGTATTAATGGCAATATTTATGTCAAATGCAGGTGGTGCATGGGATAATGCTAAGAAATACATCGAAGGCGGTGCTCATGGCGGAAAAGGAAGTGACGCTCATAAAGCGGCAGTTGTCGGTGACACTGTAGGTGACCCGTTTAAGGATACTTCGGGACCTTCAATCAACATTCTTATAAAACTTATGACAGTTGTTTCATTGGTATTTGGACCGTTGTTGGCTGAATATGGCGGATTGTTATTGAAATTTTTCTAATTAAGCTCGCTGAAAACAGTTTGACTGCTTTGTGTTGTTCAACCTTGCAGTGGAGCATTTTAATAATTAACATATAAAAGAATCACTCAAGATTAGAGGGTCTGAAAAAATCCTTTTGCCTTGAAGGGTTCTTTTTTTATGTTATATTTCTCCTGACAAAAACTAAATGATGTGATAAAATACATAGTGTATATTTGGGTGCCTGAGGGAGGGATTATATGCCAATCATTCTCATTATAGAAGATGAAAAACGAATACAAGGTATTGTATCGGATTATTTAAAAAAAGACGGTTACAAAGTCATTTTGGCTGATGATGGAATAGACGCATTGACGATACTAAAAAACAACTCTGTTGATTTAATGATATTGGATATTATGATGCCGAACATGGACGGATATTCTGTATGTAAACAAGCACGGGAAATCAGCAACCTCCCCATTATTATGCTGACAGCCAAACGAGAGGAAGTCGACAAATTAAGAGGATATGAGTTGGGTGCGGACGACTATGTTACGAAGCCCTTTAGCCCGAATGTATTGATGGCAAAGGTGCGGGTATTACTCAAAAGAACGGGACACTCTGAAAGCGTTGTATCAACTTTACAAGCTGGAAAGATTACTCTCAACCCTATGTCAAGGGAAGTTTTCGTCGAGGAAAATCCGGTGAGCTTAACCCATACAGAATATGAAATGCTGTTTTTATTTATGAGAAATCCAAAGCAGGTATTTTCAAGAGATCAGCTGCTAAATCGTATTTGGGGATATGAGTTTGAAGGTACAAGCCGAACCGTAGATGTTCATGTTAAAAATCTGCGGCGTAAATTAGGGAACGAAGGTTGCCATATTGTTACACTAATTCGCTCCGGGTATAAGTTTGAGGTGATGGAATATGAATAAAAAATCAAGGTTTTTAAACTGGTTTTCTATCTATCCAATCAATAAAAAGATTTTCCTCTTATCTAAAATCATTATCGGGGCTTGTATGTTAGCATATATCATATCATCTGCTTTTTCCGGCTGGATAAGCGACTTTGTTTTTGTGTTCCTTTTGATTATGCTGATTTTGGGATGGGACATGGTGTTAGTCCGTATGGTATCGAGTCCTATCCGTGAAATCAGTAAAGCCGCACAGCGCATGGCCGACCTTGACTTTTCTCAGCCTTGCAAATTGAATACAAAAGATGAACTGCAAACCCTTGGGGATAATTTGAATACAACAGCGACAAATCTTCAACATGCATTAGCACAGCGAAAAGAACTTACTGATACACTATCCCATGAGCTTAAAACGCCTCTTGGCGTTATCAGAGCCTATGCAGAGGGACTGAAAGATGCTGTGCCGGATAAACAAATAGTATACAGTCAGGTAATTGTTGAGGAAACAGAAAAAATGGCGGGAATGATAAATGCTCTGCTGGATTTATCCTCATTGGAAGTCGGGGCTGCTACGATGAAAATGGAAAAGTTTGATTTTGTGGAATTAGTGGAAACAGTAGCAGGTCGGGAATATGTTGATACTACCTCAGAACCATTCCGTTTGAGCTACTCACTTCCTGACGAGTCAGTATATGTGGTGGCCGACCAAAACCGGCTGCGGCAGGTTTTGCATAACTTTATGGGGAATGCGAAAAAGTTTGTCTCTAAAAACGGTAACATCCATATTGAGGTGAGTATTTTAGAAAGCCTTATGCAATTTTCCATCTATAACGACGGTCCACATTTGACAGATGATGTCTGGATAAAGTTCCATAGAGATAAAAGTGAAATCAATAGAAATGGTTCAGGGCTTGGTCTTGCTATATCAGCTCAAATACTCTCCATGCACAAATCCGAATATGGTATACATAACAAGGAGAATGGAGCCGAGTTCTATTTTATGCTTCCTATAACTGAATAAATCCATCTATTATTAAAAAACGTGCTGCGCAGCACGTTTTTTTCTTTACTTCATTTTCACTCTATCTTTACATCATCTTTATACCGAAATCGTAGTTTTAGGGTGTAAAAATAAATTGTTAAATCAGGATGGAGGTGTGTTCTTATGTTTTTAGGACTTTCGTGGTATTGGTGGGTGATTTTAATCGTTTTGCTGGCAATATCTCTTCCCTTTAAAGTGAAGTTTATGAAGTGGTGGAGTCAGCGACAGAAAGAAAAACAAAGCACCCAGAGGGACAAATGGGGTGAAGAAGAATGATTGAAGTAAAAGACCTTATATTTTCCTATGGCAAAGACAAGCAGGCATTACACGGTATCGATTTTACGGTTGGAAAGGGGGAAATCTTTGGTTTCCTTGGACCAAATGGTTCAGGTAAATCTACAACACAAAAAATTCTTACGGGGATTTTGAAAGGGCATAACGGCCATGTTTCATTATTCGGAAAAAATATTACCAACTCCTATAATAAGGAATTTTTCAAAAATATCGGTGTTCTTTTCGAGTATCCTTACCTGTATGCTAATTTGAGTGGACTGGATAATCTCAACTATTTTGCGTCCTTCTACCCAAAAGAACAACGACAAGATATCGAGGTATTATTAGACCGGTTGGCGTTTAAAAAGGATTATATCAAAAAACCGGTATCTTCTTACTCCAAAGGTATGCGTCAACGGGTGAGCATGGCGCGGGCACTTATGACAAGCCCGAAGCTGCTGTTTTTAGACGAACCAACCAGCGGACTTGACCCCGCCGGGGCGGTGTTATTCCGTAACATTATAGAAGAAGAGCGGAAAAAAGGTACTACAGTTTTTCTCACAACCCACAATATGCTGGACGCAGACCTGCTTTGTGACCGGGTGGCTTTTATCGTAAACGGTAATATTGCTGTAATTGATACACCTAAAAATCTAAAGATGCAAAACAGCAATCAAAAGATTGTGATTGATTATATGCTGAACGGCAAGCGGGAAAACAAGATGATTGAAGCGTCTGAATTGAAACAGGGTATCTCTTTACCTCATGATGAAATTATAAGCATCCATTCTCAGGAACCATCTTTGGAGGATGTGTTTATTCAGTATACAGGGAGGGGGTTGTTATAAATGGGATATAGCTTTTTTTCCCTGCTGAAAAAAGACTTCACTATGATGTTGTCCAGTAAATTTTTGCTGCTCATTGTCGGGTCTCTTATACTTTATTCCCTATACATCAATCTGGTTTATGTCAGAACAGATCAGGCTATTTATCCTGTTTACCTGTTAGACCCGGCAGAAAGTATAGAAAATATATCCGGTCAAATCATTCGGGTAGACAATATGGAGGAATTACAGTCGCATACATCCGACGGATACGCTGTCGGCATCGACGCTACGGGAGCAGCGCCAAAAATAATTATGACAGCATCGGGACTGGACAGCACAGACCACACACGCACCGCCTATGCTCTCTCCCTTCTGTCGCCGGGGCAAAGTACACCGGCAGAAGTGATTGGACAAAACAGTAAAGAAATGAAAAGTCGGCGTGAAATAACAAGTGAGTTTCTATTTTTTGAGTTGGCTGCTGTCGGCTTCTTAGGTTTGGCTTCCACTCTGTTCGAAGAAAAGTATATGGGCGTGATACGGATACATGGAGTAATGCCGATAAGCAAGAGCTTGTTTATTTTTTCAAAACTCATACTGTTCTTACTGGCTGACCTTGTATTTGCATTTTTGCTTACAGTTATCAATCTTGGATTGGAGGCAGGTTTTTCGGTACTTCCTGCCATCTTAGTACAGACTGTTATACTTTCCATTATTATGGCATTGGTAGGCTTCTTTTGTGCTGTATGGTTACCGGATTTTAAGCAGTTCTCCTTATTATATATTGTCTTTGCTATCTTCATTACAACTCCAGTTTTTCTTGTGGGGCAGACGAGCATTACTTGGAACTGGATTAACTATCATCCCATGTACCACCTATTCATGGCAATAAAAAACGCCTGCTTTGAAATGCCTGTAGGGGAACCCGTCTATTACATTATTTGTGTCGTATCCATTGTGGTCCTGTTCCTGGTGGCACATAAGACATTGACACGAGAAATGGCAAAGGAGGGATAGCATGAGAGGTATATATCATCAGCTTAAAAATATCCGACGGGATAAAATGTGTATCTTGTCTTTTTTGTTGCCCGTTATTGTCGGGCTTGCCATAAACTTGTTATCTGATGTGAGTTTTTCGACCCTTGGAGAAACGGCTTTTGGTATAGTTCAAAATGATTTGACAGAAGAAATGGCAGACTGGGTAGAGCAAAACGGAAGTGTCACAGTATATGAGGATATGGAAGGATTGCAAATGGCGGTCATTGACCCTGCCACGCAAATGATTGGAGTAGTTCGGGATAGTGGTACGATAAAGTCTATCTTGTCCGGAGATGAATTTCAACTATACAAAACAATAGGCGATAAGCTTCCTCAGCTCTTCGAAGAACGAGAAGCGATGAGGTTAGTCGCCGTTGAAGCCCGTCCAGCTCAAAGCGATAGTTTATGGCCCAAATCATTACTTATCGTAATAACGATGGTTACGGCCATGTTTATGGGATGTACTTTCAATGCAATGAGTATTATCGGAGAAAAAGAGGATGGCATTTCGTTTATCAATGAAATATTACCAATGACACAACAGGAATATGTGTTTCAAAAAATTTCTTTAGGACTTGTCGGTGGTATTTTATCTACCATTGCTACCGCATTTGCATGTATGAAAATTGAGATTGAGCAGCTCTTTCCGTTATTGTTGTTAATTGTATTGTCTGCATTTATATCTGCGCTGATTGGGATGTATATCGGACGATTTTCCAGCGGGCTTATGGCAGGTATTGTCTATATTAAAATGATTATGATATTGTTTATTGCACCACCTATTCTTTTCTATCTGATGATTCCAGCGGACAGTATCGGCAGAATCTTATCCTACCTGCTTCCTTCCAGTGCTGCTTTTTATGGTCTGATGGACTTGGTGAATGGACGCGGACAGAATATAAGCTCATATTTTGCTGTTTTGTTGATACATTGCGTAGTTTGGATGTTGTTTTATTTTATAACAAGCAGTGGTAGTAAAAATTCTACAGAATAGAAAAATCCTATTTTCGGTTTTTAACTAAACAGCTTTATCATACTATCATATGCAGGGCTATCATTTGGGTAGTCCTTTTTTTAGTTATCTGCTTGCAGATTTCACACTATTAACATATAATATAACGATAGAGTGGCAATGGATTTGCGATTGATAAAAAACAAATGCCAATCCATTGCCAGTCAACAGCCAATCAATCGCCTATCAATTGTAACGGGGGTTATAATGCAAATTAATATTGACGGTATTAATATTAACTACATAGATGAAGGTCAGGGTACTGCTGTTTTGCTTTTGCACGGCTGGGGAGCTGATATACAGACAATGATGCCTATAGCCAATATATTAAAAGATAAGTGCAGAGTTGTAGCTTTAGATTTACCCGGCTTCGGCGAAAGTGACAAGCCTGAGAAGCCGTGGAACTCATATGATTATGCAAATTGTGTCAATAAATTTATTGAACTAAAAAAATTAGACAATATAATATTATTCGGACATTCACACGGCGGCAGAATATCCATAATATTATCAAGTATGCATGATTACGTCAAAAAACTTGTACTCATTGACAGCGCAGGCATAATTCCGAAAAGGAAACTAAATTATTACATAAAGGTTTATTCATTTAAACTATTAAAGAGCTTCTACTTGTTGTTTGTTAAGGGAGATTCCAAAGAACAAAAGATAGAAAAATTTTATAAAAAATATGGTTCAACAGATTACAAAGCTTCAGACGGCATTATGAGGCAGACTATGGTCAAGGTTATCCATGATAATTTAGTTGCTTTGCTTCCTGATATTAAGGCACCCGCACTGCTCATATGGGGAGAAAATGATGAGGATACCCCTGTTTACATGGGTAAGATAATGGAAGAAAAAATCAAGGACAGCGGACTGATTGTTTTTAAGGATGCCGGTCATTATTCTTATATAGATAATTACGAGCAATTTAAAGCAGTTATAAATGTATTTCTGAAAGATGATTTTAATTAGGGAGTGATAATATGAATTCTACAATATTTTTGTTTTCGATTTGTTGGTTTGCCCTTTGTTTTTACAAGCTGAGATTTTCATTACACATGCTTCAGATTGAAGGATATAAAAATGAAAAATATATAGAGTGGACTGAAAAAAATAAAGATAAAGTATACACTCAAAAAGATAAAATATATACAGCTATTTGTATAATAAATACCGTATTTTTTTTATTTGCCGTAACTGGAGGTAAAAATAATATTACTCAATATGCTATGGCTGTTTCTGTTTTTACGTCACTTCTGCTAATATTTAAATATAAAGAAAAATATAATTCAAAAAAACCACTGGTATTTACACCAAGGGCAAAGAGATTGCTGGCCATTGCTATGGGCTTAGCCATCATAGATTTCATAATATTAGTTTTAATTGTACAATTTGTTTCTAAAGATTTTGTCAAATTTTTTCCGTTATGGTCAGGATTTTTGTCTATAGTTTATTTTTTCAGCTCATATTATATAATAGGAGCCAATTTTGTTGCACAGCCAATAGAAAAAAATATACATAAGAATTTTTATAATTCAGCATCAAAAAAAATAAAAAACATGACAAAATTAACCTCTGTAGGTATAACAGGAAGCTATGGTAAAACAAGCACGAAATTCTTAACTGCTGCAATATTGGGCAGGAAATTCAATGTATTGAATACACCGGACAGTTACAATACTCCGATGGGCATAAGCAAGGTTATAAATAATGATTTAACGGATGATTATGAAATATTTATAGCTGAGTTAGGTGCAACCAAGGTTGGTGATATACATGAGGTTGCAATGCTGACCAATCCCAAGATAGGAATACTTACATCAATTGGTCCATGTCATTTGGAAACATTTAAATCAATTGACAATATTATGCGAACGAAGTATGAGCTTATAGAATGTCTGCCTGATGACGGGATAGCAATTTTTAATTATGATAATGAATATGTAAAGAAATTGGCAGATAAAACATATAAAGAAAAAATACTGTATGGGATTAAAAACGCAGATAAAGCAGATGTGTATGCAACAGATATAGTAGTTGGAAATACCGGCTCTAAATTCACGTTATGCATAAATGATTCAGGAACCGTAGAATGTGAAACTAAGCTTTTAGGTGAACATAATATATTAAACATCCTTGCGGGAGCAGCAACTGCCAAGGTGCTCGGACTATCCTTAGACGAAATCAGAAAAGGGATAGCTGATATAGAAAGCGTAGAGCACAGATTACAGCTTATTGATCCGGGAACCGGGGTAATTGTAATAGATGATGCCTTTAATTCAAATCCTGACGGAGCAAAAGCCGCACTGAATGTTTTAGCGTCATTCAAGGATAAGAGAAAAATAATTGTAACTCCGGGTATGGTAGAATTAGGAGATCATGAGCAAACAGAAAACGAAAAATTCGGAGAAAATATTGCAGCAGTTTGTGATATTGCCATATTGGTAGGCAAAAAACAAACGGCTCCTATACAGACTGGTTTACAAAAGAATGGCTTTGATGAAGATAATTTGTATGTGGTTAATTCATTGAATGAAGCAACTAAAGTTTTAAAAAAGCTTACTAAAGTAAATGATGTAGTATTATTCGAAAATGATTTGCCCGACACATACAACGAAAATTGATATGGAGGTTGTTATGAAAAGAATCGGAATAATTATAGGCGGAAAAACCGTTGAACATGAGGTTTCCATAATTACAGGACTTCAGGTATTGGATAACATCGATAAAACAATTTATGAACCAAGGATAATATACATACAAAAAGACGGAAAGTGGTATGTGGGGAATTGCCTTCACGACATTAATAACTACAAGTCTAAAAAATTTGAAGATGCATACGAAGTGCTGCCCGGTTTTAAAGATGGAAAACTGATATTGTATCCTCATCCTGATTTAAAGCAAGGTTTCTTCGGAAAAAAGTACAATACTTATAGCATTGACATAGTTTTTCCGGCGGTTCACGGTACAAATGTTGAGGATGGAGCACTGCACGGCATATTTCAGATGAATGGAGTTCCATGTGCATTTGGCTCTGTTTTAAGCTCCTCTGTAGGTATGGATAAGGTTATAATGAAAAAGGTTTTTGAAAGTAACAATCTGCCCATAGTCGGTTATACATGGTTTTACAGAAGCGGTTTTGAAAAAAACAAGCAAGAAATAATGGAGGAAATCGAAAAAATTGGTTATCCTTTAATAGTAAAGCCGGCTAATTTAGGTTCAAGCGTTGGAATCAGCAAAGCTAATAATCAAGAAGAACTGATGTTTTCTATAGAAGTGGCTTTAAACTATGACAGAAAAGTAATAGTAGAAAAATGCATTGAAAATGTGAGGGAAATCAATTGTGCTGTTATGGGATATGAAAATGATCTTACTGTCTCGCTTTGTGAAGAACCTGTTGGATGGAAGGAGTTTTTAACCTATGAAGATAAATATGTAAACAAAAAGAAAGATGCATCGGAATCGAAAAGAAGAATACCCGCAGATATAGATATAGAAGTTGAAGAAAAAATAAAATTGTATGCTAAGGAAGCTTTTAAATCAATCGATTGCTGTGGTGATGCAAGAATAGATTTCCTTTTTGATGGCAACAATATATTTGTAAATGAAATCAATACAATACCCGGCTCCATTGCATTTTATCTATGGGAAGGATTAGGAATATCTTTTACGGATTTAGTAACTAAAATAATAGAATTTGCTGAAATTCAGCAAGAGCAACAAAAATCAAACATAGTATCCTATGACGTTGATTTATTAAACAGGATGGGAAGCGGCGGGAAACATAAATAAGAAATCAAAGGTTTCAGTGGGCGTCCCAGAACCTTGAATGACGGGCAGTGCCCTTATTGATCTTGATTTTGAAGGAGTAGATAATGAACTTTAAAGAAAAAATTTTATCATATATGAAGGAAGAAGCATATAAACCACTGACATTTCATGAGCTTTTACAAGAATTTGAAATAGAAAGCAGCATGAAAAAAGAATTGTTAAGAGCTCTAAATGAGCTTGAAGATGAAGGAAGTATAATATTTACAAGGTCACAAAGATATGGTATTCCCGAAAAGATGAACTTGATTGCCGGTACCTTGGACGGAAATCAGAAGGGATTTGCTTTCTTAAGACCCGATAACAAAGACATCAGTGATATTTTCATATCGCCTGTAGATATGAACGGAGCTATGCACGGTGACAGAGTTATCGTAAGACCTATGAAGACAACTGAAGAGGTTAAAAGCCCTGAAGGTAAGGTTATAAGAATTCTTGAAAGAGCAAATGAATATGTAATAGGAACATTTCAGAAAAGCAAAAATTTCGGTTTCGTTGTCCCTGATGACAAGAAAATTGCCTTTGACATTTTTATACCCGGAGACGAGTTCAACGGTGCCAAAACAAACGAAAAGGTAAATGTTAAAATAACCGAATGGCCGGATAAAAGAAAGAATCCTGAAGGTAAAATTGTAGAAATAATCGGAGATATAGAAGATACAAGGACACATATAGAAGCCGTGCTTCTTGACAGAAAGGTAAGACAGGTATTTCCTGAGGATGTCATAAAGGAAGCAATAAGAGTTTCATCTGAAGGAATACATGAGCAGGAGTACAAACGCAGGAAGGATTTAAGAGATCTTAACATAATTACCATAGACGGTGAGGATGCAAAGGATTTAGATGACGCTGTCTATGTCGAAAAAATTAATGATGATGAATATATGTTGGGAGTACACATTGCAGATGTAACCCATTATGTAAAAGAAGGCAGAAGCCTGGATAAGGAAGCATTAAAAAGAGCAACGAGTATCTACATAAGCGACAGAGTTATACCAATGCTTCCAAAGGAATTGTCCAACGGTGTCTGCAGCCTAAACCCGGGAGAGGATAAGCTGACACTTTCCGTTGAGATGATAATAAATAAAGAAGGAAAGGTAACAGATTATAAAATATTTGAGAGTATTCTGAAAAATCGTTACAGAATGACGTATACTGATGTATCTGAAATATTAGAAAATAACGATGAAGAATTGTCGGAAAAATATAAAGAAATTCTCCCCATGCTTAAAAATATGGAAGAGTTAAGCTTGATTTTAAGAAGAAAAAGAGAGCTCAGAGGTGCAATCGATTTTGAATTTCCCGAAACAAAAATTATTACGGATGAAACGGGTAAAGCAACCGACGTAACAAAGTATGAAAGAAGAGTTTCAAATAAGATAATAGAAGAATTTATGCTTGCTTGCAACGAAACCGTTGCAGAACATTATTATTGGCTCAACATGCCTTTTGTGTACAGAATACACGAGGACCCCGACGAAGAAAAAATGCATGAATTCAGCATATTGATTCATAATTTGGGGTATGCGTTGAAGGGCTCAAACGAGGTTCACCCGAGAGAATTGCAGCAGCTTTTATTAAAAATTAAAGGGAAAAAAGAAGAATCACTAATAAACAATATGATGCTGAGGTCACTGAGAAAGGCAATATATTCACCCGAAAGCTCGGAACACTTCGGACTGGCAGCACAGTATTATTGTCACTTCACTTCGCCCATAAGAAGATATCCCGACTTACAGATACACAGAATTATTAAAGGTCAGCTTAACGGTAAATTATCGGAAGACGATTATCACAGATTGTCGGAACGTACAGCCATAGTGGCGGAGCAATCATCCAAAATGGAAAGAATTGCGGATGAAATCGAAAGAGATGTTGACAAAATAAAAATTGCAGAATATATGTCCGATAAAATAGGTGAAAAATACAGCGGTGTAATTTCAGGTGTAACAAGCTTTGGAGTATTTGTTGAACTGGAGAATACAGTTGAAGGTCTTGTGCATATATCAAATATGGTTGATGATTTCTACATATTCGATAATGAAAAAAGAGAATTATTCGGGCAAACAAGCAGAAAGGTATACAGAATAGGTGAAGACGTTAAGGTCAAGGTATTAAACGTAAGCATCGCAAAAGCCGAAATAGATTTTGTTTTTATATCAAATTTTACAGAAGTTAAAATGAATGAAGAAAAAGATTTAATTGAGGTTTAAAGTAAAAATTAAACTTAGCTTAAGATTTATATTGTAATATATATAATATGTAGGGGTAGGTTGTTGAAAACGCAGAACAAACTTTTTCAACAGCCTATTTATTGATTACTTTGACTGACAAATCATGCATAAAAAATAAATATATGCATATTTTTCAAACAAACTGACATTTGACATTGCAAATAATTAATGCTATAATCATCCTACACTTGATGGTAGGTGAGAATATGGCTGAAAATACAAAAAATATTGCAAGCAACAAAAAAGCATATCATGATTATTTTATAGAAGATAAATATGAAGCCGGAATTGTACTTGTCGGTACAGAGGTAAAATCAATACGACAGGGAAAAGTTAACTTAAAAGATAGTTATGTAAACATAAAAAACGGTGAAGCATATGTTTACAATCTGCATATAAGTCCTTATGAAAAAGGCAACATTTACAATGTTGATCCCTTAAGGCCCAGAAAGCTTCTTTTAAATAAAAGAGAAATAAGAAAATTGATTGGATTGGTAACTTTAAAAGGTTATTCATTGATACCATTGAGTCTATATCTTAAAAACGGTCTTGTTAAAATGGAAATGGCAGTGGCAAAAGGTAAGAAAAACTACGACAAACGTCAGGATATTGCAAAAAAAGATGCCGAGCGCCGTATACAAAGACAAGACGATTAACCATTACGGGGGCGTAAATGGTTTCGACGGGGGTATAGAAGTAAGTTAAGCGAGTCGTTGTCGCCAAACAACGTAAAAAGTGGCAACAAAAATAAACGCAAAAGAAAACAATAATTTAGCATTCGCAGCGTAAGCTGCTCGCTTGTCCCGCTTAGACGACCTGCAGTTTAAGTTGGGGCATCATTTAAAGCAGGGAACTGCCTAAGGGGTTCTTCGACCTTAAGCTGAACAACCGGAGATAGCCGATACCATAGCTTGACGATAGGCGATGGTTGAGGCGAAACATAAATTATCGTCTGCACTCGGAGAAAGACTTGTGGAAATATTTTCGGACGTGGGTTCGACTCCCACCGCCTCCATACATTAAATACACAATAAATTATGGAAGCATGTTAAACTCCTCAATCTGAGGAGTTTTTTTATGGATTAACCCCATTTTAATAAGCGGGTAGCGAAATTAAAATGGGGATAGGTCATATGCACAGAATACCAAATTTATGTGAGTGAAAGCGAACAAATAAATTTGATGCATTCCACTACTTGTGCACTAACCTTATTTTGGTTATACTATATAAAGAGCTGACAAAATATACACGCTTTCTAAACACATTGTAATTAAAAAATTTGGAAGTGTAAAACCTGAAAAAGTTGATCATGTAAAGAAAAAAGTGATTGAATTATTAAAATGATGTTGTAGGATACGTCAAGTTTTTTATTTTCTATAAGTGGTGTTACAGGAGAGGTTTAATGAAGTATTTACCTATTAGTAAACAAAATAGACAACAGATTAATCACTTCATTTCAAAGCATTGGCTTTCAACCGACATGATTATTCGTGGAGTAAGAATAGATATGACCAAAGTGGACGGTATAATTGCCATGAATGGTGATGATATATGCGAAATAATATCTTTAGACAGCATGAAAGAAGGCGGCAGTTATGTATTTATTGTGTCGGTGTGAAGCAGGCCGGTAAGCGGCTTGCACTATGATATAAACGGAGGTAAAAATGAAGAAAGAATTTCTGAGAAATTCTCTGTATGTAATGGTTATTATATTTGTTATTGGTTTCGTAATCATATTTTCATCAGGTGCCATAGGAAAGTCAATGAGGTATGATTATTTGAAAAAATACAAGAATGGTGTATCTTCTAATCAATTAGAAATATACTCAAATGATATTACATCCAATTTTAGAATAGCCGGGCAAGTAATATCTACATTGGGAGGATTCGGTATACTTCTTTGTGGATATGCTTACTATAAAGATTTGTAGTTGATTATGTACAGTCTTAAAAAACAGTATTAAGCATTTCGACTTGTGAATACTGTACCTGAAAATTGATATAGGAGAAAACGAAATGAGAGGTTACAAAAAGCCGACTTTCTGGTTAATGGCGGTGCTTGTGATACTGCTAATTGTTGTTGTCGTATCGGTGGGAACAAATCCAAGAAGAAATTACGAATTCAGCGGTATGACATGGGTGCAGGAGGGACGTAAATATTTTTATGCTGAAGATACTCCCGAGAGTAAACAGGAGGAATTAGTTTATTTGTATTTTTTATACGGTGTTGAAGGTGATTACGAGAAGAAATATGATTTGATTTCAGAGAGAAATAAGATAGGTCTCGATATTGAACGAAATGCAGGTAAGGATATTTACAGCAGCTATGTGTTGCACAGTATTACAACGGTTGATAATGACTCGGACTCTTATAAATATTTTAAGGAGAAGAACAACCTAACCGAAATTGAAGTAATAAATGTTGTTTATACAAAAAAGGACAGCTTAAATTTGACAGCTATGGGACCTCAATGGGGGAATGGAACATATACTAGTGGCTATATTGTTGGAAAAACAGCCGAAGATCAAGATTATAAAATTCAGGATTTTATGATGCCTTTGAGACCGGATGGCAGTGAAATGAATTCGAAAATTTTATCAAGTTCCGTAAATTTATACATATATGAGGATAATGAAGCGGTTTCTGAAAGAGTAATAACAGACAGTGTTTCAAAAACAAATATAAATATGCTTTTAAGAAATGTTGATGAGTCCGGAATAATATCAAATGGAAATGCTCCGCCTGAGACAGGCAGTTATGTAAAGGCTGTAATAAACGACAAGGTATATTATGTTTATGAGATAAATTCAAGGTATTATATTAAAAAATCAAACAAAGACATAGGCAATATGATGTTTGATGAGTACAGAGATATAAAAAATTACAGCAGATACGGCACAATACCCGAGCCTATATATATAAGTGCAATTGTTTCAGGTATTACCTATGATGAATACAAGAAGACCGGCGGCGAAAGTCCGGATGCTCCTGACTTAAGTGATTACAGAAAAATTAAATTTGAATTGTATGTTGAATTCCCTGATAATATAAAAAACAGAAAAATTGAAACATCAGGCTTAGCTATGATTAAAAAGGGTAATGAAGAGAACCGGCTGAGAGGCGGAGGTACGTTTGAACGAGACAATGAAGCTGAAAATTTTGCTATCTATGAAGAGGAAATAGTATTTGACGCAAGAGGATTGACTGACGATGACATTATAAATATATTTAAAACAAGAGAGGCATCTGTTTCATGGACGGACAGTGACAATAATTATATAAAATATGAATATGATATTGGAGAAATAATTGAGATAAAAGATAAATAATATAATATGTTATTTTTTTTCGCAGTTAGTCTTTAAAATAAATTGCAAAATGCATTGGAGAGATTATGTTTTTTGAATTAAAGGATTTTTGTATAGATTTAGTTGAATCTAAGGATTTAGATGAAATCGCTGAAGTTTATAATTCTAATAAGCAATTTTTAAAAAGTCACATGAATAGGGAAAGAGTAACAAATGAATGGATACTTCAAGAGCTTGAATCAATGAAAAAGTCCGGCTTTTACTCTTGTAAAATAGTTGAGATAAAATCGGGAGAAATAATAGGAATTATAGATTTTAAAGCAGGAGAAGAAGTATATTTATCATTACTAATGTTAAAAGATAATTTTAAGGGCAAGGGTTTTGGAAATTTGATTTTTCAGTACTTTGAGGAGTACGCCAAATCGCAAAAAAGCAAATGTATAAGAATAGATGTGGTCACTGATTATGATAATTCAGTGCTTGATTTTTGGATTAACAATGGTTTTGCTAAAGTTGAAGATATCGAATTAAATTGGACAGAGAAAATTCTGCCTGCAGTTGTAATGAGAAAGTATATTTAATATTATATAACATTTCATCCGATATATTTTATATCATAAATGTCGAGTAATATTAATTCTCTTTTGTTATTATAAAAATGTGAAAAGGAGGGGAACTGATGCTGAAAGAATTAAATTGTGTGATGGGCTATATTGATGATCATTTAACGGATGATATATCTCTTGATAAAATTTCCGAATATGCCGGTGTTTCGGATTATCACTTCAGAAAGATATTTTTTTATCTTTCAGGGATGACGCTGAATGAATATATCAAAAAAAGAAAGCTGTCTGAAGCAAACAGAGATTTATTAAATGGTGAAAAAGTGACTGAGGTTGCATTTAAATATGGCTATCAGTCTATGGACGGATTCACACGAGCGTTTAAAAAATGGAGTGGTTTTTTGCCGTCTGATGTAATAAAAACAGGCATTAGCAAGTCATTTCCCAAGCTTTCATTCATAATAACCGTTAAGGGAGGAATATCTATGGAATTTAGAATTGAAGAAAAACCGGCTTTTAATTTAGTTGGTGTAAGTAAACGCGTACCTATGCAATTTGAAGGCGTGAATAACGAGATTGTGAAGCTTGCAATGAGTATAACGGATGAACAAAAAGAAGAAATGCATTCTCTGCAAAATATTGAGCCGTATGAAATTGTAAACGCATCTTATGATGCTGATGCGAATTTCTTAAAGGAAGAAGGAGATTTAACTCATTTGATAGGTGTTTTAACAACTAAAAATCAAGTGAGCGATCTATTGGATAAAATACCGGTGGAAGCATGTACTTGGGCAATATTTCCGAACGAAGGACCGTTTCCTTCTACCTTGCAGGAAACTATGGCAAAGGTATATTCGGAATGGCTTCTTTCTTCTGATTACGAAGTAATTAATATCCCTACTTTTTCTTTTACTAAAATGGATAAACATAAAAAGGATTACGCATACAGTGAAGTTTGGATTCCTGTGAAGAAGAAATAAGAATTTTTATACGCAAAATAAAAAAACCTTTAAATTTGAGGTTTTTTTATTTGTGTCGAATTTTTATTTTTTTGATACATATCTGAATTCACGATGATTTATATTGTTATCGGCATTCCATAAATTTTCTTTATTGAATAGAGTAGGTTTATATAATACAGGACAGCATTCATTATTACTTGGCTCTATACCTTGAGGGAAAGAAAAAATATTTAACGGATCATATTTTTCTTTGATATATTTTAACTTTTCTTTATGGCATCCGAAATATTCTTTTAAATAATTGTCTAATTCAATATATGGAAAGTTTATATATGAACCTGTAGTTATTGATTTCAGGTATGGAAACCTATTTTTAATCCAACTTTTATTTTCTTCAGCATATTCATTTTCTTCCCAGACGGTTTCAAGCCAAATTATATACTTTGCGTTTCTGAAATAAAAAGCAGTATCATCAATATCAATATCGGAAACCCTGCCACCCAATGCATACATTGATAATCCCGCATAAACTGAGCCCTCAGCTCGATCCCTGATCAAATTAACTACATTTTTAATTTCATTATTATTAAAATCTTTTAATACAAAACGGCTTGCAGACTTAAATTTTTCATGTTCAGGATATGTACTGCCGATAATTGTTACCGCTTCTAAAAATGTAACTTCTTCTACACTATAAATTGCATTATTGAGCATAAGAAAATCCTTTAAAATTATCTTTGCTTCAGCAGGGTCACCATAAAAAATTCCTCTTACTAACATAGCTAACCCATCTGCCTCAGAATTATATATCCTTGAAATAAGAGTCATTCTATCATCTGCATTATTTAGCCAGGCTTGCCACAATATAAGAAAATTTTCTTGCTCCTCAGAATCAACGTTTAAATAATCAATTTCAATAAGTGTGACTTTATCAACAGGTTCAGGAAGCCTGAAAGTCATACTTACTATAACTCCAAAATTACCGCCGCCTGCTCCCCTGACAGCCCAGAATAAATCTGCATTACAATTACTATTTGCCCTGATTATTTCACCTTCAAAATCAACTAATTCAATTTCTGTCAAACTATCGCAGCCTAATCCTAAATAGCGACAGGATAATCCCCATCCTCCGCCTAATGAATATCCGCTTACACCTACTGCAGGACATGTACCGCCCGGAAACGGATAACCCTTTGATGACACAAATTCATATACATCCTTGTTGGTAGCTCCGCCTTCTATATATATTAATTCCTCACATTCGTCTATCACAATATTATTCATGCAGCTCAGATCTATAACAAGTGTACAGCTGCCGTTAGAATATCCTTCATAATTATGTCCGCCGCTGCGAATTCGTACTGGCATGGAATGTCTTCTTGCCCATTTTACCGCATTAGAAACATCACATATCATAAAACAATATACAATAACAAACGGATATTTTTGAACAGCACTGTTATAGCCTTGTCTTAATTCATCATAGGAAAAATCAAAAGGTAACACAATTTCACCGGTAAGTCCTTCTAAAAATTCATCCATAATCTTTTCCCCAATTAACGAAAATTTATCTATTATATGATGAATATTTTGATAATGTTCTTTTAAGTTGTTTACTACTTCTTAAAAACGATAATTCCGGCAATCATGAGGGCTACACCAATAAGCTTGCTCCATTCAAAGCATATTTTTTCGGTGCCGAACAATCCAAAGGTTTCAATTGAACATGAAACTACAAGCTGAGCCAATAAAATCAGCATTGTTGCATATGCGGGTCCTAAATCGGATATGCTTTTAATAACGGTGAAGGTTATAAATGCACCGATGACACCACCAATTAAATATAATTTGTTGCTTACGTTAAACACCGAAAGCAAATTTTCCCGACCGGTGAAGAACCATATAATTATGCTTGCGGCAAAAGCAGTCAGGTGCACCCAGCTGTTTGTAGCCCACATATTCGATGAATCCATTACACGGGTATTAAAAACTCCTTGAACACTCATTAACAATCCTGCAAGCAATGCAAGTAAAATACCAATCATACTAATTTCCCTTCCACTATAAAAAATATATTATCTTATAGTATTGCTCAAAAAAACAATTTAAATAATAATAGCAGGAGAAAATTAAGGAAAGAATTGGACACTTACAAAGTTTATGGTATAATACATATAACATACCATCACCTCGGCAATGCAAGCTCGCTTGCGCTGCACTCGGTTCAGGTATGTTATAATCTAAAAACAGGATAATACTATAGATGAAAGATTGAGACGAGTTCTCAGTAAGAAGGAGCGAGAATATGCATTGTGTTCAAAAAATAACTGAAAACATATATTGGGTAGGCGGCAATGACAGACGTCTTGAGCGTTTTGAAAATATGTTTCCCATACCAAACGGTGTATGCTACAATTCGTATTTGATTTTAGATGACAAAACATGCTTGATGGATACTGTAGATACAGCAATAAGCAGATTGTTTATAGATAATATAGTTCACGTTCTGAACGGAAGAGATTTAGATTATTTAGTTATAAATCATATGGAGCCGGATCATTGTGCCAACATTGAAGAACTGGTTAAAAGGTATCCTGATATAAAAATTGTAGGAAATAAAAAAACATTTCAATTTATAGGACAGTTTTATGATTTTGATTACAGTATGAACATTCATGAAGTTAAGGATTGCGAGACCTTGTGTATAGGTAAGCACAATTTAAAGTTTATGACTATGCCTATGATTCATTGGCCGGAAGTTATGTTTACTTACGAGGAGACAGAAAAAATTCTATTCTCGGCAGATGCTTTTGGAGCCTTTGGAGCAATGTCAGGAAATATTTTTGCAGACGAAACCGATTTTGAGCATCATTATTTAGAGGAAGCAAGAAGATACTATTCGAATATTGTAGGTAAGTATGGTTCACAGGTACAGGGTGCATTAAAAAAATTAAGCTGTTATGATATAAGGATGATTTGTTCTTTACACGGACCGATATGGAGAGAAAATTTAGAATACTTTATTGAAAAATATAACGTATGGAGCAAGTATGAACCGGAAAAAAACGGGGTAGTATTAGTATATGCGTCAATGTATGGCAATACGGAAAACATTATGAATGTTATTGCAAACAAGCTTGCCCAAAAGGGTGTTAAGGATATGCGTATGTATGACATTTCAAAAACACATCCCTCATACATTGTTTCTGATATATGGAAATACAGCCATGTAATATTCGGCTCGGTAACATACAATATGGGATTGTATTATGGAATGGAATCGCTGCTTAATGAGCTTAAAGCTTTAAATCTTCAAAATCGTAAGGTCGGTCTTGTAGGAAACGGCACTTGGTCTCCGCAAGCTCTGAAGGTAATGAATGAAATAATTTGTTCCATGAAAAATATGGAGATAGTGGGAACTCCATTCGAAATAACTTCATCCATGAAGAATAATGAAGAGGAAATCGTAGATAAATTTGTTGAAGGCTTTTTCATCAATCTGATAGGCTGTTGAAAAAGTTCATCCTGCAAGGCGCCGGAAGACGGGCAACCGCAGCGTATTAGACATACGTGAGGATTGACCGGATGAACGGCAACGATGCAGGTGGGCTTTTTCAGCAGCCTGACCCCTTGATAATTCAAGGGGTTATATGATTTATATCCTTCCAGTTAATTAAAAAATCTTTAAATGCTTCCACCACAGGAGATAAGGTCCTGTTTTTACTATATACGAAATAGAAGCTTCGTTTTAATTCTAAGTCCTTTATTTTGAGAGGCTTAAGTAGTTTTAAATCAATTTCATTTTTTACTGCTATTTTTGAAATAAAACTGACGCCCAAGCCAAGCTCTATCATTTTCTTAATCATTTCATTACTGTCTATCTGAGAAACAATGTTTAAATCATCTAAGCTTATATCCATGACAGAAAGCTTTTGTTCAATTAATCTTCTTGTTCCTGAACCTTTTTTCCTTAGTATTAGTTTTTCAGAAAACAAAGCGTCAATATCTAAATAGTCATTTTCAGACAACGTATAGTTATCATTATTTGGAGTACACAGGATGAGCTCGTCTTCATAAAAATCTATATATTCCAGCATATCAGAATGGTACCTTGCACCCACTATGCCGAAGTTTAATTTACCTTCCAGAATATCATCTATTATATCTTTGGAATTTTTATGAGTCATAGAAAAGGAAACCTTAGGATATATATTTAAAAAATCCTTAATTATATAAGGTAAAATATATTGTTCAGGTATAGAGCTGGCTGTTATTTCTATTTCACCTTCAACCTTGTTGGAATGCTCGGAAAGTATATACTTGGCCTTGTCTCTGATATTAATCAGCTCAACGGCGTATTTATAAAAGATTTTTCCTGAGTCAGTTAAATTTATTGTTTTGCTTGTTCTGTTTAAAAGGGTAGTATTAAGCTCTTTTTCAAGATTTTGAATATTGTTGCTGACAGTAGGCTGAGTTATATATAGTTCTTTTGCCGCGTAAGAAAAACTATTATGCTTGACTACGCTTATAAAGCTTTCCAATTGGTTAAATTCCACAATATTACCATCCTCATTACAAATTATTTTACTATTTTATTTATACAATCTATAGTATAATCAATTTCTTCTATTGTTGTAAAATGACTTACGGCAAATCTTACAGTACCTCCCGGGAACGTGGCTAAGGTTTTGTGAGCCGATGGCGCACAATGCAAACCACTCCTTGTCATAATTCCATAATTTTTGCTCAGCTCATGTGCAACGAGACCGTTATCGTTGTCAATGAAATCAACGGACAATATTCCGGTTCTGTCGTCAGTCGTTTTCTTGCCGATAATTTTAATATTTTTAATATTGAGTACGGATTCCATAAATCTATCAAGAAGATACATCTCTTTCTCACGGATGTTTTTGATGCCATGGCTTAATAAGTATTTCAATGATGTATTTAATCCGTAAATCCCAGGTATGTTCAACGTTCCCGCTTCATATTTATCAGGCATATATTCCGGTTGTATTTCCGTATCAGACAGACTGCCTGTACCACCTTCGATTAAAGTATTCATTTCTTTATTAATTCGGTCATTTAGTACAAAGCCTCCTATTCCCTGAGGACCGAGCAAGCTCTTATGACCCGTAAATCCTATTGCGTCGGCATTTAATTTTTGCAAATCAACATCTAAGAAGCCTGCAGTCTGAGCGCTGTCGATTATAAAAAACAAATTATATTTTTTGCAGATTTGTCCCACTTTTTCCAAATCTAAAACAGTACCGCATACATTTGAAGCATGAGTCATTATTATGGCTTTAGTATTTGGTCTTATTGAACTTACTACATCCTCAATGTTCAATTCTCCTGATTCATTACATACGGCTTTTGTATATTCAACTTTATTGTTAAGAGCATTTAAAGGTCTCATAACTGCATTGTGTTCCATTGATGAAACTATTACATGATCATTTTCCTTCAATAGTCCTTTTATTAATACATTCATACTTTCGGTTATATTTTTTGTAAATATGACATTTTCAGGCTTATTAAAATTAAATAGTTCACATATGAGTTCTCTGGTTTCATACACAACATTTTCAGCTTTGTAAGAGGACATATAAGCCCCGCGTCCTACATTAGTTCCAACATTAAGAATATAATCAGACATACTTTCTGCCACACCGGGCGCCTTGGGATAAGATGTAGCTCCATTGTCTAAGTAAACATATTTCATAGTTGGTCTCCTTTAAAAAATATAATTGTATTTATTCTATCATAAGTGCAAGCCGCTTATCGGCTTGCTTCACACTGATATAATAAATACATGTTCAAGCAAGACATAAGTCTTTGCATCCTTAATTGTATTTATTATATTATGAAAAATGAATTTACACAACAAGTATAAATTTTACAAATTCTTAGGCATGCAACTATTAGATTAATCTATTTTACTTTAAAATTTACGAATGTTAAACTATTGACAGATTTTAAATAGCAAGGAGGACGCTAAATGAAAGATAAAAAAGGAATTATTATTGCAGGGGGAATTATCGGAATAATATCTGTATTACTTGTACATTTTGGAAACCCTGCAAATATGGGATTTTGTATAGCCTGTTTCTTAAGAGATACATCCGGAGCATTAGGATTCCACAGAGCTGATGTTGTTCAATATATCAGACCTGAAATCATCGGTCTGGTATTGGGGGCGTTTTTATTATCATTAAAAAACAAAGAATTTGCATCAAAGGGTGGTTCTTCGCCTTTTACAAGATTTATGCTTGGAATAGTGGTAATGGTTGGAGCTCTTGTATTTCTTGGCTGTCCGTTAAGGATGGTATTAAGATTAGGCGGAGGAGATTTAAATGCTTTATTCGGTATTGCCGGATATGCCGCAGGAATATTTGTCGGAGTTCAATTCTTAAACAAAGGCTTTAACCTTAAAAGAAATTATAAAATGCCTGCAATCGAAGGCTATGTTTTTCCGGCAGTTACTGTTGGTTTATTGGCTCTTTTGATTGCTTCACCTGCTTTTATATTCTTCAGTGAAAAGGGACCCGGTTCTATGGCGGCACCTATAATTATTTCACTTGCAGCAGGCTTGGTAGTAGGCGGTATAGCACAAAAAACAAGAATGTGTATGGTTGGCGGCATTCGTGATATGATTCTTTTCAAAGATAATTATCTTTTGCTTGGATTTATTTCAATATTCGTATTCAGTTTAATCGGAAATTTAGCCTTTGGATTTTTTAACCTTGGTTTTGCAGATCAACCCGTTGCACACAATGACGGATTATGGAATTTCTTAGGTATGGCATTGGCGGGATGGGGTTCAGTTCTGCTAGGCGGATGCCCTCTCAGACAGTTGATATTATCAGGAGAAGGTAATGCGGATTCTGTAGTAACTGTAATGGGCTTGCTGGTCGGAGCAGGTATCGTACACAATTTCGGCTTGGCTTCAAGTGCTGCAGGACCTACCTTAAACGGAAAGATAGCCGTGGCTGTATGCTTTGTCTTCGTAGGAGTTATATCATATTTCAACTCAGAAAGTTTATTTAAAGTAAATGCCAAAGCAAGTGCTGAATAGGAGGAGAAAAGAATGAATACAGTAGATACATGTGGTATGAGCTGTCCTCAGCCGGTATTAATGACAAAAAAGTCACTTATAGAAAATCCTGAAGGAATCGACATAATAGTAGATAACAATGTAGCCAAGGGTAATGTTCAAAGGTTTTTAAAAAATGCCGGGTATAATGCAGCAATCATAGAAAAAGGTGATGTTACCGTAATAGAGGCAAGGAAGTAATGACATATACCGTTTTATTTTTTACACATTCAGGATCTATAAAGTTTGAACGAAAATGCAGTAAAAATAATATTCAATGCGAGCTTATGCCGGTTCCGCGAAGCTTAAGTTCCAATTGCAGCATCAGTGCCAAAATTAATTTCGAAGGCAATATACAAGACTTAATAGATGATGAAATAGAAAAAATATTTTTGACTGAGAACAGTAATAATAAGCTTATATATGAAGCAGAATAAAATACAGTATGATGGAGGTCGGTTTTTAAGACCTCTTTTTTTCCCGAGATTACAATACATATGTCGGCACAATATTTTATTTGAAGAATATATATAATTATATATATTATTTAAATAAAGGGGTGTAATAAATGGATGGTTTTTATGATGGAGCAGAAGCGTTCAGACATATGAATAACATGGCAATAAATGTCGAGGATGCAGTTATAGAAGAAGTTTTTCATGATAACAGATCAAGCTTTGTAACAATTTCATACGGTGTACCGGGTGGTTTTGGTTTGATTAATATAGAACTTGTCACATTGGTGGTTGACGGAAATACTATTATCAGGAACAGAAGAGGAAGAAAAATAAGCGTCAGAGAATTAAGACCCGGTAACGTTGTTGATGCAAGCTTTTCAGCTGCCATGACCAGAAGTATACCGCCGCAATCAAGAGCTTTTATGATAACTGTGGTAAGAGAAAATGTAAATCCGTCACCTGTTTTTCCAAATGTTGTAGAGGATAGGATTATGGAAATTGACAGGAATAATAATTTCCTTATAACCGGAAACCCAGATGATATGATGAGCCAGATGCGTTTTGTTGTAAATGATATGACAGAAATTTATGACAGGAGAGGAAACAGAATACGTCTGAGAGATTTGAGACCCGGACAGATGGTTAGAGTCGAGCATGCTGATTTTATGACAGCGAGCATACCACCTCAAACAACGGCATTCAGCATTTGGGTTATATAATTGGCAGGGGAGAATTAAAATGAGAACGGATGAAATGGTTAAAGCATTGGAGAGATATTTAGAAGAAGCAGGACTAGAAAATGCAAAAGAAAAATATTTGAACAACAAAAGTGATGAAGATATACTTGTTCTCTATAATGTAGCGTCAGAGGATTTCAAGAAATAAATAAAGTTAGCATCACCTGATTTTTTAAAAGAAAATCGGGTGATGATTTTTTGTTAAAATATATCTCTTGATTTAAGGTCATCCATATGCTATTATGTTAAAGATTTTGCAATTATTATTTTATTTGGAGGAAAAATGATAAAAGAGAAAGTAGTATCAATTGCTAACCCATCTCCTCTGGGATTGTTGGGATTTGGATTAACAACAGTGCTTCTTAATTTGCATAATGCAGATATTATTCCGTTGTCTATCGTAATAGTGGCGATGGGTTTTGCATTGGGCGGAGCGGCACAAATAATTGCCGGAATTATGGAATTTATTAAAGGCAACACTTTTGCAGCTACCGCATTTACAGCATACGGATTCTTCTGGTGGTCATTGATTTTGATTTGGATAAATCCTTTTGAAAAAATTGCCGCTGCTGATTTGAAAAGTATGGGATTTTATTTATTACTATGGGGCATATTCACAGCTTTTATGTTCATCGGAACATTAAAGCATAACCGTGCAACACAAGTTGTTTTCTTTTCACTCACAATGTTGTTTTTTATGTTGTCGATTGCAGATTTTACCGGATCACACGCCATAAAAACAGCAGCAGGCTGGGTGGGTATCGCATGCGGTTTGTCAGCTATTTACAACTCATTGGCCCAAGTAGTAAATAATGAATTTAATAAAGAAATTATGCCTTTATAATAAAGGGTGAAAAAAGCAATAAAAAATACGCCATAGGCGTATTTTTTATTGCTTTTTAGTATGAATATATCATTCTTCCGATTTTTACAGAAACAGGTTTTGATAAAATCCATGTATTAGTTGTTGAATCATCATAAAAAAATAATGCACCGTTAGTAGGATCAACTCCATTTAAAGCTTCCTTAGCAGCTTTTATGCATTCTTCATTGGCAGATCTTTTGATCCATCCGTTTTGTACAGGTGAAAATTGATAATATTCACCAAACTTTTGATTTATAACTTCTGTTATCGTGCTTGCAAATACACCGCTCTCAACTCTGTTCAATACAACTGCACCAACAGCCACCTTTGCTTGATAGGGCTGGCTCTCGGTTTCTGCCATTATTAATCTTGAAAGCAAGTCCAATTCATCAGCACTGTAGTTTTGCCACAGTTCGTTTTTTTCTGTTTCAACAATCGGTGAAGATGTTTTTACCGGGATATTAAGTATTTGTCCAATGCCTATGTAATCTGTATAAATATTATTTGCCTGTCTTAAACTTGAAAGAGAAATATTGTATTTTTGTGATATTAAATAAAGTGTATCTCCTTTAACCACGGTATAGGTTGCTGCCTCCGCAGTTGCTGTGAAAGAGAAGGTAAGTCCTGCAGCAAGCCCTGCAGATAATAGAATTGACCGTATTTTCTTATTCATTTTGTCCTCCTATGCTCTTTTAAGCTTCCAGCTTTTGATAATCAGCGTTACTTATTAAAGATTCAGCTTAAAATTGTAATCATTATTGTAATTAAAATTTAATGCTTAATCAATGGTAACTACATGAATATATGGTCATATAAAACACCACATGAAAAAACCACCATAAAAGGTGGTTCAGGCCGCTGACAAAGTCGGGTGATTATAATATAGGCTCCTCCCACCAACCAAAGGCAACTCTTGCAATAGCAGGAAGAGTAGGCCTATCCGGATTGGATAAGTAAACAGTAAATGAACCACCCGGAGGAAATATAAATCTTCCTTGCTCTTCTTCTTCTATCATAGTTCCGGCGGCACCACTTCTGCCAAACGCTAAATTCCCGTCTGTAGGGAATCCTCTTACACCAACTCCGAATTGGAGTATTGTTTTCGGTTGTGGTCGAGGAATAATTGCAGTATTTGCAGAAGCTACAAACGGAGATTCCTGAATGATACCGGGAGGAGTAGAATTAAACCAGATTTGAACTCTGAATGGAGTGGATATAATATCACTTATGACCCAGGCATTAACGTACAAATTCACTCCTGAACCCGGAGGATTATATAGTCTTGACCATCCGTTTGTCGCTTCGCCGAATCTTACATTTACTGCAGTTCCGACGAAATATTTACCCTCCATAGATTTTGCCGTAGCTATCGGAATTTCAGCTACATAATTGAAAGAAGCAGGGCTTTGTGATTCCGGAGATATCTCTTGAGAAGAAACATTAGAAGGAAAATAAGTAACGGTATTGCTTCCGGAAAAGGTGTAAAAATCAGCACTTTTCCAAGGTATAAAATTGTCCAATATAGATTTATCCATAATACACACACCTTTCAATAGATATATACATTATATGTATTAGTGAAATAATTGTTAAATTGATAATTGTAGTCAAGTATTTTCTTTGATATAATAATATATACACTTGGAATTTTATAACATCATGGAGGAAAAATGGAATCATCATACAAAGAAAACAATGAACAGTCTCTCATCAATCACATTAATATTTTCCAGCACATTTTATTCGTATTATTTTTAATAGTTATTTATTTGCTAAAGTATTTAAATTATTATTGGTTTCACACAGCAGCCGAAATTTATAGTTGTATAATTGCAGGTTGCATTTTTATTACATCAATTAACACATATAGAATTTCGTTTAATAACTATTTTATGTTTTTAGGATTTGCGTTCATATTTATTATGATCCTTGATATTTTTCACATATTAACATATGCAGATATGATAATATATCCTTTTGTATCAGTTGGTATTGGTGCAAAGTTTTGGATAGCTGCCAGAACCTTGGAATTGAGTACATTTTTAATTTCGTTTATTTTACTATATTATAGTGATTTAAGACCTAATTTTTACTTAATATTTGCAGTGTATACAATAATACTGATTTTTTTAATAGTTGATATATTATATTTAAATATTTTTATTCCACAAATGAAGACATCCTCAGGAATAACAACAGTAAAAATTTTTTGGGAGTATATTTTATCAACGGGATTTTTGCTTTGTTGCTTCATATTGTATAAATTAAAAAAAAAAATTGATTACAAATTGTATACAATGTTAATGATGGCTTTTATTTTTAAAGCAATTTCAGAAATTTCTTTTACTTTGTGCTCAGGTGTTACGGATCAATTTAATGTATTAGGGCACATTTTTAAGATAGTTTCTTATTATTATTTGTATACGGGGATAGTGGTAAATGGTCTTCAAAGACCATTAGACATGATAAAATACAATTTAAATAAAGCAGATACGGCTATTCAAGAAAAAGAGAGACAACGATTGTCCATGGAAGAAATTATAAATCAAAATGAACATTGTTATGATTGGATTATTGATAATTCGAGCAACGGTATAGTCATAATTATTGATAAGCAAATATCTTATGCAAATTCTACAGCGGTTAATATTTTGAGCGCTAAAAATTTAGACGATCTTAAAGGTAGGAAAATTTATGATTTTATAGGCGGTAATTCATTAAAATCACCTAGATTTACTAATCAAAAGAATAATTATGAACATAATGAAATCATTATAAAAAATTTAAACAATGAATTGATTAATGCGGAGTTCAACGTAAACAAAATAAATTACAGGAATACATCAGCGCAATTACTTATTATAAAAGATATAAGCTATAGAAATGAAATAAAGACACTAAAAAATGAATTGTCAGTAAGTGAAGACCAATTAAATAAAACTAATGAATACAATAAAATGCTGACCGAATTTTTTTCAAATATATCTCATGAACTTAAGACTCCGATAAATGTAATATTAAGTGCAGTGCAATTATTAATATGTCAAAGTGAGGAACCGGCAGATAATTTCAACGAAAAACTAAGTTTGTTACTAAATGTGGTTAAACAAAACGGGTATCGGCTTATTAGATTAGTAAATAATTTATTGGACATATCAAAATATGATTCCGGTTATATGAAACTTGAAATACATAATTACAACATTGTAAATATTGTTGAAGAAATCACCTTATCAGTTGCTGAATACATAGAGTCAAAGGGAGTCACCTTATTATTTGATACTGATACGGAAGAAAGAATTATGGCAGTAGACGCTGATAAAATAGAAAGAATTATGCTGAATTTGTTATCAAATGCAGTAAAATTTACAAATGATGGGGATGAAATAACAGTTACCGTAAAAGATAATGAGGATTATGTCAGCGTTTGCGTTAAAGATACAGGGATAGGAATTCCCGAAGATAAATTAAAAATGATTTTTGATAGATTTGCCCAAATTGATAAAACGCTGATAAGAAATAAAGAGGGAAGCGGAATTGGATTATCATTAGTAAAAACACTGATAAATATGCATGGCGGAAATATTAGTGTAAACAGTGTAGTTGGAGTTGGAAGTGAATTTGTTATAGAACTTCCGGTAAGATTAGTTGAAGAAGCAGAACAGGTTAATAATAATTGCAGTGAAAGTAAAATAGAAAAAATACTTATAGAATTCTCCGACATTTACGGTTAGTAAAAAATATATAATTATAGTAAGATTTGATTAAAATTAGATTATTTACAAGCGATATAAAAGCTGTTATAATATACGATGTTGGAAAAAATAAAGGAGGAAGAAATGAAAAAAGGTATAATAATAGTAGTTGTATTAGTGTTGTCTTATGCGATATTAGCGGTTGGAAATGGTATGCTTGCAGGTAATGATGATGTTGCAACATCAGGCAAAGAAACATTGACAGGAGCTGCTGAGGGATTTGGCGGAGAGGTATCTGTTACAGTTACTACTGAAGGCGGTAAAATTGTTAATGTTGAAATAGTTGGTGATGGCGAAACTCCCGGAATCGGAACAAATGCCATAGAACAACTTCCTGAAAAAATAAAAGCAGCTAATTCGGCTGATGTAGAAATCGTAGCAGGTGCAACTGTAACAAGTGAAGCAATAATAAAAGCTGTTAAAAGTGCATTGGAAAGCAGCGGCGCAGGTGGCGGAGCAACTTTAACAGGAACTGCCGAAGGGTTCGGTGGAACAGTAACCGTAACTTTAACAATGGATGGCGATAAAATAACCGGCGTTGAAATAGTTGGTGACGGCGAAACTCCCGGAATCGGAACAAATGCCATAGAACAACTTCCTGAAAAAATAAAAGCAGCTAATTCAGCAGACGTAGAAGTTATATCAGGTGCTACAATTACAAGCAACGCTATAATTGAAGCTGTAAGCAACGCATTAGCAAAATAATAAGCAGATTTTAAGCAGACGACCCAAATTTCTAATTTGGTGTCGGTCGCTTATGCTGTATGCGAAACATAAATGAAATGGTGACGTATCGTCACCATCAGACTGCTGACAAAGTCAGCAGCAAGTAACAAAAATTACGAAAACTTAACAGAGAAACAGTTGGAAAACCAACAG
>NZ_JACBNQ010000021.1 GCF_013403245.1 Sedimentibacter hydroxybenzoicus DSM 7310 | reverse complement strand
GATTATACCTGTTTTTGCCAACCAAAAAAAGCTTTTTCTTTATTTGTTACTTTTTCTTAACTCATGCGTTTGTCGTGGTAAGCAGATGACCCAAATCTTTAATTTGGTGTCAGTCGCTTATGCTGTATGCGAAAGCAGATGATCCAAATTTTAATTTGGTGTCAGTCGCTTATACTGTATGTGCAATAAAAAAAGCCAATCCGGTTTATGGGATTAGCTTAACACAAAATTATGACTCTTCAATTTTTAACAAATCTAATATTCTGTTCAAATCTTCATTATTTATATATTCTATTTCTATTTTACCCCTGTTCTTATTTCGTTTAATATTCACTCTTGAAGAAAACCTATCTGTTAATAATTCTTCAATATATACTAAATATTTATCTTTTTCGGGTATTTGTTTTCTTCTTGGCTTCTTGGAATCTCTGACTAACTTTTCTACATCTCTTACACTTAAGCCCTCTTTTATAATTTTATCAGTTATTTCTATTTGTCTTTCCGAATGAAAGCTTAAAATTGCTCTTCCGTGTCCTGCAGAAATTTCGTTGGTCACAATTTTATTTTTTACATAATCATCAAGGTTTGCTAATCTCATTATATTAGTTACGTATACTCTTGATTTACCTACTATATTTGATACTTCTTCCTGTGTTATCCCGTAACGCTCCATAATATAATCATAAGCATTTGCTTCATCGATGGGATTTAAGTCCTCTCTCTGAATATTTTCTATAAGGGCTATTTCAGAAGCATTTCTGTTTTCCATATCCCTCACTATGCAAGGTATGCTTTTTAAGTTCGCACTTTTACATGCTCTCCAACGTCTTTCCCCTGCTATAATAATGTATATATCTTTATCTTTTCTAACAATTATAGGTTGAATTACTCCGTATTTTTTAATGGATTCAGCCAACTCCTCAAGCTTATCCTGTTCAAATACTTTACGTGGCTGATTCGGATTCGGACTTATTAAATTAATATCTATATCTTCAATTCTCTGATTGTCTTCTTTTTCTAAATCCTCAGGTATCAATGCCGATAATCCTTTTCCTAAGGCCTTTCTTTTAAGTGCCATGGTAACCTCCTTAATTGTTTTTTATTAATTCTTCTGCCAATTTTACGTAAGCTTCACTACCTTTTGATTTATCATCATACAGCATGATCGGTTGACCAAAACTTGGAGCTTCAGCTAATCTTACACTTCTTGGAATAACTGTTCTGTATACTTTATCCTTAAAATATTTTTTAACCTCTTCTACAACCTGTATGGAGAGATTTGTTCTTCCGTCAAACATATTTAAGAGAACACCTTCTATTTCCAATTTGGGATTCAAGTTTTTTCTGACTAATTTAACAGTATCAATAAGTTGTCCGACTCCTTCCAGAGAATAGTATTCACACTGTATCGGAATCAATACTGTATCGGATGCTGTCAGTGCATTCAACGATAATAAGCCAAGTGACGGCGGGCAGTCAATTATTATAAAGTCATAGGTATCATCCAATAAATTTATGGATTCTCTTAAGGTTTTTTCTCTGTACTTAGTATTTGTCAATTCTATTTCTGCGCCTGCTAACTGAATATTTGCGGGAATTAAATCTAAATTTTCTATATCTGTCTTATGTATAACTTTATTTATGTCCGTATCTTCTATCAAAATGTCATATATGGTTAATTCTAAATTGTTTTTATCCAGACCGAATCCACTGCTTGAATTTCCCTGAGGATCAATATCAATGCTTAAAACCTTTTTACCTTTTAAAGCTAATGCAGCACATAAGTTTACATTAGTAGTTGTTTTGCCAACTCCGCCTTTTTGATTGAAAATGCTTATTACCTTAGTCACTTTATCACCTTCTATATGCTTTTTTTAGGTATCCTTACTTTAATTTCAATAAACTCGTCAGATTCTTGCTGCTCAAACTTTGCTTCAATACCGGTTTTTAATATTTCATTGTAGGCATTTTTTATAGTATTTATATATATTTTATAATTAATAAAGTTTCTTACATAGCGCTTGTCCTTCATTTTCTTAATATTCAAATCTTCTGCAATTGAATTTACAAGCTTTTCTGTTTCACTTACATTTAAATCTTTCTTTATTATTTTTTCGAGGACACTTAAAAGTATTTCTTCATCCTCTATTTTCAGAAGTGCTCTTGCGTGACGTTCAGTTAATTTGGCTTCCCTAAGTTCATTCTTAACTGATTCCGGCAGCTTTAAAATTCTCATTTTATTCGCTATTGTCGATTGGGACTTACCTAACTTTTCCGCTAATTGCGTTTGATTTAATCCGAAATCTTCAATCAGCCTTTCAAAAGCCATCGCTTCCTCGATAAAATCCAAATCCTCTCTCTGGAGATTTTCGATTAAGGCCATTGCTGCGGATTCTTCTTCCTTAACCTCTATAACAACTGCAGGAATAGTTTCCATCCTTAACAATTTAACAGCTTTTAACCGCCTTTCTCCTGCTACCAATTCATAAATATCATCATATATTTTTCTTACGGTTATCGGTTGAATTATGCCGTAGCTTTTAATCGACTGGCTTAATTCCTCCAAGCTTTTGTCATCAAATACTTTCCTCGGTTGATTTTTATTAGGTATAATTTTACTTACATCAATATTAATTATATTGCTTATCAAAGAATTCTCCCCCTTATACCAATGGCTCTTTACTTGGTTTTCCCGCTTTTCTCGGGTATTTTTTGTCTGTTTCTTTTATTTTTTCTATTATAACTATTTTTCTGATGACATCCGTTCCCGGCAAATTAATTTCTTTAATTTCTTTAACGATCCCTCCAAGCTTTTTAACAGCATTTTTAGAATTTTCAATTTCCAAGGAAATATTTTCGCTCTTATATGCCGCAAAGTAACCTCCTTTTTTTACAAAAGGTAAGCAATACTCGCTCAGCACATTTAACGGAGCTACCGCCCTTGAAACACAGATGTCAAACTTTTCTCTGTAATTTTTATTTTGTCCGAAATCTTCTGCTCTGCCATGAATAAATTCAACACCGTCGAGTAAAAGCTCATTTGAAACTATGGTTAAAAAATCTATTCTTTTCCTTAAGCTGTCTAAAAGAATTACCCTATAATTATTGTTAACTATTTTTAAGGGCAACCCAGGAAATCCTCCTCCGGTACCAACATCTATAATACTCTTTTCTTCATTGTGATTCCCTTCGTTCATCAGTAAGACACTGTCTAAGAAATGCTTAACATAAATATCTTCGTCATCTTCTATGGAAGTAATATTAATTTTCTGATTCCATTCCTTCAACAAGTCTCGGTATTTAATAAACTTTCTTTCTATTTCATCGTTATAGGGAATTTTAAGCTGTTTAAAGCCTTCATTCAATGTCTTAATCAAGGTATACTCCTAATATTAATATTTAATTATTGAGGACATTCCTCCTATCCCTCAAAGACTATCTGTATCAAAAAGAGGTGTGTCCCCTTTCCTCTATCGGTGTGTCCCCATACCTCTGAATGTCATAAGATAAATTAACAATACATTTATATCAGATGGGGAAACTCCGGATATTCTTGATGCTTGACCTATTGAATCGGGTCTAATTTTATTTAATTTTTGCCTTGCCTCTAACCTTAAGCTTCCAATTTCGTCATAGTCAATATCTGTCGGTATCTTTTTGTTTTCAAGCTTTTTGAATTGTTCCACCTGATTTATCTGTTTTGCAATATAACCTTCATATTTTATGACTGTTTCAACGTAATCCTTTATCTCTTTTTTAAGCTTAGGTCTGTCCGTATCTAACTCATAGGTATTTTCATATCTTAGCTCAACCCTTTTTAAAAGCTCGTATAAGGATAATGCTTTACTTAAGGGTACGCTTCCCGCTTTTTCCAACAAATCATTTGTTTCTGCTTTAGGAGTTATTTTAATTCCTTTTAGCCTATCTATTTCATTTTCTATTGCTTCTTTTTTATCTATAAATTTCTTATATCTTTCTTCTGTAACCAAACCAGCATCGTAACCTTTTTGTGTCAATCTTTCATCGGCATTATCCTGTCTTAATAATAACCTGTATTCGGCTCTTGAGGTCATCATTCTGTATGGTTCATTAGTTCCTTTAGTTATCAAATCATCTATGAGGACACCTATATACGCTTCCGATCGATCTAATACCAACGGTTCTTTACCCGTCAGGCTCAAAACGACATTTATTCCCGCTATTAAGCCTTGTGCCGCTGCTTCTTCATAACCTGAGCTTCCGTTAACCTGACCGGCGAAAAATAAGTTTTTAATACTTATAAGCTCCAGGCTGCTCTTTAGCTGAGTAGGATCTATGGAATCATACTCTATAGCGTATGCAGACCGCATAATCTGTGCATTTTCCATACCAATCATCGACCTGTACATAGGTATCTGGACTTCGTACGGAAGTGATGACGACATTCCCTGGATATACATTTCCTTTGTGTCCAAGCCTTCCGGCTCGACAAAAAGCTGGTGTCTGTCTTTGTCGGAAAACTTAACAACCTTATCCTCTATGGATGGGCAGTATCTCGGACCTATACTTTTTATCACTCCTTCATATAGAGGCGATCTGTCTAAATTTTCTCTGATTATTTCATGTGTTTTTTCTGTCGTATAAGTTATATAGCAAGGTACCTGCTCTATATTTATTTCATCCGTCATAAATGAAAATGGTATTATCTCTTCATCTCCTGTTTGAACATCCATTTTTTCGTAATCGATTGAATCTGAATGGATTCTTGCAGGGGTACCCGTTTTAAATTTTCTCATTTCAATTCCTAAATCCATCAGGGATTCAGAAAGTTCGGTTGATGGCTCCAATCCGTTGGGACCTGAAGAATAATTAAGCTCTCCTATATAAATTCTGCCTTGCAGATATGTTCCGGTAGTTATTATTACTGCTTTAGCCCTGTAGTATGCTCCAAGCTTTGTAATTACATTAAAGCTTCCGTCTTCATTTATTTTTAAATCTGTTACCTCCGATTGAATAACCTGAAGTCCTTTTTGGTTTTCTAATACCTTTTTCATTTCGGCATGATATTTATTTTTATCCGCTTGAGCTCTTAAAGAATGTACTGCAGGTCCTTTAGAGCGGTTTAACATCTTACATTGTATCATAGTTTTATCTATATTTAAAGCCATTTCTCCGCCAAGCGCATCAATTTCCCTGACCAGGTGTCCCTTTGCTGTACCTCCGATGTTAGGGTTGCACGGCATCATCGCTATTGAATCTAAGCTCATCGTAAGAACTATTGTTTTCATACCAAGACGTGCAGCAGCAAGGGATGCTTCACAGCCTGCATGGCCTGCCCCAATAACAGCAACATCAACGCTGTCAGCAAGAAATTCTCTTACTTTATCATTCATTTTTTTCCTCTTCTTTCAATTTGGGGACATTCCTACAAAGCTTGACCTCAACGGTTTTCTCTTCTTTGGAGGTGTGTCCCCTTTCCTCTTTATTTCCCTATACAAAATTCATTAAAAATTTTGTCCATTAAATCATCACTAACTGTTTTACCAACTATTAATCCAAGGCTTTCCATTGCCTGCTTTAAATCTATGTCTATAAAATCAATCGTCATTTGATTATTAATTGAATTTAAAACTTCTTTTAAACTGTTTTTAGCTTTTATCAATAAATTTTTATGTCTCACATTGTTTATAATCAATTCATCGCTTATATTTATTGACCCTTCAAAAAACATTTGGTTTACCTTGTTTATTATTTCTTCTAATCCTTGATTTTTTAATATAGAAATATTGATTAACTCTTTTTCGATATTTTCATATTTTTTTAAATTTAGTTTTCTTGGTAAATCTGTTTTATTACTTATATAAACAACTTTTTTGTTTTTAACATAATTAATTATATATTCATCGTCCTCTTCGAGATCTGTTGAAGAATCAAAAACCATTATTACTAAATCTGCTTCATCAACCTTACTAAGTGCTTTTTCAACACCTATTTTTTCTACCTTATCATCTGTATCTCTGATGCCTGCCGTATCAATTATCCTTAAAGGAACACCTTTAATGTTTACATATTCTTCGATTGTATCCCTTGTAGTGCCCGGTATCTCCGTTACAATTGCACGGTTTTCATTTAAAAGAAAATTCATGAGAGATGATTTTCCCACATTTGGTTTTCCAAGTATAACTGTTTTTATACCTTCTTTAAATATTTTTCCCGTGTCCGCTGTTTTTATTAATCTGTCAAGCTCATTAACTAAGCTTTCACTTAGTTCCTTAACCTTATTTATTGTTACCTCATCCTCGTCATATTCGGGGAAATCTATATTAACCTCTATATTGGCAAGCAGATCCAGTATTTCTTCTATTATTTCATTAATTTCTCTCGATAATCTTCCTTCAAGATGATTAACCGAAATTTCATGACTTGAATCCGTTTTAGAATTAATAATATCTATAACAGCCTCTGCCTGTGCAAGGTCTATTCTACCGTTTAAAAATGCTCTCTTTGTGAACTCTCCTCTTTCAGCTGCTCTGCAGTCATGAAGCAGCACCGTTTCCAATATTTTTTTAGCTGAAATTAATCCGCCATGACAGTTAATTTCAATAATATTTTCTTTAGTATACGTATTTGGAGCTTTCATATATGATATCAACACTTCATCTATAACCTTGTTGTTATCATCCACAATATGTCCGTAATGCAGATATCTTGGCTTTAAATCTAAGTCATTTTTACCGTTCTTTACAAAGATTTTTTTAGCTATATCCAGTGCATTATTTCCGCTTATTCTTATTATATTAATACCTGCATTTCCCAGAAATGTAGCTATTGCAGCTATTGTATCAGTATTCATCAAATCACCGTATCTTTCTAAACATTGAGTATATATTATTATATATTCTACCCTAAATTACAGTAAATGTATAGTCAAAAATAAAACCCGGATATCCGGGTTTCAAAATCAATATATTCGACAAGGTCGCAGGCGGACATTTTAAACGACATACCTACTTTAGGTCGATTACTACCTTTCTGTATGGCTCATCACCTTCAGAATAAGTTATAATATCTTTCTCATCCTGTAAAGAAGAGTGTATTATTCTTCTTTCGTACGGATTCATTGGTTCAAGTCGAACTTTATGCTTATAATATCTGCATTTATCCGCCATTTTAAATGCCAGTTTTTTCAAAGTTTCTTCTCTTTTAGATCTGTAATCTTCAACATTGAAAATTACTCTGACATAATTCTGTCTTCCTTTATTAACTATTAAATTTAAAAGGAATTGAATTTCGTCTAAATTTTTCCCTCGTTTTCCAATGATAATTCCTTTATCATCCTCGCTGATTTTAGTAATATCCGCCCTTAATACATTGTCGGATAAGCTTACTTTATAAACAGCTTCTATGTCCATTTTTTTAAGCAATACGTCTATAAATTTTTTTGTTCTTTCTTCCGGACCATTTGTAACCGTTACTTTTATCTTAGCATTTTTACTTCCAATCAAGCCAAATAAACCTTTAGACGGTTCATTTATTACTTCAACTACCACTTCATCTTTTTCGGCTTCTAGCTCATTTAATGCTGCAATAACAGCTTCTTCTACGGTAGCTCTTTCAATAGTTACATTTTTCATCTATTTTAATTCCTCCTTAGGATTTTTGGACGAATTCATAACGATATACTGCTGTACTAATTGGAATATATTTGAAACAACCCAGTACAAAGCTAATCCTGCAGGGAACTGTAAACCAAATATAAATATCATGACAGGCATCATCATATTCATAGATCTTTGAGTAGCTTCCTGCTGTTCATTCATAGCAGGCTGCGATGTCATCTTTGTAGTTAAATAAGTTGTAAATGCTGATACTGCAGCTAATATAGGCAATGCAGCTCCTATAAAAGGTATCGCCATTCCCATTGAAATACCATTTATTATTCCGCTTTCATACACATAATTTTCAGCAAAGCTTAAATCCCTGATCCATAAAAATGTTTTATTAATTACATCATAGGCCTGCTGATTATCAAATACATATATTTCGGGTGATCTTATAACATAAAAGAAAGAAATAAGAATAGGAAATTGTATAAGCATCGGTAAACACCCTGAAAACGGGCTATAATTTGCTTCTTTGTATAATTCCATCTGTTTTCTTTGTAAAGTTTGCGGATCTTTTCCATATTTCTCTTGCAGTTCTTTGATTTTCGGATTTAATTCCTGCATTTTTTTCATTGATTTAGACTGCTTAAGAGTAAACGGCATCATTAATAATTTAAAAATGATTGTTGATAATATAATTGCAATTGCATAAGCAGACAGATAACTGCTGTCTAATCCGGAAACCATATTATATAATAATTCAACAAGCATTCCCATTGGTTTTGCTATAAAATCTAAATTCATTATTTCCTCCTATTTTAAAGGGTCATATCCACCGGGATTAAAAGGATGACATCTGAATATTCTTTTGATACCTAAAAATGAACCTTTAAAAAAACCGTATTTTTGTAAGCTTTCAATAAAATATTGTGAACATGTAGGATAGAATCTACAGTGTCTGACTGATGAATTTGAAGAAAATTTTTGATATATACGAATAATAAAAATCAAAATTTTACTTATTTTTATCACCCTTTAATAAGTTTTTTCTTTTAATTAATTTATTAAAAGATTTTTCCAAACCTTTATAATCTGAATCTGTAGCATTTACTCTTGCCATTAAAACGATATCATAACCTTCTTTAATATTATACTCATTTAATCTTACTATTTCCTTTAATCTACGTCTTATAATATTTCTCTGAACTGCTTTTTTTATTTTTTTTGCCGCAGTAAAACCAAATCTGTTGAATCCGTAATTATTTTTCTTTATAAATAAAACAAGATTGTAATCAGATATAGAATTATTACAATTATATACTGCCTTATATTCAATATTCTTTTTTATTATTATCATATCGTTTCCTACTTATTACTTTTATTCCAATTTATATATAATTGGAATAAAAGGCCACTAATGCGGCCTTATGCTGACAATTTTTTTCTACCTTTTGCTCTTCTTCTCTTTAAAACATTTCTTCCGGACTTTGTGCTCATTCTTTTTAAAAATCCATGTTCTCTGCTTCTCTGTCTTCTTTTTGGTTGATAAGTTCTTTTCATCAGAAACACCTCCTCATATAACAGATATCTATATAAATATCTTAAATTTTCACGTTTATAAATTATAATATTTTTAAATATTGATGTCAACATAGAAAAATATTTTATACTGTTTTAACCTCAAATGCAGACAAGTATTTGTCTGCTACATAGGAAAACAGTATTACTGATTCGCTTCAAGGGAAATTTTTCATGCGAATTAGTTTTAGCTATTGTAATATACTATATTTTCATAAATATTGCAAATATTTTTTAAAATAAAAAAATAAAATTGATATTGTGGATAAAAAATGATATTATGTTATATGTCTGTGGATAACTTTTTCATTTGATAAATTTATGGACAACTAGTTCTTGCTTATGCAAAAATCCCATTCAATCAATGTTAGCAATTGTTTAAATCTTTTATCAACAATTGTTTATATCATATATTTTTAACTATTTTAACAGATATTATGAACACAATGTTAATTTTTTTTACCAACAACCGGAGGATAATATGAATTTTGAAGATTTATGGAACGAAGTCCTTGAGATTGTAAAAGAGGACACCAATCAAGTAAGCTTTAATACTTGGTTTAAGCCCCTTAAAATTGTCGCATATAAAAACAATACCATTTATTTAGAAACAGCTGACGATTTTTTAAAAAATACCTTAAAAAAGAGACACTATAACTTTCTTAAAAATGCCTTTACATACGTTTTAAAAAAGGATACAGAATTAATATTTACCATACCCGGTGAAAATATAAATAAGGAAGACAAAAAAAATATCTCTGTAAATAATGATGAAACTGATGTTATTAATACAGGAAGGAAGTTAAATCCTAAATACAGATTTGATAACTTTATTATAGGAAATTCCAACCGTTTTGCTCATGCAGCATCGTTAGCAGTTGCAGAAGCGCCTGCCACTGCTTACAACCCCTTATTTTTATATGGAGGCGTTGGGCTTGGAAAAACACACTTAATGCATGCAATCGGTCACTATATACTTGACAGTAATCCGGATGCATATGTTTTATATGTTACTTCAGAAAAATTTACAAATGACCTTATTAATTCCATTAAAGACGGGACTAATGAGGAATTCAGAAATACTTACAGAAAAGCAGATGTCCTTTTAGTTGACGATATCCAGTTTATTGCAGGTAAGGAAAGTACTCAGGAAGAATTTTTCCATACATTTAATGCACTTCATGAAGCAAACAAGCAAATTATAGTATCAAGTGATAATCCGCCAAGTGAAATACCTACTCTGGAGGATCGTCTCCGTTCACGTTTCGAATGGGGTCTGATTGCTGATATTCAGCCGCCGGATTATGAAACAAGAATAGCAATTTTAAGAAAAAAGGCAGAAGCTGAAAATTATAACGTTCCTGACGATGTAATATCATATATAGCTCAAAATATTCAATCAAATATAAGAAAACTTGAAGGAGCCCTCATTAGAATTTATGCTTATGCTTCACTTACTAATAAAAAAGAAGTTAATTTAGAGCTGGCTCAGGAGGCATTAAAACATTTAATTTCTAATAACAAAAAAATAACTATAAATGATATTAAGGAAGTTATCGCAAATTATTATAATATATCAATAGAAGATTTAATTTCAAAAAGAAAAACCAAAAACATTGCATATCCAAGGCAAATTGCAATGTATATAGGCAGAAAGTTGACTGATTTATCACTTCCTAAATTAGGTGAAGAATTTGGAGGAAGAGACCATTCAACGGTCCTTCACGCTTATAACAAGGTGGAAGAAGATATAGAAAATAGTCAGGAAGTAAAGAAAAGTGTAGATGATTTAATTTCAATGCTAAACAATTAATGTGTATAAATTGTTTATAATTGTTGACAAAAAATATTTATTATTTTTATGGAGTAAATAAAAAGTTATTCTATCAACAGTTAATAATTTTTTATTCGTTGGTAGTTCAAATGAAATAACTGTTTTCAACAAATTAACACATACTACTAATATTACTGTTTAATTATTTTATATCTTTCTATATAATATCACAATTAAGAGTTGTGCACATTTTTCGAGAATCTTAATTATTTGCACAATAAAAAAGGAGTCACTAATGAAAATAAAAGTAAACCAAAATGATCTTAATAAAAGCATCAATATCGTACAAAAAGCAGTTTCTTCAAGAACTCCGCTGCCTATCTTATCAGGGATACTCATAGAGGCAAAGGATAATATGCTTATACTTACGGCAACAGACTTAGAATTAGGAATTAAAACATATTCTCCCTGTGAAGTTGAGGAAGAAGGTTCAATTGTAGTTCATGCAAAACTAATAGGTGATTTTGTCAGAAAGCTTCCTTCAAACTCCTATGTTTATATTGAAACTACAGAAAATAACAATATGGAAATTAAATGTTTGAATTCCGAAATAAACATTTTAGGAAATTCGTCCGAAGAATATCCAAATGATACTTTTAACAATCAAGGAAATTCATTTATGATAAAACCTGACAAGCTTAGAAAATTAATAAAATATACTTATTTTGCAACAGCTCAAGATAATATTAAACCTATATTTACAGGTTGTCTCATTGAAATTAAAAATAATATTTGTACATTTGTAGCTCTTGACGGATATAGAATGGCGGTAAAAAAAGATAAAATCGATTATGATGGTGAAGTTTCTGTTATTGTGCCTTCAAAGACGTTGGTAGAAATTTTAAGAATTATTGAAGAAGATACAGATAATTTAGAAGTAATAGTATCGGAAAGTCATGTTTCCTTTAAATTAGATAATACAATTATTATTTCTAATCTTTTAGAAGGTAAGTTTATCGATTATGAGGGAATAATAAAGGATAATTACGTTACGGTGGCAAGTGTGGAAACATCCGACATAAGAGATAGTATTGAAAGAGCTTCACTTTTAGCAAAGGATGATAAGAATAATTTGGTAATACTTGATATTAAGGAAAATAATATGCAAATTAATTCTGCTTCAGAATTTGGTAATGTAGAAGAAAATGTACCAATAGATAAAAATGGTGAAGACATTAAAATAGGATTTAATTCTAAATATTTATTAGATTTTTTAAAGGTAATTGAAAGTGAAAGAGTGAGCTTAAATTTAATCGGCAAAAATAATCCTTGCTTCATGAAGGAAATCAATGAAGAAAAAGAAGGACAGGAAGAAAACGACTTTATTTATATGGTTCTGCCGGTGAGAATCAGTTAAGCAGATGACCCAAATCTATGATTTGGTGTCAGTCGCTTATTAGAGAGGTATTCGAGATAATATGGAAAAAATAAAAATCAACACAGAATTTATCAAGCTTGACCAATTATTAAAATATGCCAATGCTGTCGAAGGCGGAGGCATGGCAAAAAATGTAATACTTGACGGAATGGTAAAGGTAAACGGTGAAGTTGTTTTACAAAGAGGAAAAAAACTCAGAGACGGGGATATTGTTAAATATAACAACGAAGAATATATCATTTCAACAGAGGAAAAATGATAGTCAAAAATATAAAAATAAAAAATTACAGAAACTTTAAAGAAGCAAATATTGAATTGAATGATTCTCTGAATATATTTGTCGGAGACAATGGTCAGGGAAAAACAAATTTAATGGAATCTGTTTATCTTTCTTCAATAGGCAGAACCTTCAGATTAAACAGTGAAAATGAGCTTATAAATTTTTGTGAAAATAAGAGCCTTATAGAAGTATTGTTAAACAAAAACAATTATGATACTAAAATTGAATTAGTGCTTGAAAAAAATAAGAGAAAGACAGTTTTAATAAATGGTGTTAAGCTAGATAAGACATCTGAAATGATAGGAATTTTGAACAATGTTATTTTTACTCCTGATGATATGAAAATTATTAAAGGGAGTCCTGTTGAAAGACGTAAATTCGTAAATATATCTTTGTCTCAGATAAAACCAAAATATAAATATTTGCTTAGTAATTACAAAAAAATTTGTGCGGAAAGAAATATGATTTTAAAAAATTACTGTACAAAGCCGGATAATAAAGATATTATTAATATTTGGAATGATTATCTGATTAATATAGGTACTGAAATAATACTTTACAGAAATGATTACATAAATAAATTAAAAAAATATGCAGTAACTATTTATGAGGATATTTCAGGTAAAAAAGAGAAATTTGATATAAATTATAATTGCAATGCAGTCAATCAAAATAACATTGATAAAAATGAAACGAAAAAATATTTCACTGAAAAAATAAATTCTAATTTAAACAGTGAAATTCAATACAAGACGACACTATACGGACCACATAAGGATGATATAATAATAAAAATAAATAGTAAAGAAAGTAAATATTTTGGATCACAAGGTCAGCAGAGATCTGCGGTATTGGCAATAAAGCTTGCCGAAATTGAAATTATAAGGGAAGAAACAGGTGAATATCCCATATTGCTGCTGGATGATGTATTGTCTGAGTTAGATAATAAAAGAAAAGGCTATTTAATAAAATATATACAGGGAATTCAAACTGTTATTACTACTACAGATGACAATGATTTAAATATATTGACAAAGGATTACAATAAGAAAAAATTTTATATAAACGAAGGAAAAATAGGCAACATTACAAATTAGAGGAGAAATAAATGGCGGATAATAAAAACAATCATTATGGTGCTGAGCAGATACAGGTTTTGGAGGGTTTGGAGCCCGTAAGAAAAAGACCCGGTATGTATATCGGTTCTACAGGAGAAAGAGGATTGCACCAATTAGTTTATGAGGTTGTAGACAACAGTATAGATGAGGCATTGGCAGGCTACTGTGACACAATCAACGTTACGATTAATGAAGATAATTCTGTAGAGGTTGTAGACAACGGCAGAGGAATTCCTATAGAAAAAAATATTAAAACCGGCAAATCTACATTGGAAACAGTTCTGACCGTTCTGCATGCAGGGGGAAAATTTAATAATGACGCATATAAAGTGTCAGGAGGACTTCACGGAGTAGGTGTTTCATGTGTTAATGCTTTGTCAGATTTTTTAACAGCAAAGGTTAATTGGAACGGTAAGATATATAAGCAGTCATTTGAAAGAGGAGTTGCAAAATCAGAGGTTGAATATATAGGAGAAACAAAAAAGAGTGGTACAACTATAACATTCTTACCTGATTCAAGTATATTTGATGCCATTGATTTTAATTATACAATATTAAAGCATCGTATGAGAGAGCTTGCCTTTTTAAATAAGGGTATAAAAATAACCTTGGAAGATAAAAGAAACAATGTGAAGGATGAGTTTCATTATGAAGGAGGAATCAAACAGTTTGTCGAATATTTAAACAGCAAGAGAGATGCTCTTCATAACGATATCGTATATGTTGAAGGTAAAAAAGAAAAAGTAATAGTAGAATTATCATTCCAATATACAGATTCTTATAATGAAAATATTTTTTCATTCGTAAATAATATTAACACCATAGAAGGAGGAAGTCATTTAGTAGGATTTAAAACTGCTCTTACTCGTGCTATTAATGATTATGCAAAAAAATGTAATCTACTGAAGGAAAATGATGTTCAAATAACGGGCGAAGATATAAGAGAAGGTATTACTGCAATTTTATCCATAAAAATACCAAATCCTCAATTTGAAGGACAGACGAAGACTAAATTAGGTAACAGTGAAGTAAGAGGTATTGTTGACAATATCACAGGTGAAGCATTAAGTAATTATTGTGAAGAAAATCCAAAAACAGCAAAATTAATTGTAGAAAAATCCTTAAGATCTGCAAGAGCAAGAGAAGCTGCAAGAAAAGCAAGAGATCTGGCAAGAAGAAAAGGTGCTTTGGACAGCATGGCGCTTCCCGGAAAATTAGCTGACTGCTCTGAAAAAGATCCGAAGCTTTGCGAAATTTGCATAGTTGAAGGTAACTCTGCAGGAGGTTCTGCCAAAGAAGGAAGAGACAGAAGATTCCAGGCTATTCTTCCACTCAGGGGAAAAATATTAAACGTTGAAAAATCAAGAATCGATAAAATATTAAATTCTGAAGAAATAAAAAATATGATTACCGCATTCGGCACAGGCATAGGAGAGGATTTTGATATATCTAAATTAAGATATTATAAAATCATAATAATGACGGATGCAGATGTTGACGGAGCTCATATCAGGACATTACTTTTAACATTCTTTTACAGATATATGAAGGATTTAATTACGGGTGGTCATGTGTATGCTGCTCAACCGCCTTTGTATAGAGTAAAAAAAGGTAAGTTTGAACAATATGTATATAGTGATGCAGAATTAAACAGGGTTTTGGAGGAAATAGGAAGAGATAACAAGGTTGAAATTCAAAGATATAAAGGTCTCGGTGAAATGGACCCAGAACAGCTTTGGGAAACAACGATGAATCCTGAAAGCAGAATTCTGTTAAGAATTAATGAAGATGATGCAATGTCAGCAGATGAAACATTCAATATACTTATGGGTGATAAGGTAGCTCCACGTAGAGAATTTATTGAAGAAAATGCAAGATACGTTAAGAATTTAGATATATAGATGAGGTTATAAATGAGCGAAATTGAAAACAAAAGTCAAATTATAGATACTAACATAACCGATGAAATGAGAAAATCTTATTTAGATTATGCTATGACGGTTATAGTATCAAGAGCACTGCCGGATGTAAGAGATGGTTTAAAGCCCGTTCACAGAAGAATTCTTTATTCGGCAAATGAGCTTGGATTAACTCCGGATAAACCACATAAGAAAAGTGCACGTATCGTCGGAGATGTTCTTGGTAAGTACCATCCTCACGGAGACACTGCCGTATATGATGCAATGGTCAGATTAGCTCAAAGCTTTTCAATGAGATATCCATTGATTGACGGTCACGGAAATTTTGGTTCAGTAGATGGTGATCAAGCTGCAGCGATGCGTTATACGGAAGCTCGTATGTCTAAAATGGCAATGGAACTTTTAAGAGATTTCAATAAGGATACTGTAGATTTCAGGCCAAACTTTGATGAAACATTAAAGGAACCGGTTGTACTTCCAAGTCGTTTTCCTAATTTACTTGTTAACGGTTCACAAGGTATAGCCGTTGGTATGGCAAGTTCCATTCCTCCTCATAACATAGGAGAGGTTATAAACGGTATAATGGCATATATAGATGATCCGGAAATTGATGTTCTTGGATTAATGAAATATATTAAAGGACCTGATTTTCCGACAGGCGCTATAATTGAAGGAAAAGATAATATTAAAAATGCTTACCTTACAGGCAGAGGCTTTGTAAAGGTTAAATCAAAAGTTGAAATAGAAGAAATGAAAAACAACAGAAGCAGGATAATTGTTTCTGAAATTCCTTACATAGTAAATAAAGCAAGGTTAATTGAAAAAATTGCCGAGTTGGTTAAAGATAAAAGAATAGATGGAATTTCCGATTTAAGAGATGAAAGTGACAGAACAGGTATGAGGATTGTTATTGAAATTAAGAGAGATTTCAATCCTAATATTGTACTTAACAATTTGTATAAACATACTCAGTTGCAGGATAATTTCAGTATTATTATGATTGCATTAGTTAATAATGAGCCAAAAGTTTTAAACTTAAAGGATATGATTCATTATTACGTAGAGCATCAAAGAGAAATTGTAGTAAGAAGAACTCAGTATGATTTAAATAAGGCTGAAGCAAGAGCTCATATAGTTGAAGGCTTGAGGATTGCCATAGACAATATTGATGAAGTTATCAGAATAATCAGAGCTTCATATAACGATGCGGAACAAAAATTAATGGAAAGATTTAATTTATCTGAAATTCAGGCCAGAGCAATCGTAGATATGAGATTAAGACGCTTGCAAGGTCTGGAAAGAGAAAAATTAGATGCCGAATATGAAGAATTAATAAGAATGATAAATAAATTTAAGGAAATACTTGCTAATCAACATTTGGTTGACCAAATAGTTAAGGATGAATTAAAAGAAATTAAAGATAATTTCTATGACGAAAGAAGAACTGAAATAATAGCAGACGAAGGTGAAATAGGAGTAGAGGATTTAATAGAAGAAGAAAATGTAGCAATTACTCTTACAAGCTTCGGATATATCAAAAGATTGCCTGAAGATACTTATAAAGCTCAAAACAGAGGTGGAAAGGGTATAACAGCTCTTACTACAAGAGAAGAGGATTTTGTAAAGGATTTATTTATAACTTCGACTCATGATTATTTGTTATTTATGACGAATAAGGGTAAAATGTACAGAATTAAAGCTTATGAAGTTCCTGAAGCAAGACGTCAGGCAAAGGGTACGGCTGCTATTAATTTAATAGGTATCGATACTAATGAACAAATCAGAGCAATAATTCCTATCAGAGATTTTAATGACGATGAATTCTTGATATTTGCGACTAAGAAAGGTATCATTAAGAAAACTAAGCTAAATGAATTTGACACTTCAAGAAAAACAGGCCTTGTTGCAATTAAAATAGCTGATGATGATGAGCTTATCAGCGTAAATAAAACTGACGGTACCAAGGATATATTTATAGTTACTAAATATGGTAAGGGAATAAGATTCAATGAAAGTGATGTCAGAGATATGGGCAGAAACACAATGGGTGTCAAAGCGATAACTACATCAGCTGATGATGAACTTGTTTCAATGAGCATTATTAATCAAAGTGAAGAAAATAATAAATATATATTGACTGTAACAGAAAAAGGTTATGCAAAGATAACTGTTTCATCGGAATACAGATGCCAGAACAGAGGCGGAAAAGGCATGAAGGCGCACAACATTAATGAAAAGACGGGACGAATTGTGGGATCGTTAATAGTTGAAAAAGAAGATGACATAATGCTTTTAAGTGTCAACGGCACAATAATCAGAATGCATGCAAAAGGTATTTCAATAATGGGCAGGGATACTCAGGGAGTTATTGCAATGAGATTGAATAATGACGATAAAGTTGCTTCAATTGCGAAAATTTATTCAGAAGAAGATTTAGAAACCGAAGAAGAATAAAGTGGAGGTAATTATGTCTTTAGAAATTAAGTACGATGTAACTTCAGATAACAAGTTAGAAATACAACCAATAGGAGAAGTAGATATATATACTTCTCCTGCACTGAAAAACAAAATTTATGAATTGATTGAAGAAAAAAAATTAGATATTTTAATCAACGGTAATAACTTAGATTATATTGATTCAACCGGGCTTGGTATTTTAATGGGAATTTATAAAAAGCTCAAAGAAAATAATCTGAATATTAAAATTACTAATTTAAAACCAAATATCTACAAATTATTTGATATTACCGGATTAAATAAAATATTCAATATTCAGGAGTGATATGATGGATAATATTTTTTTAAAAATACCAAAAAAATCTGAATATATGAGTACAATCAGATTAACCACGTCAGCTGTGGCTAATTTAAAGGGTTTCAATGTAGATGACATCGAAGACATTAAAGTAATAATTTCTGAAATTTGTACATTTTTTATAAATAATGTTGTACAAATTGAAGAGCAGTTAAATATAAGCTATGAAATCAGCGAAAATAACATAAAAGTTGAAGTAACTGATTTAAATGAAGGCATTATCAATGATGATAGCCTAAGTGATATGAGTATTATGATTATTGAAAGCTTGTCTGATAATTATAATTTTGATTTAAAAAATAAGAAAATTACTTTTGAAAAATGTATTAAATAATTTGAATAGGCGTTGATAATATGGGCGAAGCAATCCAAAATACAAAAATTATTAAAAATCAGGATTTATTTTTGTTATATCATGAAACGAGAGATATTGAAGTAAGAAATCAAATATTTGAAAAATATAAGTACATGGCAGAAATAATTTCCCGTAAATATAACAATAAGGGTATTGAGCATGATGATATATTTCAAATTGCCTGCATGGGATTAATTTACGCAATTGAAAGATTTGATATAACAAAAGGGTTTGAATTTACCAGTTTTGCAACACCAACCATCTTAGGAGAAATAAAAAAATATTTCAGAGATAAGGGATGGTCTATTAAGGTGCCAAGAAAAATTCAGGAGATATCTAAAAAGGTTAATGATTACAGCAATATATTAAGTATTGAATTAAACAGAGCGCCGACTATCAAGGAAATTGCCGAGTACATAGACAGTACGGAAGAAGAAGTTCTGGAGGCTTTTGAGGCAGGTAAAATGTTTAATTCACAGTCCTTGGACGAAAAATTTGATAACTCCGCCGATGAAAGTGATTTAACATTAATGGATGTTATGGGACAAGACGATAAACATTTCGCTATTATTGAAAATGAAGATTTTATTAAAAAGTCCATGGAAAAATTAAACGAATTAGAAAAAGAAATTATAGTTAAAAGATTTTATTTAAATAAAACTCAAAGTGAAATAGCAAAAGAATTAAATATATCTCAAATGACTGTATCAAGAATAGAAAAGAAATCTTTGGAAAAATTAAGAATGGAATTTAATAGGTAACAATAGAAAAAATATAAGGAAATTATAGCAAATATTAATTACTGTCCTATTGTTCAGTAATTGTTGTGCTATCGTTATGCAATTGTTAAAGAGGGAGGTTTTATGAAAAATAGGGGAAAATTTTTTACAATAGGTTTTATTATAGTATTATTTTTAGTTATTAACTTTTTCGGGACAACGGTAAAATTCGTAACAGATTTTTTGTGGTTTAAAGAAATTGGATATACAGAAACATTTTTTACTAAATTGAAAGCACAGATTATTCTAACCATACCGATTTTTATCATTACATTGGGTTTGCTGTACTTGTTCTTAAGAAAATTAAAAAAGAAATATGACTTAGAAGTTGAAGTTGTGGATGCAAACAGAAATAAAAAAATTAATCTGTGGATAAAATTAATTTCAATTATCATAAGTTTATTGTTTACATTTAATATAGTTTCTACAATGTGGTTTGAAATATTGCAGTTTTATAATGGTGAGAGCTTCCATAGTTTTGACCCTATTTTTAATAATGATATTAGTTTTTATATATTCAAATTACCTCTGATTAATACAGTCATAGGTTACATAATCAATATTTTATTCCTGCTAATTGCCGTAACTGTATTTTTTTATGGTTATTTGTCCATTAAAGACAGTATAAAAAATGTATCAAGTAAATTTGAAGAAATGAGATTTAATCCTCATCAACTTGACTTAAGCTCAGTATTAAATAAAAAATTTGCAGAAAAAATAATTAATCAATTATCCTTTATTGGTGTATTTGTATTTATATTTTTAGGTATAAGAATTTTACTAAAAAGCTATGATTTATTATATTCTCAAGTAGGAAGAGTTTTCGGTGCCGGATTTACAGATATAAATATCACATTGAACATTTATAGGATAGTAGGTATAGGTTGTTTTGTATCGGCGGTTACGTTCTTTATCGGTGCAAGGAAAAAGAATCTTAAGAATGCATTGACGGTTCCTGCCGCATTGATAGCAATTTCAATAATAGGTACCGGCTTAGCCGGCTTAGTTGAAAATTTTGTTGTAGAGCCGGATCAGCTTTCAAAAGAAACAAAATATATGGAATACAGTATTAAATACACTCAAAATGCCTATGATTTACATGATGTAAGACTTATAGAATTTCCCGCAAATGATAATTTAACCATAGAAAACATAAACAATAACCAGGAGGTTATTGCTAATATAAGAATTAACGATCAGGAACCGTTAATTCAGGTTTACAATCAATTGCAAGGAATACGACCGTACTATGTATTTAATGATGTAGACGTAGACAGATATTATATAGATGGAGTTTATAAACAGGTTTTCTTATCGGCAAGAGAGCTTGATCAAAATCGATTAAATGAACAGGCAAGAACATGGGTTAATCAATATTTGAAATATACACACGGTTACGGTATAACAATGTCACAGGTTAATGAAGTTACTCCTCAAGGGCAACCGGAAATGCTGATTAAGAATATACCGCCGACCACTGATACAAATATTATGATTGACAGACCAGAAATATATTTTGGTGAAAGAGCAAGCGAATACATAATAGTAAATACGGATGAAAAAGAATTTGATTATCCATCAGGCTCAAACAATGTTGAAACATTCTATGAAGGAGATGCAGGTATTAAGCTCTCTTTAGTAAATCGAATATTGTTCAGTATAAGAAAAGGAAGCTACAGAGTATTAATTTCAAATAATATAGATTCTGAAAGTAAAATATTGCTGAACAGAAATATTATTCAAAGAGTTCAAGAAATAGCACCTTTTATATACTATGACCCAGATGCGTACATAGTTATTAATCAAGAAGACGGTAAATTATATTGGATTATAGAAGGATTTACTGTCAGCGACAGATATCCATATTCGCAACCGACAGATAAGCTTAACCAAGGCTGGAATGTGAATTACATGAGAAACTCGGTAAAGGTTGTAATAGATGCATATGACGGTTCAACTGACTTTTATATAGCAGATGAAACAGACCCGATTATAAAGACCTACAATAAAATATTTACGGATTTATTAAAGCCTATGAGCGAAATGCCGGAAGGATTAAAGAGCCACATCAGATATTCTCAAATATATTTTGATGTACAATCGGATATGTATAGATTGTATCACATTGAAAATCCTACGGTTTTCTTCGGTAGAGAGGATTATTGGGATATAGCAAATGAAAAATATATGAATAACGGCGAAGAACCGGTTGGTTCAAGCTATGTAATGTTTAAGCTGCCGGATGAAGAAAATGTAGAATTTTTGCTTACTACACAATATACACCGCAAAATAAAGACAATATGATTTCGTTATTGGTGGCAAGAAATGACGGGGATAATTACGGCGAATTAGTATTGTATGAGTTCCCGAAAACAAAGACGATACCGGGTCCAAACATGATAGAAACAAAAATTGATCAGGATACTGTTATTTCATCACAGCTTACATTGTGGAGTCAGGTTGGGTCTACGGTTTTAAGGGGGAACACATTAGTTGTTCCGATAGAAGATTCGTTACTTTATGTAGAACCTATTTATTTAAAATCTGATACAGAAAGCAATTTCCCGGAAATGAAAATGGTTGTTGTTTCATTTGGTGATAAAATAGTAATGGAGCCAACTCTTGATATAGCAATAGAAAGAATTTTCGGAATAAGCACTCAGCCGGAAAAACCTGTACCACCACAGGAAAATGAATATGATAATACAAATATTAATGAATTAATTAATCAGGCAAATATTGCATTTAACAGGGCAAATGAAGCATCACAAAAAGGTGATTGGACTTCATACGGTGAAAATTTGAAAAAGTTAGAAAGCATATTAGAGCAATTAAACCTATTGACAAATGGTATAAATATAAATACTGAAAATGACATCATAGAAGAAAGCAATGATGCACAGTAATTATCAAAGTAAATTAGGAAGGGGGACACACTTCTTTTTATCAGAGTAAGTCTTTGAGTATAGGAAGAATGTCCCTGTCAGAAAGGAGAGCTATGAAATTCACATTTAATCATTTTAATTTTAACGTATTAGATTTACAAAAAAGCTTAAAATTCTATCAGGAGGCACTTGGATTAACGGAAGTCAGAAGAAAAGAAGCTGCGGATGGCAGCTATACATTGGTTTTCTTAGGAGATGGTGAAACTGATTTCATATTAGAACTTACCTATATGCGAGACAGAAACGAGCCATACGATTTGGGAGAACAAGAATATCATCTTGCTATGCAGACGGATAACTACGAAGAAGCTTATAAAAAGCATCAGGAAATGGGATGTATTGAATTTGTTAATGAATCAATGGGCATATATTTTATCGTGGACCCTGATGGATATTGGACAGAAATTATACGAAAAAAATAATGAAATATAAAGGCGACGGTTCTTTTATTTCCATTTTAAAAGAACCGTTTTTCTAATAGAAAACGTATACATTATAACATTTGCGGAGGTTATGAGATTGAAAAGAGAATATTTGAATATACTGGGTGATTTTATAGAAATATTTCAAAAATTAATGACAGCAGATTTTAATATTGCAATCAGTGATACAGAAAAAATAGTAGCTGCCCTACCCGGCAAAACGATAGACCTTAACTTAAAAAAAGGTGAGATATTAAAGGACGGTTCTGTGGCATTAGAAGCTATTTACAGTGGAAAATCTGTTATACGACAGGTTCCTCGCGAAGTATATGGAGTTCCTTATATGGGGCGTGCCATACCATTATTTGATGATAATGAGGTTATTGGTTGTATAATAGTTGCGGAATCATTGGATGCCAAAGAAAGATTAGTAAATATGGCTCAGAATTTATCAACAACAATAGAACAAATTACAGCAGCTATGGAAGAAAATGCTGCCGGATTGGAAAAAGTGGCAGGCCTGAGCTATCAAATGGAACAAATTTCAGAGAATAACTTAGAATCAGTAAAGGAAACAGATAAAATCGTCGATACAGTTTACAATATATCAAGACAATCAAAGCTTTTAGGATTAAATGCTTCCATAGAAGCAGCACGTGCAGGCAACGTCGGGAGGGGCTTTAATGTTGTGGCCGGTGAAATAAGTCAATTAGCAGAAAACAGCACTGTGTCAACAAAAAGAATTGCAGATATATTGGAAAAATTAAAATCTGATAATGAAAAAGTTAGCAAACAAAGTGAAGAATTATCTTCAGTTCTTAATGAAATAGCAGCTGCAACAGAAGAAGTAAGTGCTTCAATTCAATCTTTGACTGCTATGTCAGCGGATCTGGTAAACATGGCGGAAAATTTAATATAAAGGTAATAAAACTTAACAACCTGCAAGGAGCTGTCATGGAAATAAAATTAGAACGAATTGAAGATAATGATATGGTATATATTTACGAGTGGTTTAAAGACATTGAATTTTTAAAATTTTATGATTATATGCCTCCAATTCCTCAGTCAGCGGACGAAGTTAATAAAACATTCGGAGATTATAAAAAAAATGAAGAATCGGATGTTTTTGCAATTAAGCTTTTTGATAGAAATTTAATAATAGGAATTGCGGGTTTTGATGACATAGTTAATGAAAATAAGGTAGCCACTCTTTTTATCGGTATCGGGAATAAATATGTAAGAGGCAGGGGTTATGGCAAGGAAGCTTTAAAATTACTGCTTGAATATGGATTTAATAAATTGGGTTTCCATAGAATACAGCTAAATGTACTGGAATTTAATACTGCTGCGATTTCTTTATATGAAAAGGCAGGGTTTAAAAGAGAAGGTACATATAGAGAGTTTGTATTGAGGGATGATAAAAGATATGATTTGTTGTTGTACGGTCTTTTGAAAAGCGAATGGAAATAACCCACCCAGAGGGGACGGACCTTTTTGCGGTGCTTGCAGCCACAAAAAGGTCCGTCCCCTCTGGGTCTTTTTAAGCTATGTGGCTGTCGAGCATTCTTGTGAAAGAATTTAACGGTTTTACGCCGATTTCCTTTGCTTCTATTTTACCGTTTTTGTATAGGACAACAGTTGGTATGCTTTGTATGCCGTATCTGATTGAAAGCTCCTGTTGTTGGTCAACGTCAACTTTAGCAACGGTTATTTTTCCGTCATATTGATCTGCTAATTTTTCTATAACAGGTGCTATCATTCTGCATGGTGCGCACCATGTAGCCCAGAAGTCTACCAATACATATTTTTCTGTGGATAACAAGTCATCAAATTCCTTTGCACTGTTTACATATTTTATTTTTTCTGACATAATAATTCTCCTTTATGAATTTAATATTTATTTTATTGTATATCTATTTGAATGGCTGCATGTTGTGCAGCTATCAGACCTTCACTGACAGCTTTTGATAACTGAAGCGGTTTGCCTATTATATCTCCGGCTGCATAAACTCCTTCAATATTTGTTTCCATATTTTTATTTACCCTGATAAAGCCGCTTTCTGTTTCAAGACCATCTATTAATGCTGTTGGAGCTACTGCATCCCGAAGTAAAAAAACTGCGTCTGCCTGTAAATTTTCTCCGTTTATAATAACGGCTTCTACTGAATAATCCCCCAATATTTCTGAAATTGTTCCGCTTACATATTTAATATTTCCATTTAAATGCTCGGAACGTGCCTTCTTTGAAACAAAAGTTATGTTAACACCAATGCTGTTCAAATAATTAGCTTCTTCCAATGCATCGTTTGATTGGTCCCAAACTATTGCATTCTTATTTCTGTAAAGCATTCCATCGCATGTTGCACAGTAGCTTACACCGCTTCCTAATAATCTTCCCTCTCCGGGAAGTTCTTTTACCTTCGAAACACCCATAGCAAGAATTATTTTTTTTGCTTCTGATATTTCACCGTTTATGTTAACCATGAAGCTTTCACCCATAGGAAGGATATTAACCACTTTTCCTTCTTCTGTTTTTATATTCATAGCTTCTGCATGTTCTTTGAATTTATCCATAAGCTCTTTACCGCTTATATTGTAGAAACCTAAGTGATTATCTACTCTTTCGGCTTTAGATAGGTAATTTTCTTTGTTAGAAAAAATTCGGACTGTTTTTCCTCTATTTACTGCATTGACCGCAGCAGATAAGCCGGCCGGTCCTGCACCGACTATTATAATATCTGTTATATCTCCCATATTAACCTCACTCATTTGGTTCAATTACTTCAAGTTCATCACTGTCAATATACATGTTGCACTCAGGGCAATGATATTTTAATTCCACTGTGTGATGACATTTATTATGGACCAATTTTTTATGACATTTATTTAAATGCTTTTCGCCCCACAGTACCAAGCTGTTGAATACATCTACCAAATCCATTCCTTTTTCTGTTAAAGAATATTTGTATCTTGGAGGATGGTCTTGATATAGCTCCTTATATATTAATTCATCATGTTCTAACATTTTTAAACGATCAGACAATAAATTTGTCGGTATCCCTTCCAAGCCATCAAGTATTTCCTTATAAGTTTCACGCCCTATCAGCAGTTGGTGCAGGATTAGCAATGACCATTTATCACCGATAATATTTAAAGTCTGCGCTATGTTACATTGTATGTTGTATTGTGGTTTTCTCACATTTTCACTCCCTCTTCCCCTGACGGGGACATTTCTTCCATCCTAAAGACTGACCCTGACAAAAAGAGATGTGTGCCTCTTATTCTAAAAAGCAAAATATCTGCTTATTGTAGTAAAAGTTCCGGTATAGGTCATAATACCTATTATAATTAAGATAATTCCTCCTGCTTTAATTGTATATTTAACCAGGTTTCTTTTTTCTCTGAAAAAGTTAAGTGCTTCAGTAGTGAATAAACCTAATATTATAAAAGGTATTATGAAGCCAAGTGTATAAATTAATACTAAAGCATTCCCTGAAAAAATATTTTCAGCATTCGATGCCAATATTAAAACTGAGGATAATGCAGGACCTACACATGGTGTCCATGCAAAGCTGAATGTAAATCCCATTATAAATGCGATTATCGGGTTCATTTTTACAGCTGTTAAATCAAGGTGAAATCTTTTTTCCATTTTCAAAAAATTTAATTTAAGTATGTTTAATTGTATCAGACCCATAATAATAATTATTATGCCGCCAATTTTGCTGAACAATTCTTTATTTTGATTAAAAAAAGTACCTAATGCGGAGAATGAAAGACCAAGCAGGAAAAATACGCTTGAAATTCCGCCTATAAAAAACAATGTATTTAATAAAACTATTTTTCTGTTATAAATTATAGTGCCGTCACTGTTTATTATTTTTCCGTTACCTGCTAAATAGCTGATATATACAGGGATGAGAGGAAGTACACACGGCGAAAAAAAAGATAAAAATCCTTCAATAAAAACTAATAAAATAGTATTACCCCCAATCTTTTTATTTTACTATAGCACAGTTACTTTAGTTTGTCAAGTGACTTTATAAAATAAATTTATAAATGTGTTGAAATATATTTTTTATGATGATACTATAATAATAGCAGTTAATTAACACATACAATATTTTATATGCATGGGAGATGATTTAAATTATAAGTTTTAAAAAGCTTACAATTGAAGATAAAGAAATTATAGAAAGTTATGTAGATAAAGAAAATTTAGAATCGTATGAATATTTGTTTTCATCACTATATATGTGGAGAAAGCTTAACAATGTAAAATATGCAATATTTGATGATACATTGATTATAGAAAAAAATGAAGAAGGGAAGGAAACATTTTATGCTCAGCCCTTTGGATACAATAAAGAAAGATTGACGGAGCTTGTTGAGACCCTAAAGACAAGAAATCAAAATTATACTGACAGGGAGTATTTGTTCGGCGATGTTGATGAAGAATTTTTAAACGACTTAAAAAAATACACTGATTATAAAATTGAAGCAATTGAAGATGTGGATGATTTTGAATATGTTTATAGTATTAATGATTTGATAGAATTAAGGGGCAAAAAATATCACGGTAAAAAAAATCATTTCAATTCATTCAATAAATCTTACAGCTATGAAATAAAAACCTTAGATAATGAAAAAGTAATAAAGGATTGTTTAACACTCTTACATAAATGGCATGATGAGGTTGCCGTAACTGTAGATAAAGAAATGCTTATGGAAATAGATGCAATTAAGGATTTGTGCGGTGAGCTTCATTATTTTGACCTTAAATCCATTGCAATTTATGTAGATGGGAATTTAGCTGGTTTTGCTGTTGGAGAAAAGGTTAATGATAAAATGGCTGTCATCCATGTTGAACGGGGAGAAATTGCTTATAAAGGTATATATTCTTTTTTAAACAGAATATTTTTAATGGAGAGCTTCTCTGATATCGAACTTGTAAACAGGCAGGAGGATACGGGTAATGAAGGGCTGAGAAAAGCCAAACAATCATATCATCCTGTTAAAATGGTGAAGAAATATTTAGTTAAGGTTATTTAGCATGAGTTGAAAACATTTTTTCCAATTCTTAAATTTGACTAATAGAAAAAAATCAGAGCTAAAACTTTACAAAATAAAACTATTGACTACCGAATTTATTTAATATAAACTTAATATTAAGAATAAACTTGCTTTTTAAATATATAACGCGGAGGTAATTTCTATTTGAATAATCTGATTGAAAAAATTAAAGAATCACTTTCATCAGTGCTCCCGATAACTATCATAGTTGTTATTTTACACTTTGTATTAACGCCTATGCCAACGGGTCTGTTTATGCTTTTTTTGACAGGAGCAATATTATTAATAGTAGGTATGGGTCTGTTTACGCTTGGTGCGGATATATCAATGATGCCGATGGGAGAAAGAATTGGCGCAGAGCTTACAAAATCACGTAAATTGATGGCATTAATCATAATAAGTTTTTTAATGGGGTTTATGATTACCGTAGCAGAACCGGATTTACAGGTTTTAGCCGGTCAGGTTCCTTCAATTGCCGATAATGTAATTATTGGAGCTGTTGCGTTTGGTGTAGGTATATTTTTGGTAATTTCCTTATTGCGTATAGTTTTTCAAATAAAGCTTTCCTATGTATTATTAGTATTTTATGCAATTATTTTTATATTAGCGTATTTTACACCAAATGATTTTGTTCCGGTTGCCTTTGATTCAGGTGGTGTTACAACCGGTCCTATAACGGTTCCATTTATTATGGCTTTAGGTCTCGGTGTTGCTGCGGTCAGAGGAGGAAAGAGCGCTCATGATGACAGCTTTGGATTGGTGGCACTTTGCTCTGTAGGACCGGTTTTATCCGTATTGGTTCTCGGATTGTTTTACAATACATCCGGAAGTTATGAAGAAGTTGTAATAGCTGAGGTAAGTAACTTCAGGGACATTATAAATATATATATGCATGAATTTCCCCACTTTTTTAAAGAAGTTGCTTTGGCTTTATCACCAATAGTTATTGCATTTATTATTTTTCAGTTTATTTTTTTGAAACTGCCAAAAACTCATTTGATAAAGCTATCGGTGGGAATAATATATACTTTTTTAGGATTGGTAGTATTTTTAACCGGTGTTAATGTCGGATTCCTTCCTGCCGGGAACTATATAGGTCATGCATTGGCAGGATTGGATTACAATTGGATGTTGATACCTATAGGAATGGTAATGGGATTTTTCATAGTAGCTGCCGAGCCGGCAGTACATGTATTAAATAAACAGGTTGAGGAAGTAACAGGTGGTGCGATTTCTAAAAGGGCAATGCTGATATCTCTTTCATTAGGGGTAGCAGTATCAATAGGAATTGCTATGATTAGGATTCTTACAGGAATAAGCATTTGGTACTTTATAGTACCCGGTTATGCCATTGCATTATTATTGATGTTTTACGTACCTCAGATATTTACTGGTATTGCTTTTGACTCAGGAGGTGTGGCTTCGGGTCCTATGACTGCAACCTTTATGCTTCCCTTTGCAATGGGTGCTGCAGATGCAGTGGGTGGAAATATACTGACTGATGCTTTTGGTCTGGTAGCGATGGTAGCAATGACGCCGTTAATTACGATTCAAATTCTCGGAGTTGTTTATAAATTAAAAGTGGGTAAATTTGAAAAGGTTGAAGAAAATATAACTGAAGATGAAAGTAATGAAATTATAGATCTTGAAGGAGGTGAGCAATAATGAACAACATAAGCTTACCTAAAAATATAAAATTGTTTATCACTATAGTTAACAGAGGTAATGGTGAAAAGATTACTGAAATGCTGCGAGAAAATGAAATTATGTTTAACATAATTGCTTTAGGAAAAGGCACAGCAAAATCAGAAATATTAAATTATCTCGGATTAGGCCAAACAGATAAGGATATAATCCTAAGTGTTGTCAGTGAAGAAAAAGTTCCGATAATTATAAACAATTTAAGAGAGCAATTTAATTTAAAAGAACCCGGTAACGGTATAGCTTTTTCTATACCTATAAGCAGCGTTGACAGTGCCGTAGCGTTAGAGCTTATAAGCAGTATAATTAATAATGATAAGGAGTGAGATAATGGTAGATATAAAAGATGAATATCAAGAATTTGATTTAATAATTACAATAGTAAATCGTGGCTTTGATGACGTAGTAATGGATGCTGCAAGAAGTGCGGGAGCTACCGGAGGAACAGTTCTTAATGCAAGAGGAGCCGGAGTACATGAAGCTGAAAAGTTTTTTGGAATATCTATTCAGCCGGAGAAGGATTTAATTTTAATACTTGCAAAGCGTGAAGATAAAAAACAAATTATGCACGCAATCAGAAATGAAGTCGGTTTAAACAAAGAAGGTAGAGGATTGTCATTTTCCATGCCTGTAGAAGACGTGTGCGGTATTGTTCACATGAATTTGGATTTCAAAAATAAATAAAAACATATTGTCATTCTGTAAATAGGGAAATTACCCATGATTTTAAGGTGGAAATTTCTCTTTTTCAGGGTGACTTTTTTTATTAAAATTAAGTTTCATTAAAGAAATTAATGATAATATAAAAATAAGGTGGAAGAATAAGTAAATACAACATATATAATTCATTGTAGGAGGAATATAAAATGGACTATAACGACAAAAATCAATTTAATGAAAACTATAATTTTAATAGCGAGACGCATAATGATTTTAATGATGATCAACACAGAGGTATAAATTTTGTAATGCGTGATTATGAAGTTGAGCCGATTAAGAAAAGAGGCAAGAAAAAAACATTTTTCGGATATGTGGCAGTCGCATTGATCGCGGCTATCATCGGTGGTTTATCAAGCGGGTATTTTGTATACAGTCAATTAAATGTTAATCAAAGCGGTGCAGAGAAACCTATTATGGCTCAGGATGTTAATATAAATTTGACTGATGATGTTTATTTTGCAGTTGCTGTAGCAGAAAAATCACAAAAAGCAGTAGTTGGAATAACTACTCAGACAACCAAGCAAGTCAACACTTGGTTTGGACCTCAGACGCAAAGATCCCAAAGCATGGGTTCAGGCTTTATTGTAGATTCTAACGGATATATTGTAACCAATTCGCATGTTATTGAAGATGGAAAATATGAAAAAATAACCGTTTCATTGATTGACGGTTCAATAGAGGTTGGTGAAGTATTGTGGTATGATAAATCTCTTGATTTAGCAGTGGTAAAAATAAACAGAACAAATTTACCTGTTGTGGAATTAGGAGATTCCGATACATTGATGGTAGGTGAACCGGTTGTTGCAATAGGAAATCCAATGACATTGGATCTCGAAAGAACAGTTACTCAAGGTATAATAAGCGGATTAAACAGAGCTATAATTTTTGAAAACGGAACAGTTATAGAGCCGTTACTTCAAACAGATGCATCTATCAATGAGGGAAACAGCGGCGGTCCTTTGTTTAATGCCAAGGGTCAGGTAATTGGAATAAATACTGCAAAAATAAAAACTGCAGAGGGCTTAGGTTTTTCTATTCCGATAAATACGGCAAAGCCGATAATAGAGCGCATAATAAAAGAAGGTAAATTAACTACTGTCTACGTAGGTATATCAGGTGTTGAAGTTGAAACCTATGAAACAGCATTGGGAATAGAAGTTCAAGCTGAATATGGTGTTGTTATAGCAGAAGTAATAAAGGATTCTCCTGCTGCAATATCCGGCTTGCAGGTAGGTGATGTAATAATTGCAATAGACGGAAGTAAAATAACCAGCATGCAGGAATTGAAAATAAAATTGTACGAATATAAAGACGGTGATAATGCTGAAATTACATTTTTAAGAAATGGCAATGAGCAAAAGGCTGCATTGACACTTAAAACAAAACCGGCAAATTTATAAATCCTCTGAAATTAAAAAAGAAAATCAAACAGCCCAAATTTTTAATTTGGGCTGTTTGATTTTATCTATTCATCTAAACCAAAGCGTTTTAAATTTGGAGAAATTATCAATTTTGCTTCTGTTGCGGCAATTACATCCTCTACTGTTGCTTCAGGTCCCAATTCTTCAAGAACTAAACCCTTATCAGTAACTCTCATCAGTGCCATTTCTGTAACAATTATGTTTACTTGTTCCTTTGCAGTTAAAGGAAGTGTACACTGTTTTAAAATTTTTGGTTTACCTTTTTGAGTATGAACCATTGCAATTATTACAGTGTTCGCTCCAACTACCAGATCCATCGCTCCGCCCATTCCCGGAACCATCTTTCCAGGTATTTTCCAATTGGCAAGATTACCCTTTTCATCAACTTCCATTGCTCCTAAAACTGTAGCATCGACATGACCTCCCCTGATTATTCCAAAGGATGTAGCGCTATCAAAGAACATACCTCCGGGCACTATTGATGAAGGTATACCTCCCGCATTTACTAATTCACAATCTTCTTTTCCTTGTTCCGGTGCAGGACCTAAACCTAAAAATCCATTTTCTGATTGAAAAGTAATATCCATTCCCTCAGGTATGTAATTTGCAACCATTGTAGGAAGTCCTATTCCTAAATTTACAACGTCACCGTCGTGCAATAACTGAGCTACTCTTTTTGCTATTACAGCTTTTTCGTTCATTATTTGCCACCTCCAACTATGTAGTCTACGAATATTCCTGAACACATAACGTGCTCCGGATTGATTTCTCCCACTTCAACAATTTTTTCTGCTTCAACTATTACCAAGTCGGCTGCTGTAGCCATGATAGGGTTAAAGTTTTTAGTTGTTTTATTAAAGACCATATTACCCTTTTTATCAACAACAGAAGCTTTTAAAAGTGCGACATCGGCTCTCAACGGCATTTCAAATATATATTCTTTGCCATTAATAATTTTTTTCTCTTTTCCTTCTTCAGCTTCAGTACCGATTCCCGTAGGTGTGTAGAATCCACCAAGACCGTTTCCTCCGCATCTGATTTTTTCTGCTAATGTACCTTGGGGTGTTAAGCAAACTTCTGTAGTTCCTGAATTCATTTGATTTGCAGTCTCAGGGTTTGTACCAACATGAGAAGCAATTATTTTCTTAAATTGTTTGCTTACTACCATTTTTCCGACACCCTTATCCGGAAAACCGGTGTCATTGCAAATGAGGGTTAAATTTTTAACATTACTTGCAACAAGTGCATCGATCAGGCTCTCTGGAGAGCCATTAGCCAAGAAGCCGCCAACCATAATAGTCATGTTGTCTTGTACTTTTTCAATAGCTTCATTGATAGAAATAATTTTGTTAATCATAAATTTTTTGCCTCCTATAAATTATTATACATTTAATATTATTGTTATAATTTTGACAAATAAAATTAAAAAATATATATGATATCTTCTGAGTAGCAAAAGATATCATCATTGAAAAGGGGTTAGGGTTTCTTTCGCTTACGCTCGGAATGACATTATGCTTGAATTTGTCATCCTGAGCGTAGCGAAGGATTCATCTAAATAACCTTATTTTCTTTCTACTAAAAGCGCTGTTCCCATTCCTCCGCCTATACATAATGTAGCGAGACCTTTTTTCGCATCTCTTTTTACCATCTCATATATAAGTGAAATTAATATTCTTGCACCGGATGCTCCTATAGGATGTCCGAGAGCTATTGCACCGCCGTTTACGTTTGTTATTTCTTCCTTTAGACCAAGATCTTTGATAACTGCCGCTGCTTGAGCCGCAAATGCTTCGTTAGCTTCAATTAAATCTAAATCTTCTACAGTCCATCCGGCATTAGCCAGTGCTTTTTTAGTAGCAGGCACAGGTCCGATACCCATTATTTTCGGATCAACTCCGGCTGAACCGTACCCTGCTATTTCACATATATATTCAAGACCAAGCTCTTCTGCCTTATCCTTGCTCATTATGATTAAAGCTGCTGCTCCGTCATTTATTCCCGATGCATTACCTGCTGTAACTGTTCCGTCTTTTTTAAATGCAGGTTTTAACTTAGCCATCTTTTCCATTGTAGTTCCATGCTTTGGATATTCATCCGTATCAACGATGATTGGCTCACCTTTTCTCTGAGGAATTTCTACCGGAATTATTTCTTCTTTAAATTTTCCGTTTTGTTGAGCTTCTTCTGCTCTGTTTTGACTTTGAACAGCTATTTTGTCCTGATCCTCTCTCGTAAGTCCCCATTGTTCAACGATATTTTCAGCTGTAATTCCCATATGGTATTGATTGTAAACATCTGTTAATCCATCATAAACCATGTAGTCAACTATTTTTCCATCGCCCATTCTATGTCCCCATCTTGCTTTTGGCAATAAGTATGGAGCATTTGTCATACTTTCTGTTCCGCCGCACAAAATTATATCACATTGTCCGCTTTCAACAAATTGTGCTGCCATGCTGACTGCTCTTAAACCGGAGCCGCAAACCATGTTAATTGTCATTGCCGGTGCTTCTACCGGGATGCCTGCTCCAAGCGTAACCTGTCTTGCAACATTTTGTCCCAATCCTGCGCCTAATACATTACCAAAATAAACCTCTTCTACCTGTGCAGGTTCAATCTTTGCTCTTTTGATAGCTTCTTTTGCTGCTATTACGCCTAAATCAACAGCTGATAATGGTGCAAGAGTACCACCAAATGCGCCAATCGGCGTTCTTGCTGCTGAAACGATAACTGCTTTTTTCATGTTTTTCCTCCTAAATTTTATTTACATAATAAGATGCAATAATCATGCCAAATATATTGTAAAAGTATTAATTGCTAAATGATATTATGCTTAAAGTGTAAATATTCATATATAGTGTATATACAAGTTAATTTTAACATAAAACACATTAAAGTTCAATAAAACATATTAATCTAATACAATGTATTAATTCCATATTATTGGACAAACTAAAACTAATTCGCATCAAATCAGTTCCATTAAAGCGAATTAGTAATACTGTTTTCCTATATTAAGGACAATTATTTGTTCGTATTTTCAAATAAGAACAGTATAAAACTAATTCGCATCAAATCAGTTCCATTAAAGCGAATTAGTAATACTGTTTTCTTCTGTTGAGGACAAATATCTGTCCGCACTTTCAAATAAGAACAGAATAAAAATTATTAGTATAAATAGAAAGTTTTTGCAAATATTACTAAAGAGGAAGGGGGGACACACCTCTTTTCATAAGATAGTCTTTGCGTGATAGTAGGAATGTTCCTATCAATAGAAAGGAAATATTATGTCTTTAATTAATCATATAAAACCAATTTTAAACAGCGATGTTATAATTATTTTTTTAATAATAAGCTATATATTAATTTTTAGAACAAGCAAGGGACTTAAACGGAAAAATTTTCACAGAGATTACAAAATTGTCAGATTTACGGGAATTATTTACGGATTAATTGCAATAGCTGCTATTGTAACTAAGAATATTTAATTGTGACTAAAAATATTTAGGAGATATCATGGGGATTTATCAGAATTTAACTAATATTAATGTGGATATTGACTTAAAAAAGAATGAAACCATTCTAAAGGAAGTATTCAAGGATGCTAATGACATAATTTTTCGTAATATGAAGGTAGGACAACATAAAAAATTAAATATACTGATTTTTTATGTTGATGGCATGACTACCAAGGATTCTATAAGTGAGTATGCAATTCAGACCTTAATGGAATCCATTAATTTAGAAAGCTTAAAAAAGGACAGTGGAAAAGAATTACAAAATGAAATTTTGAATTCAAATATTGCCATAACTGAATTAGGCACTGTGCAAACATTACAGGAATGTGTGGATAAAGCTCTGTCCGGAGAAACAATTTTGTTTATAGAAACTTGTTCAAAGGCAGTATGGCTTTCATCAAGAGGTTGGCAAATAAGAGGAATTCAGGAGCCGGCTGCTGAAACGCTTATCAGGGGTGCAAGAGACGGCTTTATTGAAACCATGAAGGTAAATATAACCCTTATCAGAAGAAGAATCAGAGATCCGAAATTAAAAGTAAAATATATGCAGGTTGGTCGTAGATCCAAGACTGACATAACATTACTATATATAGAAGACATTGTAAATAAAACCGTATTGGACGAAGTTGAAAAAAGAATAAATAATATTGATATAGAAGCAGTTTTAGAGAGCTCCTACATAGAGGAATTAATAGAGGATGATACTTACTCACCGTTTCCTCAGATTGAAAATACAGAAAGGCCGGATGCGGCAGCTTCTGCCTTGCTTGAAGGTAGGGTTGTAATTGCAGTCGATAATACTCCTACTGTACTGATGGCACCTGCAACCTTTATATCTTTTATGCAGTCATCGGAGGATTATTATGAAAGATGGATGCTGTCATGTTTGATAAGAATGATAAGATACATAGCTCTGCCTATAGTTATGCTGTTACCTGCGTTATATGTGGCTGTGGTACAATTTCATCCGAATATGCTTCCTACACAGCTTGCATTGTATGTAGCTGCTTCAAGAGCTAACGTACCATTTCCTCCGTATTTTGAGGCGTTGCTTATGGAACTGGTAATGGAGCTCGTGAGAGAGGCATCCATAAGGATTACGACTCCAGTGGGTTCAACAATAGGCTTGGTAAGTGGTTTGGTTATTGGTTCAGCATCAGTTGAAGCAGGATTAATAACACCTATTGCCGTAATAATAGTTGCATTGACCGGCTTGGCTTCCTTTGCAATACCAAGCTACAATTTCAGTACATCGCTGAGGATGATTAGGTTTGGGTTTATTGTAATTGCTTCGTTTTTCGGATTATTTGGTATTTCGATTGGTCTATGCATACTGATTATACATCTGTGCACCCTGAAAAGCTTCGGAGTACCTTATTTGACACCTATGACTCATTTTGTTGAAAGAAGAAGTGATTTAAAGGATACGGTTATCAGACCTAAAATTTACAATTTAGTCAGAAAGCCTGCATATTTGCAGGTTGAAAAGGAGAAGGGCAAATAAATGTTTAATCAGGATATTACTCCATATCAAAATTTATCAATTTTAATATTAGTGTCATTTGCATTTCAATCAATACTTATGCCCCTCTTACTTTCGGAAATAGACGGACCGGTTGGATGGATGACGATAATAATTGCTGCTGTCGTATTATATTTTTCGTTAAAACCGATTAATAAATTGCTGCTTAAATATAAAGAAGATTCTTTTTTAAGTATATCGAATAAAATATTTCCTAGGCTTATATCGAGAGCAATCGGAATTTATTACATAATTATGTTTTTAATTGCAAACAGTATATTGATGAAGGATTTTGCCGAGCAAATAAAACTGATGATGCTGTTTAGAACTCCTTTAGGTTCAATAATTATTGTAATATTACTGACGGCAAGCTATGCAACTAAAAAGGGAATAAAAACAATTGCAAACATTAGCTCAATAACGGTTTTAATTGCCTTTATACCATATATTTTTATTATGATATTTTCAACGTATTATGCTGATTATTCAAATGTCTTCCCCATATATCCGGCTGATGTGGAAGGTGTTTTAAAATCAGTACCGGGAGCAATACTTGGATTTTTTGGATTTACAATACTGTTGTTTTCAAATAGTAAAGTAACTGTCCAGGAAAACAACAGGTCAATAAATAAAAAATTTATTTTATTCAGTACCATTTTGTATGTTGCTTGCTATCTGATGATAATTGTTAAGTTTGGCATAAAAGAATCAGTACATTTGGTATGGCCGTTCATTTCCGTTATGAAATATGTAAATATACCCGGATTTTTCTTTGAAAGTACTGAAATTGTGGGCTTGTGTTTTCAAATTATAGTTACATTTTCCTGCATATGCATTATTGCATATTTTACGAATATAGCAATGCAGGAAACATTTAAAACAAGAGAAGACGGATTTTTTATTTATATGCAGATACCGATTTTATATTTTATGGCAGCGGTTCTGCCCGGAATGTACATGATGTTTCCATATATACAATGGCCGATAATCATTCTCAGCGGTTTAAATTTACTTATTCCGTTGATTGCCGCTTTAGTTGACGCAAAATTTAAAAAAGTAAAAAATAATTGATAATAATATACGGTTTGTGTCATTGCTTTGAATAAACCAATAACGTACATTCCTTGTCATTCTGAGCGGCAGCGAAGAATCTCCGGTTTTGAAGTTCTGAGATCCTTCGCTACCGCTCAGGATGACGAATACAGAGTTATTCGTTTATCTTGGTGTGGCTGATACGTGACAATTCTGAGCGTAAGTAAAGAATCTCAGATTTTCAAATGCTTAGATCATTCGAGCTTAAGCGCTCAGGAAGACAAATACATGTTTATTCTTAAATCATCATAGAGGTACAAATGAAAAGTATAAAAATTTTATTCATAACAATTATAACATCAATAGTGCTGACGGGCTGTTGGGACAGTGTTGAAATAAATAAAAGAGAATATATATTTGCGGTTGGAATCGATAAAAATGCAAAGAACTTGACTTTTACATCCGAGATCCCGAAAATAAATGAGGGCAGTGAAGAGCAAAGGTTGGTATATACGAAGGATTGTATTAACTTTGCCGACTTTTACGCCACAAGCTACCTTCATTCAGAAAAGGTAATTTCAGACAGATTGATGCAGGTAATTGTACTCGGTGAGGATTTAGCGAGAGATTCAGAAGCAGTTAAAAGAATTTTTGATGAAATTCAACGTTCACCTCAAATGAACAGGAGGGTTAAGATTTGTATAGCAAAGGGAAAGGCACAGGATATTATTAATACCGAAATACCTCACAATCCAATTGTGGGACGCTTTCTAAGCGAAATGCTCATTAAGTTAAAGAGGGAAAGTTACCAGGACATCTATACCTTTGATGAAGCAATTCTGGATCTCGGCAAGACTGGGAATGCAATGATACCGGTTGTAGAAATCAATGATAAAAGCTTAAAGGTTGAAAGAGCAGGAGTTTTTAAAGAGTATGAGCTAATAGGTTTTTTAGAACCGGAAGAGGTATCTTCAATTATGGTTTTATTGAACCCAAGTAAAGCTACAATCAGAAATGTTAATATTACAGTCGAAGATACAAATGTTTCATTAGGTGCAGTAGATATAACGATGACAAAAAAGATGGATTTAAGCAATGATAAACTGAAGGTTGACTACTACGTTACGTTGTATAGCTATATAGATTCATTTATCATAGGAAGCAATAAGCTTGAGGATCAAAGCTATTTAAACAAAATCAAGGAAGAAGCTACAAAAAATATTTTAATGGTTTCCAAAAAAACCTTAGATAAACTGCAAAATTCTTATAGAGCAGATTTGTTAAAGATTAAAGAGGATTTATACAAGTACCATAAGCAGGATTATGAAAAAATTGCTGACAAATATGACGAGATATTTGAAGCGGCAGATATAAATATACATTTAGACATGGTTATTAAAAGTACCGGCTTAGTAAAATAATTTAGAGGAAAGGGACACATCTCTTTATGTCAGGGAAAGTCTCTGGGGATAGGAGAAATGTCCTTAATTTAAGAAGGAGGACAAATGAATTATAATAAAAAAATAATAATAGCAGCTATATTTGTGATTATTTCAATAACAATTGCGTACACGGTCGAAGCTTATACAGGTATGACAAAAATAAACGATAAGGTTATAAGGCTGCATGTAGTTGCAAATTCGGACACGGTTTATGATCAACAGCTTAAATATAAAGTCAGAAATAAAATAGTAAATAAGTTCAACAATGAATTTGAAAATATTTCTTCCAAGGATGAAAGTGAAGATGTGATTATCACAAAAATAAATGATATCAGAGCTGAAGCAGAAGAAATTATCAACGATGAGGGATATGATTACGAGGTCAATGTATATTATGGTAATTTCAAATTTCCAAGAAAAATGTATGAAGATATAGTTTTGCCTGAAGGTTATTACGATGCGGTGAGAATTGAAATTGGTAAGGCAGAGGGCAATAATTGGTGGTGTGTAATGTTTCCCCCTCTATGCTTTGTTGATTTCGGAAAGGATAAAAAAGCAGAACCGTCATTTGACATAGAAACAGAAAGAAAGCTTCAGGAGGTTTTGACGGCTGAAGAAATCGAAGCAATCAAAACAAAAAGAGGGTTAGAGGATATAAAATTAAAATCGAAGCTATTTGAATTTATAGAAAAAGGCATGGTTGAAAACACAGGAATTTATTCAACAGACAAAACCAGAACATACGCAGAAGCTACAGATAAGTAAGACACAAAGAAAGACCCTGGGTCCTTGTCCCTCTGGGTCTTGCATTGTTACGAGGGTATATCTAATTTTTTAATTTTATATTGCAGTGTTTGCCTTGGTACGTTAATCAGCTTCGCTGCTTTGGATATATTGTAGCTTGTCTGCTCTAATGCAGATAAAATGATATCCCTTTCAACTCTTTCAATTGCCTGACTTAAGGGTTGTATTGCGCTTGAATCAGAAGTGTAGCTGTTATCTGACTGATAATTTTTAAATTGGAACGGAAGATGTTCTTCTCTGATAATTTCACCGTCGTACAAAGAAATGGCACTTTCAATGGCATGCTCCAATTCTCTTACATTTCCGGGCCAGTTGTAATCTAAAAATATATCCAGCACCTCTCTGGAGATTCCACTAAAAAATTTATTGCATTTTTCATTGTATTTTTGTATGAAGTGGTCGGCTAAGCTTGGTATATCCTCTTTTCGTTTGGACAATTCAGGTATAACCAAGGTTATAACATTTAATCTGAAGAACAAGTCCTGCCTAAGCTGTTTAGTCTCAATTACTTTGTTAATATCAGTATTTATGGCAGATATAATCCTTACATCGACATCTATGGTGTTGCTTGAACCTACCCTTCGGACTCTTCCATCCTGTATAACTCGTAGCAGCTTTGTCTGCAGTTCTAAGGGCATGGAGTTAATTTCATCTAAAAATAGTGTTCCGCCGTTTGCAAGCTCAAACAATCCGGGTCTGTTTTCGGCTCCCGTAAAGCTTCCCTTTACAGAACCGAACAAAATACTCTCCAATAAGTTAGGCGGAAGAGCGGCACAGTTTTGAGCTATGAATGGCTTGTACTTTCTGTTGCCGGAATTATGAATTGATTGTACAAAAAGCTCCTTACCTGTACCTGTGCTCCCTGCAACCATAACGGGTGAATCTGAAATCGCCGCTTTTAATCCCAATGCCTTAAGCTTTTGTATTTCTTTATTGTGACCTATTATGTCTAAGAAGGTATATTTTGCGGATGGCTTAGATAGCTTCCCATGATTTTCATTTTTTTCATATAATTCATTTTGTAAGGAAACAATTTTTTCCGACAGCTCTCTTACTTTAGTAATATTTCTTGATACCTCCAGGGCTCCTACGACTTTGTTGTTATAAAAGATTGGAATTGTTGAGTTTAAGGTAGATATTTTGTCACCCTTGTAATTTACAAAATTTTGCTCAACATTATAAATAGGCTTACCTGTTCGTAAAACTCTTAACAAAGTACTTGTCTCAAAAGTCAGCGATGGATAAACCTCCAGTATATGCCTGCCAATGGCTTTATCTACATCAATTTCATCCAGATGCTTAGCTGAAATATTATAATAAACTATTTTTCCACTTGCATCAACTATGTGAATTCCATCATTTATAATATCTATAGCCTGTATTAAGGCATCAAAATATTTTATTTCCATAAGCTCTCCTTTTTGGTGCTCAATATTAGGCATATCATGCCGAAAAATCAGCAACAATGTTCGTGTTTATATAAAATAATGAAAAATTTGTTTAATTAATATCAATAATTATTTTATTTATTGTTTCTTCTGCTTCGCCAAATATAATTTTATACTCAATATATACAGAACCGTTTCCAGATTCATTAAGATAATAATCATATATAATAGTTTTGAAGCTGATATCAAAGCTTCCATAGGGTGTTGTATACATGTTGGCATAACTTTTATTCTTTTCGAACTCCATTTTAGTGGAGAATGTACCCATTTTTATCATAATTAATTTATCTTTATAAATTTTTAATCTTGTTTTGTTTCCTTCACTTTCTGTAATTTCGCTTTCATCATAATCTAAGATGAAGCAATCTCCGGTGAATTCCCTGGTTGCTTCAGTCAATAGTTCTACTTTATCTTCATTTCCTGCTTCATCAAGTATTTGTGTAGTCGTGATTTTCACTTTTGTTTTATTCAATATTCATCCTCCTATTAAAGTTTATCTATTGCAATTTCATATAGGTTGTCAATTTCCTTTTTTAAGAAATTGCCTCCTATCCTTCTTAAGCGTTCAGGTGCATCACTTGCATAGTATTCGTATCTGGCTTTGTCAAAATGTTCATTTAGCATATTGTTTTCTTCTAATAGCCTCTTTAAATCTCTTGCTGTTTCAAAGGCGGGGTTTACCAATTTTACATTCTGACCGACAACTTTTCTTATGGTATATCGAAGTATCGGATAATGGGTACATCCCAATACTAAAGTATCCACTTCATGTTCAATTAGTTCATCTAAATATTTTTCTGCAGTCAATTCTGCAATATTTGAATATTCCCATCCTTCTTCTACAATAGGCACGAAAAGAGGGCATGGAATACCGATTACTTCTGCATCATAAAGATACTCCATAATTTTTTGCTGGTATGCATTGCTGTTAATTGTTGCAATTGTTCCGATTACACCTATTTTTTTATTTTCTGTGACTTGAGCGGCGCTTCTTGCTCCGGGATCAATAACCCCCAGTACAGGTAAATCAAAGTTATTTTGTACATTCTCCAATGCAATTGAGCTTGCAGTGTTGCATGCTATAACTATAGTTTTTACATCCTTGCTCATTAAAAAGGATGAGCATTGATTGGCATATTTTTTTATTGTTTGATCAGACTTGGAGCCGTATGGTATCCTTGCCGTATCTCCTAAATATATTATATTTTCGTATGGCAACTGCTCCATAACCTCTCTCATTACGGTAAGTCCGCCAACTCCTGAATCGAAAATTCCTATAGGTCTGTTATCCATTAATTTGCCCCTTTATTCTAATTCTGAAAATTCTCACTGAGATCCAAGTTTCAAAGTACAAATTTATTTATTCACTGTCGATCATAAATTTAGTGCCCATTGTGAATCCCGCTTATTATTTCATACATTATATTATGTGTATATATAATTAATGTTAAATGATATAATAACAATAACATTATAGCAGAATAATAATTGCAGAGCAATACAAAAAGCTGAATTTTCGGCACTTACAAATCAAACTGTTAAACAAACCGGGAAAATTATTGAAAATTAGCTATTATAATGTTCTAATAAAATTGGCATAATAATTGCATTATATCAAATTGAATAAACCCAAAAACTCATTAATTAAAATAATCAGGAGGTACCATGTTTAAAAAAGGAAACCCATACGGAACACACAGGGTAATTGAACCAAAAGGAGTGCTGCCACAGCCTGCACTTAAAGTTGATAACACAATGGAGATTTATGACAATGAAATTTTGATAAACGTACAAACTTTAAATGTAGACTCTGCAAGCTTTACACAAATCAATGACCAGGCAGGCGGCGACGTAGAAAAAATTAAAGAAATTATGAAGGGTATCGTTGCTGAAAGAGGAAAGCATCAAAACCCTGTAACAGGTTCAGGCGGTATGCTTATAGGAACTATTGAGCAAATAGGACCTGCATTGGAAGGAAAAACAGATTTAAAGGTTGGAGACAAAATTGCTACACTGGTTTCTTTATCTTTAACACCGCTTGTAATTGAAGAAATATTAACAGTAAGAAAAGATATTGATCAGGTTGATATTAAAGGTAAAGCAATATTATTTGAAAGCGGTATTTATGCAAAGCTTCCTTCAGACATTCCGGAAAATCTTGCGTTGTCGGTGCTTGACGTAGCAGGAGCTCCTGCACAAACTATAAAATTAGTTAAAGAGGGAGATACTGTATTGGTACTTGGCGGTGGAGGTAAATCAGGACTTTTATGCTTGTACGAAGCAAAGAAAAAAGCCGGTCCAACAGGTAAAGTTATTTGCTGGGCACACAGAGAAGCTTCATTGGCAACTGTTAAAGAGCTTGGATTAGCAGATGTTTGTATAGCAGGTGATGCTACAAATGCAATTGAAGTTTATGAAAAGGTTATGGAAGCAACTGACGGTAAATTATGTGATTTGGTAATCAGCTGCGTATCAAGACCAAACTGTGAAATGTCAGCAATACTTGCAACAAAAGACGAAGGAACTGTTTACTTCTTCAGTATGGCAACAAGCTTTACAAAAGCTGCTTTAGGAGCTGAAGGTGTAGGTAAAGACGTTAACATGATAATCGGAAACGGCTATACAAAGGGTCATGCAGATACATCTATTCAGATAATGAGAGAAAGCAAAGAATTAAGGGACCTTTATACAAGATTATACGCATAAAAAATTAATAACATAAAGTGTCATCTTAGAGCTTGAATTTAAAATCAAGCTCTTTGGATGACTAATTTCTATGTAAAACAAATTATTACAGGAGGTATTATTATGGCTTATTACAATGAAATTGAGCTATGGAAGGATGTTAAGTCCGAAGAGTGGAGCGACTGGAAATGGCAGGTTGAAAACAGAATTGACTCAGTTGAAAAAATCAAACAAATAATCAATATCACAAAACAGGAAGAGGAAGATATTTCTAAGGTTCTTGAAAAATTCAGAATGGGCATTACTCCATATTACGCAGCCCATATGGATAAAGAAGATCCCAGAGATCCGATAAGAATGCAGGCAGTTCCAACATTTGTTGAAACTCATGTTAGTCCGGCAGATATGCTTGACCCATTACATGAAGATACCGATTCACCTGCACCGGGATTAACTCACAGATATCCTGACAGAGTTTTATTCTTAATTACAGATCAATGTTCAATGTATTGCAGGCATTGTACAAGAAGAAGATTTGCAGGACAATGTGATGATGAAGTTTCAATGGACAATATCGATAAGTGTATAGAATATATAAGAAAAACACCTGTGGTTAGAGATGTATTGTTATCAGGTGGTGACTGTCTGTTAGTTTCCGATGAAAAATTAGAATACATTATCAAAAAATTAAGAGAAATACCTCATGTAGAAATTATTCGTCTCGGTTCAAGAACACCGGTTGTTTTACCTCAGAGAATTACGGATGATTTGGTAAATATGCTGAAGAAATATCATCCGATATGGTTGAATACTCACTTCAATCATCCGAACGAATTCACTCCTGAATCAATGGAAGCATTGAGAAAGCTTGCTGATGCAGGTATTCCTTTAGGAAATCAATCAGTTTTATTAAGGGGTGTTAATGACTGCCCTCACATTATGAGAGAATTGGTTCATAAACTTGTAATGAACAGAGTAAGACCATACTATATCTATCAATGTGACCTTTCACTTGGTATTGAGCATTTCAGAACACCTGTTGCAAAGGGAATTGAAATAATTGAAAGCTTAAGAGGTCATACATCAGGATATGCAGTTCCGACATTTGTTGTTGATGCACCGGGAGGCGGAGGAAAGATTCCTGTAATGCCTAATTATGTATTGTCACAATCAGCAGACAAGGTTATTTTAAGAAACTATGAAGGCGTTATTACAACTTATACTCAGCCGCACATACCTGATTTAGAATGTACTTGTGACGTATGTCAGGGCAAGAAACAAGATCCGTTAACGGGGGTTGCCGGTTTATTACAGGGTAATGAATTAGCACTTGAACCAACAAAATTGGCAAGAAGAGAAAGAACACACAAGTAACAGTGAATAATGAACATGGAACAGTGAACATTTAACAATTAATGAAAGTATTTGTGCTGAAGCACAAATACTAACTACAATTATTCATTTTTCAATGTTCATTGTAAAGAGGGAAAACTATGAATATAATTGAAGCTATAAGACAAAACAACTATGCGACGGTATCCATCGTGGGGCTTGCAAAGAATGCAGGAAAGACGGTTACGCTCAATTATCTCATAGAAGAGGCAGAAAAATCAGGAATAAGAATTGGCATCACTTCAACAGGAAGAGATGGCGAAAGCACGGACCTTGTTACGCAAACTCAAAAACCTTCAATTTTAGTAACAGAAGGAATGATTGTGGCAACAGCTAAAAATACATTGCTTCTTTCTGGTGCCAGGACAGAAATATTAGAAACGACAGGTATAAACACTCCAATGGGTGAAGTCATAATAGTTAAGGTCAGACAGCGAGGCAATATTCAGATTGCCGGACCTGTCAGTGCTTTGGACATGAAAAAAATAAGCAAAAAACTTAATCATTATGGCGCACAAATTGTATTTATTGATGGAGCTATAGACAGGAAGGCTGTTTCATCTCCCGTAATAACAGATGCTTGCATTATTGCAACAGGAGCAGTATTAAGCAGGGATATGAAAAAAGTTTTGGAAAAAACAGCACATTCGGTAGAGTGTCTTACCTTAAATAAAGCGGACAATGAGCCGATATATATTGCAAATAAACATAATAAAACCTGTATTATTCAGAATACAGGAGAGGTTTCTATACCTGATATAAAAACAAGTATTACCGGAGGCAAAAAAATAAATGAATTAATTAATGAAAATACAACTCATATTTTCATTAAGGGAGCTTTAACAACATCCTTGTTAAAGGATATAGAGGGTAATAAGTATTTAAGAGGCATTAAAATAATTATAGAGGATGGAACAAAAATATTTGCAGACATTAATGTCTGGAATGAAATGAGGAGAAAAGGGCTTAGGGTAGAAGTATTACAACCGGTTAATGTTGTTGCTGTTACCTTAAATCCAATATCCCCCACAGGATATTTTTTTGACAGTGTTGAATTTAAGTCAGAAATGGAAAAATATCTTCACGGGGTTAAAATAATTGATGTGGTTGCGGGCGGTGATTTAGATGGCTGATTTTATGGATGAAGGTACTATTAAAAATATAAACTTTGATTATATTTTTAATGAGATTAAACCAATAACAGAATATGGTATCAGAGTAAAAACAGAGTTCAAGCCGTTTAGGATAGGTCAGGAGGCAGACTTAAAAGAAGAATTCAATAAAATTAGGGCATTTATTGAAACTCCTAAAAGGCGTGATATCATTGATGTGCTCAAACATATTAAGAACATATATGAAACATTAGAGAGGGCAAAGAGTAACCAGGTATTAGATGAAGTTGAATTGTTTGAAATAAAGAATTTCCTTATTCAAATAGAGAGAATGGATAAAATTTTAAAAACTTTATCATTGAGAGATTTAGAATTATCGCCCCTGCCGCAGCTTTATGAATTGTTAGACCCTGCAAATGAAAAGCTGAACACATTTTATATATATGATGAATATTCAGAAAAACTAAAAGTAATAAGAGCAGAAAAAAAACAAGCTGATAAAGATATTGCTGTATTGAAGAAAAAAATAAAAGAAGAAATTGAAAAAAAATATAATATTAAATTTAATTTAAAAGATGAAGTTACAATAAGCAAGATACAAAAAGAAAGAGCTGAAGAATTATTACAAGATAGCAATTTGAGAGTTTCGGGAGAAAATTATTTAAATATTATTTTTAAAATTAAGAATAATGATGAAATAGATGAACTAGAAAAGAAATTGGAACATCTGAAGAATGAGGAAGAAGAAGAGGAGTTCATAATTCGACAAAATATTTCCAAGGAAATAAAAGGCTATTATGATATAATAAAAAATAATATTCGTGTAATAGGTACAACCGACTATATTATAGCCAAAGCAAACTATGCTCAGAAGACAAGGTCAATTGAACCGATAGTGACAGATAAGCTTAAAATAATAATTAAAGCCGGAAGAAATCTTAAGCTTGAAAAAGCATTAAAGGAAAAGCATAAGGAGTATATTCCTGTCGATATCAATGTACGTAAAAATGTTGTATGCATTACAGGTGCAAATATGGGCGGCAAGACTGTATCATTAAGAATGATTGGGCAAATTGCAGCCATGGTAAGCTTTGGGTTGTTTGTTCCTTGTGAATATGCGGAAGTCTGCTTGTTTGATAACATATATATTTCTGTCGGGGATGATCAGTCCATTGAAAAAGGGCTAAGCTCCTTTGGGGCAGAAATAATGAATTTAAAAGAGGCATTGGATAACTCAGACAGAAGGTGTCTGATTTTGATTGATGAGCTTGCAGGCGGTACTAATCCCAAGGAAGGTTATGCAATTACAAAAGCAGTAGTTAATTACCTGAAAAAGAAAGCGTGCATAACTGTGCTTACAACACATTATGATAATGTTGCTAACGATGATGAAGTACAAAATCTGCAGGTTGCGGGGCTTAATCTTTTAAACGAGCAGGATTTATATAAAATTAACAATATAGAACAAATATCAAGTCACATGGACTATAGATTAATAGAGGTTAAATATCAAAAAGATATACCAAAGGATGCTTTAAAAATAGCAAAGATGTCAGGTATATACGAGGGAATCATAAAGGACGCAGAAAACTACCTATAGAGGAAAGGGGACACACCTCTTTCTTTAGGGAAAGTCTCTGTGGGTCAGAGGAATGTCCCCAAGTTGAAAAAACGGAAAGAGGACACACCTCTTCTCAGAGAGAAAGTCTTTGAGGGATAGAGGAATGTCCCCAAATTGAAAGGAGGAAATATGGAAAGCAAGTTAAATTTAAACCCGGCGCTAATCGACAGTGCTCGCTCAGCTGCCGGTCGTATAGCAGAAAACGTCCAGCTTTTTATCGATAAGAACACAACTGTAACTGTTGAAAGAACAATTGCAAGATTAATGGGTGTAGACGGTGTGGATGAAATCGATAAGCCGTTACCGAATGTGCTGGTGGACAGTATAAAAGAAGGCGGCGGACTATCAAGAGGAGTTGCGTTCTGGCTAGGAAATGCAATGGTACAAACAGGCAAGGCTCCCCAGGAAATAGCTGAAGGAGTAAGTGCAGGAGAAATCGATATAACGAGGCTGCCAATAGCTGATGAAAATAAAATCATGGAAGCAGTTTACAAAGTTGCTGAAAAAATGGTTGACAGAATCAAAAATAACAGGTCAAAAAGAAATGAATATCTGAATACTATCGGTGAAGGCAGAAAACCATATTTATATGTAATTGTTGCAACGGGAAATATTTATGAGGATGTTATCCAGGCACAGGCAGCAGCAAGACAGGGTGCTGATGTTATAGCTGTAATCAGAACTACAGCACAAAGCTTGTTAGACTACGTTCCGTACGGACCAACTACGGAAGGATTCGGGGGAACATTTGCAACTCAGGAAAACTTCAGAATTATGAGAAGAGCACTTGATGAAATAGGAGAAGAAGTAGGCAGATATATACGTCTTTGTAACTATTGCTCAGGTCTTTGCATGCCTGAAATAGCAGCTATGGGCGCAATGGAAAGATTAGATGTTATGCTTAATGATGCCCTTTACGGCATATTGTTCAGAGATATCAACATGCAAAGAACATTGGTTGATCAATATTTCTCAAGAATCATTAACGGTTTTGCAGGTATAATCATAAATACGGGAGAAGACAACTATTTAACAACGGCAGATGCTGTTGAAGAAGCACATACAGTCTTAGCTTCTCAGTTTATAAACGAACAATTTGCATTAAAAGCAGGTATACCCGAAGAGCAAATGGGTTTAGGTCATGCCTTTGAAATGAATCCTACACTTGAAAACGGATTTTTATATGAGCTTGCTCAGGCACAGATGGCAAGAGAAATATTCCCTAAGGCACCTTTAAAATATATGCCTCCTACTAAATTTATGACAGGAAATATATTCAAGGGACACTTGCAGGATGCATTATTCAACTTTATATCTGTTTGGACTCATCAGGGCATTCAGCTCTTAGGTATGCCTACGGAAGCAATCCATACTCCTCACCTTCAGGACAGAATGCTTTCAATTGAAAATGCTCAATACATTTTTAATAATGCAAGAGACATCGGTGAAGAAGTGGAATTCAAAAAAGACGGCATTATTCAAAAAAGAGCACAGGAAGTATTGGCTAAGGCAGAAGAATTACTGCGTGATATCGAAAATGAAGGTATATTTGATACAATCGAAAAAGGTAAATTCGGCGGCGTAAAAAGAAGCTTTGCGGGTGGCAAGGGCTTAGAAGGCGTTGTAGAAAAGCATGAAAATTATTTTAACCCATTCATTGATTTACTATTGGGAGGTGACAGGTAATGGAAGGTATCCAGAAGGTTGATTTAACTAAGGTAAAACCATACGGTGATACACTGAATGACGGAATGGTTCAAATGAGTTTCTCATTGCCTGTACCATACGGTGATGAAGCATGTGAGGCGGCAAGACAGTTAGCTTCTAAAATGGGCTTCGATGATCCGGCCGTAGTTTATTCCAAGGATTTAGGAGTTGGATACACATACTTTGTAATGTACGGTAAATGTACTCATACTGTTGATTATACAACTATTGAAGTTCCTAAAGTCAGTATGGAATTCATGGACAGACATGAAGTAGAGGATTATATAAGTGAAAATATTAAAAGAGATGTCGTAATAGTCGGAGCCTGTACAGGTACTGACGCTCACACGGTTGGTATAGATGCGATTATGAACATGAAGGGCTTTGACGGTAATTACGGCCTTGAAAGATACAAGGGTATAGAGGCAATCAATATGGGCAGTCAGGTTCCGAACGAAGAGCTTATCGCCAAGGCGATTGAAGTAAAGGCAGATGCTATTTTGGTCTCTCAGGTTGTAACTCAAAAAGACGTCCATATCGCTAATCTGACTCAGCTTGTTGAAATGATGGAGGCAGAGGGCTTAAGAGATAAAATAATATTAGTATGCGGCGGTCCTCGTATTTCTCACGAATTGGCACAGGAATTAGGTTATGATGCCGGATTCGGCTCCGGAAGCTTTGCAAACCACGTTGCAACGTTTGTTGTAAAAAAGGTTGCAGAGAAGATGGTTTAAAAATAGCGCAACAATAGGATAACAATTGTAAAAAAGATGAGATTCCTCACTGCGTTCGGAATGACATGGCGTTTGTTATTCGCAAAATGAGGAATCTCTTTTTTGTGTATAAAAAAACTTTTCAAATTTTTCAAAAATATGGTAAAATATTTTAAATAGGTAGTAACGGGGTATAGCTGATCCATCCTGATGAAAGGAGGTTACTCTTTCCATAAGGAGGTGTTGCGAATGTCTACATACGAAGCTATTTCACTAATGATTGCATTTGCAATATTAGTAGTAGCAATAGTCAATAGGCAAAAATAATTACCCTGTGCGGCAGGGTAATTATCATTAGAAAATTGTAAACTGTCAGCTATGCCGACTACCTATTTATCTTATACACATATTATCACATTTATACATATAAATCAATAATTTTTATACTATTTTCCTGATTTTGGGAGCAATTATGATAAAAGATAAAAAGCTTTTTTATATTACAAAAACAATAATAATAACATTGCTGTTTCTTGCTGCATTATACTTTGAAAATGCGCAGCAGCAGAGATTAGCTGTACTCATATCAATATTTTTAGTGTTAATTATCAACAGCTCAATAAAATATTTCATAAAAAATAAAACTGTTTATTTTATTTTATTCATTTTAGATTCAATCCTTATATTCCTGTTAGAACAGAATTTTAGACTGCTTGTAAATTATTTTCTGCATTCATTTTATATAATCATACTTATAGAGGCATCAATCACATTGAGTATCGGTGAAGGAATTATAGCCGGAACGGTTGCTTCTGTTTTTTCCATGATTAAATTTATTTACTTAGTATACTTTAAATTCAATATATCAAGCTTCTCTCAATTTATATTTTTTCTGCTCATAAATGTATCTATAATGATAATTGCAATATTTGCACAATACAATAAAACAGAAAAGGAAAAGAAGGACACCTTGTATAGAGAGTTGCTGGATACTCATAAAAAGCTGAAAGAATATACGGAGGAGGTTCGCCGACTTTCCATAGTAGAGGAAAAAAACAAAATAGCAAGAGACATACACGATAGCTTAGGTCATAATATGACTGCTTTAATTATGCAGCTGCAAATGGCAGATCACTATCTGGAAACAGATTTATCAAAATCTGCGGAACTTTTAGACAGCTCCATAAAAACGGCAAAGGACAGCTTAAAAGATATCAGGGAGGTTGTAGAAACCCTAAGGGGTAAATTATTGCTGCCTGATAAGGTCATCCAAGTGCTTGTAGATGAATTTGCAGAGAAAACGGGAACTGAAATAGAGTTAAATGTATACGGAAAAATAATACAGGACGATGATATGAATACTGCCTTATACCACATATTGCAGGAAGGAATGACTAATGCCGTCAGACACGGTAAAGCCGCAGATATTTGGATTGAACTTAATTATGGAGAAGACAACGTTAAATTCAGTATACGAGACAACGGTACGGGCGTAGATACAATAAATGAGGGCTTTGGTATAAAAGGTATAAAGGAAAGAGTAAAGGCGTTAAACGGTAATGTGGAATTCAAATCCGAAAACGGATTTATAATCAGTGGTTTTCTGTCACTTAACGGGGACATTCCTTTAAGGCCTGTCTCCAACGAGTATCTATCCTTAAAGGTGTGTCCCCTTTCAGATTACAGGAGGTATAAATGATAAAGGTTTTGTTGGTTGACGATCAGGATATTCTTGTCCAAGGTCTTAAGCTTATATTAGGAGCAGAAAAGGATATAGAAATAAGCGGTACTGCAAATAACGGAAAAAAGGCATACGAAGAATGCAAGTGGAACAGACCGGATGTGGTTCTGATGGATATTCAGATGCCTGAGGTTAATGGTGTTGAAGCAACTGCTAAAATTAAAAAGGATTTTCCAAACATAAAAATAATAGTTCTTACAACATTTAACGATGACCAATATATTTATGATGCGTTAAAAAACGGCGCTTCAGGATATTTGTTAAAGGATACGTCACCGGCAGAAATTGCTAAAGCAGTAAGAACCGTATATAACGGAGGCGGCTTGATACAATCAGAGGTTGCTGTTAAGGTAATAGATAAGTTTTCACAGCTCGCTAATGAAATTGTGGATAAACCCACCGATTCAAAGGCTGAATTGTTGACAGAAAGAGAAATTGAAATATGCCGTCTTATAGCAGAAGGTAAAAATAATCATGAAATTGCAGAAAAGCTATATTTGAGTCAAGGCACTGTTAAAAATCACATAACGAGGGTGTTAGTGAAGTTAGATTTAAGAGATAGAACGCAATTGGCGGTGTTCACAATAAAAAATGATTTATAGTAGGATGTGACTAAAGTCACATCCTAGTTTTACAAAATGTGATTTAAGATACTATAAATTTAAAAATTAATAATATAAAATGCTGATATAGAAAATATTATGGGTTTGTTCCAAAGAGGGAGGATACAATGAAAAAAATATTAATCGTAATATTGGCATTGGCGCTGATAATAATTACATTGACAGCCTGCAATACAGATAATCTTGGACAATATAAAAAGGCGCTTGAAAAAACAAATCAAATTAAAAAAGGTCAGTCATCCGGAGAAATGTCTGTAAAATTAGATTTCAACACAGATGAAATGTCTCAGGAGGATATAAGGGAGATTAACAATTTCAAAGAAATGAGCGGAAGCTTCAATATTGTATTTGACGATGAAGCAGAAAAAGCTATATTCAGAAATTACTTTAATTTTGGCGGCTTAGGATATGACTTTGATATGTTTATAAACGGTGAAGAAGCGGTTATGAAGCTGCCGGTTATAGGCAAATATATAAAGATAAGTGAAATGCAGCAAACTGATGGAGATACAAAAGGCTACAATCAGATGATTTCAGATGATACTATGAAGCAAGCAGCCGAAAAATGGATTGGTTTGATGAAAGAAGAGGATGTATTTAAAGGGAAGGACATAATAATCACAACCCCTGACGGAGATGTTAAAACAACAGAGTATACTATTATATTAAGCAATGAACAGATTAAAGAATTGATACTTGAAATAATAGAAATTGCATCTGAAGACGATAAACTAAGAAGCTTCTACAATGAAAATGTAATTATAAATAATGATGATATAGATGTGGATATATCCTTTGACAAAGTATTAAAAAACATTAAGGACAACATAGATAAATTTGAAATAGAAAATTTTAAATACACTGCCCTAGTTGATATTGACGGATATATAGTGAATGAAAATTTAACTTATTCAATAAAATCCGCAGACGAAGAAATTACTCTCAAAAGTGCAGAATATAACCTGGACGTTAAAAATTGGGATATCAACAAAGAGCAAACATTTAACTTCCCTGTACTAACCGAAGAAAATACATTGGATACTGAAAATTCAGAAGACATACCAAGCTTAATGGAAGATTTATTTAAAAATAATTAGAGGTGCTTAAATGTTAAGAATAGAAAATTTATATAAAGAATTTGGTAACATTAAAGCTGTTAATAATATTAGTTTTGAGGTTAAAAGGGGTCAGGTATTCGGGCTGCTAGGACCTAACGGTGCAGGGAAATCCACTGCCATATCCATGATATCAACACTGATAGAACCGACAAAAGGAGATATATTTTTTGAAGGAAAAAGTATATTGAAGGATTCAAAGCCGATAAGACAAAGGCTTGGAGTAGTTCCGCAGGATATTGCTCTTTATCCCACTCTCACCGGATATGAAAATTTATCATTTTGGGGAAGCGTGAACGGATTGAAGGGTCAGGAATTAAAAAACAGAATCCTTGAGGTTTCAGATATTATAGGATTAAACGGCAGGTTAAATGATAGAGTTGATAAATATTCGGGCGGTATGAAACGAAGGCTGAATATCGGCGCAGCCCTGCTTCATAAACCCGAACTGCTGATAATGGATGAACCGACTGTAGGTATTGACCCTCAATCAAGAAATCATATATTAGATACCGTATTAGAGCTTAACAAGCAAGGTATGACTATAATTTATACAAGTCATTACATGGAGGAAGTTGAGTATCTGTGCAATGAGCTTTGTATAATGGATGAAGGGAATATTATTGCATCGGGAACTCAGCAGGAATTGGTTGATTTAGTAAAGGAAAAAACCCAGATAAATCTTAAGCTTGACAAAAATGATGAAGAGGTCATAAATCACCTGATGGAGATTAAAGGAGTCTATGAGGCAAAAATAAATGAAAATGTAATTAATTTATTTGGCAGTTCAACAGATGTCTTGTTAGCGGATATTATTGCAAAGGTTACGGAAAACGGATGGATGATAGAAACGATAGATGTTAAAAAACCGAATCTTGAATCGGTGTTCCTGCACTTAACCGGCAAAGCTTTGAGAGATTAGGTGATTTGAATGAAGATTAATATTATTAAAAAAGATTTAAAGATCATACTGAGCGACAAAAAAGCTTTGGCAATAATGATCCTTATGCCGATAATTTTAACCACCATATTAAGCATGGCGTTGAAAGGTTCTTTTGCAAGCGGTGATTCCGATTTTGAACCTATCAATATAGCGGTCGTAAAGCTTTATGACGAGAAGGTCGATAATCAAATGTTTGAATCATCATTGAAGAATAGTTTAGTTGCCGACAGTATGGGTGAGGATGCAATCCAAAAACTTATTGATTCAGGCGAAGACATAAATCCCGAAAACCTTTTTTTTGATGATTTTTTGGAAAGTAAGGACGTATCTGAGCTTATAAAATACACATTGGTTTCAGATGAAAAAAAGGCATTAAATAAATTAAACAATGAAGAGGTTTCGGCAATTGTCCTCCTGCCTGATAAATTTATATATAACATGAAGGTAAATCTTCTGACACCTTTCAGAAATAAGGTTGATATAAAAATACTGACTCATCCGGACAAAAGCCTGAGCGGCAAAATAGTCAGTTCAGTTATAGATGCGTATTCAAATGCCATGTCTACCATAATCATAGGGAAAAATGTTGTAATAGAAACCTCTATGACCAACAATATTTCTGATGATGGCTTTGACAATTTAGATCAATTGATGGAAGGTATCTCGGATGTTATAAAGTCCATTGACGTAAATTTAGATAACGTTGTGATGGAAGGAAGAAAACAGGTAAACAGTGCCGACTATTATGCCGTCGGTATGATGACGATGTTCATATTGTTTGCAGCAGGCATTGGCGGAAGAATGCTGTTAGAGGAAAAAGACAATCAAACCTATCAGCGCATGGTTATTGCCGGAACAACTAAGCTTGAAATATTATCAGGTAATTTTATGACGGTGTTTTTAATAGCATTGTTACAAATAACCGTTATGATTACATTTACACATTTTGCATTAAAGGTTCAATGGGGTAATATCGGGTCAGTCATATTGATAAGTATAGTGTCTGCATTTGCCGTAGCGGGACTTGGCTCGTTTGTAGGAGCATTGACCTACAAGGCAGGAAATTACAAGATGGCAAATATGTTTGAATCGGCAATAATACAAGTAATGGCGCTTTTGGGAGGCAGCTTTTTCCCTATAGATGTAATGCCTGAATTTATGCAAAATCTCAGTTTTCTGTCACTTAACGGGATCGCCATAAGGTCATATTTAAAGATTATAACCGGCTATGCTGTAGCTGATATTTTGAACCATATATTAATGCTGATTGCCATGGGCATGATATTTATGTTGGCGGCAGTTTTTGTATTAAAAGGAAAGGAGGGTACCGGAAATGTTAAGCGTAATAAAGTTAAGATTGCTTAGACTTAGAGATGAATGGATGATATTTGTATTTATGACGGCGATGGCACTTGGTTTTACGGCAATATTCGGTGCATCCTTTACTACCTATAAACCGACGGTGTATATAGTTGACGAAGATAAAAGCTATTATTCTCAGGCATTAATAAGCGAATTAAACACATATAAGGATTTTAAGTTCAAAGAGGCGGATATAAAGGCTGCAGAGAAGGATATTGAAGAAGGCAATGTGAGTATGGGCCTTTTAATCAAAGAAGGCTTTCAAAGAAATGTTGAAGAAGGGCTGAGTATTTCATTAGGAATTATGAAGATAAAGGATGATACCGTAATATTGACCTTGCAGGAAATAGTATCGGGCATTACGATGAAAATGGCAGGAGCTAACAGGATTGCGGATGTAACCGCCGCCTTTATTCAATCTGCTAAGCCGGATTCAGATTTTGAAAAAATAAGGTCATCAAGCTATGACAATGTTATGGATTCATGGAAGTATAAAAATCCAATTTTTGTAAAAGCAACGGTTGCCGAAAGCGGCATACAGGCAGGATACGATGGATTGATGCATTCCATGATCGGATTTACATTATTTTTCTCGATGTATACCATGGTTTTCGGTATAGGAACGATTCTTTACGATAAGCAGCATAAAACATGGGAAAGAATGCTCATATCGCCCGTTTCAAGAACCGGCATTCTGGGAGGAAGCATGATAGTTGCTTATATTACGGGAGCAGTCCAGATGGGAGTGTTGATATTAAGCGGTAAGTATCTGATAGGAATTGATTGGGGCAACAGTATGGCAGGAGTATTATTGGTTTCAGCCGCATTCATTTTTGCAGTTACTTCACTGGGTCTGATGATGACCGGATTTATAAAGACACAGGCGCAGCTTGGCTCCATAGCTCCCATAGTTTTAACAAGCACATCTATGCTTGGCGGGTGCATGTGGCCCTTGGAAATAGTAAATAATAAAGCTCTGCTGCTATTAGCCGAGCTGACACCGCAAAAATGGGCTATGCAGGGGATAGAAAGTATAGCAAGCAGCGGAATGGGCTTTGAAGCAGCCATACTTCCGTCAATGGTATTAACAGTTATGGGAATCACATTCTTTACAATCGGTGCATTTTCACTTAACAAACAGTCAATATAACAAAGGTTCTTCGGTACCAAACCGAAGAATTTTTTGTTAATTAAATTATTATTGTTAAAATTTGCAAGTTATTGTTGATTTATGATGAATTATATGTTAAAATATTCCAAATAAATTTGTGGAGTATTACGTGAAACAAGTAGGAAGAATCCATAGGGATGTACTAAAGATTTTAAATATTGATATAAAAGTAGATACGCCTATTTATCTTGGAGAAAGCAATATTAATCATATGAAAAATAAACATTTGGATGTTTATGAAAAATATAAAGATAATATTGAAGAAATTTTATCAGAACCTGACTATATTGGATTAAATAATTCAAATAATTCTATTGAATATGTTAAAGAATTTAATACTAATAATGAATATGTTAAAATTGCTGTTAGAATTTCAATGGGAGAAAAGTATTATGTAAGAACGATGTATTTGTTGAATAGTAAAAGAGTATTTAATTTCATAAATAAGGGATGCCTAAAAAGCTTGACTTAATATTATTTTATATGTATAATTATGGTACAGAATAATAAAAATATAGTATAAGAATTAAAGGACGGAACGGGCAGCCGTCACCCTTGTTAGGAGATGTGGGAGTGTCGCCCCACTTAATTCTTATGATATTATGAGCAGATAACTTTTGTTATCTGCTTTTTTAAGTTTTAAAATCTTATTTCTTTCATTCCATAAATTTATAGTTTAACAAAATATTTTTGGGGGTATACCCTATTTATATGATTTTAATTTTATAGGAGGTTATTATGTCTAATCCCAACAAATACAAAATCCCTACAGAAAGACTTAAGAAAATATGTAAGATAGAAGAGGAATTGCATTTTTGTCAGACATCCAAGGATGTGGAAATATTGCAAGGAGTTATAGGTCAGGACAGAGCGGTCAAATCAATGGAGTTTGGTCTGTCAATGAATGTGCCGGGTTACAATATTTTTGTACTTGGTCCACAGGGCACAGGAAAAAGCACATATACGCAATCAGTTGTGTCAAAGGTGTCAGGAAAAGGACCGATACCAAATGACTGGTGTTACATCAATAATTTCAGTGAATGGGATAAACCTCTTGCCATATCTCTGCCTCCCGGCAAGGGAAAAGAATTTCAAAAGGATATGGATAAATTAATTTCTAATTTAACTATATATATACCTAAGCAATTTGAAGGAAGTACTTTTTTACAGCAAAAAGATGTTCTAATACAAAAAACCAACGAAAAAATGAATGTAATCCTAAGAGATATAGAGAAGCTTGCTCTTGATTCCGGCTTCGGCATACAGCAGTCAGGACAAAGAGTGCTGTTAATACCTCTCAAGGGAGATCGATTAATTACTCCCGAGGAATATCAACAGCTTTCGTTAGATGAAAGAGAAGCAATAGACAATAAGAGAAGTAAAATAGCAAAAGAAATAGATGAAAAAATACGTGATGTACAAATATCTCAAAAAATAGCAGAAGAACAATATATGGATCTAGAAGAACAGACAGCACGAAACGCGGCAGAACCGCTCATTAACCAATTAAAAGAAAAATACGCCGATATTTCAGAAATAATAAATTATTTAGACAACGTTTTGAAGGATGTGGCAGAAAACCATACGATATTCAGAAATGTCAGGTCTGTAGTAAACGAAGAATTTGCGGCAGAATTTAATGAAGATGGAGAGAATTCCGAAGAGGAAGAATTATTTGATACAAAGCTGCTGGAATCAAAGGACAGCAAAAATCCGTTCACACGATATAAAGTGAACCTGTTCGTCAATAACGAAGATGCAAAGGGAGCACCCGTCGTTGTAGAAAGCAACCCATACTATTATAACCTGTTCGGAAAAATCGAATATAAAAATCATATGATGACTACCATGACCGATTTTACGATGATTAAATCAGGTGCTTTACAAAGGGCAAACGGCGGTTATTTAATATTGCAGGCAAAGGATTTGCTGATGGATCCATATGCCTGGGATGCTTTGAAAAAGGCACTTAAATACAGACAGGCATTGGTTGAAAATATAGGAGAACAAAGCAGGTTTGTACCTACGGTGACATTGAAGCCTGAGCCCATACCTTTGAATGTAAAGGTAATTTTGGTTGGAAGCTTCTTGTATTATCGTTTCCTTTCGGCAGATGAGGATTTTAAAAAGTTGTTCAAGGTTAATGTGGACTTTGATGTTGAAATGGATAGAACAAGTGAAAACATACAGCATTATGTTTCCTTCATAGGTTCCATGTGCGAACAGGAAAATCTCAAGCACTTAAATTGCGCAGCAATGTCCAAGGTTATAGAATTCGGGTCAAGATTGGCAGACGACCAAGATAAGCTCTCTACAAGATTCAATGTTGTAAGTGAAATACTGTATGAAGCATCAGCGCTTGCGGACAGCGACAATTTAGAATTTGTAGATGCGGAACACGTAGAAAGAGCCATCAAAAACAAAAAATACCGCTCCAATATGATTGAAGAAAAAATGCAGCAGCAAATAGCTCGGAAAAAGGTGTTCATAGATACCGAGGGAGAAGTTGTCGGTCAGGTAAACGGACTGTCGGTAATGAGCTCATCAGGATATTCCTTCGGCCTGCCTTCAAGGATAACTGCCAGGACATATTCGGGCAGAGAAGGCATAATCAACATTGAACGGGAAACAGAAATGAGCGGCAATATTCACTCCAAAGGGGTACTCACTCTGAACGGTTACCTCGGAGGAAAATTTGCACAGGAAAAACAATTGGGCCTGACTGCTCAGGTAACCTTTGAACAGTTGTACGGTGGAGTAGAAGGAGACAGCGCATCCAGTGCTGAGCTGTATGCCATATTATCAAGCCTGTCAGACATTCCTATAAAGCAAAGCATGGCTGTAACCGGATCAGTTAACCAGATGGGAGAAATCCAGCCCATAGGAGGAGTAAACGAAAAAATAGAGGGATTCTTTGATATTTGTTCATTAAACGGATTGACAGGATATCAGGGAGTTATAATTCCCGAAAGCAATGTTACCAACCTCATGCTTAAGGATGAAGTAATAAATGCCGTAAGTGAAGGAAGATTCCATATTTATTCAGTTAAGAAAATAGAAGAGGGATTAGAATTACTGACAGGAATCCCTGCAGGTGAACCGGATAAATTCGGCGAATATCCAAAAGACAGTATTTTCTATTTTGTAAACCAAAAGCTGAGAGAATTCAACAAGGTATTAGAAGCAGTGGAAGAATAGAAAAATCAAATATGTAGCATTCAGGGGACGGACCTTTCAGTGAAATATTTTTCTTCACTGAAAGGTCCGTCCCCTCCTGTAATTTATGCTTTCTGTGTTGTTTCTTCTGTCGCCTCTTCGTTTAGGTTGAATTTATTCACAAGCTCATTAAGTATTACTGCCTGACTTGAAAGCTCCTGGCTTGCAGCGGCACTTTCTTCAGACGTAGCAGAATTTGTCTGAACAACTGCCGATATTTGCTCTATGCCTATGGCAATCTGATTGGAACCCTCTGCCTGATGAATGCTGGCCTGAGATATGCCTTTTATAAGGCTTGTCAAGCTTCCGGTTTTTTCCACCACCGCATTAAGTGATGAAGCAGTTTTTTCAGCTATCTGAGTTCCTTTGCTTATAGCCTGTACGGTGTCACTGATAAGCAGTGTTGTATCCTTGGCAGCCTCTGCTGATTTTTGTGCAAGATTTCTAACCTCGTCCGCTACAACAGCAAAGCCCTTACCCGCACTTCCCGCTCTTGCTGCTTCAACTGCCGCATTGAGAGCTAAAATATTTGTTTGGAAAGCAATATTGTCTATAGTTTTTATGATATTGCTTACTTCATTGGATTTATCGTTTATTTCCTGCATGGCCTTCATAAGCTGCTGCATATCAGAATTAGCTTCCATAACACCTTCTCCTGCCTGACTTGACAGTACATTGGCATTTTGCGCTGTTTTAGCATTATCATCAATCTGCGATGAGATATCTTGTATTGTTGCCGACAACTCCTGTATAGAGGAAGCCTGCTCCGTTGATCCCTGACTGAGAGCCTGAGCACCTGCTGCGACCTGATCAGAGCCGCTTGCTATCTGGTCGGATGCTACTTTTATTTCAGCAAGTGTTTGAGTAAGTGTTTTTGAAATGTTCAAAAGAGCATCCTTAATTTTGCTGAATTCACCTATGTAGTCTGATTCAAGCTTAAAATTCATATTACCGTCAGCTATTTGATTCAGTATGTGAGATATCTCCTCAATATATGATTTATAGGTTGAAAGAGTTTTTCCTATATGCTTGAATGAATCTATTAAGAGACCAATTTCGCCCGTTGACTTAACATCAATCCTTACGTTGAAATTTCCGCCGGCAACATCATTTGCTGATTTTACTACCGCATTTACAGGTTTTGAGATGCTGTTACCCGCTATTAATGCAAATGCCGCTGCTACAGCAAAAATTACAGCCATTGATAAGTAAACAAATTTTCCCGTATTTCTCACAACGCCACGCACAGCGTATTCATCAACTACAGAAACATAGTTCCAACCTGTGCTTTCGGAATAGATACTTTTTATCAAGTAATCTTTTCCGTCTATTTTTACCTTTTCAAAATCCGCATTTGAGGTAACTGCAGCAGCAAATTGTGAATCATATACTTCTGAAATATTTTTAAAGTTATTTTCTTTGTTATTAGGGTCTGATAAAATTGTGCCGTCTGCGCCTACAAGCATGTAGTATCCGTAAAAATCTCTGCTTGCTTTCTCAAACATGGATGTAAGGCTGTCAAGGCTCATGTCCATTGCCATAACGCCGATAACTTTGCCCGACGTATTTTTTATTGCCTGTGAAGCACCTATGATTACAATATCATCTGTTGCAAAATAATACGGTGAGCCTAATACGGGCTTGTCCGGATTTGCAACAGCATCAGGATACCACGGTCTCTGGCGCGGATCAAAAGCTCCATCCATGTTTCCTTCGGGATACTGGATGTATCCGCCCTGTTCCGTACCCATGTAGACGTACTGATAATTCGGATGAGTTTCTCCGAATTCACGGAAGCTTTCGTAAATATCCTTCTCAACACCCGAACTTTTGCTTGGAGTCATTGACTTAGTTCCTGTGTTGCTTGTATAGGATGTAATAGTGCGGTCTGCAAGCCTGACTGTCTTGCTGCCGGCAAAGTAAGATACATTGTTCTGCATATCGCTGAAAACAACATCAACATTGTCACTTACCAAGGATAATTGTTTTTCAGCAGATTTTTTTTGCTCCGATACAGTATTAACCTGCATTCTGTTGATGGTAATGAAGCTGATAATGAGTACCGGAACTAATGCAAACAGTATTATTATCAGACTTAATTTAAATCGCAATGTTTGAAATTTGTTAATCTTCATTGGTATCCCTCCGTTTTGTCAAACTTTTAAACATATTTGTAAAATTAGCCGGCATCAGACTAATCTTGCATATAAAATATATCGTTTAAAAATTATCAATAGTTAGTATTAAATGAAAATTAATTTATTTTTCGATACATCTTCTTACCAGTTCCAATGCCGACGTAGCAGCTCTTTCTCTTATGGTATCACGTGCACCTGTCGACTGCAGTCTTTTAACCTTATAATCGCCCTTATAATAAACACATACATAGACAAGGCCGACAGGCTTTTCTTCTGTACCGCCGTCAGGTCCGGCTATACCGGTTGTTGATACACCTATATCGGTACCGGCTCGTTTTGCAGCACCGTAAGCCATTTCCTTAGCGGTTTCTTCACTGACAGCCCCGTATTTTTCCAAGGTTCCTTTTTTTACATTTAAGGTATGTATTTTTGCTTCATTGCTATATGCGACAAAGCCCTCTTTAAATACTTTTGAAATACCCGGATAGCTTATCAATCGCGAAGAAATCAAACCACCCGAACATGATTCCGCAACGGAAATAGTTATATTTTTTTCCATCAACAGTCTTGTGGTTCTATCCTCCACCTTTCCGGTTTCAGTAACATAAGCATTATCTTTTCCGAACCTTTTTATTAATTCTTCCTTTACCGGCTTAATCATATCAATGCATCTTTCTTCGCTCTCTGCTTTAGCCGTAATCCTGAAAATTACCTTTCCTGCGCTTGCATACGGAGCAATTGTAGGATTTGTTTGTTTTTCTATTAAATCCAGAATCATTTCTTCCGCTGCCGATTCACCTATATTCATAACAATTAGCTTTTCTCCGTAAACGGTCATCTTGGAAAATTGTTTTAAATAAGGTATAACCTCATTATCCATCAGAGGCTCCATTTCCTTCGGAGGCCCGGGAAGCAATACTCCGATTTTAGATTTTCCGTCAATTTCACCCTTCATGATGCATGCGTTGGCAGTTCCGTTAGGGTTATTGAGAATTATCGAACCCTCCGGGAAATATGTTTGTCTCATGTTATTTTTAGGAAAATCTTTTCTGAAACGAGAGTACATATTTTTTACATGCTGATAGCTTCCTTCATCATAAACCATTTCAACACCGAAATATTCAGCCAATACATCCTTTGTTATATCATCCTGAGTAGGTCCCAGACCTCCCGTGCATATAACAATATCGGCTCTTTGGAAAGCAATACCGAAGCAATTTTTTATCCTTTTCGGATTATCTCCCACAACAGTCTGATAATGAACATCAATAGCTATTTCCGCTAATTTTTTAGATATATATTGGGCATTTGTATTGACTATATCGCCATGCAAAAGCTCAGTACCTATACAAAGTATTTCACACTCCATTTTTCTCCTCCAACAATCAAGTTTATCTGTTGTTTTCCTCTAATATAATATAAATCCAACCAACAAAAATTTCAAGTGCATTCTGCCAAGTGAATCTTACCTCGTCATTGCCGCATACCTTTCAACATCACCATAAATCTCCTCATGCACTTCAATAGCCTTCTGTGCAAAAAACAACCCTGTCGTCTTAGCATACTGCCACACCAATTCATCAAACATATAGTCAGGATGCTGCTTTCCGCCCTCCTGATAAGGTGACAGCTCTATACAAAATGCAGGTCTTTTCATTTTTACTCTGAACCAATTTTCAAACCCGCATCCGTAAATTTTCGGATCTGGGCTTATTTTTGTTTTTCTGTAAATATACTTTTCAGCCAATTCATCCATTATTCTTTCATCCAAGCCGTTAAACATACTATGTGTACCGCTGTCGGCCCAAAAAGTACAATTCCCCGAGCAATGATATGTCGCCATCAACGAAAAATCAATATCAGTACATAAACTAATCAAAGCAACTGTTTCCGGCTCACTGTTTGGTTTAAATCCCTTAAATCTATCGGAACAGGGCACATCAGTTCCGGGGACGCACGTCCTGATTTCCCAATTACCGTCATCGAAATTCTTATTTAAATCAACCCCGTTAGCATTTGCCTTCCAATAAGTATGGTCTTCGCCCCAGATTTTCATATCCTTCAATTTATCATAATTTTCAGAAGCTTCAATACCATTATGAACTATATTAAGCCCGTCAGGGTTTACCACAGGCACAAAATACATATCAATTTTATCTATTATACTTTTAACGTTAAATCCGTCAAAATCTTTGTTTGCATTATAATAATGACAATAATGTTCAATCATTTTCATACAGAGCATAACAGAAAAATCCTCCCTTGCATGAATCCCCCCCACCAACAAAACATTTGGCTTTTTATTATACTGAACGTTTTTCCTGTTATCTCGAAAACTTTCGTTTTTGTCATTCTGAGCGCTTTTCCTGTCATCCCGAGCGAAGCGAGGGATCTCATCTTTTCTCCCATGCAAACATAACGCAACAATATCTCTTCCCTCAACCGATTTTCCTATAACCCTTTTACTCAATATTTCACCATATTTGTTGCACAGCCTATCCATATCCCCGTATATGCTCTCCAAATAATATTTATCAGAAGTATCCACTATACCCATCATAATCAACCTCATCATTTGTAATAATTTCGGGGACATTTTTCCCTTCCCCAAAGACTTTCCCTGGCTAAAGAGATGTGTCCCCATACTTTTTATTTCAATTTTATTATAATATAAAAGCCTTAAAATATACAATGCCATTTTGCATAAAAAATTGTTGACATGCACATAATACGATGGTACGATAATTAGTACAACAAATAGTACAATAATTGTGAAAGGGTGTGATTTTATGTTAGCTGTAAACTATTCTACTATTCGTAGTAAACTAAAAGATTATTGTGACAAGGTAACAGATGATAACGAAACGGTTATTGTAACTCGTAAAGATGAAAAAAATGTTGTTATCCTCAGTCTTGAAGAATATAATTCTCTTATGAAGGCAGCAAGAAATGCTTCTTATTTGGCTATGATAGATAGATCTATGGAACAACTGTCTAAAGGTGAAGGCAAGGTTTATGAGCTTATAGAAGTTCCGGACAAAAAATAAAATTATAAATAAATAAAAGAGAAAGGGATGAGATGTTATGTCAAACAAAGAAATTATTATGGAAATTATTGAAAAAATACCGGAATATAAACTTGCATATATTATTTCCTTTTTGCGTGGTTTCCAGATGGACGACGAGATAGAAGATGATTTATTCTGTGAAGCTTTGTATCAGGATTATCTCAAAAATTCGACGGCAGAAGATAAAGAGCTTATTCCTATAGAAGAAGCAGCCAAAATGCTCGGAGTTGATTTATGATATACAAAATCAATATAGAAAAGAAAGTATTGAAATTTATTGAAAAGCAGCCAATGAACAAACGCAAGCTGATTCTTACAGCTATTTATTCGCTTCCATCCGGTGATACAAAAATTATGAAAGGCCATATAAACCTGTTTAGATTACGTGTTAGTGACTATCGTATTATTTATACAATTCAAAATGATGTATTAATAATAAAAGTAATAGATATAGGAAATCGTGGACAGATATATAATAAGTATTAACATTAGAGGTATTAATTATAAGGCATTCAATACAGTGGAATGTCTGTTTTTTTATCATCTCAAATACATTCCGCTTCTGTCATACCTTGCCCTCATCTTTTTCATTGCCACCCAAAAACATAAATGCTATAATACATATATCATACCATCGACTCGGTAATGCAAGCGAGCTTGCGCTACACTCGGCTCAGGTATGATATAATTATCAAAAGGGGGTCAAGCACATGCCGTTTTATAAATTAAAATACAATTCAAAAACCTTACTGATAGTCAGTTTATCACTCACATTAACCGGGATAATTTTTATATTGGCCGCAAACTACATCGGTTCAACAGCAATCCGTCTTGCCATGCTCGCACTGTTAGTATTTTTAGTGCTTAATATTAAAATGACATATAGATATATATCTAATAAAGAAAAATTAAATTACGCGATAGCTTTTTGCGGCTCGATTTTAGGACTTATAAAACCTGAACTCACTATGATGTTAATAGGAATTATAATTCTTTACTTTGCATTGCCTCCATATATTAATATAATCAAATCAAAAAATTACTCAGACATAGTAAGCTTAATCATCAACGGTACAGGTATACTGTTCGGCTTTTACTGCATAATCAATTCCAAAGCAGCCCTCAATACGGTTATAATAATTATAGGCATAATCCTTACAATCTCAGGCTGTTTACTTTTATACAATACCCTAACATCTAAATAATCCATCCTTCTGTCATTTTAAACACCTTTTTTGTCATTCCGAGCGTTAGCGAGGAATCTCAGCCTTTCACTCTCCCCCAACCCCTCCACACCTGTAACATTACTGTAATATTAACATCAAAAACATGTGGTATATTATATCCATAACATGTTAGCACTTATGCCGCGAATATTACAAGAAGATTACAAACAAGTTATCAATATTGACTACATAATATTCCGGTGGTATAATTCTATAGTCGTTGTGCTGACACAATGAAGGTATTGGGTACCTAACACCCGCAAAAAAACAAATTTCACAGGAGGAAATAAAGAATGAAAAAAGTGTTATCACTTGTCTTGGTAATCGCAATGGTATTATCAAGCATGAGCTTTGCTTTCGCAGCAAAATTCGAAGACGTAGCTGACACTGATTATGCAGAAGCAATTGATACATTATTTGCTTTAGGCGTAATTACTGGCTATGAAGATGGAACTTACAGACCAGAAAATACTGTAACAAGAGCTGAAATGGCTAAATTGATGGTTGAATTACTTGGATACGGAGACTTAGTTGCTGGTTCAAAAAGTAACTTTGTAGATACTCAAGGACATTGGGCAGATCAATGGATAGCTTTAGCAGCTGGAAGAGGAATAGTTATAGGTACAGGCGACGGCAAATTTAATCCTGACGGTATCGTAACTTATGACCAAGTTTTAACTATGTTAGTTAGAGGATTAGGTTATACTGATAATTCAAATGAAATGAAAAATATGACTTGGCCAACAAACTTTAAGGTTAAAGCTGCTGAATTAAACATCACTAAAAATGTTGATATGAGATCAGCTAACGCTGACAGAGGCGGAGTTGCACAAGCTATGTTCAATTCTTTAGATCAGCAATTAGTTAAAGTTAATTCTGACGGCGACATAGTGAAAGAGTACAGAGTAGATGGCAAGGATAATCAAATACCAGTTAGATTGATAAGCAGAATTGCTACTCCTAACTATGAGTTCACAGTTGATTTTGAGCACATTAATCCTGAAGACAAAAACTATGCTGGAGATAAAGTTGATTTAACACCATACTTATTCCAGTCTATAGAAGCATATTTCAACAAAAACAAGGACAAAGAAGTTGTTTATGTAGGAAAAGTTAACAGCTTAGTGTACACTGAGTCATTTGAAGATACTTTCGTACTGCCTGGTACATCAACTAAAGGCGAATTGGAAGTTGGAGATTATTCTTTTGCTATAAAAGGCTCTCAAGTATCTTACAACAATGTTGAAGAAAAATTAAATGATCTTAAAGTAGCTGATTTAGAAAATTCTACAATCACAGTTGTTCTTCATAAAGATGAAACAAGAGTTAAAGATGATGCAGAAGTTGCAGGTATCATAGTTTCAAAAGCAAATTCTTATGTTCAGATTGAAGAAGAATACAAAGATGGCGAAACAGAAATAGATGAAATCTATTTACCTGTTAAGAACAAAAAAGTTGATGAGAAAAACTTAATTGTTAAAGGTGATGTAGAAACATTAGAAGACATCGAAAAAGATGACATAGTTTCAGTTTATGCTCCTCTTGGAAAAGATGCTACAGTTAAAGCTACTGACAGATTAACACTTGTTGTTTCAAGAGACACTTTAGAAGGTAAAGTAACTGGCTTACACGCAGATGGTGTATATGTAGACAAAACAAAATATGATGTTAATGATGCTTTGAGTATATCTGATTTTGAAGTAGGTGATGAAGGAACTTTCTATTTGGATGACAATGGCGACATAATAGCTTTCAAGGGTGAATCAGAAGGTGATACAACGTATGCTGTTGTAAAAGAAATGGTATCAGGTAGATTTGAATATAATGGTACTGGATCTGCCCAAAAAGCTACAGTTATTAGAGCTCCTAAGGTAACGCTTTACACTGCTTCAAATGAAACAATAACATATGAATTTGACGTAGAAATAGAAAAAGTAGGTGCTAATTGGGTTATAAAGAATGATAAAATTAGCGGATTATTTAATCTTTTACCTCAAAGTGGTTCTGGAGATTTAGTAATTGGAGTAAAAACACCTGATTTATCTAAACAATTAGTTTCTTACGCATTAGATAGTAAATCAAAAGAAATTACTAAGTTAGAAGCAACTGGAAGATCCATAGACATGAAGACTAACAGTAAATCATTTGTTCTTGCATCAAATGTTGTAATCTTTAATGCTGATGGTGATGTAATCAGTGAATCTAAGTTAGGTTCAGAAGTTCAAGGTACTGCAGTTTATAAGAATGGTAAAATAGTTGCTCTTTATGCTACTAATACAGCAGATAAAGAAACATATGCTTTTGCATACATTAACTCTGTATATCAAGATACAGACGATGATGGAGATAAAGTACAAAGAGTAAACGCATATATCAATGGTGTGAAGAATGAAAACCTATTTACAGCAAAGAAAGATACATTTAGTGGTTTTTCTAATAGCACAGATATTAGTGAAAAAAATAATGGACTGTATATAGTTGGCTTAAATGAAGATGGCGTTGTACAGACTAATCATGGTGTTTATACAACATTACTTTCTGAAGGTAGTGCAACTACTGCTTCAGCTGTAAATGCAAGCACAGGTAAAGTTGAAACAGCTGCTGGAGACTTCTATTTTGACCAAAATGCTGGTACTATAATAAAAGTAAAAGCTGATGGTAAGGTAGAGTTAGTTAGCAAACTTAAAGCTATAGATGGAACAAAGATTCAGTTCTTTGTAAATCAAGTTGAAGATGCTTCAGGTAATCCTGTTGATGAAACAGTTACAGCTCCTGCTCTTAATACAGCAAACTTTATAGTTATATGGGAGTAAACATCTGTTAAAGGTGTAAAAAGAAAATAAATAAAAAGAATTGACTAACGTCAAATCAACACCCCTACCCCTCAATCAAGATTGAGGGGTAGATTTTTTGGTGCGCCCAGCATGGGCGCAATCTAACGGGAGCAAGTCGCGAGTCTGCCCTAGTAGTGGGAAAGACATAGCTGAACACCAAGGGTGTCCATCGTGAGGTGGAATCTGA
>NZ_JACBNQ010000020.1 GCF_013403245.1 Sedimentibacter hydroxybenzoicus DSM 7310 | reverse complement strand
ATCTTCCTGCAAGTATCCTTTTATCCACATTTCCAATGGTACTTGTTTTGTATCATCTGGTACTTGCGGTGCTCTTTCCGACGGCTCTAATACGTTTCTGTGTATTAAAACCCATTCGCCTTTTTTAATCATTACTACACTCCTTTTTACAATTGACTATAAATTGAATTGTAATTGATAATCAATTGGCTAATTCTTATTTAAATCCATCGCTAATCTATCGCTTATCTATCACCTGTCTATTGTTACTTTACTATTTTACATTCCGGTTCGATTAATTCTCTCATGTCTCCCATTATTGCTCTCGGAACAGGTAATGAAATCATAGTTTGCAAACCCGGTCTCGCATTGATTATCTGAGGAATCATATTAACACACATAGCAATTGTTCCGATTCCGCCCGGTACTTCAGGAGAGTTAACCATATTAACGTTTGGAGTACCTTTAATAATTACATAGTCACCTGTTTGAACGCCAACTTGTTCAGGTTCGATTTGTTGAGGGTGATCCATTTCTATTTTCAATTCTCCGTCGATATATCCGAAGCCCTTCATAGCTACGCCTGCTACGTTGCCTGCAGCAGCAAATCCATAAGGAGATTTTCTGTCTACATCCGTAACTATAGGATCCATAGATGTAGTTACTTTTTCTACATTCCAGCCAATAGCATCAGCAATCATATGTATAGATTCTTCGAATCCAACGTGACCTGCTAATGTACCTGTTTCAACACCTTTTTTAAATTCATCGACAGTTATGCCTATACCCTGTTCATGCATTACAGTTGGGCCGAATGGAGATAAGCTGTTTACTCTTCTTGATACTATATGGTCAACTGATTCGCAGCATCCTGTCATAACAACAACTAATAAGTCCATTATTAAACCTGGGTTTATGCCTGTACCTAAAATAGATACACCGTTTGCTTTAGCTATTTCATCTAATTGTTTAGCATGCTCAGGAGATTGAGCCTGTGGATAAGCCATTTCCTCTGCACTTGATATTACGTTTATCTTTCTTTCCAAACAGAATTTTAATCTGTCAAATGCAACTTTTGTATATGAATCTGTACAGCATAAAACAACGTCAGCTGATTTTTCTTTTATTACATCTTCAGGAGTGCCAATTAATACTTCAGGTCTGTCTCCTCTTTCAACTCCTATTATTTCATACATGCTTTTTCCGAGTTTCGCGCCTCTTCCAACTGCACCTACTATGTCAACACCTTTTTTGTTTAACAGCATTTTAGCCATTCCGGAACCCATAGCTCCAAGTCCCCAAATAATTACTTTTACATTTTGCATTTTACAGCCTCCTATAGTTTTTAATTTATAAGTTTATGAGTAAATTAATAATGATAACATTTGCAAGTTAGTACTCGCATATATAGTTAGCAATATCTATGCCATTATTCAAAAAATGTATACTGCCAAAACCTCTTCCATTTTATAACATTCTAATTTCAATGGTGTGTTCATTCAAATAAAATTTACTTTTATTTATACATTTATAGAATTTTAATAAATAACATAAAAAAACAAGAAAAAAGCAAATATTTTTGCACAAACCGCAAATATTTTTGCTTTTTCTATTTAATTTTATACTTTTTTATTTTGTGCTGTAGTGTTTGACGTTTAATTTTCAGCTCTTCAGCTGATTTGGTTATATTGTATTTATTGTCCCTGAGAGTTTTTTCTATTATCCTTTTTTCTAAATTGCCTAAATATTCTTCTAAACCGTTATCCCCTAATTCCTTTTCCTTTGATGCAAAACTATTTTTCGAATCAAAAATTGTAAAATGGCTCTTATTAAGAATCATATCACTGTCATCCACCATGCTTATTGCCGACATAATAATATTTTCTAACTCTCTTACATTGCCGGAGTATTCGTAATTTAGCAGGCAATCCTGGGCTTCCTTTGAAATTGAAAGAATTTCTCTGTTAAATCTTTCATTGTATTTATTGATAAACTTATTTGCCAAAAGCAATATATCCTCCTGCCTGTCCCTAAGCGGAGGCACATTTAACTGAATTACATTTAATCTGTAATATAAGTCCTTACGAATCCTTCCGCTTTGTAAAATTGCTTCGGGAGACTCATTGCTTGTTGATATAATTCTCACATCTATAGGAATGTCATTGGTTCCTCCAACCCTGCGTATATAATTCTCTTGAAGAACTCTCAGAAGCTTTGCCTGCAGTTCATATGGCATTGAGTTTATTTCATCTAATAAAAGGGTTCCCCCGTTTGCTTGTTCAAACAAACCCGCCCTGTCCACGGCACCTGTAAAGCCACCTTTGGATGTACCGAACAGCAAACCTTCAAGCAGTGATTCAGGCAAAGCAGCACAGTTTTGAGCTATAAAGGGTTTGTCCCTTCTCGCGCTTTCAAAATGTATGCTCTGAGCTATAAGCTCCTTACCTGTACCTGTTTCACCAACTATAAATACAGATGCAGAATTCCGGGAGGCTTTCTTAGCCCTTTTAACGACCTCCATAAAGCTGTCGCTTTTTCCGATTATATTATTAAAATTATATTTTCTGATTTTTTTTGTTTTTGCTTTTTCAGGCTTTCCTATTTCATTTTGCAGCTTTAAAATTGTATGTGACATTTCAGTCATTTTGGTAATATTTTTTGCAACCTCAACAACCGCAATAACCTCGTCATTTATTACCACAGGCAGCGTCGTATTAATAGTAGTTATTTCTCTTCCGTCTTTGTTTAAATAAGTTTGTTTTAAGTTGGACGTAATAATACGAGATTCTAAAGCTTTTAACAAAGTACTGTTTTCTATATTTAAATTTTTAAAAACTTCACTGAAGGGTTTTTTCATTACTTCTTTAGTTTCCATTTTTTCAAGCTTAGACATTGCTTCGTTATAAATTATCGTATTACCGTTTTTATCTAAAACGTGTACACCTTCATCTATATAGCGCAAAATATTTTGCAGTATGGATAGATATTCTTTGGCTTTCATAATGTCCCCCTAAAATAATTCCTTACCTTATTAATTCTATTATACACTGTTTTTTCAATAAAACAAACCCCTTTCATCAGATTTTTTATCTAATAAAAGAGGTTCACTATACTATATGTAGGTTAGTTTTGTTTTATTTCTCCGGCCTTAGTTAAGGCTAGCTTTGTTACTAAAGGTCCTATTAATTCATAAATAATTGTCCCACATAGAATTATCGTTTGAATTTTTAATCCATACTCAGGAACTATAGATGTAGCTATACCTGCTAAGCCTATTGCAACCCCGGCCTGCGGTAACAATGTAAATCCTAAATACTTGGTAACAACCGGCTCAGCTTTCGAAGCTTTTGCTCCGATTGAGGCTCCAAGAACCTTTCCTACTACCCTGAATATAACATAAATCAAACCAATAAAGCCTACCGAAGGCAATACAGTTAAATCTAATTCTGCTCCAGATATTACGAAAAATAAAAGAAATAACGGGTGTGTAATATTGTCTACGTTTTTAAATGTTTCATCACTGTATTTTGATATGTTGGTAAATACTGCTCCCATGACCATGCATACCAACAACGAAGACAAGCCTGCTAAGTTTGATATCCCTATACATAAAAATATCATTGCCAACGCTATGGTTAACCTGCTGCCGTTTCCTGTATACCATGCTATCATAAATTTTAATATAATTCCTGCTACGGCTCCGAACAGCAGTGACCCTATAATTTCAATTAACGGATCTATTAAAGTCATCAATATTGAAACATCACCTGAGCTGCCTATAGACTTGGCCAATGCAACAGATAAACCGAAGCACATCAGAGCAATTGCATCATCGATTGCAACAACAGGCAATAAAGTACTTGTTACCGGCCCCTTTGCATTATACTGTCTTACAACCATCAATGTAGCTGCCGGAGCTGTTGCCGCCGCTATAGCACCTAGCACTAACGAAAAAGATACATCATTTCCGGTTAATATCAAGACTAAATCAACTACTAATACTGCGCACACCGCCTCTGCAAAAGCAATAATAACAGGAGCTTTCCCTACAATCTTTAAGTATGACATCTTAAATTCAGCTCCTATGGAAAAGGCGATAACTCCCAAAGCGATGTCAGGTATAATAGCAAATTTTTCTACGGCATCCAAAGTTAATATGTTCAAGCAATATGGTCCCGCTATCAGACCGATTATAATATATCCTGTTACATGTGGAAACTTAACCTTTTCCACTACCTTAGCAGACAGAATACCTAAAATTAAAGCCAATGATAAATAAGTATAAATGTTTAACAATCTATTCACCAAATCCTTCCGCATTCTTAATAGGAATAGTAAACATAATACCTGTATTCGGCTCACTTAAATCTCCGATAACCTCTTTTATCTTATCCTTTACTTCTGTCACCTGTTCCTCTTTTAATGCAAATAATAATATTTTACTTTTAAGCTTTTCTTCATCAGATATAATATATCTAAGCATGCCAAACATTGGCAAGTCGTTCATGTTTACTAAGCTTTTAGCCATGCCTGCACCATCTATGATAGTACCTCCTCTGACTCCTGATTCAGCCAACTTATGCATGATATCATCCACAAGCTCAACCTTTTTTAAAATAACCATCAAAAGCTCCATTAAATCACCTAACCTTTCTTATTCTAATCAACATTAATTATAATAAATCTAAATTAAGTGTTTGTCAAATTTATATAGTTCACAATTAGGTAGTTCACAATTAAGTCCTGATTAATTATTGCCTGTTACTTAATTAGTTGCTATAATTTATATATACAAATCTGATAATATGAGAGGTAATTATGAACAGATGTCCGTGGTGCGGCAGGGATGAATTGTATGTAAAATATCATGATGAGGAATGGGGAGTGCCCGTTCATGACGATAAGAAGCATTTTGAATTTTTAGTTCTTGAATCTGCTCAAGCAGGTTTAAGCTGGTTTACAGTTCTCAGAAAAAGAGGAAATTACAGAAAAGCATACGATGATTTTGACGCAATTAAGGTTTCTCAATATGACGATAGTAAAATTGAGGAATTGATGCAAAATGCAGGCATAATAAGAAACAGAAGAAAAATTGAAAGTTCAATAAATAATGCCAAAAGATTTTTAGAAATACAACGAGAATTCGGAAGCTTTGATAATTATATATGGAGCTTCACAAACAATAAGGTTGTAAAAAATCATTGGAATGATATATCGGAGGTGCCTGCTGTTTCAGAGTTGTCAGACAAGGTAAGCAAGGATTTGAAGAAGAGAGGTTTTAAATTCCTCGGATCAACGATTATCTATGCTCATCTGCAGGCAACAGGTATAATTAATGACCATTTAACAAGTTGTTTCAGGTATTAATAACTGCAATTAATCGTGGGTATCCCAAGTTAATTGCAGTTATACTGACTTTATAATATAAATAAAATTGATATACCTATTACCGATATAATTGCTCCGAAGATTTCTTTAGGGGATACTTTATCTTTAAAAACATATATTGAAAAAGGAATAATAAGCACAGGACTTATAGATGTTATGGTAGAGGACACTCCGGTGGTTGTATGTTGAACAGCCAATAAACTGAAAGTCACTCCTAAGACAGGACCAAATAATGTTCCCCAAAACAAAGGTTTAAATGCCTCTTTGTTTTTAATATCCACTTTTAACTTGTCCCACCCTTTCATAAACATAAACACAATTGTAAAACCAATCATGCCTGCTATTATACGTATTTGGGTTGCCGCAAAAGGATTATAGCTTCCCATGCCTATTTTGCTCAATACCAATCCTGATGACTGCCCAAGTGCACCTATAAAGGCATAAGCTATTCCCTTAATAGAACGAGATAATTCAAATTTATTTCCTTCAGGATTTTTAACTAATACCACAACAAAAATACCGACTATGGTTATTACCATTCCAAAAAAATCAGATAAGGTTATCATTTCCCTCATGGTTAAAAATCCTAACAAAGCCGTAATAGGTGGAACTAATGCCATAATAAGCATTGATATTCTCGACCCGATTTCTAAAAATGATTGGAATAAGAATAAATCTCCGATAACAAAACCTATAAAACCCGATATACTTAACCATACCCATTGGTGTGAACTTGCATCTAAAGGTAAAACCATTCCCCTTGAAAAAGTTGTAATTAAGCTTATTAATATGAATCCTATAATCAATCTTATATAATTTACGGACAAAGACCCTATCTTTTTACCCGCTAACTCAAAGGCTACAGCGGTAACCGTCCAACAAATTGCCGTAATAAATGAGTATATTTCTCCTAAGTGAGATTGAATCATCATTGCCTCCATGCAATATATTATGCTTTATTCAAATTTAAGCAGGTTAAGGCCGGTTTCTTCATTAAATTCCCTGTCAACAATGCCATCCGAAATATGTATGAACATTTCACATGTAGCACTTACAATTGCCTTACTTAAATGTCCGCCGTATACTTTGTTTTCTATATCCGATGCACTCAAGTGAATGTGAGTATATAATTTACCGTTCATTGTTGTAATACTTCCCGTAAGCGATACTATTTCAAAATCTCCCGTATAATCTTTAGAATAATACTTCTTTTCGGATGTATCAAATAATCCTACAGTAAATTCATTGATTGCTCCAAGGGCATTTACGTTTGCTAACTTAACCTGTTCTTTTTCGCAAATTTCCATTAGCTTCTCAAGAATCTCTTCTCCGTAATCAATTCTTGCGACAATAGTATTATTAAATCTTTTGTATTCCATAATTCCTCCTGATAAGTTTATTCATAAACAGATTTAAACTGTATGGATATCAAATTACTTGTATTACTCTATTATACCACATATTATGATGTTTAAAATATTAATATTTAAAGTATCCTTATTTAATTTTTAATTTATCCTTCCACTCATCTTCCTTAAACCCTACCAATAATATATCTTCTCCTACAAGAACAGGTCTTTTTACAAGCATGCCTTCAGATGCCAAAAGCTTGATTTGTTCATCTTCTGTCATTTCATTCAGTCTTTCCTTAACATTTAAATCCTTATACAGTGCGCCGCTGGTATTAAAAAATTTCTTTAAAGGATAGTCACTTTTCTCTATCCACCCTTTAAGTTCATTTTCTTTTGGATTTTCTTCTTTAATAGGTCTTTCCTCAAATTCAATATTATTTTTCTCAAGCCATCCCTTGGCCTTTTTACATGTACTTCATTTTGAATAACAAATAAATTGGTACTTCATATTTCTCCTCCGTTACAAAATATTATTAAACAGTCTCATTCACCAATTCATCTGCTTCTTGCGTCGCATAAATTGGGAATTCAACGTATTATAGCCTTCGCTGTTCTGCTCTGTCGCTTGAGCAAATAGGGTCAGAGCAGAAAAAAGCTTTCTATGACTTTTTAGCCATAGAAAGCTTATTATTCAATTTTAACTTAGTTTATAACTCTTGTTGAACCATAATAATAATTAGCAAAATATCCCGTTGTTAACGAACTAATCTTAACAGTGTCTCCGGGTACCGTTGAATGAATAAAATTACCGTCACCTACGTATATTCCCACATGACTTAAATTTGAAGAGCTTTTTGTATATTTAAAAAACACTAAATCCCCGGGCATCAATTGTGATTCTTCTACAGGTGTACCTACAGAATATTGTTCTGTTGAACTTCTTGGCATAATCACACCGAAATTGGACATTACGTATTGCACAAATCCTGAGCAATCAAAACCCTTAATTGTGTTTCCACCGGCTAAATATGGTGTACCAATAAGTGTTTTAGCATATTCAACGATACCATTTCCATCGTAATTTGCAGTATCTATAATAGTTACATATTCAGCAGATACATAAGCAGCTTGAGAGTCATAGATTATTTCATACCACTCTTCAGTTTCAGATTTTATTTCAATGGTTGTCCCAAGAGAAAGCTTACCTAGCTTCTCATAATCAATAGAAGGACCGCTTCTGATATTTAATATCTCAACATTAACCATACCCTTTTTCTCAGTAGCTTCAGGTTCAGTTTCCTCATTTTGTTCAGCAGCTTGTACATTCTGTTCATCTTCTATTACTACCTCTGCAGCAAAAGCGATATTTAACAGCATTAATGATGATATTCCGGTAATTATAAGTATTTTTCTAAAATTTATCATATGTATATTCCTTGTTTAGAATTTGAAAACGATTATTTAATTATAGTATCAAAATTTGTTGTTTTAGTCAATGGTAACATTCTTAATTAAGACAAATTAAGACAAATACGAATAAGCAAAAACTATTAACTTGAATATGAGTCCATTTTTTCTTAAAAAACATATAATGAAATAAATAACATGTTTTAAGAAAATTTAAGGAGAGATATTAATTGAATTGCTATAGTAATAATTATAATAAATATAAGTATGAAAATTATGTATATCAAAATTCATGGTTTGATGTATTTATGAATGAAGTGCCTGTCAGTAGCGAATATGGATTTATCGAGCTTCAAGTGACTAAAGATCTTGGCAGGGAAATTGCTGCAGGTTCTGTGTTAACAATTTATGTAAATCATAATGGTGATCAAATTCCTGTAGTTAAATTAGATATAACTCAAAATCCGACATTAATCAGACTTCCGATTGCACATCCTTCAGGTACATTGGTCAGAGGAGCTGAATACTATTTCACTCCATATAATTTAACTATTGAGAACGAAGGCTACTATAATATAGCAACACATAATATTCGGCTTTTTCCAAATATAGCAGCTATGTTCTTTTATAACTTCAATAGGATAATACCCGGTGAACTTAATCACGAAGAAATTACTATTATTCCTCCTCACCCAAGGGATCAGACATAGCGTTTTTCAGCAGTTTAAGCGGGGAATCGAACCCCGCTTAAATCAGGCAAGCAGTTTAAATCTTTAAGCGATTGTCGGATCTGTTTAAAGCATATCATCATTATCACTATTTACATCATTTTTAGAATCCTTATAATATAAATTTAATTTCTTTAAATTTGCAATCCACAAATAAATTACAAAGGGAACGAATAGCAACATTAATAGTTCTAAGTTTGACATTAAAATAAAATCAAATATTCCATGCAATATAACAGGTACCGTCAATGATTTACTTAAGAAATGACGGTTATGCTCCGGGGTCGCTGAAAATTTTGCAAGAGAAAGATAATAACCCATTGTCACAGCAAACAGCATGTGTGCGGGAACAGATAAAACTGCCCTATATAATCCTATTGATTCAACGTCCGAAAATCTGAACACAACGTACATTATATTTTCAATTGTTGCAAATCCAAGTGCCGACATTACACAATAAACAATACCGTCAAGCTTTTCATTATAAACAGGGTTGAAATATACGTATTTCAATACAACCCGTCTTTTAAAATATTCTTCCGTAAATCCTGCAACAATAAAGGATATATAGAAAATTCCCAATATGCCGCCAAAAAAATTAAAGCTTAATAAAAAGTTCTCCACTATTATTGTTGGAACAACAGAAATCATACCCATAAAAAATACTTTTAACAGCATCCCAATAGGCTCTCTGTCGTGTCTGTCAAATAAATAAAAAATCAATCCCAGGGCTATACCCGGTGTAATTGCGGTAATAAATAAGTTCAATTTCATAATTCCTCTTATGTTTTAAATTATAGTTCAGTCAATATTCACAATATTACAAATACCTTCCGAGCCAGTTTATGCTTTCTTCCATCATATTTGTAGTAACAAAATTAAATTCCTCTAAATTTCTGAATATTACATCCCAAAAGTATTGTTTAGCCATATCCCAGCCATAATCATTCAGGCGGTTCCTTTCGCCATGATAAATTGCATCCGGAATTACCACCTGGTATCCGACGGAGGATAATATAAATCCTCTTAAACGCTGAAATTCCTTATTTGAACTCCATCCATGATAAAATACTACCGTAGGTATTGGTCCTTTCACTTCTATTGGTCTGAAAATTATTGCAGGTATTTCCTGTATCCTTATCTTTTCTTCAACAATAAAATTTGATTTTAAATAATCAGTCATAGCAACTCCTTTAGGGCATCATTTGTACGGAACTTAAAGCTCCTTAAGCCAGTAATTTTAATTATTGAATTGAGCAAAAAAACTTACCTGGTTAATACCGGTCGGCCTGTTAATTCTTTTTAATTCATACAATTCATCCTCATTGCCACGCAGAGAATTTACGCCTATGTTGCATGTTATTGTAGATATGAAGCCCATATCTCTAAGTATTTCATTACATTCTTTACATGAAAAACCGTAAGGATACGTAAATGCCTTTGGGGAATAACCGGTTTTTTCTTTAATTAATTGCTGAAGCTTTCCTACATCTCTTAAAATAGCTTCTTTGTATCTTTCATATGATTCACCCTTCATTATCCTGCATCCTTGTCGATTGTCCAAGGTATGCATTGAATAAGTATGGTTTTGTATTTCAACGTATCCGGAATCAATAAGTTCATTAATCTGAGTCCAGTTCAAATATGGATCCGGATAATTATTTTCCGAGCTTTTTTCAACATATTCGCCCACTATTGAAACTACAGCCTTACAGTCGTATTTTTCCAATATCGGAAGCGCATACCTGATGATATTGGAATAACCGTCATCAAATGTCAGCATAATGGGCTTTTCCGGTAAATCTATGCCATTGTATTCAAATGCTATTAAATCTTCAACCACTACAGTAGTATAACCTTGATTTTTTAAATAAATTATATCTTCCTCAAGTTCTTTTTGTGATATTGTATACTTGCCTAACAGTTTAGAGTTTTTACTAACATTATGATACATTATAATCGGAAGCTCTAAGGATGGTTTTGTCAATACCTGTATAGCATCATGTCCTTTAAAAAATGAAATTGAAACAACAATAGTAATTATAATTATTATAGTTTTTAATGTTGACTTTTTTATAAACAGCAGAATAAAATCACCCCCCTCATTTCATGTATACTAAAGCTTATGCATAAACAGCTTGGTTCATGACGTATGGGATGTACCATAAAACTGACAACGAATTGTGTAATGCTTAATATTGTCTTTATATTATAATACAATAAATCCTTTTTTACAATTTATACTGACAAATTTTGTATAACATCAATACAGAAAATTGATATTAGCATTCAATTTACTTTATTGCAATATACGGTCAAAATTGTTATACTATATACAAATAATATACAGCTATTTTAGTTAAGAATTAGTTAAATCCGGAGGTACAAATGATAAATAATGCTTTAGAATTACTAAAAAAATATTATGGGTTTGAATCATTCAGAAATGGACAAGAAGAAGTTATTCATAATATCCTAACGCATAAAGATGTACTTGCCATAATGCCTACAGGCGGCGGAAAATCCATTTGCTATCAAATACCTGCTATGATGATGGAGGGTACCACCATAGTTATATCACCTCTTATTTCATTAATGAAAGATCAGGTTGATACATTGAAACAATTAAATATACCTTCGGCATTTATTAACAGCTCCTTGTCATTAAGTGAATTGAGAAGGATCATACATGAAGCTGAAAATAATAAGTACAAACTTATTTATGTAGCTCCTGAGAGGTTGGAAAACGAAAATTTTATAGAATTAATCAAGAATATTAAAATATCCATGATTGCTGTTGATGAAGCACATTGTGTCTCACAATGGGGTCATGACTTCAGACCAAGCTACCTGAAAATTAAAAATTTGAGAGGCTCAGGTCAAAACCTTATCATATCATCATTTACTGCTACTGCAACCCCTTCCGTTAAAGAAGATATAATAAATTTAATTGGCTTGAAAAATCATTTTGAAATCACAACAGGCTTTGACAGAGAAAATCTAACTTTTAATGTTTTACGGGCTGATAAAAAATTATCTTATATTTTAAAATATGTGGAAGAAAACAAAAATAAACAGGGCATCATCTATTGCCTTACAAGAAAAGCTACTGAAGAAGTTTGTAATAAGCTTGTAAGCTCCGGTTTTAATGCAGTGAAATATCATGCGGGTCTCAGTGATATGGAAAGAAACAAAAATCAAGATGAGTTTTTATATGATAACGCTAATATTATAGTTGCAACAAATGCTTTCGGCATGGGAATAGATAAATCAGATATCAGATATGTAATACATTACAATATGCCTAAAAATATAGAAAGCTATTATCAGGAAGCAGGCAGAGCAGGACGTGACGGTGAGCCGGCAGATTGCATTCTTTTATTTAGCCCTTCCGACATAGTAATGAATAATTTTCTTATAGAAAACAGCGGTGAAAGCTTAGACAAATCAAAAGAATATGAAAAATTAAGGGAAATGATAAATTATTGCAATACCGATAAATGTTTAAGGAAATTTGTAATCAGTTATTTTGACAAAAGCTATGATAAAGAAAATTGTAATAATTGCAGCAATTGTTTAAGTGATATAGAAAGTACTGATATTACCGTAGAAGCACAAAAAATACTTTCCTGCATTTATAGAACCGGACAAAGATTTGGCATGAATTTAGTTATAGATGTATTGAAAGGCAGTAACAATGCAAAGATTAAGTCACTTAACTTTAATACATTAAGCACTTACGGAATTATGAAAGAATACAGCCGCGAAACTCTTAATGAACTGATTTCTTACTTGGTTTCTGACGGATATATTAATATTACAGGAGATAAGTATCCAACATTAAATATTTTACCTTCGGGTTTTTTTACACTAAAGGGAAAACAAAAAGTTATCATAAAGAAAGTAATCAGCAAGAAAACGGATAAAAACCATGATAAATCGGCATATGACAAATCATTGTTTGAAAAATTAAGGTTCAAAAGAAAAGAAATTGCCGATTCTTTAAAAATTCCTCCGTTTATTGTGTTTTCCGATGCTTCATTAAAAGATATGTGTCTTAAATATCCTGTAAACAAGCAGGAATTTTTAAGCATAATCGGAGTCGGTGAAACAAAGGCAGAAAAATACGGTGCAGAGTTTACCGAAATTATAAAAAGCTATGCGGAACAAAATAATATTCAAAAAAACAAAGCTGAATCAGCTATCTCTACCATAGATTCAGCGACAGCAACAAATAATAATATTAGTAAGAGTAAAGAAGATACAAGGACTATAAGTTATAAGCTTTATAAAGAAGGGAAATCAATTTCTGAAATATCAAATATAAGAAAGCTTAACTCTCAAACAATTGAAGGACACTTAATTGATTGTGCAAAGCTTGGATATGAAATTAATTTTTATGACTTTATATCAAAAGAACATGAAGATTTGATAATACAAAAGTATATTGAACTGAATACAGACAAGTTAAAGCCAATTAAAGAATCATTGCCCCCTGAAATAACATATACAGAAATAAAATTTGCATTATGCAAAACACAGATTGCTAAATAAGTGGGCGCTCGTCCCCCGCTTATTTAATAGTTCTCCGTGTTTTCTTTGATGTATCATAGCAAAGGACGAAAAGCTTATCGCCGTGAAATTCGAACTCCTTTACAACGTCACACCCTAATTTTCTTGAATGAGCTTGAAATGACCTTTGATTGGATTGATCCACATAAGTCACCAAAACAGGGTATCTGTCCTTCATCAAAAGTCTCGAGCATTCGAACAAATTAAATAATACTCCGGTTCCTCTGTAATCCTTGTCTATACAGGCAGGTCCGTACTGGTATGAATTATCTGCCGATAATACTCTATCCTTATACTTAATGTTGGGCAAATCATCAATCATGGGATGAAATACCGGCCATTCCTGCCAGAACCTCCATGATGCAGAGTTAGCAAAACCAATCATTCTATCTCCATCATAAGCTACCGCTAAACCTTTTTCTTCTTCTATTAATCTTTTTAACTTTTTCTCGGAAAAAAAGGTTCCGATACATCCACCCGGCTTATCTTCTTTACTGATTGAATTCTTATGATATTTTTTCTCCAATAACAAAATACCCGGAATGTCCTTTATCTCAGCACTACGATAGTTCATTTTTCCTCCCAATTAAATCAATTATTTCTTAATAAAAGATATCCTGAATTTGCCCTCTTTCATTAAGCATATATATTAACTGTAATTCTATACTTTGATTATACTCTATCATAGCGAGATTATAAAGAATTATTGAGAATTATTGGAATTAATAAAATTCTTAATTACTTAATTATACATCTCACATATAAAGAAGGCATAAATAGTGGAAATGTTTTCAGATATGGGTTATAATTTAGTTAATACATAAAAAACTCAACCGTTGTTTAAGGAGTTTAACAATATGAAAAATATAACCAAAAGACCATTTATGATTCTTTCGGATTTTTTAGCAGTATATAAGTTTATGATTGATATTTACGAAAAAGACTGGAGGAATGGCGTTCCGGCCCCCTTTCTGGAATATGCACTTTCATCGGGATGGGCAGATAAGACGATGAGCCATCGGAACATGATCTGGGAAAATGATGGCAGAATTGTTGGATTCTGTTTCTATGAAAGTCACATTGGAGAAGCATTTTTCAGCTTAAGACCGGGGTATGAAGAAATCTCGTCTGAAATGGTTATTCATGCACAGAAATATTTGATTGATAAAGACGGCAATCTTAAACTCAATATTTTCAAGGGACAAAATGCAGTAACCAAAGCTGCTGCAGATGCAGGTTTTGAGCAAGGCGGTGAACATGTTGATATGATTTTTGACTTCAGTAAACAATTAGATTATAAGCTGCCGGACGGCCTAAGCTTTGTGGAACCAGGTAAATTTGACATGGCAAAAATGCTGATATGCTGCTGGAAGGGTTTTGACCACGAAAAAGAAGGACCATGGGACGGTTACGTTGATGATGGATATCATCTATATACTTCACCCCATGCTACGCCAAAGTACCCTGTGGCAATACAGAATAAAGCAGGTGATTACGTATGCTGGGCAGGTATGTGGTGGACGCCTGAAAATAAGCTTGCATATATGGAGCCTTTATGCACTGTACCAGAATATCGAGGCAAAGGTCTTGCGGCTGCAGCATTGTCTGAAATGTACAGAAGAATGAAGACACTCGGTGCAACACATATGACCGGTGGAGGAAGCCAGTTCTATAGCTCAATCGGATATGAGCCAATGATTACCTGGACATATTGGAGAAAGAAATAATTGAAGTTTTGCCCGAGGTCTCTCTCGGGCAATTTAATCAATTCCATTCATTAATGTATTTCTTTATTGATCTGATCATTTCTTTGAAAAATGGTGCGTCTATTTTTCTTTTATAAAATTTTACAGCAAAATCCGAATCCTTAGATTCATTTTTAAGGAACATGTTGTTAATGAATTCTTCTGATATTGTTGGATATACCTCATCAAATACAACACATGATTTGTCAAACCGGTCTCTTATCTGCGGCTTGGTATCGTAATTTCCCATTACAACTAATGTTATTGGCATCGTATATTCGGGCAGATTGAAAAGTTCCCTGTGATATTCGTAGTTTTCCATTATATCACCGATATAACAGGTTCCGATTCCTAAGCTTTCCGCTGCTATTACCGCATTTTGTGCCGCAATCATCCCATCCTGAACTCCAAGCATAAAATCACTTATGCAAGGTCCTTTATAATCGGGAAATGCTTCATTAATGTTTCGTTGCCAAAAAAATCTGTGCCATTTATAGCTGTCGGCTACAAACAATAATGCCAAATCCGCACTTTCTATAAACGGTTGATTGTCACAGCTCTTTGCAAGCTTTGATAAGGTTTCTTTTGATCGTATTTTTATAATACTGTAAGCCATCATATTGCCGGCAGTCGCTCCACGCATTGCTGAATCAATAATATACTGTGCCTGTTCATCTGCTATTTTTGTTTCGTTAAACTTTCTGATAGATGTGTGTGATTTTAATAATTCTATTACGTCGTTCATGATACCCCCATTCCAAGCCTGTTAGCCCAAACTTTGTATTCACTGTTTTCGGCATCCTCTCGGGTAGCTAATCCATAAGCCAATAATGTTCCGCCTTCCTTCCAGTTCAGATACTTGCACAGGGTTTCATAATGTGCTCTTACTCCGTCCATTGCCCATTCATCTTTATCCGCTCCCGCAGAGATTAAATATAGTTTTTTCGGACTTTCTCTGAGCAGTGAATTAACGGAATAGAACCTGTCTATTACTGTTTTCAACTGTGCTGTCAAACCAAAATAATACAGCGGTGATACCAGTACAACTGCATCAGCAGTTAATAAATGTAAAATAATTTCAATCATATCATCGTATTCATGGATACATTTTCCTTCATTTCTGCGGCAGTGATTACAACCGAGGCACGGATTGATTTTCAATTTAGCAGTGTCAATACGTATAACCTCATGACCTGATTGTTCTGCTCCTTCACAAAATTCATCTGCTAGAAATGAAGTTGTTCCATTTTTGTGCGGACTACCCGTTAGCACTAGAATTTTCATATCGTCTCCCCTTACTTCCTAATATAATTTGTCCTATTATATCACAAAACTTAACGTTTTAGGCGATTTATTTGAATTCGTTCTTTAAAATTGAATACATATAGCTGTCTTCAAAACCTACGTTGCTTTTATATTTCTGCCTTGCTAATCCTTCTAATTTCATTCCGGCCTTTTGCATCACTTTTCCCGAAGCGAGATTGTTTATTGAATGATAGGATTCTATTCTGTTAAATCCTACAATTTCAAAAGCAAATTTTAATACTTCCTTAAATGCCTCCGAAGCGATACCCATCCCCCAATATCTTCTGCTTATACTGTATGCAAAATCTCCCCGCATATCACCTTCATTAACTACAAATAAACCAATAGCCCCTATTGGTTCATCGCTGTCGCTTGTCCAATTGTTATATACAGCTTCCGTATCATCAACAGTAAACCGTCTCAAAATTAACCTGTCTGTTGTAAGAGTTATGGTTCCTGCATGATTCATATAATCACCTCAATTTTATAGTATCTAACATTTATTTATACTTATTTTACCATAATATACTATGCTATTATGTTTGTAAATAACAATAGCAATTTTATCTTTATTCCTTTATTTACAGCGATTATTGTTTCATATAATTTATCGGAATTAACTGTGGGAAATCCTTACAAATAATGATATAATATAGATAATACAGATAAAAAAGACATGTATGCTTGGAGGTTGATTAATGAAAAGAACAAATAATTTCGTTTTTATTATTCTATGTTTAATTATATTAATTTTTGCCGGGTGCAGTAAAAATGAAGAAGAAAATGCGCAGCAGGTTGCAAAGGATTTTATTTCAGATTTATATACGGTAAGCAGCGAAGAAGTTGGAAATTATAGCTCCTTAAAGAATGCATCTCCTTCGGAAGCAATGGAATTGGATTTGAATACTGCGGTACATGTTAATGATGATATTTTAAAATCATTAATGACAGAGGATGGATATGAGGTATTATTGAAAAACAGACAAAATTTAAAATTTACCGAAATATGCTACAGAGAAAATTTTACAATGCAAGTTACCGGAATCCAATTATCAGAAAACTACGCTGATATTGATAATAATGAAGCCGATTACAGCTTTGAAGTTAATTTAAAGCTAATTTCGGATGATAGCACAGAAACTGAAGGCACAGCCAAGGGAAAATTATTACTCAGCAAAACCGATGATAATTGGAAAATTGCAGGATATAGACAGGGGACATTTCCTGACTTTTTAAAATAGCCTGATCAGATGCAGAAAAATGCCGATACCCGAGTATCGGCATTTCGTTTATTTTACAAGACATTTTTATCTTTCATCTACAATTGCACTGATTGCTCCATATAAAATACCTGCTACCGGCCATATAATCCATGACATTGCCCAATTGTATGTTGTGAAGCTATATCCAAGATAAGCCGCAACAATTACGCACCAATACACGCTTGAAACGATTCTTGATATTTTGTTGGATTTCCTTTTTAAAGAGTAATCTCCCTGCTGCAACAGTATGTTGCATGTACCGTTAACGGCACTTTTACTGATTAGATTGTATGTGGAAAATGCAACTATAAATAAGGTAATAACTACGGATAACACACTCAATCCTTCGGTCTCAAATACAAGCGGTATGACAATAACCGGCAATGCACTTAAAATGTACAATATAACGGACGTACTTACTGCTGACCTGTATATAGGTTCATCCTCTTCCAATATGCCACGTACCATTTGCTCTGTTTTATAGTCTGTTTCAAATAAATCATACTTAAGGTAATCATATTTTTCAAGTTTTCCTGAAAATCTTATTATATATGATACTCCTGCGGCTACCGAAGCAATTAATGCGACCAGTCCGATAGCAATTAACGCCTCTTCCTTTACACGAACCATATTTAATTCACTTAGTCCAAGCAATAAAAGCAATACTACGGGGGATATTATGCATAACAATATTCCCAAGCTGATTTTTGGTGTTGCTTCTTTAGTAATTTCTATATATTTTCGTGCATCTTCATAGGTAATCATAGGTATATCAGATTTGTTCTCCAGTGCATGCTTAATTCCTAAGGTTTCCCCTAACTCATCTAAATTTCCAAATTCTGATATAACAATTCCAATAGCTTCATTTTCAGTTTTTCCACTATCTTTTAACTCATTATATTTGTCTTCCATCATTGCTAACAGTTCCATTTTTGCTTTTGTTACTTCTTCTGTCTGTGGTAATCCTAAAAACATATTGTCAAGATAATTCCTAATTGTATTCATGAAAATTCTCCTTTACTATAAATTTCTCAATAACTTCCCGGGTAATTTCCCACTCTTCACACTTTTCCTTATAGTAGCTTCTTCCTGCATCTGTTATTTTGTAATATGTTCTCGGTTTCCCGTTCGTTTCGCTGCCTGAGAATGCTTCAATAAAACCATTGGATTCCATTCTCTTAAATGCAGAATAAAGGGTTGTTTCCTTCATAATGTATTTTTCATCTGTTAATTCCCGAATTCTTTTGGAAATTTCATATCCATAAGATGGTTCGTTCAGCAAAAGATACAATATCATAGTATCGTTATATCCTCGAATAACATCACTGCTAATCATAAATATACCCCTTCCTGATAATTTTACTACATCTGTCGTACTTCATCTGATAAAGTAATTATATTATATTTACTACGACAGGTCAAGTACTTTTTTTATTTTATTTATTAGACAGATTACTATTTATATTTCATGTTTTTTTTGTTATCATATATATATTAACAAAATATCTTATATTAAAATATGGGAGGTATGTTGTGAGGAAAATATTAATTACGGGAGCATTGGGGCAAATAGGCACTGAATTAACAACGGAAATGCGTAAAGTTTATGGTTTGAACAATGTTGTGGCAAGTAACAGAAGAATAAAGAAAGAGCATGAACAGTTAATCGAATCAGGACCATTTGAAGTCATAGATATCAATGATCCTGTTACATTGGCAGCAGCTGTAGATAAACATAAAATAAATACAATTGTAAATCTAGCGGCAATTCTATCGGCTACAGGAGAAAAGGATCCGAATCAATGCTGGAATATAAATATGAACGGGTTATACAATGTTTTAGAAATAGCCAGAGAAAAAAACTGTATGTTATTCACCCCTTCATCCATTGCTGCTTTCGGTCCTTCTACTCCAAAGGACAAAACTCCCCAGGACACAATACAAAGACCCACCACTATGTACGGAGTAACAAAAGCAGCCGGCGAATTATTATGTGACTATTATTTTAAAAAATTTGGAGTTGATACAAGGGGCGTCCGCTTCCCGGGACTTATTTCGTACAAGACGCTGCCCGGAGGAGGAACGACGGATTATGCTGTACATATTTATTATGAAGCTTTGCAGAAACAAAAATACGTTAGCTTTATCCAAAAAGGAACATATATGGATATGATGTACATGCCTGATGCCATAAATGCTATTATTGATTTAATTGAGGCAGATTCAAGCAAATTAAAACATCGCAACGCTTTTAATGTTACCGCTATGAGCTTTGAGCCCGAAATGATAGCTGCATCCATAAGAAAATTCATACCGGATTTTGAACTGAATTACGACGTTGACCCGATAAGGCAGGAAATAGCAAACTCGTGGCCCGATTCATTAGATGATTCGGCAGCCAGAGAAGAATGGGGCTGGAACCCGAAATATGATTTAGATGCAATGACGAAAGACATGCTTGAGAAATTGAAAACAAAATTAAATATTTAAGAACAAAAAATGAGATTCTTTACTACCGACAGGATAACAACAACCGAAATTTTCAATAAAGCTCATGCTGCCTCAACGAGACAGCATGAGCTTTATTTTATCAATTTATGTAATTCAACAATGAACTCATTGCTTCTTTCACCGTCATGGTAGTCTGTAAATACATCTATATATTCAAGCCGGATATTTTCTTTATTTAATATGTTCATAAGCTCTTCCATCAAGATTCCTTTATTGCCGTTTATACTGCACGTAGGACTTTCATTTATTCCTATGATTCCCAAAACTTCATAACCATTGTTTAAATATTCTTTTACAACAATAACAGTATCATCTGCAATTCTTTTATTAATATTTCTGAAATTTTCATTGTCATATTGTTCTTTTGTCATCGGCTCTCTTTTTAATCCTAAATACCTGTATTCAGGACATGGAAGCTGATGTATGCCTATATCATTGTTAATCAATTCGATAATTATATCTTTGTATGCACCCTTAGCTCTTGCCAAAGGATACACCACTGAGTTTTGATTTAATATACAATGAGACACCAATACAATTCGTTTGTTTCTTTCCATTTAATTGGAGCCCTGAGTAAATTTTTGTGGTATCTTGTTTATTAACAGTGATACTATTATACAGCTTGCAATTTTATCAACAATATTGCTTGTAATTCTTGGTATGAAAGCTGCAGTAAAAACGGACTGTCCGGATTTAACCAACCATGTAAAAAATACATCGTTAAAGTCACCTGTAATCCCTCCATAAACGTATGTTGCAATCGGTGTTCCTATAAGAGGTGCAACAACCGATAAAATTAACCCTGTAACAATTGACGTTACAATGTTGAATTTCCACTTTCTTGCTATTAACCCTACTATAATACCTACTGCAATATTAACCAATGCAAATGGAATATTTTTCGGGTTTGTCAATATACCCTGAATTACATTTGTCAATCCTCCTACTGCTGCTCCGTACCAAGGTCCGAACAATGCAGCAGAGAAAATTGTACCAACTGTATCTAAAAACAGCAAAGGTATATTCAATAATCCGACTACAGTTCCTAATACAATATTAATTGCTATTGCTACTGCTGAAAAAACCAATTTAAAATTAGAGTTATTTCTATTCATGACTGCCTCCTCGCTTGTCAATTAAATATCATGCTCAGAATATCATATTAATTGAATTCAAGTCAAATTCGTGTATTTTATACTTAAACGTCCAATTATAAAATTAAGCTATAACAGAGAAAAATCAAATACCTCTGATTTCGTATTTCTTCGGAAATCAGAGGCAATGTATCGCAACTAAATTTTTTCTTTCAATTAACAATTTCCCTCATAAACATATTTGAGTTTCTCTCCGGCTGTTTTAGCAAGCTCATATACCTTTTTTACGTCCGTGGGATTTTTATCCTTCATTTTATGACAAGGGAAAAACCTTGATATATGCAAGGGTATTTCATTATCTAAGGATGCTATAAATTCAGATAAATTTATAATTTCCTGTTCACTGTCATTTTCGCCCGGAATTATAAGTGTGGTTATTTCTATATGGGACCGGGTATGAGCTGTTTTAATAAATTTTTTAACGGTTTCAAAATCCCCTCCAATATTTTTATAAAATTTTTCACTAAAACCCTTCAGATCAATATTAAAAGCGTCAATATATGGAAGTAGTTCCTTTAATATTTCTTCATTAACGCAGCCATTAGTCACCACCACATTTTTTAATTTGTTCTTTTGTGCTAAAACAGCACAATCTCTTACATATTCATAGCCGATTAATGGTTCATTGTATGTATATGCGATACCGATATTTTTCCGAGTTTCAAAGTCCAATGCGATTTGTACCAATTTTTCCGGTTCAACATGTTGGGTTTTTATATCATTCTTTTTTGCCATGGAAATTTCATAGTTCTGACAGAATGCACATTTCAGATTACAGCCAAAGCTTCCCACCGATAAAATCATGCTTCCGGGATAAAAGTGTCTGAGGGGTTTCTTTTCTATCGGATCCAAGGCTAAGCATGTGATTTCCCCATAATTAACAGCAGCAATCTTTCCGTTTATATTGCTTCTTGCATTGCATAAGCCTGTTTGATTTTCACTTAATTTACAATGATGATGACATACATTGCATTCTAATTTGCTCATGTTCATTACCTGATAATCCTTTATTTAGTAATGCTATAGTAATCCATAGTGTAATTTTCTTTGAAACCGCATGATTTATACAGATTTAAAGCATTTTTATTGTTTGTTTCGACCTGTAAGGTAATTGCTTCAGCATTACCTTCCTTTAATCCAATAATTGACAGCAGTAATAATTCTCTGCCGTAACCTTTACCGCGATATTCAGGCAAAACTTCGAGACCGTATATGCCTCCTATATTATCATTAATTTCTAATCTTGTCTTTCCAATTAAAGCATCATCTTTTTCGACAATATAAGTAGGTGATAATAATAATTCTTCAATATCACTTTCATTAAGGAATTCAAAATCAGCCTCAGAAATTTTTCTTATATCGCTATAAATTATTTTTCTAAAAGTTAAATCATCAAACCTTAATTCATTTATTACATCCATATCCAGATTCATATCGTATTCTGAATGATGGTATTCACCGCCTGCCTTTTTAATAAATTCAATACCTGCAGCAGAATTATTGTCGCTTAGCAAAAGCATTTCATTGGATTTCCTCTTATAAAATTCATCCTTTACCAAAGAAAACAACCTTGTAAAAATTCCTTTTTTTCTGTAATCAGGATGCACCATACCGTTAACTTCTAATGCTTCTCCACCAAAGCTGCCGATTCCCGCATATCCTGCAAGCATATTTCCGTCATAAAGCATGAATTCATTTATATGATTTAAATTATCCCTATTTCAGCAATATATTATTGTAGGTAAACACTATTCTTATTAATCCACTCTGAAACAGGTTCTGCTGCCTGTGCTGGTGTCAATGGATTTTTCATGTCTGTTTTTATAAAAAAGCTGTCAATTACCTTGCCTCCTTTTGATTCTACACGTTCTGCAATTGATTTGTATACAGGATATGGAGTTTTGCCGTCGGCTTGTGTGATGAAAACAAATACATTCTTGCCCGCAAGGTCAACATCGCTGAGAAATGTATTGATCGGTGTTGAGCTTTTACCTGCCCATACGGGAGAACCGATAAATATATTGTCATAGTCTTTTACATTAAAATCAATAGATTTAACTTTACCTTTCAATCCAAACAATGCTTTGAATGCTGCACCTGCAAAGCTGCAATCCTTGATAAGTTCAATTTTTTTAGCATCCCCACCTACTGCTTTTAATATTTCTTGAGCTGCCGTTTCTGTGTTTTTGCTTCTTGAATAATACACAACTAAATTTTTCATTGCTCTCCTCCAATACCTATAAAATTAATTACCTTATTATACCACATAATTGAATTAAACAGCAAAACATTATTGTATAAGCTGTTTTAAGAAAAAACATATTGTGTCTTTTATAATTTTCTTACATAAAATATAGATAAATTAAGATTTCCTCCGCCCATCGGCTGGGGAGAACATAATCGAAACAGGAGAGTGAAATGAATAATATATTTAATAAAATGCCGCAAGTTTATCAAAACAATATATATAGTGCCAATAAATATCTCGATGACAAGGTTTTTATGAACGAATTTCAGGTTCCGGTTAATCGCAATACAGGCTTTATGGAGGTTTTTGTATTTACGGACCGTGGAGAATTTGCTGTGCCCGGAGCATTAATAACAATATATGCGAGACAAGAAAACAATGATATACCTGTTTTTAATACACCTACCGGTAATTCTCCTATTATAGTAAATTTGCCGGTTGCTCATCCTTTAGGAAGTTTAATCAGAGGACCGGAATATTATTTCACAACATATGATATCACTGTGAATGCTGCCAATTTTGCACCGTACAGATGTAACAACATTCGTCTTTTTGAAGGGATTACAACAAAATTTAATGTTGATATGCTTAGATTAGTTCCACAACAATACCCTCTTCCCGAGAATGTAGTCAATTTACCGCCTCATCCAAGAGATGAAATTTAGTTAAAAACGTGACAGTTGAAATGAAATACATATCAACTGTCACAGTGATTTAATCATAATTATTTCTCCATAATAGCGTCCATCCTTTAATTTAAAAGCTTTATGTATAACTCCGCATTTTACGAATCCAAACTTTTCATAAAGGTTAATTGCCTTATTATTATTTTCTACAACTGTAAGTTCTACTTGCTCAAAACCAATTTCTTTGGCCTTACCGATTATTTCGGACAACAGGATATCACCTATTCCCATACCCCAAAACTTTTGCTTAACAGCAATTCCGAATGTTGCACGATGAGATAATTTTATCCTTTCGCCCACACAGCTAATACTTGCATTTCCTGCCAATTCATTCTCTACAAATGCTGCGATCATGATGCTGTTTTCACTGTCAATCATTCTTTTTAGTATGCTTCCTTCTTCCTCAATAGTCATAGTGACTTCTTCCGAATAGCGAACCATGAATTCTGTTTCTGCAGATGTAGTTTTTAAATAGTCTATCATACTTTCTGCATCTTCAATCAGCGGACTCCGTAAAATACAGCTTGCACCGTTTTTCAAGACTACCTCTTTTTTCTCAAAAATCATATTTATACTCCCTACTGAAATAGATATTTTACTAAATATGCTATGCCAAATCCTGCAAACAGCAGAATATACATCATTACTCAAGGCGGGCAAATTTTATACCACGGTTTTTTATCTCTTTTCATATCTTCCTCACTCATAGACTTTTCCCGCAATTCGGGCAATAATTGTGTTCCTTGCTTACTTGGCTGCCGCAATTTGGACACATATCACAATTGCAAATTCCTTTATGCATCAGTTCAAGGTCACTATCCTTCAGAAAGACGTTATGTCCTTGTCCTCTTTCCATCATCAGCCCTTTCTCTTTGTTTTTTATCAGGTACAAGCTGTTGCAGCAGGTTGTTCTTGCATAAAACTTTTTGTTAAACTTAAATAGCGGTATGAAGAAAAAACTAAAAACACTGTATTCCATGTAACTTTCATATCTGCCGTATTGGGTACAGCAGCTGCACATTATTGGTTCATAATAATCTAATTCTTCTCTTTTTTGATATATACCTGCAATAAATAACATGCCATTTTCCTCTTCAGTCAGTTAATTTAATTAATTTTGACTTCTTTATCTTAACCACGGTGCATCTTCTCTGATTATAGGACGCACGCCATACTTTTCGTCGAATTCTTTTAATATCTTTCTCCGAACCTCACCTGATGTTTTGATTTCAGATATTAATTCTTCCGATATACCATACGTGAACGGACAGTTAGCTATGCATATGGCACAATCCGTACCTAAGCATCTCCACCGCCTGTAGCATTCCTCAGCATTTATTTTCCACCTTAAAACTCCGTCCTTTTCCTCTCTATCTGTTTTAGAAATTGCTTTACCGGGGCATGTCCTCGCACATCTTCCGCAGTCTGTACAAAATTCTTTCACACCAAAACACTGTTTTTCGTCAGGTATCAAAGGAATATCCGTAGTTACCACACCTAATCTGATGCATGGTCCGTATTCCTTAGTTACAATAAGTCCGTTTCTTCCAAACTCACCTATGCCTGCATCCATAGCTACCAAAGGAGCAACAACCAGGTAATTCCCGTCCATATGATTCATTGCATCGTATCCAAGTTCTCTTATATAGTATGAAAGAACCATACCTATAGTGGCTGCCTCCACATATCCCTTTACCACTCCTATTGCCTCTGATAACTTTGGTGCCCTCATTATCATTTCATTGTCCATAGCATATGCAAAAACTATTCCGTATTTGTGTTTATTTGTCACTTCTTCACCGTAATTTTCCGTATGTCTGCCTCTGTGGGAATAATAGTGGTAATCCTTCATCTCTGTTATACCCACTAATGCAGCATTGTAAAACGTAGCGAGACCTTTTAATTTTTCAGTCATAGATACAGGATTAACTTCTACCTTGTCTTCTGCAGGCTTTCCTTCACTTAATTTCCTGATATCCCCCAAATATTTAAATGCTGAATCAACTATCGGTGAATTAATCATGTCATGCATAACAGAACCTTCTTGTCCCATTTGAGGCAGTAATCTTAATGAATCATCTATTTCCTTCATGTGAGGGTTTCTGCCGTAATAATCGTTATATATTTCGCTTCCCTCTTCATAATTCATTCTTGAAAACATGATGTTTCTTTCATCGTATTTATTCATAGGTTGCTCCTTTAATTTATCAATTCAACAAATTCTCCGTAGCCTTCCTTCTCCATCTCCGACAGCGGTATGAATTTCAAGGAAGCACTGTTTATGCAGTATCTTAATCCACCTTCCTCAGCAGGGCCGTCATTAAAAACGTGACCTAAGTGGGAATCGCTGTTCCTGCTTCTTACTTCTGTTCTTTCCATGCCAAAGGATTTGTCTCTTTTGTATACAATTAAATCTTTGTCTATAGGCTTAGTAAAACTCGGCCATCCGCAGCCGGAATCGTATTTGTCCGCAGATACGAAAAGAGGCATGCCTGTAACTATATCTACATAAATTCCCTTCTCTTTATTACTCCAGTATTCATTGTCAAAGGGCGGCTCCGTATAACTGTGTTGTGTTACGTTGTATTGCTCTTTCGTAAGCTTCTTCTTGATTTCCTCATCAACAGGCTTATTGTATTTTTCAATTTCTATTTTTTTCTTATCCATAGTACTCCTTTTTTCATGCTTTAAAAATTTTCTTGTTCATTCTTTCGTAATCTTCTTTTAATATTGAATAAATTGCCGAATCGCAAATCCCTGTATTATTTTTACCAGCTTGCCGTAAAATACCCTCAATTTGCATTCCTGATTTTACCATTACCTTGCCGGAGCCGGGATTTTTAGTGTCATGTCTTGCTTCTATTCTATTTACTCCAACCTCTTCAAAGAAAAACTTCAATAATGGTTTCATTGCTTCAGTCATAATTCCTTTGTTCCAGAATCTTTTTCCTATAACGTATCCAACCTCAAATAATTTCAAATCATCAAACATTCTGGGCGCACCTATACTTCCGATTACTTCATTTGTTTCCTTGAGCACAATACACCAATGATAGTAATTATCTCTTTCGGAATCATTAACGTATCCTTGTACAACCTTCTTTGTTTCCTCGATACTCTTATGTGCAGGCCAGGTTATATATCTCGTAACATCATCATCATTAGCAAAATTGTTATACATATCTTCAATATCTGTTAATTCAAATTTTCTTAAAATCAATCTTTCCGTTTCAATTGTCTTTGTACCTAAATGCTTCATATTAGCCCCCTGTGTTTATTATAGCTCTACTATAACAGGTTCATGACCTGTATACGGTAAAAAAACATTTATAATGTCTGATGTTTTAATTTTTAAGCTTGTAGTATTTACGCATGGGTGACATCCAAAATATTCGCTTTCTAAAACATCTTTATCGATAACCAATTTAACTTTATGTTTCTCATCAAACATAAGACCCATTACACTGAGAGAGCCCGGCGCAATATTTAAAAATACCTCCATGTATGTACCGTCCGCAAAAGATAATCTTGAGCTTCCTATCTGCTTAGACAAATCTTTAGTCAGAAATTTTTTGTCTCCCGGCATAACCAAAAGATAGAAGTCCTTCTTGGAGGAATTGCATAAAAACAAATTCTTTGCTATACTGACTCCCAATAAAGATTCCGTATTACCCAAATCTTGTATTGTCTTTGCTTCAGGATGATCAATTCCTGCGAATCGTATATTCAATTTATTTAATAAATCATATGTATAAATTTCCTTCTGCAGCCTGCCGCTGTCATCAGGTTTATTGTAAAACAAAGTGTTTTCTTTATGCATCTTTTGTACTTCCCTTTCTTGTTCAATACTGAAAATCTAAGTTTCTTAATCATTTGTTATATTTTACTATAGTATTATTATTCTTACAACAATAAAAAAAGTGACAGTGTTTTGTAACTGTCACAATAAGTTATTTCTTAGGAATATGAATGGCATTTCCATAAGTTGAATGAGCCGCTTCATGGAGAATTTCTCCTACTGTGGGATGGGCATGTATCGTAGAAGTAATTTCATCGATTGTAGCTTCCAGTCTGATGGCAAGTGCTCCCTCAACTATTAAATCGGTTGCTCTCGGTCCCGATATATGGAGACCTAATATTTCTCCGGTGTCAGCATCCGCAATGTACTTTGCTATACCGTCAGTATCACCTTCTATTATTGATTTCCCATTTATATACATTGGAGCAATACCAACCTTTATAGCATAACCTCTTTCTTTTGCTTGTTTTTCTGTTAGTCCTACTCCTGCAAGCTCAGGCTTTGTGTAAACACAATATGGTATTGTTTTAAAATCAATTTGAGGTTTTCTATTCATTATGTGCTCTGCGGCTACGATACCTTGCGCTGATGATATATGAGCCAGCATTGCCCCTCCTGTACAGTCTCCCACAGCATAAATGTTATCTGCATTAGTTTTCATATTTTTATTAACTTTTACTCTTCCTTTTTCAGTTGTTACTCCTGCTTTTTCTAAGGATAGGTTTTCAGTAACCGGTCTTCTGCCTATAGACAAAAGAACCTTTTCTGCCTGTATTGTTATTTTTCCTGAAGACGAAGAAACATTTAGCTGTAATCCATTGCTTGAATTATTAATTGATTCAAGCTTTGTGTTATTGTAAATTTCAACTCCATTTTTTAACAGCTTATCCTTTAGCGGCTTTACTATGTCCTGATCCATATTTGAAACTATGTCGGGGAGCATTTCAACTATGGAAACCTTGCAGCCTAATGAAGAATAAATGCTGGCTATTTCTGTCCCTATTACTCCTCCCCCTATTATTACCATACTTTTGGGGATTTCTTTTAAAGACAGAACCTCATCACTGGTTATAACCCCCGGTAAATTTATCCCGGGTAACGGAATTATAACAGGGGCTGAACCGGTTGCTATGATAGCGTAGTCAAAATCTAAAATAATTTCACCGTCATCGCTTTTTATTTTTATCTGGCGGCTGTTAACAAAGCTTCCTTCGCCTGCTATTTTTGTTACCTTATTGCTTCTTAATAACGTTTCTACCCCTCCTACTAATCTGTTTACAATTGTTTCTTTTCTTCTTTGCAGCTGCTCCCAATTTATTTCGGCTCCTTTTATGTCAATTCCTATTTCTTTAAACTCTTTATTGACATTTTCCATTTCAACAGAGGTATGCAGCAGAACCTTTGTCGGAATACAGCCTCTGTTTAAACAAGTTCCGCCTACCTTATCCTTCTCAACAACAGTTACCTCAGCCCCCAATTGTGCAGCACGTATAGCCGCAACATAACCACCGGGACCTCCTCCTAAAATTACTATTTTCATCGCAGCACCTCCCTATAACAAAAGAAGTCCTGGCTTCTCGACATAATCTTTTAATTTTGCTAAAAATTCTGCCGCTACTGCTCCGTCCACCACCCTATGATCTGCTGTTAGGCTTAAATTCATCATAGGCTTGATTTTTAATTCTCCATTAACGACTACCGCTTCTTCCTTTATTGAATTTACTCCGAGTATAGCTACTTCCGGCTGATTTACAATAGGTGCGAATGATTCAATTCCATACATACCCAAATTGCTTATTGTAAATGTTCCGCCGGTAAGCTCGTCCGGTGATAATTCGTTATTCCTGGCTTTTTCAGCCATTGTTTTTATTTCTTCGGAAATTTCTTTTAATCCTTTAACGTTGGCGTACTTAACTACAGGTACTAAAAGACCTTCGGGAAGTGCTACGGCAACCCCGATATTTACGTAATTTCTGATTATTATATCGTTTTCTTCAACCGAACTGTTTAATAGCGGAAATTCTAATAAAATTCTGGATAAAACCTTTACCAATATGTCATTATATGATATTTTAGCTGTTTCTTTTATTTCTTCCCTGAATTGTTTCATTGCCGTTATATCAACCTTTATATTAAAGGTAACGGTTGGTGATATCTGCATGCTTTCAAGCATCCTTTTTGCGATAATCCTTCTCATTGCACTCATCGGCTTTCTGAATTCCTGAGGATCCGCAAACCTTTGAAGTTCTTCACTCAGTTTAAATTTAATAACATCATCCTTCATTATACGAGCATCTTTATCAATTTTAGATATATCGACTCCAAGGTTATATGCTACCAATAATGCTGTAGGTGATGCCTTTTTCTTATTTTCTTTTTCTTGCTCTGAATAATTTTTAATGTCATTTTCAGTTATAGAGCCATCCGGTCCCGTACCTTTAATTAAATTTATGTCCACACCTAATTCTGTAGCTATTTTCTTAGCTCTTGGGGAAGCTTTAACTCTTCCTCCGGTGACTGCAGCCGCAGTTGACGGCTTAGCGTTATTATCTTTTTTTAACTCTGTTTTTTCAACTTCTTCAGCACCTGTCTGATTTAATAATTCTGTTATATCTTCATCCTCATCTCCTATAATTGCAACCGGAGCTAAAACAGGAACTGTTCCGCTGCTTACTAAAATTTTTCTTAATACGCCTTCATTTATCGCTTCATATTCATTTGTTAATTTATCTGTTTCAATGTCGAAAAGAATTTCACCTTTCTTTATTATATCTCCTTCTTGCTTCCTCCAATTTGAGATAACGCCTTCACTCATAGTGAGACCTAATTTAGGCATTACTAAGATATTTGCCATATTGTCCTCCTTATTAAAAGTTACAAATTATATCAAACTATCGTTTTTTGTCTTAAAAAAACCGTTGTTCTGTGCTGTTTCCAAAGCTCTTTTAACATTTATGCGCCTTGGACCGTGACGTGTTACCTTAAAAACAAATTCTTGCTTTTCAGAAAATTGTATTTCTCTTTCTCCATCAAGAGCTATAGTTCCTCTGAAGCTCGTAGTATATTTATATTCATCGTCCAAATTTAAAATTATCGGTTCTGAAACAGACACAGGTGCAACAACTCCTGCTGCTACGGCTGCAAATACTTTAGAGTTATTATTATTTATATCTACACATGCGCCATAATCATCTTTTGGTAAAATAATTTTTCTACTCCCTACAATTGCGGAAAATCCTATTGATGCAGGATGACATCTTGAAACAAAAATTTTATCGATGCTGTCCATATCCCATATTGCCTTTGAACCGACAAAGGTTTCTTTAGATATGACCGCATCAATAAGAGCTATGTCCTCAAGAACACCATTCTTATATATTTCTATCCGCTTATCACGTTCAATGTAAAAGCTTTCGTCGAAACTGCCGTTGGCAGTCGCAGCAGCGGCCATTCCCGCAATTGTACCCTCCATCATGACGGGATACGCATTGTTTGTGCCTGTGGAAATAGAAATCAGCGGTGTGTTTTTAACAACCTTTGCTACCGCTCTGTTTGTACCGTCACCTCCAAGCACAACTATGCAGCCCACATTTAGTTTTTCCATCTGCTCTGCAGCCGCAAGTGTATCTTCTATACCATCGTATCTGTACATGTCTATTACGTTTATTTCACACCTTAATTCGTCGCAGGTGTTTAATTTTTCTTCAACTCTGTATCCCATGTTGAAGGAGTCCGGCATCATGTATACCCTGCCAACACCCAGTGCCTGAGCTCCTAAAATAATTCTCTCCACAATATTTATTTTTTCATTATTATCTATAACCGTGGCATGGGACACCAGTCTTCTGATATCTTTTCCGGAAGCAGGATTTGCTATTATTCCTATGGAAATCATGTGCCAACCTCCTATTATATAAAAAAGAAACAAGTAGCTTTAATAATATCAATATTATTAAAGCTACGAAATTTCTATTATTTAAAATAATGATTTAACCGCAGCTACAATATCCTGATTATTTGGCAATACATAATTTTCTAAGTTCAGTGCGAAAGGAACAGGTGTGTTTAATGCTCCCACCCGTTTAATAGGGGCATCTAATTCATAGAAATATTCTTCAGCTATTATCGATGCGATTTCTCCGGTAAATGCACCTCTTTTAGCCTCTTCGTTTACCAGTACCACCTTGTGAGTCTTTTCCAGCGATTTGAAAATTGTTTCTTTATCAAGAGGGAAAAGGCTCCTTAAATCTACAATCTCTGCATTTATTCCATCCTTAGCCAATGCTTCTGCGGCTTTCAATGAATCAAGTACCTGTCGTCCATAGGTTATGATAGTTACATCTGTACCTTCTTTTGTAACAGAAGCTTTGCCAAACGGAATAGGTTCAACCTTATCCTCAACTTCACTTTTAACAGAGTATAATACTTTGTTTTCCAGAAAAACAACAGGATTATCATCATCTATAGCTGTAAGCATCAATCCATATGCATCCTGAGCATTTGACGGATATACAACCTTTAACCCCGGCACATGTGTTACCCATGACTCAAGAGATTGAGAGTGCTGTGCGGCAGCGCTGATACCGCCTCCTGCAGGCAATCTCACCACCATCGGAAGGGCAATTTTTCCGCCGAACATATATCTCATTTTAGCTGCCTGATTTACTAACTGATCCATTCCCACTGTCAGAAAGTCAACAAACATCAATTCAGCTATGGGTCTTAATCCGCATGCCGCCGAGCCAACAGCTGCTCCTATTATAACTCCTTCGGAAATCGGAGTGTCTCTTACTCTCATATCGCCGAATTCTTCCCACATTCCTGCTGATACTCCAAAGCATCCGCCAAATTTTCCTACATCTTCGCCAAAAAGAAGAACATCAGAATTTTCTCTCATTCTTTGGCTCATACCTTCTCTTATACCTTCTGCATATGTCATTTTTTTCATCTCACTCTGCCCTCCTCAACTATATCGGTATATACATCTTCAAGAGCTGATTCCAACGTCGGCACATTGCTTTCATCCGCAAATTTTTCTGCTTCCTTTACCATATTTTCAACCTTGGCATTTTCTTCTTTTATTTCTTCCTCAGTCATAATGTTATTTTCTAAAATATATTTTTCGATTCTTGGTATTGGATCCTTTTTCAACCATGCTTCCAACTCTTCTTTAGTCCTGTAAACAGTCATATCACCTTCAAAATGTCCCCTGTGTCTGTATGTCTTACATTCAATCAGTGTGGGTCCCTGTCCTTTTCTTGCTCTTGCAACAGCCTCACCTACAGCCTCATAAACTGCAAACACATCATTACCGTCAACAGTTATACCCGGTATATTATATGCCGTAGCTCTCACAGATACATCTGTTATAGCTTGATGTCTTTCCTGGCTTACTGAAATACCGTATCCGTTATTTTCACAGACAAACACTACCGGCAGTTTCCAGACACTTGCTAAATTCAAGGCCTCATGGAATGTACTTTGATTTGTTGAAGCATCACCAAAGAAGCAAACACATACCTGACCTGTTTTTTTGTATTGTGCAGCCAGTCCTGCACCGACAGCTATGTTGTGACCTGCACCGACAATACCGTTAGCTCCGAGTATACCTTTTGTTGCATCAGCAATGTGCATTGATCCGCCTTTACCTTTACAATAGCCTGTTTCTTTTCCAAACAACTCAGCCATCATATTGTCTAAATTTCCGCCTTTAGCAATAATATGACCATGACCTCTGTGTGTACTTGTTATGTAGTCATCATTGTTCAAATTGGCGCACGCACCTGTTGCGACAGCTTCTTCACCTATATATAGATGAACGAATCCGGGAATTTTACCTTCTGCAAATAAGTCCTTTGCCCTTGATTCAAATTTACGAATCTTCAGCATTGTTTCATACATATTTTTGATTTGTTCGTTTGTAATGTTCAAAATTATTACCTCCCATCATTTTTTATTTCTACTTTTACACTTGCTGCTGCGATCCCTATAAAACCATCACGTCCTGTCCATGAAAGTCCCATGCCAAATTCTATTATGTATCTTTTCGTATTATCACCCCCTGCTTGTTTGTATTTATGAATAGCAATATATATGCCAATGATATAAGATTAATATAATTGTGCAAAATAACTTAACTTTAGTTGAAATTTAAGCATAATTTTAACTCCTTTAAAAAATATCTCGATAATTGTTTTAGGAATTAGTATATAAAAAAATATCAATATGAGACTATTTTCTCAAATTGATACCATGACAAAAATAAACAGCTAATACGATAAAGAAACTGTCTCAAATTGAGAATTAATTTGAGACAGTTTTATTGCACTTATAATGTCTGCACAAAATCGAAGATTTGGGTCATCTGCCTAATTATTGTGCTAATTTTTCTATTTTATCCAAATCTATTGAATACAATTTTATTTTTCTATATATTGTTGCCTTGCTTATATTTAAATCCTGTGCTGCTTTTGCAGCATTTCTGTTGTTTACAGATAAAGCTTGGATAATTCGGTCTTTTTCAATTTCCTTTAGATTAAAAGACGTTAATTCCTTGTTAACATACCCGCTTTGCTTTGACAATACAATATTATTAATAACTTCTCCTTCTGACATGTAATAAGCTCTTTGAATAATATTTTTCAGTTCTCTGACATTTCCTACCCATTCATGACGCGTCAGCTTATCTTCAAAAGAATGGCCGAATGTTTTATTGATTTCTTCATTTTCTTTATTAAGTTCATTTAAAAAGTATTTTGCAAGTTCTAATATATCTTCTTTTCTATCCCTTATCGGAGGAATTCTTAAATTAATAACATTTAATCTATAGTATAAATCCTGCCTGAAAGAGCCGTCTCTTATTTCATCGAGTAAGTTTCTATTAGTCGCTGCTATTACTCTCACATCTAAATCTCTTTCAAATGTACCGCCAATTCTTACAATTTTATTATCATCTAATACTCTTAAAAGCTTAGGCTGTATATCTAATGGTATTTCTCCGATTTCATCCAAAAATATAGTGCCGCCTCTTGCCAGCTCAAATTTTCCGGGTCTGCCACCCTTCATTGCACCTGTAAAGGACCCGCTTTCATAACCAAAAAGCTCGCTTTCAAATAACTCCTTTGGAATTGCAGAGCAATTTATTGCTATGAAAGGCCCGTTCCTTCTGAAGCTTTCATTATGTATTGATTGAGCATACAATTCCTTTCCCACTCCGCTTTCACCTTCAATCAAAACGGAACAGTTTGTTTTAGAAATCTTCTTTGCTGTTTTTATTAATTCTTCCATTTTGCTGCTAACCGTAACAATGCTGTCAAATGTATAGTTTGCCTTAAAACCGGCTAATTTGCTTATTTCTTTTCTTATTTGTTTAGCTTCTCTGACTAAAAAAACTGCACCGATAACATCATCACCCAAAATAATTGGAGATATGGTCAAAGAACATTCAATTTTTTTATCGTTTATTACAAGTGTTATATCTGAGTATTTAATTTTTTGTTTATTATTGAATATGTTACTGACAATATTGAAATCTTTAAATACCTCCATAATGTTTATATTGTATATTTCAGTTTCACCCAATTTAAATATTTCCGGTATTTGATGGTTAAATTTATAAATTTTCATTTCACTGTTCATAATCATTAAACCATCAAGAATTGAATCAAAGGTAGTATCCATAAGCTTGTATGATTCAAGTATAGTAAATTGTTTTTCTATGCTGTTGGCACTTGATACTGCTATGCCGTATGTATGTGCCTGTACATCTTCAGCTCTTCCCGATAAATCAAAGCATCCGATTAATTCACCCTTACTGTTATGTATGGGTGCGGCGGAACAGGTCCATCTATGATGATATTCGCAATAATGCTCGGCTCCTATTACCTGTATAGGCTTATTCATTGCAAGACAAGAGCCTATTGCATTATTCCCGACGCTTTTTTCATCCCATAGTGAGCCCAGCACAAAATTTAATTTCTTGTGATTTTCTTCTAAGACTTGGTTAATAATCAAATCAATTATTATACCCTTTTCATCAGTCAGGACAACGCTGTAGCTTGTATCCTTTACTATTTCAAATACATTCTCCATAATGGGTCTGGCTACTTCTATAAGGTCCTTCCTTTTATTTAAGCTTTCAGCCAAAACCTTATCTGTTACCTTAGTTCCTTTTCCAAATTCGAAATCTACTTTCATTTTTTCGCATCTATACCAGGACGATAAAATTTCAGGTCTTATGTCTTTAGATACCTCATGACCTCTAACAAACTTTTCCCAATTTTCTTTTAGTTTATTAAACAATTCTATCCCTCCCTTTTTAACAACAGGTATATAATATGTTTTTGCAGTTAATGAACTATGTTATTTTGGATTATAACACAAAATGAAAATGTTTTCAATTTAATCATTTGTTACATCTCCGTTACCGTTCACTGGTATTGTCTCTCCACCAATTTTCGAACTTGGTTTTACTGTCGCCTTTATAAAATCTTTTACTCTCGCCGCTTTTTCTCTTAATTCCCTTAAATCCTGACCTGCATAAGTCCTGACATCTGCCGAAATTCCGTATGCTTCTACTCCAAGCCTTTCGGCAATATGGAGCGCTCTGTAAAGATGATATTTCTGTGTTACGATTACTATTTTATCTGCCTGAAATATTTCCTTTGCACGATAAATGCTGTCATAGGTGGATATGCCTGCATGGTCCATGAATATATGCTCAGATGGTATTCCTTTATCTATGGCATATCCCTTCATAATATTTACTTCATCGTATCCCTTTTTGGTATGATCGCCGCTCATAAGCAGCCTGTCCGAAACACCTTTTTCATACAACTCAATTCCGGTTATTAATCTATCCTGCAGCATCGGACTTGGAGAGCCGTCGCTTCTGACACCCGCACCGAGAACTATAATACAGTCCGGTTTAATACTTAATGCTTCATCTAATGCAATAATTAATTCCTCAGTAGATGATTTGACGTAAGCATTTATAAATATGGATGACAGAAAAGCAACTGTAAATAATATTACAAAGGCTATGGACATATATTTTGCTGATTTAAGTGATTTTTTCATAATTTCTCCCGTTGTTAAAATACGTTATTGTCCCCATTTAAGAAGTCGTCTTTCCCCTTCCAGGCTTTTTATTTCTGTTATATCCTGACTGACTTCCAGTACTCCTTTATAATTGCCGCTCTCATCCCTTAGCGCAAAGTATTGAATCAGTATATCTTTTCCTTTTAAATTGAGCCAGAATTTTGCCGTGTCTTCTTTTCCGGATCTGAAGCTTTCCACAATTTCTTCAACTATATGTACACTGGCCGGCGGATGACAATTGTTTACATTACGACCTATTACCGCAGGAGATCGCGGGAAAATTCTGTCCTTAGGTCTTGTAAAATATTTTACCCTGTTATTTTCGTCAACAAAGGTCATGTCAACCGGAAGAGTGTTAAAAATCATAAGAACTTCTTCGAAATTTAAAATTCCTGTTTCTGTCTTAATAAAACCGTTATTAATTATCTGTTTTTCTTCCTCATTTATCGTTTCCGAACTTGATTTTTCAATGAAAGGAAATCCGTATTCCATGCTTTGCTTATGCATCTGGTACCAATCATCATCACTTAACACTTCGCTGGCAGCCGGAAACAAAATAAGCTCTTCCTTTTTCTTTACACCTAATATGCCAAAAAATAAATTGGCAATTGCTTTGTTAACCTGCTGCTCAGAGCTGTCGTCATCCTTTATTACATTTACCGCTTCTTTAATTTGATTCCTGACAACATCATGAAGCTCCCACATTATAGACAATCCATGAAATTTGTCCATCGTTTTCTCCATATAAGGGAACAATATATTTTCTTTTTTTAAATAGTGGTCATTAAATTCTTCCAGCTCTTTTACACGCGAGAGAAGCTTTTGCTTTCTGATGCTCAAATCCGGTTCCTTCATCAACGCTTTGATTTCATCGGTTTTCTTAACAAGTGCTTCATTTTCATTTATTAAGTCCATGAGGAAATTATCATTATCAGGCTTTTCCCATCTATGATTAAGTAAGCTTTTATAAAACACATTGATAACCTTATCTAAAAACACTAAAATTTCTTTAGGCTGAATTTCCTCTTCAATAAGCGAATAAAATATTTCAAAGGCTTCCTGAGGCTTAACGCTTTCTATATCTTCCTTATACTTTGCATACAATTTTACTCCGTCCAATCCGTCTTTAAGACCCTTTACATAACCTATCAGCCTTGTGACTCTTTTATTTCCATTATTCATCTGACCACCTCTTTTATCATCAGTTATTTTAATATTTAATTAATTACATTTTACCAAACTTATTGAAAATATAAAAGGTATTATATTTTTCAAAAAAGCACAACACTCACATTGAGTGTTCAGGCTGCTAAAAAAGTCCCCCTGTATCGTTGCCGTTCATCCGGTCAATCCTCACGTATGTCTAATACGCTGCGGTTGCCCGTCTTTCCGGCGCCTTGCAGGATGAACTTTTTTAACAGCCTGTCATCTTGATGACTTTGTCATCAATCTGAACACTCACATTGAGTGTTGTGCTGATAGAACCTCATCTCGTTGATATCCGGATGACAATACTATATCAATCCCTCTAATTGCTTTTTTAGCATCGCTGTAACCTAAGTAGTATGTTTCTCTAAGCTTTCTGTTGTCAAAGTTTAATGTTCCGTTAAACAAATTACCTAAATATCTTGATGGCTGTATTAATAAAATATCTGCATATGGATATTTTCTTTTTAAAGCCTGATAGTTTATCCTGTCGCAGGATATAGCAATTATTGAATTTATCCCTCTTTTATTAAGCGGATAAACAGGTAATACATCATTGATCGCACCATCCACATAATACTGATCACCAATTTTTTCGGGAGGATATACGATTGGTATGGCTGAGGTTGCCAATAATATATCTTTAATGAAGTCTGCTTCCGGCTTCTTTATATGTATGTATTGTGTGAAACCTGATTTTCTGCCTTTATACCAATCCATCGCTGTTTTAAGTACCCTTTCTTCATCCGGAATTTCCGTTACGTTCGCTACCGTTACATAAGTATCCAAAGCTGTTCCTTCTAAATTTTCAAGTCCTATAGTATTAAATAAATTAACAAATCCGTCTCTTGTAAACAAGCTGTCAAACTGAGCCTTTTTACCGAATAAAGTCATCCTGATTGCTTTTACTAAGCTGTCTAAATCCGTACCATCTGCAAAAAATACCTTGGACAAATTATAATTCAGCCATATATTTGTTGCATCTTTCCAATCCATTGTCTGAATCAGAAAGTTATTTATAGCTCCAATGGAGGAACCGGAATAAACATCTATATAATTATTATATCCAAATTCACAAAGGGCCTTCCATGCTCCTATTTGATAAGCTCCTTTAGCCCCTCCGCCACCTAATACCAATCCTATCCCGGACATAAAATCACCTCCATTCATTTTATGCAAATCCGAATAGAATGTTAGAATTTTTTGTATAAATTTCTAAGGTTAATGAATACTAAAAATAAAACTATTTACAGGAAGGATGCTATGAAAAATAATAAAAACAGAATGAGAGACCGAGAAAAAAGCAATGCTGAGTTAAGAAAAATGGAACCAAAGGATAATGCTGATGTTGGAATAATTGATGGAAAAATATCGGGTATACATGACGGTGGTCATGAAAAAATGAGGACAGATATTAAAAATAAAAGAGATTAAAATAGGAGCTAAAGTTTTAGCTCCCATCAATTTACTTTGTTGGTTTATTTATTTTATTGTTCTGACTTTTCTTGGAGTTATGCTTTTACCGGCAATATTATCAGAATTATTTTGAACATTTGACTTGTTATCAATTTCCGCTGATTCTTCTTGTTGTTTTTCCTGTACAGTAATCGTACTATTAGCACCGGGCCAAACAACTTGTTCTTGTGCCGTTACTAAATTACCGTATATTGCATTATGAAATTTACCATCTAAATTTATTTTCCAGCTGTTGCCTTCCTTCGTTAAGTGAACATCCACTACTTCTTTAAATTCTGTGTATTCACATTCATCAACTATTGTTACAAACAAATCATTGTATTTTTGTTTCATAGCCGTATCATCAAGCTTGTTATCTCCAAGATTATTGTTTTGATTAGTCAAAGCTACTGATTTATTCACATAATCTTGAGAAACAGCAGTTAAATCCTTAGTTTTAATTTCTATTTTGACTTTGGAATCGTCCTCAGTTTCCTCAACAGATAAAATATTATATTCTAAATTTTCAAATATTTTTTTGTTTCTTGCAATGCTCGATTCATCTATGCTGCCTATTAATTTTATTGCATTGTAATTTGTCAGTACTTCTTTATTAACCTCTTTTATTGCTGTCATAATATTTGTTAATGCCTGGCTTGGTGTTTCTTTTTTTGTTTCCATTCCGGATACTATATCACAAGCTGTCAAAGCAAATACTAATGCAATTAAAAGTATAACCGTCATTATTTTCTTCACTTGCCTATACCTCATTATGTAATTTGTACTATGATTATACCATTTTATCAAATTTTGTCAAAGGAAATAATTTTATCGATTTGTACTGTCATTTTAAAACCAGATACTTATTTCACGTTCTGAACTTTCTTTGGAATCTGAAGAATGTACACTGTTTTCTGTCTTGGATATACCGTATTTGCCTCGTATTGATGCGGGTTCTGCTTTTTCCGGATCAGTATCGCCGTTAATTTTTCTTACTTCCGTGATAGCATTTTCTCCTTCAATTATTAAAGCACAAACTTCTCCTCTTGTTATATAACGTATTAATTCTACATAAAATGGTTTTTCTTTATGCTCTATATAATGTTTTTCTGCTATTTGTTCAGTTGGCTTAATTATTTTTATCGCCGCTATGTGAAGATTAGTTTTTTCATAAACTGAAATTATCTCCCCCATTAATTTTCTTTCCAGAACATCCGGTTTTATGAGTACTAAAGTTCTTTCCATCATTATCCCTCCATGCTTTTCCCATATCTTACTACAAAGTTAACAAAAACGGAATAATAAATTTACATTTCCAGATTGAAATAGTATAATATATATATTACAACATAATAGGAGATTTTTAACTAATGAAAGAAATTAACGGTTCGGAAAAGCAGAAAAAATTAGTACAGGTGGTTCTTGATGAAAAAGAGGTTGCTCTGATAATAAAGGACATTGAAGAATTAGAATTTAATGATACAAAGTATAAAAGCGCAGAAAAATTTGAATACGACAGAAGGATTATTTTGGAAACAGCCTGGAATGTAAGTGTTGTTCTGCAAAATAAAACAAGCAAAATCAGTGAAATCGTCGATATAAATTTACAAAGAAACGGAATCACTGATGTAAAAGGTAAAAAAATTTTTTCAGCTCTGAGAGCAAAATATAAGGAATCTAATATAATTGACTATAACGAATTGGCCGAGATAATTTGAGGGGGATGAAAATGAAAAAAATAGAGAGCTTTCAGGTTAATCACCTGAAATTGAAGAGAGGCATTTATGTATCCAGAAAGGATGTTGTAGGTAATCATACACTGACTACCTTTGACATAAGAATGAAGGAGCCGAATAATGAACCGGTTATAAATACGGCTGAGCTCCATACAATTGAACATTTAGGTGCCACTTTTCTAAGAAATCACAATGAATATGATTCTCTGACAGTGTATTTTGGGCCGATGGGATGCCGGACAGGACTTTACGTTATATTTAAGGGTGATTTAAGTTCATCCGATGTCATTGACATAATTAAGGAAATGTTTGAATTTATTATTAATTATGAAGGTGAAGTTCCGGGAGCTGACGCAATATCCTGCGGAAATTATCAGGATATGAATTTAGATATGGCAAAATATGAAGCAGCTAAATTTTATAATGAGGTTTTATGTAATTTAAAAGAAGAAAATTTAAATTACCCGGAATAGCTATGGATTTGCAATAGATTGGCAATTAATAAGCTATTGATTGGCTATGGATATTGGATATTAATAAAGGGCGCTGCGCGCCCTTTATCTATTGTTCACCAATCGTTCAATTATTGTTCTGTTTTCAATCTGTTTGCTTGTTTTCTTCTTTCTATTTCAGTTAAGTATCTTTTTCTTAATCTGATGTTGTCGGGAGTTACTTCAACCAATTCATCATCATTGATAAATTCAAGTGCCGATTCTAATGTCATAACTCTTGGGGGTGTTAATTTTATTGAGTCATCTGCCGATGAAGAACGAGTATTGGATTGTTTCTTTGCTTTGCAAGGATTAACGGTTATATCCTCACCTCGTGCACACATTCCTATAATCATTCCTTCGTACACCTTTTCGCCGGGATTAATAAATAATGACCCCCTGCTTTCAAGGTTTGCCAACGAATAAGCAATTGCCTCCCCTTGCTCTGTGGATATTAAAACTCCGTTTATTCTTTGAGGTATTTCACCCTTGTATTTTTCGTAATGATCAAAGCTTCTGACTATTGTCCCTTCGCCCCTTGTATCATTAATCAGCTCTGTTCGATAACCGAGAAGTCCTCTTGTAGGTACCATGTATTCAATTCTTACATAGTTTCCGTCAGGAACCATTGAAACCATCATTCCTTTTCTTACATTGAGCTTTGATATAACCGAGCCTGAATATACTTCCGGTGTATTTACAAAGACTCTTTCAATAGGCTCCATTACTACGCCGTCAATTTTCTTTAATATTACTTCAGGTCTTGAAACTGAAACCTCATATCCTTCTCTTCGCATATTTTCAAGTAATATTGACAAATGAAGCTCTCCTCTGCCTGAAACCTTGTAGCCGTCAACTGCTCCTTCTAATGGCTCTACTCTTAAACCTACATTTATCTCAAGCTCTTTTTCCAATCTTGCCTTCAAATGCCTTGTGGTTACATATTTACCTGATAATCCGACGAATGGCGAAGTATTGATCAGGAAATTCATTGACAGTGTCGGTTCTTCTATTTTTATTGTTTCCATCGGAATCACTTTATTTTCATTGCATATGGTGTCACCTATGGAAATATTGGAAATTCCGGATACAACAACTATATCTCCACTGTATGCCTCACTTACACTGATTCTGCTAAGTCCCTGATATACATATATGCTTGATATCTTTTGCTTTTCCACCGTTCCGTCATGCTTAGCGACAGAAACCGTCTGCCCTTCTTTGATTGTACCTTCTGTAACTCTGCCTATACCTAATCTTCCTATATAATCATCGTAAGCAAGTGATGATATCTGCATCTGCAAATCATCATTGTCTTTGTCCGAGTATGCTTCCACGTGCTTTATTATCGTATCAAATAAAGGTGTTATACTGTCATTGGGCTGATCCAACTCATATTGAACTATACCTTGCTTAGCTATACCGTAAAGTATCGGGAAATCTAATTGTTCATCTGTTGCATTTAATTCAACAAATAAATCAAATACCATGTCTACGACTTCTTCAGCTCTGTGATTTTTTTTGTCTATTTTATTTATTAATAAAATCGGTCTTAAGCCGACCTCCAAGGATTTTTGTAAAACAAACCTTGTCTGAGGCATAGGACCTTCTATTGAATCAACCAAAAGAATTACCGTATCGACGGTCTTCATGATTCTTTCAACTTCAGATGAAAAATCGGCATGACCTGGTGTATCGACTATATTTATTTTATAGTCATTATGCATTACCGAACAGTTCTTGGAATAAATAGTAATTCCCCTTTCACGTTCAATAGCATTGGAGTCCATTACCTGATCCACTAACTCCTGATTTTCTCTAAAAACTCCGCTTTGTTGCAAAAAAGCATCTACTAATGTGGATTTTCCTGCATCAACGTGAGCTATTACTGCTATATTTATAATTTTATTTTTCATACATACCATCCTTTTTTAACCACGGATTATTTTATTCTTTTTAAAGGCAATATGCAAGCTTTTTTTTCATACTTTAAAAGGGACACGTTAAGTGTCCCCCAAAATTGATAGCAAAGTGTATTTTCGGATTTGTCATTGCTATGAAGAAACGTATCGTATGTTACTGTCATTCAGAGGTCTTTAGCCCGAAGAATCTCATCTTTTGAAGTTCTGAGATCCTTCGCTGCCGCTCAGGATGACGAAAACAAAGTTTATCAATAATCCGAAAGACACCACATAGTGTCTTTATCAAGTCATTAAAATTTATTATTTTTATAAACTACTTTCCCATCTATAATGGTCATTACTGTTTCATAGTCAATATCTAACAACGGATTTCCTTTGAATATAGCTATATCTGCATCTTTTCCGACCTCTATGCTTCCTACTCTGTCGGCAATTCCGGTTATTTGTGCAGGGTTGATAGTTATTGCCTTCCATGCTTCTTTCTCAGGTAATCCCGCTTTAACTGCCATACCGGCACACATATTTATATGTTGGATCGGTATAACATTAGAATCAGTTATTATTGCTATTTTTATACCTGCTTCATGCAATATTTTTGGTGTTTCGAAGCTTTTATTTTTAAGCTCGTATTTTACCCTTGAACCGAAGGTTGGTCCTATAAAGCATGGTTTCCCTGCTGATTTTAATTCATCAGCTATTAAATGTCCTTCTGTACAGTGGTCTAATGTTATATCTAAATCAAATTCCTTGGCTATTCTTAGAGCCGTAAATATATCATCAGTTCTGTGAGCATGAGCTTTTAACGGTATTTCCTTTCTCATAACAGGCATCAGTGCTTCAAGCTTCAGGTCAAAGTCAGGTTTTTTATCGGGATCTTCCACTGAGGCCTCTAAATCCTCTTTATATTGTTTTGCTTCATATAATGTTTCTCTTAAAAGCGCTGCAATAGCCATCCTTGTAACAGGCGATTTATGCTGTTCGTCATAAACTCTCTTTGGATTTTCGCCAAATGCAATTTTCATTGCAACAGGGTCCTTTATAACCATGTCGTCAACTCTCTTGCCGTATGTCTTCATGGCAAGAAATGATCCGCCTATAACATTGGCACTGCCGGGTCCCGTTACTGCGCAGGTTACTCCGCCTTCAATTGCATCTATGAAACCTTGGTCTAATGGATTAATGGCATCAATTGCTCTTAGCTGAGGTGTAATCGGTTCAACTGCTTCATTACCGTCCTCACCTTCAAAGCCGATGCCCTCTTCAAATAAGCCTATATGACAATGTCCGTCCACAAATCCCGGCGTAACCAACATACCATTTGCGTCTATTATCTCTGCATCCTTTGGTATTTCCAAGCCGGTTCCCACGGCTTTTATTTTACCTTCTTCAATAATTATTTGTCCGTTAGGGATGTCTTCTCCTGCCATTGTCTTTATGCAACCATTTTTAATTACTAACATACTTCCTCCAAATACATATTATTTAGGTAAAAAGCCTACCTTTTTAGATACTTTTCTAAGTGTTTTCCTTGCTGTTGCATCTGCTTTTTCTGCACCACTTTGATAGATTTTCTCTAAGTAATCTTTATTTTTCAATAAATAATCAATTTTTTCCTGTATAGGTTTCAACTCATTGATAACAACCTCTGCCACATCATCCTTAAATTGAGCGTAACCTTTACCTTCATAGTCAGCTACAATTTCGTCATATGGTTTATGTGTTATTTTAGAATAAATATTTAATAAGTTTTTGATTCCCGGTTGTTCATCAGTATATTTAACTACTCCAATAGAATCTGTTACCGACCTTTTGAACTTTCTTCTTATTAAATCAACATCATCAGAAAGCAATATGTATGCATTCTCATTAGAATCTGATTTAGACATTTTACTTAACGGTTCCTGCAGATTCATTATTTTAGCGCCTTCCTTTTCTATGAATGGTTCGGGAATTTTAAAGGTTTCACTGAATCTGTTATTAAATCGTGTAGCAATATCTCTTGTAATTTCCAGATGCTGTCTCTGGTCCTCCCCTACAGGCACTAAATCTGCTTGATAAAGAAGAATATCTGATGCCATTAAAACAGGGTACGTAAACAGACCTGCAGTAATGGCATTGTGATCAAGCTTCTTAGATTTATCCTTAAATTGAGTCATTCTTCCTAATTCACCGTAGTATGAAAAGCAATTTAAAATCCAGCTTAGCTCTGCGTGTGCCGAAACGTGTGATTGTATAAATAATGTTACTTGTTCGGGGTCAATGCCCGCTGCTATATAATTTGCAAGTACTTCAAATGTATTTTTTCTTAAATCCTTTGGTTCCTTCGGAACTGTTATAGCATGCATATCTACCACACAATAGTAGCTGTCATATTCGCTTTGAAGCTTAACCCAGTTTTTCAATGCTCCTAAATAGTTTCCGAGAGTAAGTGAACCTGATGGCTGCATACCGCTGAATATTACCTTTTTATTTTCCATTGCTATCCTCCGTATATAAATTGTTATCCTGTATATAAAAAGAACTTTCTTCCACAATGGAGCAGAAAGCTCTCAAAAGTACTTTTTTGATTATACTACAGCGTTTTTTATTTGTCAAAAATACTTTAAACAGCTACATCATATATTTTATACAATTTCTTCCGCATTTCTTTGCTTCATACATCATGCTGTCTGCTTTTTGTATCATCATATCTGCTGTATCTCCCGGAGCATATTCTACTACTCCAAAGCTTCCTGTAAATCTGTCAACATTTGGAATTTCAATTTTACTGATACCTAATCTCAAATCTTCCAACAGTACACCGGAATTAATTATAGGTGTATCAGCCAGTAATATCATAAATTCCTCACCACCCCAGCGTGCAAGACAATCAACTTTACGTATCCTTTTCTTTATATAACCGGTTATACTTTGCAAAACCAAATCACCTATGCTATGACCATATTTGTCATTTATTGTTTTAAATCTATCGATATCTAACATTGCAATCGAAAAAACTCTTCCGGTTCTTTTTGAGCGTTCAATTTCTTCTTCCAATCTGGTTACAAAAAATCTTCTGTTATAAGTATTGGTTAAATAGTCTGTTACAGATAATTTTTCTAATTCTTCTCTTGCTTTGATCCTATCGCTTATGTCACGGAAAATTCCTACAAAATAATCCTTATCATTAATTTTTAGCGTTGAAGTAGAAATCTCAGCATCAAAAACTTGTCCGTTTTTATGCTTGATTTTTAATTCTTTTACTTTTTTATCTGCAAATAAGCTATTAATAATATCATTCTTATTCATGCTTTCGGCTGCTGTAAGCTCATGAAGCTCTTTGCCCAGCATCTCATCCTTTGTATAGCCAAACAACTGAACTGCAGCAGGATTCCAAAGAGACACATAACCTTTGTCATCCGTCATAATCATACCGTCCTGAACAGAATTAATTACAGCATTTAAAATAGATTCCTTCTGCTTAATTTCAGATTTAACATCATGAAGCTTTAAAGCCATTTCAATTGTCGCAAGTAAGGCGGTGTTATCCATTCCCTTTTCTATAAAACCGTAAGCACTGATATTTCTTATTTGGTTAATTATTGTATCAGAAGCATTAGCCGTAAGAAATATTATAGGCAGCTCTTTATGATTATTTATGATTTTAGCCGCTTCTATGCCATTCATCTCGCCTGCTAATTCTATATCCATAAGTATCAAATCCCAAGCTGAATGACCGCATACTATTTCTACTGCATCTTCACCGGTTGCAACGCTATCTATTTCAAAACCGTTCTTTTTTAAATAATCTCCTACTACTGCTGTTATAAAACGACTATCTTCTACTAACAGTATCTTTTTGCCGGTATGCATAATCTCACCTTTCAAAATTATCAATAAAATTAATATTATAAATACATCATATACGTTATTATCAAAAACAGAGCTTGCGTTATTTCTATTATGAAGCCCTCAAAGGATTCTGTTATTTTGCCGATTTTTTCATCAAATAAGCTTATTATTATTCCTGTAAACATATATGTCAATGATAAGGAAATAATTAAACGATAGTTAAAAATTACAGTCAATAAAAATGAAATTACAAATGCAAAAATAATATGATATTTTTCACAGTGTTTCATAACAGATGTATCTTCTTTATTGCTTTTAATAATAAAGCTCAATATAATAAGGTTCGAATATCCCGCAAGAGGCATAATTATCAAGCCGGTTGCAGGAATAATTCCAATTAATGAAAAATACAATAAATTTATTAATATTATACCGATCATACCGGTTACTTGCTCATTGTTGTCCTTGGTCTTTAAAAGAGAGTTTAATGAGACATATGTACCTTTTATATTAACTGATTTTGTAATTATATTCAAATAAATTAAAATTAATGCGCCAATAAAAAAGCTGTCATAAAAAAACTTTAGACCAGCTATAAAAAACGCAACAAAACCAATGACAAATCCTATTAGTGGTAAAACAAGAATGCCGCTTTTGTAATCCTCATCAGTTGTATCTGCATATATGGTAATATTGATGCAAGTATATTTTTTAAGCATTAGTATAATGCCGACAACAATACTTCTTAAGTCAAACATAGTCCGCCCTCATTGTTTTACCATTATATCATATCTGAGCCGAGTGCAGCGCAAGCTCTCTTGCATTGCCGAGGCGATGGTATGATATATGTATTATATCACAAAAAGAGTTATTATTAAAATATAAATTATTACATGTTACAAGAAATTGTATAATCTCATCAACATTAAATATGACTCCTGATAGGTGCAATTCTTAAAGGGTTTAAAGCTGGTGCCGTTTCCATTTAATAATCCGTTGCTTGAAACATAATAAATAAATAATTTTTCTGATTCGCTTACACTGGAAATATCATCAAATTCAACTATTTTATAATCAGAAATATCCTTATTTAATTTATTGCTGACATAACCAAAAAACTTAGCTATTTCTAATCTTGTTATGTAGTTATCTTCATCGGAATCATACACATCTATATTAACATATGCTTCTCCCTTTAATGGGTCCAGACTCGTATATTCTTCCTTTTCTACTATACCGAATGTATTTGAAAAGCTTTCCTTGCCTATTTTTTTCTCAATAATACTAAATGTCAAATTATAAAAATCTTTTTTTGTTATATATGCTCTGTATATTCCTTCATATTCCTCTGGTATTAAGGAAGCTGTCTCCATTTTTTCAATCGTTTCTCTCGCCCATTCATCCGGTTTTTGAGGTAATGCTTCATTCCAAAGATTCGTTTCTTTTGTTACGGACGAAAAACTCTGTTCTGCTGCATTAGATAATATCTCTATTTTCTTATGTATAATCGTAAAGTTCCCATCACTAATATTTCTAAGTTTATCGGGATGAATTTCGGTATACCAAATTAAATTAGCAACCTCCTCCTTAAATGAGGCCGCTGCATGTTTATTTAAAAATATATTTTCATATCCTTCTGCCCAAGTACCGTAATTATATCCTGAATTTAATTTTTCAAATTCACTTTTTAATTTATCGTATCCATATATTTCAAATATGTAATCTCTTATAAAATGACCTGTTTCATAAATAAACCCTTCTTCAGAAGCAACGCATGAATTTCTGTATAGCAATGTATTTATATAAATATTTGCAGACGAGTCACTCATTACATATTCTGAAAATAAGTCGCTGATTTTTTCTGTTTTATTAACAATAATATTGGTGCTGATTTCTTTTTTAGCATAATAATCTGTTATTTCTTTAATTAAGCCGTCAGGGAATCTGCTTAGACCTTTGTCCAGCACTATCAAACAATCATTATAATTTATGTTATCATCCTTATCCTGTATTATTACTTTAATGCCATATGTACTCTTTAAATCGTCAATCAATTTATCTGCATTAACAGGTTCTTCGGTTGCTCCGTAAGCTTGTATACTAAAAAAACAAATCAATAATGAAATAATCAATACTATTTTTATCTTCATCATAATATACCTCAATTGTCGTTATATTAAAAAATTATAACACACAGTTAAAATTTAATCAACAAAAAACTTGTAAACGTTTCCTCTTAAATTCAAAAAATATGTAGATAATTGTTTTTTTATGATATACTATAATTAATAAAGCAAATAATAATGTTTCAAATAAGGTGAATTATGAAAATAACAATTATATCCGTAGGAAAAATAAAAGAAAAGTTTTTTATTGATGCCATCAGTGAATACACAAAACGATTGTCAAAGTTCTGTAAGTTGACAGAAGAAATAATACCTGACGAAAGAGCGGATGACACCTATTCTCTGGCAGAAATAGAACAAGTAAAAATCAAGGAAGGTATAAAAATAATTAACAGCATACCTAAAAATTCATTTGTTGTCGTTATGGATATAAGGGGAAAACAACTCAGCTCCGAAGAATTAGCCGATAAAATAAACAATTTAGGTATCAACGGTATTTCTGATATGTCTTTTATCATCGGAGGCAGCAACGGTCTGTCAGAGGATGTAATAAAAAAAGCTGACTTTAAGCTGTCATTTTCTAAAATGACATTTCCTCATCAGCTTTTTAAAATCATATTATTGGAACAAATATACCGCGCATTCAAAATAAATGCAGGTGAAGCTTATCATAAATAAGATATCTATTTTGTTGACTTGGAAACTTCATTGAACTTATTTTATTCCCTTACTTTCAATCACTTTGTTATACAAATAAGGTTGAATTTCCGGATAAGTCAGATTAACCGGAATTTTTTCAAACAATTCAATTTTCTCAATCTCATTTTCTAATGATTTTTTGATAGTATATATCTCAGCATAAAATAACATTCCAAACGACTCATTTTCTTTATTATTAATGCTATTCTTCCTTATAACTGAATATATTGAAATAGGTTCAATTTTAAACTCAATTGCTCCTGTCTCTTCTTGTAATTCACGTTTTGCAGTGTCTAATATTATTTCATTCTCTTCTCTATGACCACCGGGAATTTCATATGTTTCTCTTTCTCTATGTTTGCAAAAAATCCATTTACTATCATATTTCGCCATAATTACAGCAAACCTTAAATCTTCATCGTTAATTTCATCATAAAACTTAACCTCTAACTTCATACTTGCCTCATATTTTAAGATTTTTTATACATTATATTTTAAATTTTGTACTGCCTTGCTTGTGTTAATACTATATTCTGGTTCACAGTTATATGGTGGTTTATCACCATATTCCGATAAAACAGCCACTTTACCTGTCCTCTTCATAACATAATCCAATATTTCTAAAAACATGTTTTGCTTAGCAATATCAACAGTGCGAATTTCACCAGCCCAATCATAAATATCCTGAAATATATATTTATGAATTGTCTGCAAATGTTTCAAATCAAACTCACCTTTAATTGGATTATCAATCAAATCGGAAATACGTAGCATTGTAAGTTTTCTTTCAGCTTCAGACAATATATCACAATCTCGAATATTTAATTTATTAATCAATGCACCAGAATTAGGATAGCAATATATTTGATCGCTCATTCCTATTACTCCTTAGTATATTCAGAAACTATTTTTTTCCGAACATTTTCAACTGAACTTTTATTAATTCTATATTCTTTTAATAATAATATATCTTCTTTCGTTAAATTCATGTTTTCCATTGCTAAAGTTGCATTTATCTCAGCTATTGCTTCATCCTCAGTATAATTAGACTCGTTGAGTTTCACTTCAAACGGAATGCTTTCATATGCAATATCTATTAGTGCATTTATTGATAAAATAAGTTCCGGTAATTTAACTCTTCTTTCCTCACTTCTAAAAAAATAATGTTGCATATCAATAATTACTAATGCTGGTCTCAATTTAATCCCCTCCAGATTTATACTTCATTCTCCGTCGTAATAATCTACTTTATCTTTAATTCTAAAAAAATCACTTGATTTATTATGAATAACAATCCCCACCTTGCCGGAATCAGGATAATGTATTACATCAGGTGAATTTGTTGTATCAAAATCAATATACTTCAGTATATTATTTTCTGATGTATTAATTATTTTGTGTGCTGACTTTTCAGTAGGCGGGCACACTATGAAATCCCCTTGCTTTATTTCTTTCTTACCATCCTCGGTAATTAATATACCATTTCCTTGAATTATATAAAACACCTCTGTATTTGCAGCATGATAATGTAACGGATAGTTAGCTTTTTGAGGTGGTATTTCATAAACAGCAACATAACATTGAGCAAAATCTTTTCTGCTTGTAACTTCACGTTTTGAATAAGCATAAGTATCATGTTCATTTTTATGTTTTTGTACGATATCTTCTTCATTAACGATTAAAATATTATCTCTCATAATCTTCTCCAAAGCTTTTATTTATTAATATTTTCATTGCGATTAAAATTATCCTGATATTACTTTTGTTTTTTTAATTTAAAATAGTCTAATATCAAGAAAATTAAGAAAGCCACAATATATGATGCAACAAATTGCACAACAGCCTGCACAAAAATGGGTGGATATATTTTGTTTAAATTTGGATCCATAATTCTTGGAATCATTACCATTCCTATTGTTACACCTAAACTTATGCCTAAAGCACTTTTTAATGCTTGCTTTATCAATTTTTATCACCTCATAACCAATAATTCTACAAATGAACCAACTGACTTATATATAATATTATACCACTAATTACCATGAAATTATATGTTTTTATAAATATTTCTTATACGCTTCCTATCCATCGTACTTTTAAATATACCTCCCATGTAAAATGTAAAATTATATCTACAAAATCGATATATAATATAACTTTTCATCCGAATATTGACACCTATAAATTTGTAAATGTATAATAAGTAAAATACATTATAATAAAAACGCGAGGGCTTTTACCCATACTGTTAAGTAAAAACGGTGCAAGTAATGTCTTAGAAACAATTTATTTATCAAGTGACGATTATGGTAAAACATGGATGCACATTGAAGCGTATGATAATTAAACTTATACAAAAATCAAAAATTAAATTCAATTATTGTACAACTGATAATCTATACGCTAGTGAAAAAAATTAGCAGTTATTGCAATGGAATCTATATCTTGTAATTTCCCTACATGCTAATATATTCTTTAAGCATTTTTCTCCCATGAACAAGTTCTTTAAATAATTCTTCATGAGTGCAATCCGATACAGGTATGTTATCATATATCCGATACCCTAGCACATCCTTCCAGATTAGTACTGCTCTGTTTATAGGTTTAAGTTCTAATAAAGCCTTTTGAATTCCTTTTAAATTATGATCGCGATGTGACTTCGGTACATTCAGGAATATTTTTACCAGTTCTATAATTGTTAGTTGAAGCAAATCCTCTGTTATCTTATAATCTTCATCCAATTCATTAACAGTATGTGTGATTGCATGAGCAGCCATTTCTGCTGCAATCTCTTTATCCCCGGTAAGTCTAAAAGCAACTGTATATACTCTTTTAAAAAACACTTCCATATCCATAATACTTCCACCTATATATTACTAAATTTTAAATCTGTATCCTGTTCCCCATACCGTTTCAATATATTGACGTCCTTCGCAGTTCGTTTCAATCTTTTCTCTTATTCTTGCTATATGTACAGTTATTGTTGTTGTATCTGACAAAGCATCATACCCCCAAACTTTTTCAAACAACTCTTCCTTACTAAAAACTCTATTTGGGTTTTCAGCTAAAAATAAAAGTAAGTCAAATTCCTTTTGAGGTAAAAGAATTTCATTATCTTCTATAAAAACTCTGCGGTCTTCTTTATCAATAGATAACGCTCCTGTTCTTATCAGTTTTTTCTTTAAGTTGCTGTTAAATCTTTCATATGTTTTCAGGTGACTGTTTACCCTTGCAACCAATTCACCCATGCTGAAAGGCTTAGTTATGTAATCATCAGCACCTAAGTTTAATCCTTTAATTTTATACGTTTCATCGGATTTCGCAGACACAATAAGTACGGGTATTTGTTTTGAATCGGCTATATCTTTTAATATATCAAATCCACCCTTTTGAGGAAGCATCAAATCCAAAATAACCAGATCAAATTTATCAGTTTTTATATGCTCAAGACCGGCATCACCATCGAAAACACAAACGACCTCATAGCCGCTCATTTCCAAATAATCCTTTTGCAGCTCCGATATGCTTTTATCATCTTCAATAATTAATATCCTTTTCATTCTTTCATTTCCTCTCATTTAACTTTTTTAAAGAAATAATGATGGAAGCACCTGTGCCAATTTCAGAAATTGCCCAAATTCTTCCTCCTAGGACCTCTACTATCTGCTTTGCAATTGCAAGTCCCAAGCCGCTTGAACCCTCAACCGCTCTTGCAGTATCTGCCTTATAAAACCTATCAAAAACATAAGGCAAATCATCCTTACTGATTCCTGCACCATTATCCTTAAACTCTAATATAACCGATGAATTTGTTTCTCTTAATATAATTTTTAGTTGACCGAATCCCTTTTCGATGTTCCTCTTAGCATTATCTAATATATTTTGTATCACTCGTTTAAATTTTTCACTGTCTATTATTACGAAATATACATCTGAAAGTTCATTCTCTAAGATTATATTTTTATTCTCACGTTCAAATTCCGCTGAACTATCCTCAATGCAACTTTCCATATATTTAACAATATTAACCTTTTCTTTTTCAAAGGGCATTTGATTTAAATCAAGTTTGGAGTACAACAACAAATCCTCTATCATGGTGTCTATCAGCTTTGTTTTTTTGACGGCTTTTGATAAATAGTACTTCTTCTTTTCGTCGGTGTCAGCAACACCGTCCAGAACTCCATCTATATATCCTCTTATGGATGTAACGGGGGTTTTTAGATCATGTGATATGCTTGATATTAAAAATTTTCTGTTTTCATCATATTTTTGCTGATAGTATATAGAGTTTTTAAGCTGCAGACGCAGTTGTTCCACAGCTCTTCCAAGCTCTCTGACTTCACCGTAGCCATGATCTGTAATTGCTGTTTCAAGCTCACCGGTTCTTAACTTCTCCGTTTCCTTTGTTAAATTTGTAATAGGTATTATAATATTTTTCATATTTTGCTTTTGAACAACTGTACTTGCTACAACAAAGACTATCAGAAAAGTTATAAAAACAAATGCAATAAGAGACCTGTAATTATCATCTGTATTTATAACAGGATTAAGGGTTATTATCATATATTTATCACCATTTGATGTTGTAAAGTTTTCCGCATTTATGCTGTAATTTGTATCACCATTGTCATAATAATTATTTTTAACACTTATATTCATCAGCATTTCTTTAATTTGCAGGTTACTGAATTCCTCATTATTATATATAATATTATCATCTTCCATAACAACTATGGCCGTTTCCCCCATACTTACGGAAATGGGCGATTTATTCAATAAATTATAAAAAAAGACATAAGCAAAACCAACACAACCGGTAATAATAATTGTGCCTACGAGCGTCATCATACTTTGTGTTAAAAACCTTTGTTTTAAATTCATAAAATCATCCTAAATATCTTTGTTTTCAAACAGATAATATCCTGCTGTAAATAACATTATACCGTAACCGAGCAAAATTAGAAATACCCTGAGTATCTTGCCGAAATTTATATAGCTGCCCAAGGCCAATCTATACCAATCAAAAGCGGCTGTAAATAACAGGCTTTTTAAGTACGGAAAAGCCAAGCCTACTCCATTAAACACCAAAAACACAAAAACAGAAAGCATAAAAGCGCTTGTTGTCCCCTTTGTAATATTTGAAATCAAGACAACTGCCAATGCAAAGATAAGAATCGGAAAGAATTCCATGATATATGCAATTAATATTTTAAAAAAATTTGGCATACCTCTGTTTATAAACATGGAAGCTACAAGGGACAAAAACATTACCAAAACAAGGTTAGCTATTATGAATACGGCGATAGCAAGAATTTTCCCCAAAAACACCTTAAATCTTGATGCCGGTCCCGTAAGAGTAAATTTAATCGTATGATCGGCAAATTCTCCGGCAAACATATCTATACAAATAAAAGCGGTAAAAAGAGGGAAAAATGTGTAGCTTAAAACTGCCAAAACCATAATTGAAAATTCTGAGCTTCCCGTTATGCTTATTCCCGCAAAGTTATTTAAAGCATATACTGCAATTGCTGTAACAATAACTGAAAAAAAAGAAAATATCAATGATGCTGTAACCTTTTTCTTTTTAGACATTTTAAATATTTCATTTATGTATACTGCATTAAGAGCCTGCATTCATATTACCTCACTTAAATAATAATTCTCTAAAGAAGAATAATTTTTTAAAATATTATGTGTGCTGTCTACACCTAAAAGTTTACCGTTATACAAAATTCCAACTTTATTGCATGTAAGCTCTATATCATGTATTAAATGGCTGGATATAAAAAATGTTGTTTTGTGCTGTTCTGACAGATTAAGTATTAATTTCCTCATCTCCACCATCCCTTCAACATCCAAACCATTTAGGGGCTCGTCCAAAATTAAAACCTCAGGATTTGATAAAATTGCCATGGCGATACCGATTCTTTGCTTCATACCTAGTGAATAGTGCTTTATCTTTTCATTTTTATATTTAATAAGCCCTGTAATCTCCAGGCATTCATCAATTCTCGCTCCATCAACATCATTATTAAAGCGTCCGCACAGCTTCATATTTTCATATGCAGTAAGATAAGAAAATGGGTTTACACTTTCTACAATGCAGCCGACCTTTTTCATTGCCTTTTCATAATCTTTTGAAATCCTATAGCCATTTAGTATAACATCACCCTTATCAGCTTTCATAAGACCCACCATAATCTTCATTGTAGTAGTCTTCCCTGCTCCATTCGGTCCTAAAAATCCGAATATTTCTCCACGGTCAATTTCCAGATTAATGTCATGTATTCCACGGTTATTTTTATACATCTTTGAAAGATTTTCAATTATAATTGCTTTATCCAACATAACCCTCTCCGTAAAATAGTTTTGGGACGCAAAGTACAAAGCCCTTGCGCCCTTTTCTTATTCTAATATCCTAAAGAAGTAAGTATCAAAGTCACCATCATAGTTTGAATACGAATATCCACTCACGTTGCCATCATCATCTTCATCGAATGTAACATCAAATGATATGCTGATATTTTGTAAACCTTCGCGGCGTATAACTCCCTTTTTCTTCTCGCCGTTGCTGTCAGTATAATTTAGTATCGTGTAATGTCTTGACTCACCATAATTCGAACTAAATTCAAAGTTTCTTACTGTATCGGGGGCATACCCCTCATTATAAACCTCATAATATCTACCCTTTATGCTGCCTTTATCAGCAGAGGTTATTTCTACAATTCTTTCACCTTGTTTCACAAAGGAATTGTTTTCTTCTTTTACAATATCATTTTTATATTTTCCAATATATTTCGTATCAAATTCAAAGCCTTCCTTGACATAAGTCACCTTTTGTCCATTTAAATCCGGAGCGACAACAACCGTATTGTTAATATCTTTTACGTCAATTGAAAATTCCACAGTATAAACGTGTTCTGTACCGTTACTGTCCTCTGCAGACATACTTGCAGTAAAAATGCCGCTTTCTATTAGTCCCTCTTCGCTTTCAATTGCCTTTCCTGATGCATTTATAACATATATATTTGATTTAGGATATGGAACATCCAGCCTTTTCGCCGTATAATCATTGATTATTGAATATTTTAATGCAAAGGATGAAACAGCATTCACAAGAGGAGGGACTTCTGTGTCTGATATGTTGCCCATATACATTTTCTTTCCGCCTGATTCCTCGATTTGAATAATATCCTCCAAGCTTCCTACAAATGCATCCATAATTTTTTCTGCATCCTTAACCCGTTCTTCTTCAAATGGATTTTCAATTAATTTTCTGTTATTATTAGATTTTTGTTTCTCTGTTACATTATACGAGCCATCCTCAAAATTTTTGTATATAGACTGATTTTCATCGCTGTACGAATAATTCTTCCTCATTTCACCTTTTTCAAAATGCGTTCCATTTGTTATACGTGATTGTTTTACAAAATCAAACTTTGTATTATCGGTTGATTCCAAGAAAATCTCACCGTCAACTTTTAAAGATACTATAACATCAATACTAAAGTTATCAACCTCATTTGTCAATTTTTCCGCTGTTGTCTTTGCAGAATTTTTCAGGCTGTGGTATCCCGAACCAAGCATAATATCTGCAAAGGCAGATGTTGCAAAAATCAATACCCCAAGAATAAAAACAATGAATATGGCTGATCTTTTATTAATTTTCATTTTCCTGCCTCCAATATATAATTTGGCAACATAAAATCATAAACGTTTATGTAGTTGTATATTTATATAATACATTATTACTCTTGAATAACTATAAACTAATTATTAACAATTTATTAATTTTTAAGTTCATTGTTTCATAATAAATAATAAATAATAAATTTAAAAAGTATGTCGTAACACTTTATAAGCTGTCGAATATGATAATATTGAGCTTGACTCAAATATTAAGAGAAAAAGGTGTTAATTATGAGTTGTGATAGATTTATTAATAGATCCGGAGATTGCGGCCAAGTAATGGGTACATTCGGAGTTCAAAGAATAGCTTTAAGAGGACCTGGATGCATATCAGGAACAGGACTTTGTGACGGCGTAGCAGGAACCGGCGGAAGACGATGCTGCTGCTGTTGTGGAGAAGTTGCAGGAACAGGCGGCGGTTGCGGATGCGGTAATGTTATGGGTACCGGCGGAAGTAACAGATGTAATAACGTTGCGGGTACAGGTGGAAGCAACAGATGTAATAACGTTGCGGGTACCGGCGGAAGAAGCAGATGTAATAACGTTGCAGGAACAGGCGGAAGCAACAGATGCTGGAATGTGTGCGATTGGTGTCTGGGAACACCTACCGTAGTCCCAAGGTAAGCGAAAGCGAAATATCTCGTAGAGCAAAAGATGAGATTCTTCGGGCAAAGCCCTCAGAATGACAGTGAATCTATATGAAATGGGCAGTTTTTCTGCTCATTTTTTTCATTTTATTTTTATTTTTTGAAATATTTTTCAGTTTATATTATTTTTTAAAGTTAATAATAATCTTATAGCTTCATATAAAAATTGGAGCTTGTGTAGGTAAATAATCATAAAGGAGCTGTAAAAATGAGTAGCAGAAATAAATTAGTAGTTCCTGAAGCCCAACAAGCTGTTAACAATTTAAAAATGGAAATAGCTCAGGATTTAGGTGTCCCTGTTTTAAGAAATGCAACTTCAGAAATGTATCCTGCTGTTGTTAATGGATTAAGTGTAAGAGAAATGGTACGAATGGGCGAAAAAATGCTTATAAATAATCAAGCACCTACCGATAGAGATATATTTTAACACTAAATAAAAAACGCCTGACGGCGTTTTTTATTTGATATTAAGTATACCATATACTAAATTTTTTGTTTCCTCTTGATTAATTATATAAAATGAAATATCGTTTATTGTTTTAGGTGCTCCAGGCAAAGTATGGAAGTTTATATTGTCAGTCGAAAGTCCCACACTACTCACTGCCAATGAGGTTGCTTCTGTTAATGCAAAATCTGTTTTCACGTGGGGATATACCTCGCTTACTACCTTTGGCAATCTAAAGGTTAAAGCTTTTTTTATAGCTGCTTTTATGAAACCCTGCTGAGCTTCTATTCTTCCTAAGTCGCCTCCTGAATACCCTCGGTAACCTGCATAATTAGTTTTTCTGAATCTCAAAAACTCCATTGCTCTGTCACCCTTAATCAGCTGTTCTCCCTCTGGTATATTGATATCTAACGGTGGGTCCGAGTAAGGATCTGTATATCTCATATGGAACGGTACATTTACCTCCACTCCTCCAACTGCATCAACTGCAGCTCTTACACCGTCATAGTCAACAGTGACGTATTTGTCAATTTTCATGCCGGTTATACCTAAAATAGTTTCATTAAGTCCTTCTATTCCCTTTACGGTATAAACAGTATTTATTTTATTGTTTGCATTGTTTCTGAATCCATCCCTTTCTATGTATGTATCTCTTGGGATTGATATAATATCAGCTGTCTTCGTCTTCGTATTATAGCTTGCAATCATTATCGTGTCAGAACGTTCATGCTCCAGACCTAATAACAATACGTTAATTCTTTCATTTTTATTGTTACCTATTATATTATTGAAAATATCTGTAGCTTCCACTCTTAAACCATTATCTGAACCCGTCATCATAAACAAACCGCCGGTAACTACCAATGAAAAGCATATGAGCGAAGTAAAGAATACTTTTAAAAAACGCTTCAATTTAAATTCCTCCAATCATATTACTTTTATATCATATCTGAGCAGAGTGCAGCGCAAGCTCGCTTGCATTGCCGAGGCGATGGTATGATATATGCATTATATGATATCATAAATATATTATTTGTAAAGAATTCAAATATTAAGAATTTATGAAGATTTTTACAACTTTTCATTGTAGAATTTTTCAAAATCCATAATAGTTAAATCACTTTCCAGGTATCTTGCATAGGTGTATAGAACATCAGACAAACGGTTCACGAATTTTAACAGAATATCACTTACCGATTCTTCTCTTTTGAGAGTCAATATTCTTCTTTCGGCTCTTCTGCATATTGTTCTTGAAACATGAAGTGCTGCTGCAGCCTCTGATGAGCCGGGAACTATAAATTTATCAACACCTTTTATCTTAGGAAGATAATCATCGATTATCTTTTCTAATGCAACAATATCCTCTTCCTTTATTTTATAGACATATTTACCTTCTTCCACCGTCGCCAATTCACCTGCTACAAAGAATAACCTCATTTGAATTTTCTTCAGCTTTTCTTTTATTTCCTCATCTTTTACAAACTTCATCGCAAAACCGATCGATGAGTTAAGCTCGTCAACTGTTCCATAGGATTCTACTCTCAATGAATCCTTGTATACTCTCGTACCATCATACAGAGATGTTTGTCCCTTGTCGCCTGTCTTTGTGTAAATTTTCATATATTCCTCCCATTATCTAAAATTTTACTGATTTCATCTGAAATTTTTCCAAATTCCTCAAGTCCTAAATTTTCTCCTCTAATTCCGGGATCTATATTTGAATTTTCTAAGGCAGTTTTTACTGTTTCCTTAGGAATTTTAAGATTGTTACTTAAACCGTTTAACAATGTTTTTCTTCTCTGTCCGAATGATGCCTTTATTATATCAAACATCAGTTTTTCATCATTAACCTTTATCTTGGGGGCATTTAATATATTAAATTCAATAACCGCCGAATCTACCTTAGGTCTTGGCATAAATACGGTATTGGGTACAATAATAGCAATATTGGTATCAGCCCTGTATTGAACAGCTAATGTTATTGCCCCGTATTCCTTGCTGCCGGGCTTTGAATTTAATCGCTGTGCAACTTCCTTCTGTACCATTACAACAATTTTAGATACCTTGTAACCTTCCTCCAATATTTTCATAATAATCGGTGTTGTAATGTAGTAGGGCAGGTTCGCAACTATTTTTACATCAAGACCTTTAAATTCTTCTTCTATCAACTTATTCACATCAACCTTCATAAAGTCATCGTAAATTATTTTAAGATTGTCAAAATTTAAGGTTTCCTTGTGAACCTCAATCAGGCTTTTGTCAACCTCAACAGCAACAACCTTCTTTGCCTTGCCGCATAAAATCTGAGTAAGAGTTCCGAAGCCCGGACCTATTTCCAAGACACCTGAATTTTCATCCAGTTCTGCGGTTTCAGCTATTTTATTTATTATATTGCCATCTATAAGAAAATTTTGACCTAAGCTTTTGCTGAATTTAAATCCGTATTTATCAAGTATGTATTTCATCACTCTAGGTGAATATAACTTTTTATCATCCATTAATCTTTATTCCTCGTTATTTTCAACTTTAATTATAGCTTCTTCCAATTCCTCTCTCGTAATACCAAAAGAATTCAATCTTTTTAAAAATTGCTTTGCGCTGCAATAGCCTATGGCAAGCTCATCACCAAGCAGCCCTCTCATTTTTGAAGCATTGTCATTACCCACAAGGCCGTAATAAACCATATCTTTATTTGTAAATTCCGCAACACTGTCTGAAATTTCTGCTCTTGCATTTTTTAAAGCTTCTCTGATGACCTCGGGGGATGCATTTTCGACACCTATGTCATCATCCTTTTTTGCCTTATCTCTGGGTATATATGCGTGCTTGCAGTTTTCTATTTCCTCTGCAAGAATATTTCTGATCTTTTTGCCCGGAAAATCGGGATCAGTCAAAATTATTATACCTCTGTTTTTGGAAGCTTTCTTTATAACCTTGATTATATTTTCATTTATACCAAGACCGCTGGTCGCTATTACTTCTGCATCCACTGCTCTTTTTACAGCTGATATATCAGATTTTCCTTCAACTACTATTATTTCCTTTATCAAATTAGCACCTCTTCAAGCTAAGCTCTGTAAGCATGTTCGAGCAATGATTTAATTTTTGTAACCATCAGATCAACCGCCACCAAATTATTGCCGCCTTCCGTAACAATGATGTCCGCATATTTTTTGCTTGGCTCGATAAATTGCTCATGTGCCGGTCTTACAGTGCTCATATACTGATTAATAACCGAATCCAAGCTTCTTTTTCTTTCATTCATGTCTCTTACAATTCTTCTTAAAATTCTTATATCTGCATCAGTGTCCACAAATATTTTTATGTCTAACAGCTCTCTTATTCTTTCTTCATAAAAAATCAGCAAGCCTTCAACTATAATTATTTCCTTGGGTTCTGAAATAATTGTTTCCTTTGTTCTGTTATGTATTCCATAATCATAGATGGGTTTTTGTATCGTACTTCCTTTTTTTAATTCCTTTATATGTTCCACAAACAAATCCGTGTCAAACGCAAACGGATGGTCATAATTAGTTTTACATCTTTGCTCGTATGTTAAATGGCTTTGGTCCTTATAATAAGCATCATGTTCCATTATTGATATACTTTTTTCCGGAACCTCTGAATTAATTCTGTTAACGATTGTTGTTTTACCTGAACCGCTGCCGCCACATACTCCAATAAAAATAGGTTGCCTCATAATTTCCTCTCATATATTGTTTTCTACTTACAATATACACTATTTTTTGCAATTTGCATACAAGAAAATTTGCTGCGCAAATTCCGCTAGGGGGACCTATGTCCCCCTTCGGCGTAAAAATGTAAACATTTTTACTGAGCACTCCTCTTAACGGCAAGGACGTACCGTCCTTTGCAATCCTCGTTTTTCATACAATAGACTTTCCTATTGTATGAAAAAAGGAAAAAATCAATATGATTTTTTCCTTTCTTCTCTCGCTTAATGATATTTTACTCTAAAATATAAACTTTTACTTGTCTTATTCCAAACCAGTACGCGTCGGTACCGTCTTCCATAAACAAGTCTATTCTGTTTCCCTTGATTGCTCCACCCGTATCAAGTGCCGTTGCGAACCCATAGTCAGGACTGCCATCTATGGAAGCTACGTATAGCTTCGTTCCAAGAGGTATTACTTTCGGGTCAACCGCAACTGTTCCTGGCTGAGCTTTTGCGCCAGATGCCGTAATACCGTAGTAGGGATCTCCGGGTCTTTTACCCGTACTTTCAAACGATAAGTCATACGCTGTCGCAACCATATCAAGTTCATCTTTAAATCTGAACCCGCCTCTTGAGGTTGCCACTGTATTTTCCTTCGTACCTACTTCGATAATTTTATCAACAGGATCCTTGATGATTATTTCTTCCTCTAATGTTCTGAGCACCATCATTCCATCTACATAGCACTCCTGATACACTGATTTCTTTAAACCATCCGAACCTTGCTGAATTACTTGTTTATAGTCTACATATTTTTGATCATTATATAATATTTGTGTGTTATGCTCTACCTTACTTCTGTCAATATCATACTTTAATTCCTTTAATGGAGATTTTGCTTCTGCTTCATCATCCTTGAATATGCTTGCAAAAGCGCTGTATTTAGAGTCTCCCTCATTACTATCATTAATTACAATAAAGCTCATTATTAAAATTGTTACAACTATTAATGGGTATATTTTCTTCATATTACCACCAACCTTTAATAATATCCAAAAAATTGACCTGCGCATTGTCAATTAAAGGTATAAATTTTTACTTGAAAAATTTACTTTTTGTATAAGTATGAACTTACACATTATTGGCAATCCCTATGCAAAATCCCATAAATTTTTGCACAAGACGTATTATAACTCTAATACGGAAAAAAAACAAGCTTTTTTTATCGAAAATATTATTATTTTTATAAAATGTTTGTCCACAGTACATTTCAAAGGGATTTTTAAGTAAATTTTTCTGTAAATTATTTTTATTATTAGCAATTTTTATAAAAATATACCATAATAAGCAATAAAAAAAAGAGAATGCATTTCAGGTACATTCTCCGGGGGTTAATCTCATATTCTCATATTTAATCACATTTGTGTATAAATAAAGTTTTCCTTTTCTACGTACAGTTCCTTCATTATTTTTTCAAACAAAACACCCTCTGAGCCGGGAGTTTCAGCCTCATATGTTGCCGTTACAGCTTTTGAAACAAAGACAGAAGCATATTCCATTGCTTCGGGAAGACTTTTCCCCTGCAGCAGATAACCTAAAAATAATGAAGTAAACAAATCTCCCGTTCCGGGATATCTTTTATTGACATAATCAAACGGTACCTTGTAAAACTTGTCATTGATCTTATCATAGCATCCGTTTATGTGTTCGCCGTCCTCTGTTATAACTCCGGTTATTACAGATATTGACGGTCCCATATCGCAAAGGCGTTTTAAATATTGCTTGAGCTTTTCAATATTTATCTTTTCGCTTGTATATTTTTCTCTCAGAAGAATTTCCGCTTCTGTAAGATTTGGTGTTATAATATCCGCAACACTCACAAGAGTATTCATTTTTTCTACCATTGCATTTGTATAGGTCTGATAAATGACGCCGTGGTCACCCATTACAGGGTCAACAACTATCAGAGGATTATTGATTTTTTTTACTCTGCCTATAATGCTTTTCATTATATCTATTTGCTTTTCAGAACCGATAAAACCACTGTACACACAGTCAAAGACTGCATTGTTCTTCTCCCACATATTGAAATACTCTTCCATATGGTCGGTAAAATCAAAAAAGTAAAAATCCTTAAATTCTGAATGACTGCTTAATAATGCTGTCGGAAGCGGGCACACTTGACAGCCCAATGCCGACATGACAGGCATTATAACCGTCATCGAGCATCTTCCTATACCTGACATATCATGAATTGCCGCAACCTTTGGAATGTTATGCATATCTTTCTCCTAAATAATTGGTATATATATTATAAAATTCATCTGTATCTTTAAAAAGGTACAGAACAATATATATCAGCAATGACAGATGTCAGTTATTTTTTATTCTGCATTAGATTTAAGTGCCTCACTCATTGCAACTCTGTCTACTTTTCTAGCACACATCATTTTGCTTACCTCATAAGTAAGCAGTATCGCCGCAAAACAAATGATAATATAAAGAGGATTGACTATAACAGGCAGTACCATATTTATCTGTTCTCCCAGATACCCATATATGCCGCCCATAGACAAAGCCATTAAAGGAATACCAAGCAGGAAGCCGACAACAACAATATAGACGGTCCCGCCTAAAACAAGGGAACGCACTTCTTTTTTCTTATATCCGAAAATCTTAAAAAGAGAAATCGTCTTTTTGCTTTCTTCTATTATTAATGATGTAACCAAAAAGATTATTATCAGCCCTATGATACATGCAGAGGCAGTCATGGCTATAATCGCTGACAACATGGGCCCCATAAACTCGGATGCCGCATTTTCAACATCCTCAAGAGACTTCATCCCCGAAAGCTGATCACCTGGTATATCAAGCCTTATGTTGCTCCAATATCCGATATGAGCGTCTTTCGGCAGTCCTAATTTTATGTTTAACTCAGCAATCGGCATGAAAATGAATTGTCCGGCTTGTGTCCCCGATACGGCGTCAATCATGAAATCATAGGTCTTGCCGTCACGTTTACCGATTACACTTACCGTATCTCCGGCACCAACCTTCAGCCTCTCGGCCAATGGTCTTGTAATAATAGTCTGATTAACCGACAGGGGATTGCCGTTCAAATCTTCCAAGAAAATCATCTCCGAATCAGACTGAACCCCCGTTACATAAAACTCCATAATTTCGTTGCCTTCAGGGTAAAATTTTTCTGCCGAAAAAACTTCGGCATCTTCAGGCGCAGTACCATAATGCCATTGCCTGAAGGAATACTCATATGCAAAATCATAGGTACCTTCTGTACTGCTGCTGAACACATGATTCAAGGAGTTCTGAATCGTGAAGCCAAGCATCATAAGTGCGGATGCCCCCATAATTCCAAACAAAAGGAATAAAAGCCGCGAAATGCTTCTCATTTGCTCCCTGAGTTTATATTTTGTATTGAATTTAAATTTTTCAAGATTGACAACACGTTCAAGGGCATTTACTTTTGTTTTATGCTTATCTCCTTTCATAAGCTCCATGGGTGTTTGACTCAGCTGTCGGCGGATAATAAAGTAGCTGCTGACTCCCATCAATATTATCGGTAATAAGACTCCCAGTGCAATATGAAGCACATTCCATTCTATTCCTGTAAACGGAACATTATAGTACATGAGCATAGCGTTAACTCCGGGTGAAAGGCAGGGTAATGCAAGCAGTACGCCCGACAATCCTCCTATGGCGGGCAGAAGTACAGGAATGACCATATAATGTCTGACCAGCTCACGACGTCTATATCCCTGGGCATAAAACGTGCCGATGATTACCGATTCAGCTCGGATAATTCTGCGGTTCATAATACCCACGATAATACAGCAAAGCAAAAACATTGCTATGGGAATTGGTATGCTCATGCTCTGCATTCCTGTCACAGACGCCCAGGGAACGCTCATGCGCTTGTTATTTCTGTTATCAATCCAATCTGATATATTAACACCTTCATTTTCCAACCTTTCACGCAGTATGACCGCCTGCTGGTTAATGCTTGTATTGCTGTCATCAAAACGAACTGTGTAGCCGCGAAGATAGCCTCCTGATGCCTCCATATCTTCTCTGCCGACAATTCCTACACCAAAATTGCTGTATGATACCAGAATATCAAATGGATTTTTAAGAGGATAAATATAGTTTGGCAGGGATATAAGTCCGGTTACGGTAAATGTTTTTCCGTTAATCTCTATTGTGCTACCCGGCAAATATCCGTTTGCCTCCGCATACAAATTTTCAAGCAGTATCTGACCGGAAGATGACAGATCCTGACCCTCGTTCAAAGCAGGTATATTAATTTTTTGGTTAGGAGAAATTAATCTCAAGGTCTGAGACTGAGAAAGCTCCACGTCCATACTTATGAAATCTTCCATTGAAAGTCCAAGCTCCCTTTCAATTTCACCAATATCGGATATCGGGTAATCGGTTGTAAAAGATATATCCTCCTGACGATTATTCTCCGCAAATGAAGTCAGTAACCGGCCGAGATTCTGTCCTATCCCTCCCATAACAACCAATGTAAAGCTTGCAAAGAAAATCAGAAGTATAATACCTGTATAGCGACCAAAATTCTCCCGCATCATGCGGAAAATACGTTTGTTAAGTACCATCACCATTCAATCCTTTCTGCCGGAATTATTTCATCATTCCTTATTACCTCCGTAATCTCACCGCTGCGCAGCTTATAAACCACATGGGCCATATCACCGATAGCGATATTGTGCGTAATCATAAGTATGGTAGTACCAAATTCACGGTTTATTTTTTGCAGGAGTGACAGCACATCCCTGGATGTCTCGAAGTCCAAAGCACCTGTGGGTTCATCGCAAAGAAGCAGCTTCGGGTTTTTAACAATTGCCCGTGCAACTGCAACCCGCTGCTGCTCGCCGCCTGACAGCTCCCGTGGGAAGCGGTTCTTTTTATCCTCAAGCCCAACTATTGATAAAATTTCATTCAGTCTTAATGGCGAATCACTTATATTCGCACATACTTCAATATTTTCAGAAACCGTAAGGTTAGGCACAAGATTATAAAACTGAAAGATAAAACCTACATTCTTACGGCGATACTCCGTAAGAGCATCATCATCAAATCCGGCAACATTATCATTGTCCACTATGATGCTTCCCGAATCGACACGGTCAACTCCGCCTATCATATTCATCAGTGTGGATTTTCCCGAACCGGAAGGACCCAAGATAACGCCGATATGACCTTTTTCCAATGAAATATCCACATTCTTCAGCACATCATTTTTACCGTCTCCCGATCCGTAGCTTTTACAAAGACTTTCTGCTGATATAAACATTTTAACAACCCATCCCTTCTTTTAATAACGACACCATGTTATTAAGCATTTTTATGCTCTCATCATATGCTTCCTTACTCATTTCAAAATTTTGATCTTGTATTCCTTTAAACATATGCATCTCCATTCTGTCTACAACACCTTGGAAAAACAGGAGCAATGTCTCGTCGTCGATATCGCTTCTGACAGTTCCTTTTTTCTTACCGTTGCGGATAAGTGACAGCATATAGGATTCACTTGTCTTCCAGATTTCGTCGCTCAGGTTTTTCGTCAACTCTCCGAATTTGCCGAACATAACGTCAGATGTAAACGCCACAAGCAAGGGCTCCCTTTTTAATAAATCCACTCTGTTTCCTCTTTGAGCCGACAAAAAATATTCAAATACATCCATGTCGCACAAAGCTTCTCGTTTATCAATCTCATTCATAAAATATTCGAGAGCCCAGGTTGCGGAATACAAAAGCAGCTCTTTCTTATCGGAGAAATACTGATAGATACTTCCCTTTGCCACACCGGCATTTGCGGCTATGGCATCAACCGTTGCACGCTCAAAACCCTTCTGATGAAATTCATCTATTGCAGAGCGCAATATTTTTTCTTTTTTATCCTCATCCAATCGATGAAATGTTTTTTTAGGCAATATTATACCTCCAATAAAATAATGACTATACAGTCATATTGTATGACTGTATAGTCATTATGTCAAGCTTTTAAATAAATAAAGATGACTTCAAATGAAATCATCTTTATAAAAAGTAAAGTGTATGTAAATACTCTTTACAAGGGGGGCTTAATTAATATCATATAATTATATAATTATATGCGCTATTAGTCAATACGGGGTTTCCATTTCATTCCATTGCGCAAATTTTCCTGTTTACTAAATTTTCAAAATAGTAATAAAAAACTCCCAGCTCTCCTTTATAGTTGTTTTTCCAGGGCTTATTTCTTCCGCAGTAATGTATGATTGACGTATTGTTCGCTATCCATCTCATATCCCTTTTCGTGCTTATGTTCTTCGGATTCGCATTATACAGGTATAAATATCTGTCACTTAAATTATATATCATCGCATCAACATGGACTGTCCTGTCGGCATACACACCATTGATTACATCCTGATCCGGCAACAGGAAAAAAGCTTTTTTATTTTCGATATAGTCATAAACCTCCCGGATATTCTGGCTTTTCCTTAATTCCTGTAAATTCAAAAGCATGACGCCTGAGTTAATATATGTGCTGTCCTCAGGCATGTCAAGCCTTAATTCATTAATTTTTTTAAGACTTTTACTCACATGGGATGCCGCAGCAAAAAAATTGTCGCCCATATCCATGTTGTATAAGCCGCTTATCCTGTTAATAATCACTATGTCCGGATCAAGATATAAAATTCTGTCCACGGATTCCGGGAGATATTGAGCTGCAAAAATGCGGTAATACATTTCTTTCGGATATCTGTACGTTACAGGCGCTTCATCGAACATACCCTCAGGTATTTTTACATCTGTAATTTTACACCTGTCTATACATACACTGTTGACTATTAAAATCAGATCATCTTCGTCTAAGGATGAATGAACAATATATACCTCAAATTTCTCATTATCGTCAGATTTAATAAGAGAAGTAAGCATAACTATCAATTGTTCAATATAATTCGAATTAAGGGTTACTAAAATATTCATTTACAAATCACTCCTGATTACTTATACTTTTTTCAAAATCCTCCAACAATTCATTGAGGGCGGTTATTCCTTTGATTATTGAATCGAATTTCTCATCGTCCATATCTTTTAGAACCGCTCCATATCTTTCTTTCAATTCATTATTGATTCTCCCCAATACGCTCTCACCCTTTTCGGTCAGCAAAAGCTCCACAACTCTTTCATCTTCCTTGCTTCTTTTCCTTATAATAAAACCGTCCTTTTCCAGCTTCTTGCACATGTTGGAAGCATTGCTGCCGCAAACATCCAGTATTTTTGATATGGTGCCTACATTTACATCATCGCATTCCTTGACGGCAGACAACACCCTTCCCTGCATGGCTGTAAGTCCATGAGCTTCCATTACAGGACCGAGGATCGCCTGAAGCGCTGTCGTAACATTTCTTGTCATATCCCACAATTCTCTTTTTAATATTTCATCTTTCATAATGCTTCACTCCCCATCTGCTCCTTATTGAGAATTTCCATAAATTCATCCCCCGTAATTGTTTCCTTTTCCAATAAATAGCTTGCCAGCTCATGAAGCTTGTTTTCATTTTCCTTCAAAATATTTATTGCCTTTTCATGAGCATTTTTAATTATTTTCAGCACCTCATCATCTATTTTGCTTGAAGTAACGGATGAGCAGGCAAGAGATGAGTCTCCTCCCAAATAAGGATTAGCCACGCTTTCCAATGCCATCATGTCAAATTCTTCACTCATTCCGTAGCGGGTTACCATTGCCCTTGCCAATTTAGTTGCCTGTTCAATATCATTTGAAGCACCTGTCGTAAATGTATTGAACACTACCTCCTCGGCAGCGCGTCCGCCCGTAAATGTAACAATTTTATTGAATGCCTCTTCCTTGCTCAACAAAAATTGCTCTTCTTCGGCCACCTGCATAGTATAGCCCAGCGCTCCGGAGGTACGCGGTATTATGGTGATTTTATGAACAGGAGCAGATTCCGTTTGCTTTGCAGCTACCAAGGCATGCCCAATCTCATGATATGCGACAATTTTCTTTTCCTTGGGAGATATCACCGCATTTTTTCTTTGATATCCGGCAATGACAACTTCAACTGCCTCCTCCAAATCCTCCTGAGTAGTAACATTTCTTCCGCTTTTAACTGCTCTCAGTGCACCCTCGTTAATTATGTTTGCAAGCTCTGCACCGCTGGCGCCGGCTGTTGCTCTTGCTATTGCATTATAATCTATGCTTTCATCCATTTTTACATTTTTAGCATGGACATTTAAAATAGCTTCACGTCCTGCCAGATCAGGAAGCTCAACAGGTATTCTTCTGTCAAAGCGGCCGGGTCTCAGAAGTGCTCTGTCCAGCGATTCGGGTCTGTTGGTAGCGGCTAGAATCACAACTCCCTTCTGTCCGTCAAAGCCGTCCATTTCAGTTAAAAGCTGATTCAAGGTCTGCTCTCTTTCATCATTGCCGCCCATGCCGCTTACCGAATCTCTTTTTTTACCTATGGTATCTATTTCATCTATAAATATTATGCACGGTGCTTTTTCCTGCGCCTGCTTGAACAAATCTCTGACCTTGGCTGCACCCATACCAACAAACATTTCAACAAATTCAGATCCGGAAATCGAAAAGAACGGTACCTTTGCTTCGCCCGCAACGGCCTTAGCCAACAGTGTCTTGCCGGTTCCCGGAGGTCCCACCAGCAGTGCGCCCTTTGGCATCGCGGCACCGATTGCTTCATATTTTTGCGGGTTATGAAGAAAATCAACTATTTCGGTCAGAGCCTCCTTGGCCTCATCCTGTCCCGCAACATCCTCAAATCTTTTGCCGGTCTGTGCCTCCACATAAATTTTTGCATTGCTTTTACCGAACTGCATTGCTCCCGAGCCCATCCTTTTCTGCATCTGCCTTGACATAAGCTGACCTATCGCTATAAAAAATATAAGCGGCAGAACCCACGATATGAGAGCATTCACAAACATGGAATTTTCCTTTGGGTATACTCTGTCAAATGCTATATTTTGCCCGGCAGCAAGGAGTCTGTCCACCAGGTACGGATCCTCCATCTTGTTGGTTAAATAAATCTTTTCAGAATTAGATTTTGTCAAAAATGCAATTTGCTTTTCTTCAACCTCCACGGTAGTAACATCTCCCGATTGTATCATGGATAAAAATGTACCGTAGTCCACCTCTTGAACCTCCGGATTCATTTTATTAATATATGGCATAACCAATGAATTTAATAGCAATATGACTATTAAAACTATTCCGTAATAATAAATAAATGGTTTTCTTGTATTCTGTGTCTCTTTCATAATTCCTCCCGATAATCTGGCAGGCTGTTGAAAAAGTTCATCCTGCAAGGCGCCGGAAGACGGGCAACCGCAGCGTATTAGACATACGTGAGGATTGA
>NZ_JACBNQ010000002.1 GCF_013403245.1 Sedimentibacter hydroxybenzoicus DSM 7310 | reverse complement strand
TTATACCTGTTTTTGCCAACCAAAAAAAGCTTTTTCTTTATTTGTTACTTTTTCTTAACTCATGCGTTTGTCGTGAGTATATTTCCATGATTATCTCACCTTATCTCATCAGTGGGTATTAATGTACCGTCAGTCATAACAACAACTCATTAAAGTTTGTATTTTTACCCTCTATATTACAATCCTGCATCAGAATTACGCATCCAACGTGCCTTGTTGCTGCAAATATGATGACCATCTATCCTTGTGCCCCTTGACGTCAGGATGTATTTTTAATAATTTCTATGCTCAACATTTGGTCACACTATAAAGGAGCAGCCTTCCAACTGCTCCTCTTCTATGAACTTGTGACTACGAATAACGAATTAAACCTCCGTTTACGTGGAGTATCTGTCCGGTAACATATGCTGAATCATTTGAAGCTAAATAAACATATGCCGGGGCAACTTCAAAAGGTTGAGCGGCTCGACCCATGGGGGTATCTGTCCCGAGAATCGCTACATGCTCCGGAGGATAAGTACTTACACTCAATGGCTTCCAGGATGGTCCCGGCGCTACAGCATTTACACGAATACCTTTTTCTGCAAGAGATAGCGCCATAGTTCGAGTAAAAGAAACAATAGCACCTTTAGAAGCTGAATAGTCAATAACCGTCGGTGCCCCCTCATAAGCAACCCTAAACGTTGTACTGATAATAGAGCCTCCATATTCTAAATGAGGCAGTGCAGCCTTTGTCATATAGAAAAGCGGATAGACATTAGTACGGAATGTGTTTTCTAATTGTTCGTCCGATACATCCGTTATATCTCTTGTATATGGCTGCACAGCTGCATTATTCACGACTACGTCCAATTGTTGGTACATTTTAATAGTATGAGCTACTGCTGCCTCATTCATTTTTCTCCTTACTTAAAATATACTTATCTTAAACATGATAAAGATAACTAGGTCGTTCCCAAAAACGTTGCTTAGCCATCGCATCAATAAATATCTGTCCAAATTGAGGTTCTGAATCGATAATAACTCCCGGCATTTCTTCAATACCCATTTCTTTCAGTAAATGGCTGCTCTCTTTTATAGCTCCTATCGGTTTGAAATGATTGTACATATGCATAATGAAGGTACGAGCTTGGTAATGAAAATAATCATCCGCTCCGGTGCCGCCAACAAGATAGGCGCCCTCATAGCTCAATGGAGATCCTGTCAGAAAGCTTTGATCCACCTTATATGAGTATCCGTCACTACCGTTAACCTCACCCAGTTTGTTGCTGACAATAACCGGATGCATCCCCGATTCCTTCCACTGTTTCAAAAGGACATCCACTTTACTCCCGGGAAAACCTTCAGCAAGGAAAATAGCAACCTTAAGTGTATTCGCCACAAAAGTTGTATTCATCAGGCTGATAGCCGGCGACGATTTCGTAACCGTTGATTCTTCAACATTTGGTACGGTAACACCAACATTTTTGGCAACAGGCTCGGCAAGTTCTCTGCTGACCCTTGCTAAGCGGTCAACCATTTGCTGGCGAACAGCTACATGAAGGCATCTTCCTAATTCAAAACTATAGGCTCCAATAATATGCTCTCGCTCTACCGGTGTCATACTGTTCCAAAATAACCTGGCCTGTGAATAATGATCTTTAAATGATGGGGCTGTTTTACGCTTTTTCAATCCTTCTACACTTGAAGGATAGGTAACAAAACCTCCCTTGTCTACCGGAACTTCTGATGGTGTATTGCCTGCCAATAAGTTTTTGTGATATGAGACTTTTCCACGGTCAATCACATAACGTGAAGCCCCGTCTCGTTGGTTGTTATAAACCGGAACAATCGGTTTATTAATCGGGAGCTGTTGATAATTCGGACCTAATCGTGCCTGTTGTGTATCGGTATATGAAAATAATCGTCCTTGTAGCAGTGGATCATTGGAGTAATCAACCCCGCGAACAATATTCCCCGGATGGAATGCACTTTGCTCTGTTTCCGAAAAGGCATTATCAACCGTTCTGTTCAACGTTATCTTCCCTATTTTTTGGAGCGGAACTTCCTCTTCCGGCCACAACTTAGTTGGGTCTAAAATATCGAAATCAAACATAAATTCTTGATCTTCTTCGATAATCTGTACAGCAAGTTCATATTCCGGATGATTTCCCATCTTAATATTTGTCCAAAGATCCCTTCGGTGAAAATCGGCATCTTCACCAAGTTTTTGTGCTTCATCCCAAATTAATGGATGAACACCTAATACAGGTTTAACATGAAATTTGATGAAGCGGGCAACTCCATCTTTGTTTACAAAACGATACGTATGCACGCCGAAACCCTCCATCGTCCGGTAATTCTTTGGAATGGCCCGATCAGACATAATCCACATCGCCATATGGGTTGTCTCCGGGTTACTGCCCATAAAATCCCAGAATGTATCGTGAGCCGTTTGACCTTGGGGGTATTCATTGTCAGGTTCTGGTTTAACAGAGTGAATCAAATCAGGAAATTTAATAGCATCTTGAATAAAAAAAACAGGCATATTTATCCCGACAATATCAAAGTTTCCATCATTTGTATAGAACTTAATTGAAAAACCCCGCACATCTCGAACTGTTTCATTGCAACCTTTTGATCCAACGACTTGTGAGAATCTGACAAATAACGGCGTTTTTTTAGCAGGATCTTGTAAGAAATCTGCCATTGTCACATCACTCATAGATTGATATAATTCAAATTCTCCATGAGCACCGTAACCTCGCGCATGGACTACTCGCTCAGGTATTCTTTCTCTATCAAAATGTGCCAGCTTTTCTCTGGCAAGAAAGTCTTCTATTAAAGTTGGCCCACGCTCTCCTGCGGTCAGTGAATTTTCATCATCAACAATCTTTTTTCCTTCATTAGAAATCATCTCTTGATTATAGGTATCTCTAACAAATGATTCTAATTGCTCTTCTTTTTTGTTTAAATTTTTACGTTCACTCATGTATATTCATCTCCTAACAATGGTAATTAGACTTATCTTTACTAAAAAAATAAAATTTATTCGTAGGAATCTTCTCTTTATTACCTTCAGTGTTAATCTATAAAATCGTAAGGGGGAGGAAAATTAGGGCTATAATACGTAAGAAAGAGGTTATCGAAAATCAGGTAGTTTCAGCTTCATAAACTAGTTACCTTTTCTTTACAGGAATCCACAGTTCACTATAATAGTTCTCGTCCTGCACTCCATTTTTGTAGACGTACCCAAGAAGGACGTACCTTTTGTGAATACACCAAAAAAAGATACGTCCCCAGAGACCTTAGAATCCTCTGATATAAAGGAAGTATGGGTTCAGGGGTGCAGAGTTTAATTATTACTACGCCCAGGACTGTCTACAGGACTTCTTTGGATTTTGAGTATCCTAAGGATAAGATGGTCACGATTATGGATGAGATGAATGAGAGTATGAAGGAGTTTTTGAGGAAGAGTAGGAGGTGATTTTCTCCACTAAGCCATCATAAGATATCTAGGAAAGATCTGTTGCGTCTACATTAATTAGAACATCCTCGTATGAGAAATACCTACAATTCTGAGCAGCCCTTTCAAAATGTTGTTTGAAACATTTACCCGTATTACTTACAGATATCACCTTTATACATTTCAGGATAATTATATTTTTGTTTCTTTTTAATTTTAAACAAACCATCCCACCAATTAAAGTATTTTGGAAGCTTCTTTCTTAATAGTAAATTTAACTTGCTTTTCGGACTATTAGTTGATTTTATAACAGCATATTCATTTGTAGCTAATAGAATACAAAATAATAATACTGTTATTATCATAAACATAAAAATACCCCCAATATAATCATCTATAAAATCAAGATTTAATGTTCCAGTAAGTTTGAAATATATATATACGTATATTAGAAAACCAAATAGAATTAATATTGCTATTATCATATCGTATAATATCTTTATTACTTCTTTAAACAGCCTGACAAAAATATTATTTTTCTCTAATTTCATAAACCATTGGTATTCTGCACTCTGTATGCCACATGCTTCAAAATAGCTGTTTTCTACCATTCTTTTCAACCCTGTAAACTATCCCAAAAGTTCTCCCAATAACCACCATCCCGTTTTTCTAGAAATATCTTAAATTGTTCTTCCGTTTCATAGTAACAATTTAAAAATAAAAAATCCAATATATAATGTATATTTGATTCTTCACTACTGTATTTGTCAAAAAATACTCGAAGATTCTTTTCTCGTTTTTCAGCTGAACTTTCATTTTCAATATGCCTTATTGCGTGAAAAACAGGGCAAAGAACTTTCTCAATACTCCTATCCAACTCATGATAAAACTTTTTCCTTTTTTCCTGTCGTATCCATGACATGTATCCAATAAACCCTGTCAACAAAACTGGTATTATTGTCACAATCATGCTGTTAAACTCACTTTTCAAATAACCACTTCCCTTCAACCAACTAAATGTTTTTCATATCGCTTAATAGGCTTTAGATTAACACTATGCCCAACCTATAATTCAATATTTTAACCGTCCGTATTATCATTAACTTATTATATACTTCGTTTTTAAATTGTTATACCGTCCGTAATTTATATATCCCTCTTTTTGAAGCCTTCCAACAACAATTCCCGGATCAATATCTACTTCATGCGCAAAGTCTATAATACTTCGTTCGTTAATTTCATATTCTTTTACATACTTTTCAAATTTCTCGGTAGGAATTAATGTATTCTTAGAAAAAATATCAGCACTATTCTCATCATCGGTTGTACATTCTGCTTTTCCGATATGACCTAAAATAATATGACCTAATTCGTGAAATAAGCTGAACCAAAACTTATCTGCATCCTTTCCTCTGACAGATAAAGCTACAACTATTTTACTTCCCTCATAGAATGTTGCTCCATGGAGAAACGAGCCTCCAATATGAGGTAAAAACACCAATGCTATACCGCATGAAGCCAATTTAGTTTCTAATTGTTGACAAAAATCTTTTGGATTCATCATTGTCATTTTTCTGATTTGCGGTATTATTTCAATTAGCCTTTTAATATCTATCGGAGATGTATCTGCTTTTCTGCTTTCCAGTTTAGCTTTCTGAGCCCATGCCAATAAAGCATAGTCACTTTTTTCTGATGTTGACAGCTTTCTGCATGCGATTCCCGGGACAAGGTTTCCACGCCAAAATTCCAATTGTGCAACTTCAAAATATTTTCGCAAATTAATAACTTTCTCCTGACATTTTGACGTGTCCTCCACCCATCCGTTCTTGACCATTTCTTTATAAGGAATTTTTTTTGCTATTTCTATATCTGTATCCATTGCATTTTCTTCATTTACTTTTGCTATTTTCTCACGATATATAGATTCTAAATTGCACCAAAATTGAGCCGGAACCCCCAATACCATCTCCAGTCTCATTGCCGTATCAATTGTCAACTGAACCTCTCCATTGATCAATTTACTTATATGTTTTTCTGACATCCCCATTCTTGCTGCAAACTCTTTCTGATTCATTCCACGGTTAAGCAGCTGCTCCTTTATGGTTACACCTGGTGGTGTAGCTATATAACTACGACTTCGCTCCATCGTACTTCCTCCTTTATAGCTTTCAATTGCATTAATTATGATAGTCTACTATTTCCATAATATTCGCAATCTGAATTTCCTTTCCTTTTTTCTCAAATACAAGTCGATATGGATGTACCAAATCTACCGCGTATTGATCCCTCCTGTTTCCCTTAAGCTGATGGCATCGACCTATTCCAAATTGAACCATCATTTCCACATTCAAAGCGGCTTTAATTTCATCTATACGTTGATGTATCTTTAATGCCATATCACGCCCATGTCTTTTTTCTGCTTCTTGAGCATTCGTACACACCTTCTCAAGTTTTTTGGTTTTAAATTCAATTTGCAACGAACCACCTGCCTTGTATCATAATTAACCTTTGCGGTAAATTTATACTATCATTTTATCATTTAATTGTCAATATAAAATTAACCTATAAGGTAAATTTATGTGTTGAATCTTGTGTTTCACATAAAAATAAAAAAGCACCTGTATTGTCAGATGCTTTGGTATAATTATAAAATCACATGTAAAAATTTATTTTTTCTTCCTTGCCAAATTATTTGTATCAATCGTATTTCGGAATACGTAAAAGCGGTCGTACAGGAATTCGAGGACGAAATTTGACAGCATGATAATTATTGTAACCAGATACTCGTTCCAGAGCAGGGTGTCGGCCAGGTGATTTCCCAGGAGAGTTGATGCCGGGGTGAACACGCAGTAGAAACCGAAGGTTTTCAGCATGGCAGAGGATACATTGTCTGCAGAGCGAAATGTGTATCTGCGGTTTAAGGTGAAATTCCAAAGTACGGACATGACCAGAGCTATTAAATAGCACAACCAGTAACGCAAATTTGTCAGCTCATTGAGCAGGGAAAAAACAGTTATCTCTATTACTCCTGCGGAAGCAGAGAAAAGTGCAAATTTAATACCGCGAACTACTTCTTTTTTTACAGTTTGATTTTTCACTTCATTATATTCGTCATTGTATTCATCTTCTTTTTCAGGTACTGCGTTCATAATATCCTCCATTGACTGATGTTTCATGTCCAGCTATATATTATTTTAAGAAAAATCTCATAAGCTTATCTCTTTTGTGGGAGTATGGTCTGTAACGGATGGGGATGTCAAGCCAGTTTGCTTTTTTTAAAATACTCCTGTAATGAGTAAATGTGTCAAAGCTCTTTTTCCCGTGATAGCTTCCCATGCCTGAATTTCCCACACCTCCGAAGCCCATATGCGGAGTGGCAATGTGAATAATGGTGTCATTGATACATCCTCCTCCGAAGGAACACTTGCTGAGCACCTGTTTTTCAATGTGGGAATCCTTAGTAAACAGGTACAAAGCCAACGGTTTCGGTTGTTTTATGATGTAGTCGATACATTCGTTGATATCCTCATATGTGATAATGGGCAGAATCGGAGCAAATATTTCTTCCTGCATAATCGGTGAGTCCGGCTTTACATCATCAAGCAGCGTTGGCTGTATAAATCTGCGTGCTGTGTCCGTATTTCCGCCCTCAACAATTTTACCGCTGTCAAGCAGTCTTATTATGCGTTCGAAATGCTTTTCATTTATAATTGTGTTCATATTATTAATTTCATGTCCGGGAAAAAATGTTTCCAAAGCATACTTATAAAAAATTATAAATTCATCTTTTACATCTCTGTGAATGAAAAGATAATCCGGAGCCACACAGGTCTGACCTGCATTCAATACCTTGCCGAAGGCAATACGCTTTGCGGCAAGCTTAAGATCTGCCGTTTTGTCTACGATAACCGGGCTTTTTCCTCCAAGCTCCAAAGTCACAGGCGTAAGATTCCTTGCGGCATTCTCCATTACCTGACGACCTACTGCCGGGCTTCCCGTAAAAAATATATAATCAAATTTTTCCTCCAGCAGCATGGTATTTTCCTGTCTGCCTCCTTCTACAACGGCTATATATTCTTCGGGATATATGGACCCGAGCATTTGTGCAATGGCATGACCGGTGGCAGGGGCATATGCCGACGGCTTTACAACAGCCGTGCATCCTGCGGAAATAGCTCCGATAAGCGGCTCAAGACACAGCTGTATAGGGTAGTTCCATGGAGCCATAATCAGTGCAACCCCATAGGGCTCAGGCGATATAAACGATTTGGCAGGAAAGTGAGCCAGAGGTGTGGGAACTTTTTTATCCCTCATCCATCCGGACAAATGCTTGATATGGAAGCGCAGCTCCTCTAAGACCATTCCAACCTCTGTCATATACACTTCCGAAGGGCATTTGTTCATATCCTTTTTCATTGCTTCGTTAAAGATATTTTCATTGTTTTTTATGGCATCTTGTAATTTGCGGAGCATTGATATCCTGAATTCAAAACTTCTTGTACCGCCCTCCCGAAAATATTCTCTTTGCCTTTCAACCAAGCTGTGACAATTCATTTCCTGACACCTCAACCTTCGTATGTAAATATTTAAAGTTTTTCTTATTGCACTTGTATAGTCTTTTGAACACCTGATAGTTTCTTTCATATACTGCTCTTGTTTTTTCGTCCGGTATAAAGGACTGCTCAACAGAAACGTATTCCTTTACCGTCTCAAGCTTTTGGATAATTCCCAGACCTGTACCCATAACCGCCGCCGCACCTACTGAACCTACATTCTGGGGATTTGCGGTCACATCAATCCTGTGTCCCGTTATATCAGCCAGCATCTGTGCCGTAACGGGAGAAAGAGCTCCACCGCCCACAAACCGTATTGTATCAGAAGACTTTATTTTTTCCTTCTGGCACTCAAGCATCCATTTCAGATGGTAGCATACACCCTCCACCACAGCACGTATAAGCTCGGTCTTGCCCGTATCGAGGGTAATGTTGAAAAATATCCCTGAAGCATCAGGATCCTCAAAGGGACACCTGTTTCCGTGAAGCCACGGGGTAAAAACCACTCCCCCTGCTCCCGGTTCTATTTTACTTATGGTTTCCATCAGATAGTCGTACAAGCTTGTATACAGAGTTTCCTTGCTTTCGACCACGTGTCTTTTTTCCAAATATATGTCTATTTCGTCCAAGGCAAGGTGATCCTTCACCCATTCGAGACACTTCCCTGCAGTTTCCATTTCCGCAAAATAGTTATAATGCCCGCTTTGTGCTCCGACAATGGCAGCAATCATTTTTGATACGTCAACTTTTTGTCTGTCCACAATTGTCGACACCCATCCGGAGGTTCCCAGGTATATGTGAGTATCTCCCGTCTCAACACAGCCTGCTCCTATTCCTATGAGAGAAGCATCTCCTCCGCCTCCGAACACGGGTATACCATGTACAAGACCCAATGCTTCGGATGCTCCCCGGGTGAGATATCCTGCTACGTCCGTTGATTTAATCACATGGGGAAGATGCTCCGTCCTGACTCCGTACATTTGGCAGAGTGTTTTGCTCCAGCCTCTTTTTCCTTCTCTGGTATCATACAATAGTGTTGCAAATGCGGAATCCTCCGTCATTACAAATTTGCCTGTACACCTGCAAATGAGATATTCCTTTACGTCCAGCCATTTATGCGTTCTTTCAAAGTTTCGCGGCTCATTGTGCTCCACCCATTTATATTTCCAGACCGGATCCTTGACGCTGATGGAGGCTGCCCCGGTTATAATCAGGCTTTTTACAAGCTTGAATACATTGGCTCCCGCGACCTGAATCCCATGTGAGATACCTTCCTTCATTTCCCTGACGGCACGCTGATCCATATAGCTCATGGGTCTTCTGACAGCGGAGCCGTTTTCGTCAACCAATACAAGTCCCTGCATTTGCGAACAAAAAGATATGCCCTTTATATCGGACGGTTTTACATCTGCAGAGTCAAACAGCTTCCTTGTGGTGGAGCACATGGCATTCCACCATTCATTTTCATCCTGCTCCGCCCCGCCGTTTTCAACCATATAAAGACCGTAGCCCTCATGCACACCTGCTATGAGCTCTATTTTTTCACCTATGCCGAAAAGGCAGGTTTTAACACCGGTAGTTCCTATATCATAAGCAATTACATATATCATATCCATATCCTTTTCTTCGTGCTCATCACATCTGATCCCTATGAACAATCTCAGACCGGCTGAAGGTAAATGCAGATTCGATAAATTTCAACAGCTCTGAAACAATCATTTCATCATTATCGAAATCTTCCTTGCAATATACCCTTGCTCTTTCGGTATAATAATCACAGCAGTAGGAAAACTGCAGCATAGTCAGCAGATTATCAAAGAAAAATGCAAAGAGTCTCGGGTTAATATCATTCCTTATGTCTCCATCCTTTATGGCTCTTTCGATAAATTCCGTATACACCCTTGCGGTCATGCTCTCTATCTCGGCAGCATACATGGACACATATTTCCTGCCATTTTCCGAAGCAATCCTATTGTACATTTTGATATAAACACCGTATTCCTTTGAGTAGTCCTGCACCGCACGTATCATCCTTTCAGCCCGCACTAAAAGCTTATCGTTGCTTTGTGTTACCTCATTCAATACGGATTTCAGTATATCGAGGCTTTTTCTCAGGCAGGCATGGAAAAATTCTTCCTTATTTTCATAATATTTATAAAGAACTCCGACGCTTATCCCTGCTTTTTTTGCAATTGTGTTGACATTTGCACCATCCAGTCCCTTTTCGGCAAATTCAGCTATTCCGGTTTCAAGCAGTTCTGAAAGTTTTTCCTCTGTCAGCTTTTTTAACATATTTAACCTCGTTGTTCTTTCATCTTAGAGTATTTATTTTTATAGACAAATCGTTGTATGTGTGCATCCATCGTACTTAAATAATCTGTTTTGTTTATGGCCGCGGCATACAAATCGGCAGCGCATCCCTTCCTCAGGATCATGGCGGCGGCTTTTGCATCACTTTCGGTTTTTCCCGTGCAGAGAGCACCTTCATTCTCTATTAAAACAGCATTTTTCTTCTTTAATTCCTTTGCTATAGCCCTTGTATTCAGCAGGGCGTCTTTTACCGTCCTGATATTCACACCCACAATCTGCACAAGATCATCCATAAAGGGTCTCAGCTCCCGTCCGGTGCTGCTGACTTCAACTATCTCGTCGTCAGTTGAATGTATAATATAAAGAGCATCGCAGGATTTATAAATTTCGGCATGAAGGACCGCTGCCTCAGGTGCCGCTTCCGGCAGTTTTTCTGTCAGATATTCTGAGGATTTGCCGTTGCATTGAAGAATAAACTTGTTTCCTTCACGACAGCTGCTTCCGTAATCGCGGATCTGTACCGTATTTTTTATATTTTTACCGCTTTTATTTTTGCCGCATGACTGCTCATATATATCCTTTGACATTTTTTCGAGAGTCTGTGCAATTTCAAAAGAATTATCAAGATCCTCGCCCATGCAGATTGTTCCGTGATACTTCATCAAAACAGCCTTACACCGGGGATTACCGCCAAGTGCCTTGACAACATTTTTACGCAGCTTCCCCGTTGATGACATCCCATAGGCCGCACATGGGACAATATCTCCTAATATTTTTTTATACTCATCATTGACCGGAACAATGTCTTTCCCCTCAATACTGAGGACAGAGGCCATCTGCTGATGTGTATGAATTATATAATTAACATCCGGACGCAGCCTGTAGGTATCCGCATGTATCCCCTTTTCACTGGAGGGTTTTATATCTCCCTCATAGGAACAATCGGCAATATTGACCTCCACTATCTGCCCGGGTGTAAGCGTTTCATACGCAAGACCGCTGGGGGTTATGACAAATTTGTCGTCGGAAATACGGGCGCTGATATTGCCCCATGTCCTTGCGATAAGACCGCTTTCCGCCAATATTTTTCCTCCGAGTATCACAAGCTCTTTCGCTTCTTCAATTGAATACTTCATAATTGACTCCAATCTTTATACCGTCAGGATAAATCCAAAGGTCCGCATTTGGATAAAACACGGTCAAACCTTGACAACACATCGTCTATCATTTCCTCCGTGTATGCGGCACTTGTATATAGTCTTGAACCGGCTAATGTTACAATTCCTTCTGCCATATATGCGGCTCCCATGTGCTCCATTTCCTTTTGACGTATTCCTGTTTCCTTCAGAATATTGGGGATTTTCCATGGCTTCTTCCAGTCCACGGAAAAATGCATGGTTCCCGCATTATCCAGATGGCAAATCGACCCCTGATTAAATGCCACAAAAGGCAGCTCATACTTCCTGATTATTTCCTGCAAGCCCTCAGTCAGACGGTCTCCCATGCGTCCCGCAGCCTCACAGGCATTTGTTCTTTCAATTTCGCACAGAGTATAATAGCCCGCTACGCAGGATATGGGTGTTGCCGCCATTGTACCTCCGCACATGGCCTTGGGGATTTTCTTGCCGGACGAATCAAGACCTGCTCCTAAATGAGCCATACAGTCCTTGTGTCCGCCCACACCTCCGGCACCGGGATAGCCTCCCGCAATTATCTTTCCAAAAATCGTCAGATCCGGGTCTACTCCAAAATAGCCCTGAGCACCGCTCGGTCCGATACGAAATCCCGTCACAACCTCGTCAAAAATCAAAAGTGCCCCATACTGATGCGCCAATCTTTCCGCTCCCTGTATAAACTCCCTGGAAACAGGACGAGTACCGCTCTCCGGTCCCATGGGCTCAATATACACCGCAGCGGTTCCGCCGTACATCTTATTTTTTCTCAGCTTTCTTTCAAGATCATCAAGATCATTGGGGAAAAATTCGTCCGTGTGCTTGAACACGAAGTTCGGCACACCCTTTGACATCATCCCCTTGGTCCCGGGTACACGCATACCATAGGCAAGCTGATCAGACCATCCGTGATAAGCTCCACCCATTTTCAAAATATTCTTCTTTCCCGTTTTCAACCGTGCAATACGTGCCGCACACATGCATGCTTCCGTTCCCGAGCCCAGCATACGGAACATATCCACAGAGGGCACCATCTCAGATATCTTTTTTGCAAGCTTGTATTCATATTCGTGAAAAAGACCGGTCGAGGGTCCGCATGTATTTAAAAGTTCGATTACCTGTTCTCTGACGGAATCCGGATTACTCCCCAAAATTGTAGGTCCTCCTGCCTGCAGCAGATCATAATACCAGTTTCCGTCGGCATCGTACAGCCTAGCTCCCTCCGCCTTGGTTATAACGATGGGAAAGGGATAATTAAATGCAAGATTGTGCTGCACACCTCCGGGGATTATCTCCCTGGCTTCTTCAATCATTGCCCTGGATTCAATGCATTTTTTATTGAAATAGTTTTCGACGTAATCATCCAGAAATGCTTTCCGAATCGAATACACAGGCTTTTGAATCAACTCATCAAGCTGCTTGGTAACCTTTTCCGCATCAAGGTAATTATCAATTGCAAATCCATTGTAAGCCAATTTTACACCTCCATTCTCGTGAATTATAATTCACGTCTTACACATATTATATGCCGGCATATATTTCTTGTCAAGGAATAAAATGATGCTGTACAGAGGACTTGTGATATTTTTGGCAGGACACACTTTCGCGCAATGATACTGAACCGATCAAACACTCAGTTCGGAAATTGTGCGAGTAAATATCCTCAGAATGCCCATGATATTTCTACCATATATATATTTTCGCCGCTAAAATATCAGCATTTCCCATAGAACTTATTTTTATATTTAAAACGCATTCACTTTCCACCTTAATTAAAAGAGTCTGAAACTGATTGATATTATAACCTTTCCCATCTACATCAACAGATACATCCTTGCTGCAGGCATATATGAAATAAAAAAATTCTTTAAAATCTCCATTAATTTCTTCCACAAATAATTGTTCCTTATTAATACATATACTATCAAGCTTCCCCTCAGCTCCGCTCCTGAGCATCAGGTTGAAATCTCTTACTTTTCCAAAGCTTACAGTATCCTTATTCCCATCAAATTCATACACTTCAAACGGTTGCAAATCAATATACTGTATATGATTATGTGTAAGCTTGAGCTGTCCGTCAAGAGGAGTAATGAATCTATATACACCTTCTAATTTAGTGAACTCTGATTTTTCTGATTCTACTGTGGCAGAACTTAATCTGAATTTAAAATTACGCCTGCTATAATCAGCCTCTTCCGGATATATAAAAAGCTGGGTGGTTTTACCCCCTGACCATGCTGTTGTAATATATTCATCTTCTGTTATCAGTCTTGTATTGATCTCCATTTTTATTTCCTCACAATAGATTTGTAATACATAAATTGTATTACATTATTTTACACTTTACAATATAAACTCACCTTGTCAGTAATCACAATTGTACGCCCACATTTATGACGCATTTTATGAGAAACAAGCTGTAACTGATGGTGCGTTGAAGAATACAATAATAACAATATTATACAGGAGTAATATTCATGCATAGAAGGATATTTTAATAAATTTATACGGAGACGCAAAAAAGCTAACGCAATTAGAAAATGTTTTGTCCGGATTTCTTAATAGAAATAGTATTCCCCTTGAAATACACCGTGTTTCCGACTCGGAGCAATTCCTGAGGGAATTTCAATGTTTCAAGCCCTTTTTTATCAAGGGTCGTACTTTGGAACATATCCAAGGTTAGCTCTCGTTTGTGAGATATCCGGTATGATAAAAGCCTGCCCTTCAGATAAAGGGCAGGCTTTTACGCATTGTTGCAGCCAGGCTAATCGGCACGGGGAGCAAAGGAGCAGTCAACCACACACTGCGGATGGCTACTCCTTTTTCGTTAAGGCTGCTCCGCTATCTTTTCAGCAGATTATACAGCACCTGGACCATCTCCGCCCTGGTGGTCGTACTTGTCGGATTTAACATCCCAGCATTACCTCCAATGGTTTCTGTTTTAACCAGCAGTGTCATGGCATCCTTCGCCCATGATGCAATCTGCCCCGCGTCGGAGAAGTTATCGGCAGGGTTTGCATATGGCTCGATGCCGTAGGCTCGCATCAGCATGACGATGAATTCGCCGCGGGTCAGCTTGGCGTTGGGGCTATAGTTACTGTTGCCCGTGCCGCCTGTTATTCCTCTGGCCGCGATGAAGCTTACTGCCTTGTGATACCACGCGCCCGCAGTCACATCGTTGAAGCTTACTTTATTATAGGCCACCGCGTAATTGCTGAAGTGTGTGGTGCTGAAGGTGACCATTCCAGTTGCCGGATCATAATGTCCGTTGGGGATGGTGACAACATTGCCGGAGCCGTCGATGTACCAGATGACAATGCTTTCCGGATTGGCAAGCTCCGCCGCAGTTGGTGTATAGGGGATGGACACCGTTACAGGCGCGTTGGGATTGTTCCAGTTGGTTTGTCTGCCGTCGATGGACAGCGTGAGTTGGATCAACGGTTTATCGCCTAGGGCAGCCCTAACATCGTTGGGCAGGGTTGCCCTGTCGCCTTTGCCGATACTGATCTGCGCCTTATCTCCATCCACGCCCTCAGTGCCTGTCAGCATATTGGACGGAACCATGATGCTGCCTGCATCGGTATTAAGAGTCAGCGCACCTTGGACATAAGCCGTTGACAGCTCCGGAACCGGTATGCCGACGGAATAAGTGCTGACATCGGGTATAGACGGTATGGTAATGACAGTTCTACCCTGAGCGAAGTTCTGTGAGCCTGCATCTACAGAGGCACTTCCGGCACCCCCGTCAACTGTGACCGGCAGCGTCGTTTCAGTACTGTTTCCAGCTTTAACGTCTGCTTTATAGGTCGGAGTAGCCGGAGTTGAGGGAGTACTGCTTCCGCCCCCTGAACCGCCTCCGCCTTTATAGGTAAATGTGGCGTTTATTGCATGGTTGGTCGTAACATTTGTAAAGGTATAAGTTGTTATAACGCCCTGATTGACGCCGTTAACCGTCACGAAGTTTATCCGGTATCTTGAGTCAGGAGTTATTGTAAAGGTCTGGTTGCTGCCTTCTGCCACATTCACAGCACCGCTCGGGCTGACACTGCCGTCGCTGCCCGCCGAAGAAGGGGTAAAGGAGATATCGTTTCCGGAAACCGTATAGGAGACGTGACCCAATGTACCGGAGGTTCCCAAATGATCCTGAAGGGTTACCGGGGTTCCATTAAGCCTTTGTCCTGTGACTGTGAAGCTCACCGTCTCCGGTTCTCCCTCCGTCAGGGACACGGCGCTGTACAGCGTGACGGAAGGATCGCCCTCGGTATAAATGCTGTACGCATCGACTTCTCCCGTGGCGATTATTGAGCCGTTATACGAGTCGTCTCGCCAACCGTATCGGAAACGGAAAGCTTACCACTATCGTTCGTGATACCATTTATAATACCGCTGATTTTACCACTAGTAATTGTCACTTTGGCGGTGCTTTGGGTTCTTATGCCCTCCAGTCCTTCAATTTCCCCACCGCTGATATTGACTTCTCCTGCTGCATTAACCCCGTATGACCCGCAAATCGTGCCGACGGAGATATTGACCTCACAGTTTTGATCTTCCGCCAAAATGCCGCTGGCAGTACCTACTGCTCTCCAGTAACTATGGCGTCGCCGCTGATGTTGGCGGTACTGCCTGCCGTCAAGACAACACCCGCACCACCGGTAGTATGCGTACTCTTTACCTCGCCACCACTAACGTTTACCAGACTTTTGCCGTTGGCGTATATTCCCCAATAGCTTCCCGTTACTTCACCACCGCTGACATAAACCGTACCTCCACTGGTAACCTCGATACCAGCGGTGCCGCTGATGGTTCCGCCGATACCCTTGATATAGTTAAATGCTAAAACAAAATCGCCCCAATTATCCACCAAGTTTTCATCCGCTGCCAATGCGGTAACTGGGAACAGGCACATGACCATCATTACGGTTAAGATAAAAGAAATAAGTTTTCGTTTCATATCAACACAGGTCTCCTTTCTGTCTTTCCGCTATTTACTGAAGTATTCATACGCCCTTGTGCATACGGCGACGGCCTGCTCACGCGTAGCATCCCCATCCGGATTGAATAGATTGTTTCCGACACCGGTGACAATACCTGCCTTGGCGCAGTAATAAACACCGTCCCGCGCCCAGGACTCCACCTTGCTGTCATCAGCAAACAAAGCACTGAAATCGGGGGTAAAGTCCTCGCCCGGGCTGATAACCTTGAGCGCCCTTAACAGAATGGTCGCCATCTGCTCTCTCGTCACCAGTTGATTCGGCGCATATTTGTTGTTGCCGACACCTGCTACAAGTCCCAGGTTTGCAGCCTTAAGAATTTCGGGATTCGTTGTATCGCTATAGCTCGCTGTTCCAACCGTCGCTGTTTTTCCCGTATATTTTTCATACAGCTTTACGGCGATTTCCGCGAATTCCTCACGGGTGATCTTGCCGGACATATCACCTTTGATACGGTCGGTGATGAGTCCGTAACCGGCGGCTTTGTCAAGCTCCGGCTTTGCCCAATTGGAAGCGCCCTCATACGCCGGCATCCCATGAGCAATCACGTTGGAGAAAGGCGAATAAATGTCCCCGTTTTTGCCGGCTGCCGGGTAATCAGCATAATCAAAACTATAACGGAATTTGACCTCGTACGTTGCGGCATCAAAGTTTTCCGTATTCGCGAAGTAGTCGCCGGCATCCGCGGTGAACTGCTCCTTCATCCACATATATGAGCCCGCATCCGTCCATGTGCCGCCGTCCGCCTTGATCCAGACGTTTGTGAATACTCTTTGATTGGAAATATTGTTGAGCAGCTGGATATCGTCGTGGGCTTTGTCCGCGCGGAAATCCAGATACGGACGGCCGTCGTAAGCCTGTTTCAACTCCGCCGACAGCAGCACAGGTGCGTGGCTTATCAGCGAAGAGGGGTCTTGAACCTCCTGTTTGTTTGAAAAGGATACGGCAGCGGACCATGGGGAGTAATATTCGTAATCCTCACCGCTGTCGGAATGGTAAAAGCTCACATAATAGCGAACCCTGAAATGCATCGAATGGCTATCAAAAAAAGCTTTGCCGCCCGGCAGGATGCCGTCGGGGATTGCTTCGTCAAAATAGGCGTCGTAGATGTGGTAATTGGAAACCCACACGCCGTATTCATCGCTGAACCCGGTATCCTGTGTAAAAACCCAGTCATCATAGCCGGGCTGCTCCGAACGCCACTTGCCGTTATCGAGCTTGTAGTCGACCTGAGCAGAAGTATCGAAGCTGTTGTATCCCGCTTCCTCCATGCGGCCATCCTCGCATGCCTTCACCAACTCCCGAAGCTCGTCGGTGCCGCCGAAGCCGATGTCAAAGCTCCATCGTCCGTCTTCGTCGTATTCCAGATCGTCACCGTTAAAAAGGACACCGACGTTTACAGGCGCGTTGTAGGACGAGGGCGGCGTATAAGCCGCGAAGGCTACTGCTGGAACAAAACCTGTCACCAATATTAACGCAATAAGTAATGAAATTGCTTTTTTCTTCATAATATAATCATTTCCTTTCTTTATTTAAAATCAATATGTTATTTGGAATCGTAAGCCCCTTTTACCGGCGCCGCCACATAGGGGCTAAATCCTTCCGTCAGATCTAAGGCTATGGAACCAACGGCGCAAGCTCGATCTCCGAAGGAATTGCGCCCGCCTCCAGGCGTTCTATTTTACCGTTGAAGCTTCCAAAGACATCCGTAATCAGCTTTATTTCGGAATTTGTTTTAATGATCTTGCAGGTTGCGGCCATGTCGAGCTGCATATCCTGGCCGAATCCATACCCTTGCGCCGCTCCGCTGAAATTGGTGGGGTTATCTCCCTTTGTGGGCATAAGAAACTCGGCGTTCGCTGATCCTTGCAATAAAGGGTCGGGGTCTTGCGTGAGCGGCGCGAGATTATTCGGTACAAGCTGAAATGTGCATTGCTGAATTACATGATCGGACTCAAATTCCAGATAGTCCACGTCGGCAAGCTCATAATCTTCCTTAACGTCCCAATATGCATGGATTTTTCCGGCTACGGTAAACTCCCCTTCATAAGGCGACGGACTGCCGTCGTTGACGGCATAAAGCTCTATGGTGTATTCACAGGGGATTTCATCACTGCCGTACACGCCAAAGAGCGTTCCCTGTTTCTTTTCTTCTATGGTGATGAGCCAAAGATACGTTTCATCATCCGCAGTGCCGGAGGGTGTCGGCGAGGCTTGGGGCGAGACATCAGAGGCCGATGAAGTCTCCGGAGGAGAAACCGCTGAAGCGGCAGGGGATGAACCGTTTTGCGCATGGTCGACATCTCCCCGGGCACCGCATCCCGCTAAAGTGGAGAGCAGGCAGAAGGTGAGACAGCATAGTAAAAGTAAATTTCGTTTCATGATACCGCCCCCTCTGTTACTGCTTGAATTGGATGCCATTCAAAATCGCTTCATAATCCGCGGCAAGGGAATCAAAGCTGTCCGCCAGATCGCCAAATGTCAGCGCATAGGTTTCATCCTCCGCAAAGAGATACACAGAGGTGTATTTCATTTCCATCTTGCTGACTTCACAGGTAAAGGTCAGCTTTTTCGCTTCCAAGCCGCTTATCGTAATGTCCTCTACATCTCCCTGTACCGCGAAATTGTCAAATTGTCTACCGAATATATCAAGCGCCTCGCTCACTACATCATCCAGCGTGTCCCCTGAAAAATTTTCGGTTTTGATCATGAAGCCTGCGGTGTTTTTCATGTATTGGTGCTCCAACACAGAACCTTCCACCGGCTTCCATCCATCGGGAAGCGCTACGACAATATCAAGCTCGGTTGCCTGATCCGGTGATGAGGGTTGAGGCTCAGCATCGCCGGAAGCGGGGTCCCCTTGGGCGCCGTCCGTTTGGGGCTGCTGTGCCTGATGTGTATAGGAGATAAAGCCTTCCTTTGCGGAAAAATTGTAGATAAATTCGGCTGCATCGCCGTTTTCGTTCAATCCTCCCGTCATAATCATGTCGGCATCGGACAATTCCATACCGCCCGTATATCCAAGCGCCTTGAGTTTTTCAACATACGCTTCGGCATCATCTTTTTCCATCCCCTCATAGGTAACCGTGCACTGCTGCTCCCCGTCGTCATTGAGTACTGCGGCGATGGTGGCCTTGGGCTTGGGGAGATCTCCCATCTTGTCGCCGGGCCAGGGCAGATTGTCTCCGGCGGTGATGCTTCCACCATCTTCTCCCTCGATAGTGAATTTGTCGCCGTCGATATCCACATTCCCTCCGCCAATTCCTTCAATAAACTCCTCTGCGGCCTTTTCCGCAATTTTTTCCTTCGCGCCGCAGCCGACGAGAGCGGTAAGCATAAGAATTGCCAACAGGCAACTGATTGTTTTTTTCATTTTTCTTTATCCTCCTTCATTTGAGTATGGTGAACTTGCCTATGAGGGGAAGCGGTTTTATTTTTTTCGATATCTTCCGGTGTATAGATGCTTTGATCTGTCATAATCAGTTCCTCCTTTCATTACGGAATGACAATTTGTGTCGGCAGACCGACTTTGGCGCTCAGATGGTAAAAACGGCTACGCCGTGCATGATCAAACCGCCCTCGGCAGGGATTGGGAAAATAATGGCCTTACGATATCCTTTTAGTGGCAACTCCGTTTTTTTCTTTAATCCCTCGAATCCGGTGAGTGGATTCTTCAAATTGTCTAAAAATTGGTTTTTTCCCGCAAAGACCTGCCTGATTGCGCTATCCAACTCAACGTTATTTGAAATGCAATCGTAAATACTGAGTTTTCTGTCGCCGAGCTCTTCGCCGTCTGCTCCGGTCGCAGCAGAAAAGGCATCATTGACTGTTTCCAAAACTCCTTGCGGTGTAAAAACCGCAATGGGGTAGGGGCAAAAATCAATGATCTGGGAAAACAGGCTTTCGTTTGCGGTAAGCATCTGGAACCGCCGGATCATCTGATCCTGATGCTGTACCTTCTTTTCTAATTCTTTTTGGAGCACAAGCAGTTCCGACAGCAGTTGTTCTTTTGTTTTCTTACCCACGGAGCATATCCTCCTTTCCGCATAAATTTGATTTTATAGTAACAGAATACTTCATTTTTAGATATAAGCTATGGACCCAAATTCAGTAAGAAAAAGACCATTTAACGCCAAAAGCCTCCGGAATTTCCGGAGGCTTTTGGATGGTACTTTCATCTGTTCAGTTCTATCGTGCGCTTTTCCGATATTGGGAGGGGGAAAGTCCCGTCCTTTCCTTGAAAACCTTCGCGAAATAGCCGTTATAGTCTAAGCCGCAGGCGGAGAAAGTCTGGGATACAGACAGGTTTGAATCCAACAATTTTTCTTTTAGCTTATTGATTTTTAGGCTTATGTAGTAATCGTGGGGCGTCATACCGGTATGCTTTTTAAACAGCCTTGAAAAATGGGTTCGGCTCAGCCCGACTGCTTTCGCGGTTTTGTTTACATCGAAGGTTTCTTGCCAATGGCTTTCGATATATTCTTTCGCTTGAATGATTTCATTTAACTTTCGGTAAACCCTTCTCGGGTATAGGACAGCAACCACAAAAGACAATTTATCATGAGAATCCTTAATCGGGAAAAGGGTAATATCATGATAAATGGTCTCAAGATCACAATCATTGATACCGTAACGTTCAAAGACGTCATCAAGCGGGGCTCGAATATCGCTAAAAAACACCGTTTCACCCTGGAAGGCTTTTTTTACCTCATTCATATATCCCATAGCCTGAATGGATGGATCCTTCAGAAGATTATACTTGCCGATTACCATATCTGCACTGGGGATATTGAATTCTTTTAAAGCGGCCTGATTGACCAGCACAGATATTCCATCCGGACTAAATACTTCAATTTGAAAAGGACATAGCTCAATAATTTGTTCAAGAAGCTCTTCGTTCTGAAAAGCAGCTTGAAATGACTCAGCAATACCGGGCTGCTGATCCTTTAAGTCATCTATCACTTAACTCACCTCCATTTTGAGAATTGTAGATATAACTCCATAAAAGCTATCTTTTTGTGTCCTTATTCCGGTATTGTGATGGGGAAAGTCCCGTCCTTTCCTTGAAAACCTTCGCGAAATAGCCGTTATAGTCCAGGCCACAAGCGGCAAACGCTTGAGATATGGACAGATTTGAATCCGACAATTTATCTTTAAGCCTACCTATTTTAAAGCTTATGTAATAATCATGCGGCGTCATACCAGTATGCTTTTTAAACAGCCTTGAAAAATGGGTTCGGCTCAGCCCGGCCGCTTTCGCGGTTTCTTTTACATCGAAAGCATCCATCCAATGAGTTTCAATGTATTCCTTTGCCCTCTCAATTTCTTCCTTGCCGCGGTAAATTCTTCTGATTATCTGAATGCTCACTATATACGCGACTTTTCCGGCATTATTAAAAATTGAAAACATCGTGATATCTTGATACATAGCTTCCATATCATAATCCTGCACACCATAACGCTCCGCCAAAGTATCCAGCGGGACCTTAATATCCGGGCAATAAACAGTTTCTCCCTGAAATGCCTGTTGCAACAGGCTGCAGGGAATTGCGGCTGAAATAGTTGGGTCCTTTAAAATATTGTATTTGCCGATAATGGTGTTCTCAAGCAAGGCCCGGGTAATTCCGTATTGTTGAAGCACAGCTTCGTTGACAAACACCGCTGTGCCGTCAGGCGCAAAAACATGAATCAGGTACGGGAAGAATTCAATTGCTTTGGCAAGCAAACCTTCTTTATCGGAATTAAAAAAGGATTGAAACGAATCCGATAAGCGGCTTTGATTGTCTTTATCGTTCATCGACATAGAATGTCAACTCCCTTCTTTGTATCACCTATCTTTTTTTGTCATTATACTACAACTTACAGGATATTTCAAGGAAAGGAAAAATACCGTAAACTCAATTGCAAAAGTAAATTCCACCCCTTATGCAGCAAACCATAGAAATTTTTTCCGATGCGGCAAACAACGCTATCTATATAAAAAAGTTGCTTACTCCAATAGAGCAAACAACTTTTTGTTTCCATTCAGTTTTATATTACTCGGAAATATTTCAACGCATCTTTAATTGCCTCTACCATTTTAGGCGTTGGGTGTTTCCGTGCTGCTTCAATTCCTCTACGGCATTTGGAGCGTCATACTTCGTCAATGTAAGCCGTATGCACCTTAAAATCTTATTTACTTTCTATGTACTCTTTTATCATTTTATAGGTGGCTCTTTCGCTTGGCCTGTATTCCTCCGCCTTTTCCGCTATTTTATCAATGGGATTTTTCCTTCACCCTCGCCAAAGTCCACATTTGCGTTGATATATGCGTCTTGTGTGAGAGAAGTACAACCGTCTCCACATGCCCTGAGTGTGCAATTCTGATGACCGTTAAGCCTGATACCCCCTTGGCGGAAGGGTATATTTTCAATAATTCCATCACTCAACCTTTCTTTTTTTATAAATATCTTCATCGTCGAAAATCGGAACGGTAAATTAATCCTCTCCAATAACCGATACAAGTTCACTATACTTTTCTTCGCTTAACTGAGAACTGAATCTATTGATTATATCAACGATCAAAGCTTCTACAGAAATGCAAAAGGCACACCGTGAGTTCATTCACAGTGTGCCTTGGAAATATTTTTTATTGATTTTTTAGCTCGCTTACCTTGGCAGTGTCTATATAGTGGGTGGCATAAGCTTTTTCAATATCTTCCTTACCGCTTTTAGAGAAGCGAAGCTGCTTTGTATGAGGAAACTTTTTATCTCCCCACTGCTTATAAAAAGCCCCTGAAGCTATTGCCACACCAGTCTTCTGATACATAGAATTATGCACTTTCCCTATAATTTCATTGTTGTTCATCCTATGCCTCCTTACAGCATTTTCTGCTGTGTATCCCCACCGGCAGTTTGAATCCTTTCAAGCCCCTCATCTAATTGGAGCAAGGTTTGATTCAATGCTGTTATGCTTTCCGATAGCTGTGCCGTTGAAAGGACATCTCTTTGGGAAAACACATAGATCTCCTGCATTTTTAAAAAAGCTGCTGTCAGCTCGGAATCCACTCCTATGGCATCAAACAGAGTAAATTCAGAAAAGGGCTTTTCCGACAAATCGCTTCCGATGCGTTCCCTTTCCTCTGTTCGTTTATATGCCAGCATTGCGGTGAGCTCATTGGGTGATAAAAGCAAGAAACGTATTTTTTCCTGTTCCATCATAATGGTCAGATCATATAAATGCTTAGCTGTATCGAACAGCATACGCCGTTGATAGTAAAACTCTGCAGCCAATATTTTGTCGGCAAAGATTCGTTCCAGCTTGATGGTCTGAATGAAAAAGGGCTTAATCCTGTAAGTTGATTCGAGAATTATTTGCTGCTCATGGGTTGCCTCCGAATAAAGCAAGGGTGAGATTTCAAGAGGCTCCACCGGCTCACTGATGGTAAAAGAGGTTGCCTCTACCTTGACATAGCACAAACCGTTGCAGAGCATCGGCAGCATCTACATCGGTTTCTGGAATGTATTCATATACGCTGGTGATGCTGCCCCTCTGATTACTTTCTCTGGCTTTATCCCTTGTTCTGGAAAGGGTTTGATAGCTATTTGCCGATGTTTCCAGCCGCTTTTTCCCTTGACTTTTAGAGCAGTCATGGATTGCAACTGTAAGGTCGATATCTTCAGAAAAGCGTTTCATACGACCAATTGATTTGTATAGGGCAGTTCCGCCTTTAAAATATGCAGGAAGGGACTCCTGCTTTTGGGACAGCTCCTGCAGCAGCAAGGTCAGATAGTAGTCCTTTTCTATTATGTCACTTCGGATGCCTGTTCTGCGGCTAATATCGGAGAGCAGGGCCTCAAATGCGTCTTTATCCTGATGTAAGTTCATCATTCACCTCCATGAGTAAATCAATAAGGGGCAGTATAACTTTCGTCGGGTAATTCCTGCGGGCGGTAAATATCAACGTAAGAATATCCAGCTCCTGTCTCTTTGCGTGTCTTGCCAACAACAGCTTCGGTCTTTCCGCATCAATATGGGAGCCTTTAAGCTCTATTGCTAAATCAATAAACTGGAGATATTTCCAGTTGTCATTTGTTACGGTCACAACCGGCTTTTTCAGTTTGATATGATATTCGTCAGGGAGTTTTGCAGTGTGGCGGTTTGTGGTGATTTCCATGTCACGGGGTATCAAGGTTGTCAGTCCCAGCTTATTCAGCAAAAAGGCACCGGATTCATATCCTATTTTTTCTCCGTTTTGTTCCGTCAATGCTTTTTTCATCACCTGATCAGTGCTTGGTGTTGCTTTTCCAAAAACAGTCTGCTTTACCTGACAATAGACACCTTTTTGAAGTCGCTGGATTTCCCCTTTGTCTGCCATCCGTTTCAGTTTCACATTGGTTAAGGTTTTTGCTTTCTCATATGGCAGAGCAAAGGCTCCCGCCAATTGCCGGGCAATATCCTCTGTCTGGATTGCTGCCTCGTAGGGCATATTTTTAACCGTATCTGCAATATGCTCTCCATATCCAATCTGTTCCATGAGTTTCACCTCCCAACAAAGTGATATTATGATTAGATATTTTAATTATATTATTACCATTATAATATCACTTTATTCATTGGAAGTCAATCTGTTTCCACTTGCATCCCAAGGATCTGCCAAATATACAGAGGCGCTGTCAATGTAAATCCCAGACAAGCAAAGCGTGTACTTTCTAATCAGAATTACTCATCGGTGCTCTCTAAAAACAGATCAAAATCTCTCTTAAATAATTGGTCTTGCACAATGCGATATTTTTCAAATTGTGTTTCAGCATGGAGTTTTGCCTTTTCTGCTGATATTTTCCCTGCATTCATCAATAAATCTCTTCCGTTGAACTCTATAAAACTATCCAAGCGATTTGCCCAATCTTCCATTGTCATCGGAATGCTGTTCTCTGCTTGTATTTCTGCATAATCGAGATACATTGAAAGTAAGAGATCATCACTAGCAGTTTGTGCAAAAATTGCACATACTGAATCTTCTTCTAATACATCGTCCAAAAATACCTTTTTAAGTGTTTTGTAATCACAGAACGATCAACACAGTACAGTTATGAAATCATTTTTTGTGTCAGCCATATATTTTCATCTTGGTAACGAACTTCAACGGAGCTTTCACCGCTTCCGGAAACAAATGTTAAATATTCTGCCGCTGCAGAAACCGTCAGATTACTTTCCTTATAGTCCGTCAAGCTTTTAATCGCTTTATTTCTTTGGTTTTCTAGTTTTTTGACTTTGCTTTCTCTATCATCAGATTTCATAATCAATTGTCTCCGATCCTTTACATTTACGCTTTTCCATGAATTTAGCAAGCATAACTGTCACTTTTCTTATATACTATTAGAATGTTTCAGTTCAATATTATTCATATATGTACCACTCAATTCCCATTTTACTACCAATCGCAACCATACTGCTTCGGTGCTTCACCTTTTACCTCACTTATCTCGCATTCCTGTGTATGTTCATTCAATATACGTTCTACTGTAATCTGAAAATTCCACTTATCCCCAAAATCAAATAAATATCCGAATTGCATTCCTTCATAAGGCAAAAGCTCTGCCAATAAAACTGTATCAGCCTGCCATATTTCATCCTCACACTCCGGTGCATAGTACCTTCTTTGGGAGGTTCCTGAGCCAATTTGAAAATAATACAGATGATCCATATCAAAGCCAACACTTTTTTGAATCAAATAATGCAATTCCTCCAGAGTAAACTGATCACCTATTGTTATTTTCCTGATACAGGAACCAATCGTTATTTTAAATTCAATTGTGTGAAGTCCTGCTTCCACCGGATATGCCCAAAACCCCATCAGCTTCTCTTCCATGTTAACAGTATCTTCTTCTACGACATTCCTAATGATTGGTAACACCGTACTGACATCTAGGTTATACCAAAATATCCTATCCTGTTTTTCCAACAGATCTTTCCAGGCATACCCTTCCTCTGTCAGATAAAGTGTCTTAATTCGAAACTTATTATCTTTATTCTCTTCTTTATCCTCCAGCCATTGAATACGAAGCAATTGGAATAATGCAAAAAGGCGAATCTCCGGAATATAATAGCTTCTCCAGGGTGACGCTATCTTTCCTCTGAACGGACCTTGTAGTGCTTCCTCTTCCCTTGCTCCTCTAATCACCTCAAATATTCCGTCTCTCATAAATGGCGAACGTAAATCCCCCAATGCCTGCTGATACTCCACAAGCCATATCGTCATCATAAGAATATACCGTTCCATAGCCGACATATGAAAAAATATTGAATATCTTTGACCCTTTTGAACGGTCATACCTTTCCCTTTCTTGCTCACAATCTTAAGAATACCGGCACGTATCGAAAAAAAATAAAAGAAATCAATTACTGTATAATAATCCTGTGTTCTTCCATATGTCAGGTATTTCTCCTGAACTATATCAAACAAACCATTCAATGCAAAGCAATCCTTTTTCCCAATATGACCTGTACGCTTTGACAGTTGTACTTCATTTAGCTCAAGATAATCCAAGAAGAGTTGATATTCCTTTTCTAATTTTTCTGCTGCCTTTTGAAATAGTTTCATATAATCTCCTTTTGTATCGATGGAGTATGTTTACTCCCATATCCTATCCGCTGTTTTTTAATATCATTGATTCATCTATTTTTTCATTCCATATATCACCAATTCCTTGCGGAACGCACTTCGTCTGGAATACTCATTTCTGTATTTCTCCATAATATGTGCCTTAGCATCAGGAATACCAAGAGACTCCTGTACTTCTCCAAATGCAGCGATAAAGGAAGCACACTCCCCATAATAGTTTCTATGATTTCCTTCCATAATCCCAGTCACTCTGCCGGCAATCCATTTTTCAATTTTCCCTAACCATTTCTTTGATTCTTCTATTGTTAGTTGTACTTCATTCTTCCATGAATTGAAAAGCTGTGAAAACAATTCATTATCCGATAGTTTAGAATTAATTTCCGTTCCCCGATAAAACTTATCAGCGGATATTTTGCAGACAGACTTTGCCCTGCTTTGCATTGTCTTCATACCTTCCGGAAATTTTTCTCCTTGAAACAGAAGCAAAAACATAAATGCCAGTCCCTGCTTCATAAACGTTGATGACCAACCAAGGGCATTCTTTTCATGCATACCCACAGAATACATCCTTTCAAACTGTTCTTCAAAAAACAGCATAGTACAATAACTCTCTTGATAAAGATAATTTTCCCTCTCGGCATTCATGTCGTAAGAAAGACTTTTTTCTCGATTTTTCGTTTTCTGATAAGTCTGTTCTATAATAAATTTAAGTTCCTGTTCCCATTGTTTCCAATTATTAGAGCAGATTCTTATTCGCATATAGTTAACCACTGTAGTTTCAGAACGAAATGCTTCAATCCAGCATTTTTCCATCTTCTCATGATCATTCAATTTCACTGCATACTCTGCTGTAAGAAGTGCTATTTCGCTCCTGATTAGATAAGAAGATGGAATTTTCTCCATTGCTTCTATCCCAATTTGAAACATACTATCACTTTCATCAGAATTCAGTTTTATCTCTAAAAACTGCTGATACAAGGAAGGATGCTCCGCCACATATTTTCTTGCATTTTCCAATAGACAGCTTTCATCCTGAATCATGGATTGAGATTCTCTTAATAATTTGTCCGCTGATTTACTTTTTTGTGCACCAAGGTATCCTATCCACATCGTAAGAAAAGCATCAAACTGTGGTAGTTCATCATTTCCAGATTGCATGATATCCTCAAGCTTCACATCATTACACCTAAAATTTCCCATCATGCAATATATTTCGTCTGCTCTTTCTTCAAGTGGGTTTCCCATATAGGCAAGATATAAACATTCCTTTACAAACGGAATATACTCATGCCCTAATAAATTATATTGTTCTAACTCATGCATATATAAAGGGGAACCATTATAATCGCAATAATCACCTTCCGAAGAAACCTCTAATACAGATAGAATTTCTGAAAGCTCATATCCCTCTATATATAACTCCATGTCAACGCAGGTATGAATTAATTCCATTGCTTCATTAATATCCTTTAAAATTCCCTTTGGGTCAGAGAAGAGAACCTCATCTACATCACTATTGTACCAGTCATCCCACTCTTCATTATATTCACTTTCTAAAAGACGATCTGCAGAGTTGATTTGAATTAATCTCTCTTTTATGCTTTCTATGTCAGTTACTATTTGAGATATTCCATCATCAATGCACTTTTTGCAGGATTTGCTCCCTGATATATTTTCATAAGATCTCATCAATTGCAGCAAATTATTTCTTCTATTTTCAGGCCACGTTCTTGCTATCTCATGGATCAGCATTTCCATATTTTCATGGCTTAAATTCTTTGACAGTGCATCCACTTCTTTGAGAAATTTAGGCAACTTCATGCGCTCATTATTCATTTTTTTCCTTCCATCATTTCAACTCTTTTGAATTTATCTTTAAAAACCTACGAATTTCTATCATTTACGATCGCTGTATCCACAAAATCTGTTCAATCCAAAAACTTCTGATTTTTCTTTGAAGATGACAAACTCCAAACCGTATACCATTTATTGTTCCAATAGAGCATTTCATATGGATCAATCATTCAAAACTCCATATACTCTGAACTACCTCTTAACAAAGGCACTTACCGTTTCCTTCAGCTCATCACTGAACTCTTCGAGATCTTCAAAGCTAATTGCACCATCATTTATAAGTGAAACAATGTTATAAATAAGGTTCGACCGGCTCATTTCTAATTGAACACCAGTTTTCTTCATATCTGCCTTTATTCTCTTGTCCAGCCTCCAAAACTTTTCTGATGGGTTAGCGTCTTCACTTAGTAATTCTATATATTCCTTCTTGAGCTTATTCATGTAGGCTTCCTGCCAATCAGCAATTTTATTTTTGAAAAGCGTCCAGTCCCCCTTTGCAAATCTCTGCTCTTGCAAAGTCTCAAGCCTCCCTTTAATTTAAGATTTTTATTCTATTTCAGTTATTAAGTTTTCTTTATAATTGGCAACTGTAAAGTTTTTCTTTAAAGTCCATATGGGCAGTTATCATAAAGATGCATATTTTCATAAATCTTACTCTATCTATAAAACTCCATTAAACCTCCACTGCAGTAGCACAAAAGCCTGCCTCAGTCTTCTATAATATTCTCAACTGCTCCCATTTCATAATAATTCAACCATGTTCTAAAATGCGAGGTCTGAACGAATCCTTCCAATTCTCAATATTTAACACCATCAGTCCTTCAAAACTGCCTGCTTTCTCAGGCTTATATCAAACATCCTCCGACAAAGTACAATCGTACTTTCTTATCTCTACCTTTAATACAAAAACAGACCTCCGAATGTTCTACAAAAATTCCGGGAGTTAAATACTTCTTCAATATATCCTATGCACTTGGTTTGATAACATCTGTTTTAATATATAAATCTTTATCGGCATCGGCAGAAATTCAATCCACTATTTTAAAATAATAACAATTACTTCAAAATTAATTTTTAGTAGCTACCTTTTCTTTTATTTTACCATATAGAGGATATAACGTACATTATCATCTGTTATTTTACATGACATATTTCAACGCAAATCTCCACGTGCCTTGAGAGTACAATAATGATGTCATAAGTATCTAGTATCCCCTTGGTGGGAAGGTATACTTCTAAAAATGATTACCCGTTTATCAGTAGCTTGCTCCTCAATTATAAGTCGATATTCCCCGAGACATTAGAGCAGGCTCAATGTCCTATACTCAATGAATTATTTTTCCTGTAATCTGTTAATTACCTTTTCCACCTGCTCTATCAGTTCTTTCTTATCTGGAATATAATACGTATACTTCGAAGCAAAAATATTATTGGATAAGCCACCTAAGGCATACTCTGCTGTCAATGCATCTTTATCTGTGCACAATATAATGCCAATTGGCTTATTATCACCTTCATCATTAACTTCATTTTCGTAATAATTCAAATACATATTTAACTGCCCTGTTGCTTCTGGCATAAGCTTCGTTGTCTTAAGTTCAATAATCACATATGACTTCAAAGGTTTGTTATAAAAAACCATATCTGCATAATAATGTGTATTATTTATAGTAATTCTCTGCTGAGTACCTACAAACATAAAGCCTCTGCCAAGTTCCAACAAAAACTTTTCAATTTGTTTAATTAAAGCCTTTTCAAGATCGCTTTCCATCATTGGCTTGTCCTCTGGTATACCAAGAAATTCAAAAACATAAGGATCTTTTATAATATCCTTTGGTTCATTAATTTCAATTCCGTTCATCGCTAACTTTGAAACTTCCTTTTTATTAACTTCACCTTTCGAAAGCAATAATCGCTCATATAACGAAGTACTTATCTGCCGTTTCAACTCTCGCACAGACCACTTTGCATTTACAGTTTCCTTTTCATAAAAATTGCGTTTATCCTTATCAGATATACTAAGTAATTCACAATAATGAGACCAACTCAATTTTCCAGACACCGTCTGGATTTTTTGATATGTCTGATAAAACAATCTCATGTTATAAAGATTTGCACGCGAAAAGCCTTTACCAAACTCTGCTGTCAGTGATTTTGCTAGCTGTTTCAATGTCTGTTCACCATACTCTGCTCTAATACTATCATTTTGCTCATAGCGAACAATAATTTCACCAATTTTCCAATAAGATAAGATTAATTCATTATTGACTTCTCTCGCAATATTCTGACGTGCATTATCCAAAATGTCTCTAATTTCACCAACTATAGGATTCATAATATCATTTGCCATATAGAATCTCCTTCCCAATTTATTGAATTTCACAACTAGTCCCGATTTAATTTATCTATAATTCAATTGTAATATGTCATACATGTTTATAACTTGTATGACAATCATCCAGACACACTCCCATATATTCTCCGAAAATTACGCCGATGTTCTCTTAGCAATTTTCCTTCAAATAAACTTTAATCCCTTCGAATCCAGAAAATTAAAGTGTATTTAAAGTTTGCTTTTTCTATTAATTATGTAGTTATGTGGATAAAATCAAATATCAAAATGATATAAAAGCATGATGCTGCACTTATGTCATATATTAAGACTATTTTTATTTCTATCTAAAATTGTTTTTTATCAATTTTAGATTTTCATTCCATATTAATTCCAAGTCCTCGGTGTCAGGTTCAGCTTGCTCCCAATGAGTACCATAGTTCTTTAGGTGTTCATATATCAATTCTAATTGTAACCACTTTTCTTCATAAATTGTATACATAATTCCAGCTAATCGATTAACCATATATTTGTTTAGTATTTTCATGTCTTCTTGTGTTAATTTACCATTAGCATGCATATCCTCAACTGGTCCATTTCTAAATGCATAATGAGTTAATGCTTTAGCAATACCATCTATATTTTCTTGTTTTAAAAGTCTGGCTTTGGAGTCATTATTCAAACCTTTGTAAACTTCACTGCTCTGTGAAATAAATTCATTGAAAATTTTATTTTTTATTGATATGCCAAATTTATTGCGTTTATATCTGACTTGATTTTTGGTAACACCATAAATCTCTGCAATAGTATAATCAGATAGATTTTGTTCATAATATAGATCTTTAAGCTTTGCTTCACTAATTTCTTTCCACTGTTTCAATTTAATTTTATCATTCATTATAACAGTACACTCTTTTCTCAATAATATAATAATTGATACTCTCAAATATCCTTTCACACTTCATTACCTTAGGAATCTTGACACAAAACCTACATCAACATCTTTAACATAGCCCAGCGTTCTTTGTACTCAATATTAGGATTTAATATTACTTAAGCTGACAATATTGATTTTGTTGCTTGATAATATTTTATTATTTAGAGAGTATATTTGTTGTAAAAAGTACCATACCAATAGCTTAATCACTTCTAATATAAATCATATGCTTGAGAAAAGATTATTTCCCGAGTAACTTTCACCTCAAATGGAAAATAATCATTTATCTGTTCAACTCCATTAATAATTTCTCCAGCAAAAGTCTTATTTTTAAATATTTGTGTGGCAGCAGTATTCTCACCTATTGAGATCATTGCTCCTATGTGGCGATAAAATCCATATAGTGACACATGAGAAAAAGCATATCCACTATTATTAAAGGCAATATACGGGAACTTAGGTGGAATCCAAATTCCAGTAATATCACAGAAATTATCCTTGTTCATAGATCGTGTTATTTTAGGAAATTGTGTATACCTATTATCTATTCCTAATCTTTCAGCATAAATTTTTATAAAATATTCGAGTTCATTATATGTTAATCCAAAACAAGCTTGAGACAATTCCTTGTTTTCCTCAAAATACAACGAATTACTCGTTTCTATTCTTTCTTGAATGCCAAAATAGCAGCTATTAGCTACGGGTAGACGAACAATATAATTATTAAGCGACTTATACATTTTCTTATTATAAAATTTATGGTCTACAAATCCAGTTAACAATATGCATCCATCCTTTATCCTAAAAAACCCCTTTATATCTTCTTTGCAATCTTTAGTGTGTTTTCCAATTAAATAATAAGGCCAACCTTCAAAGAAAACTTTACCAGTATCTTTGCTGTGAATACCAGAATAACAAAATAGCTCCCCATGTTCAGAAAGATAAATTGCTTCATGTGAAGAGTCAGGAATCACAATTTCTTTCCCAATTTGTTCTGGTAAATCTAACTTTTTATAAAAGTCTGCTAACATACTTTTCCCTCCCATAAAATTGAATGTAACAAATTTCTTCTTTATAGATTACTTTTCCGAATATATGTTTGCAGACCGTCTCAATGTGCCCTGTTGCTGTAATTCTGATGACCATCGAGCCCGGTACCCCCTTGACGTCATGATATGATTTTATAATCTCTACTATCAACCTTTGTTTTTTAATAAATATATTAGTATGACATGACCATATCTTCAAAATTTAAACTGTTATAGTAACCTTTGTAGTCAATCCCATATAAGCATCTTTAATTTATACTATAATTACGCTTAGGAATTAAAGGCACTATCAAACCGCGAAGTTGCCTTTTCTTCAATCCACACTATCGTTGCAGATTTTACATGACAGCTTATGCTAATGGAACAGATTTATCGTAAGCATCTCCACTGTTGAATAATGCTTAAGGCAATTCTTAATTTAAGAAATATCATACTTGGTTTGTCTAATCCTAAATGAGCTTTTAGTACCTTCTAATACATCTACTACATCGTTGATAATATTACTTTCGAGTGAACCGCTTTCAAATGAAAACTTATCGCTCGTTTTGTCAAGTCTCACACGAATAATTTGTTCAGCATCTGATACTACAGCAAGGTTGGAATTATGTGTTATAATTATTATTTGTCTTCTTTTTTTTGCTTCCCTAATAAATGGAACTAATATCTTTGCCACACTTTCATTATCAAGATTATCTTCAGGTTGATCTAGCACTAATGGAATATCCCTTGCGTCTAATAGCAAATAAAACACAAGTAATAAACTACCTCTTTCACCAGGAGATAATTCTTGTAAAGGCTTCCCGTATAATTGTAAAGAATATCTAGCTTTTAAAAATTCTAAATTATAAAAACAATCTACAAATGCATCATATTTTCCTTTTTTGAATATATGGTGGTAACACTTTTTACTGTCTTTTTCAAAAACAGACTGTATCTTATTTATAAATAATTCTACTCTTTCATAAGTAGTAAAATCAGATTCATTAACAATAGTCTTAAATAGCTTTTGACCATCCTGTCCTCTAAATTCACTTGTAACACCACTATCAATATACGTTTCAACAAAAGAGTTAACAAAATCATCTTTTGGGTATAGTCCCACATCTATCTTAACATCGTAACTGTCTAATTGTTCTTTATAAGCTTGTATAAAATTGGTTATTGGTATTTTAAACTGATTGTAAATCTTAACCTCATCATTGTAACAGTCAAAAATTTGTTTGACTTTTTCAAGCCGTTCTAACTTCAACTTGTTAATGTCTGCTACAATAGGTGAATCTACTAAGTCCCCCAAATATTCAATCTTATCATTTAGTTCTTCCTTATGTTTAATAATCTTTTCAAGTTTTTCATGCCATTCTTTGTTGTCATCTATAAACTTTTGATACTTAGATAGCTTACCTTCGTTTTCTTGATTAAAAGCATCTATTTTTTTCCTCATTTCATTTTCTGAAATTATTAATATCCCTAAGCTCCCTGGATCATCTGATATTTTAAGTTTTGCTGCCTTGATTTCTTCTTTAACAGTTGAGAGGATAGCTGTAACATCACTAGAATTAACATTAAAACTAAATACTTTTTCGATATCAACTTTATATGTCTGTAATTTCTTAGATATTTCACCAATAGAAGCTTTTGTTCTTTCACTTAAGTTCGTTATACTTTCAATAATTATTTCTAAATCTGACTGTTTTTGAAATAATTGATTCAATAATTTTTGTTCATTAGAAATTTGCTCTTGGACTTTTTTATGCTCTTCTATCAATTCTTGATACTCTTTGGTATCCAAATCTTTTGGTGGTTTTACTTCTGTAGGCTTAATTTTATTATGCTCTTCTAACTCTAAGTTGTTTTGCAAAATTGCTGATTGTAAGGCTTGTACATTTTTATTATCTTTTGATTCTTCTAGCCTCTTGATTGATTCATTAAGAGATTTGATTTTTAACGACAATTCGTCCCTTCTTTCAACAATCACATTTTTCTTCTTTTCAAGTAAACCTTTAAAAGTCGAAAAGCCTAATGTCTCTTCTATAGGCATACGTGAAAATACTACCTTATTAATTTCTTCCTCAAACTTTTCGTCACTATCATTACAGAAAGATTCAAAGCTTCGCTGAGGTACAAAATGTATCAATTCTTCAGCTGTAAAGTCTGTCTCTTCATCCAAATTTTTTGTTTTTTCTAAAACATTATTATACCAATTTAACCTAGCCTTAAAGTTAGTTGCTAACTTTTTGTTTTTAAATTTTGTTTTATTTAGGAAAACAAAATCATTACTATTTTTACACTCACTAAGAAGAGCAATTATTTCTGCAATAGCCGTTTTGCCACTACCTTTATTTCCAATTACAGCAGTCATTTCAGGATTAATTAAAATATCGACATCTTTAAACCATTCTCCACTTAATCCAGTATAAGAGTCTTCCCAAGATACTGTTAACCTTTCTAAAGTTTTAGTTTTGTTTTTCTGAAGTCTATCAAGTGCAGGTGGAATTTCACCAATAAAAATTCTATCAGGTTCAATAGACGCATGCTGTAATCCATTTATATTTGGATCTGCCTTAATCCAGCTATATTCTTCACCTATTTTCTTAAAATCATGAGCATCAGAAGCAACAATCGTGTTTCTGTTAAATTTTTTCAAATAAAACTTTGTATTTTTTTCATCCCATGATGACATTTCACATAAATCCACATATTCTTTAAGAATTTCTTCTTTTACAGGCCCCAAAGAATCGGCAATATTACTAACATTTCTAGGACTTTTTCCTTGATGCTTCATTTCTTCTATTGAACCATGTTTATCCCCAGAATGTACTGTCACTAATCCGCCATATTTTCTTATAAGTTCAGAAGCCTTTTTAAAATCTACTTGTACTTGAAACATACCTTTCTTAAAAGCTTTATCTTCAGTCAAAGAAGGATCACTTTCACGACCTTTAGCAATTATTCTAGTTTCAGACAAATCTAATGGTGATAGTATTAAGTCATTTAATGCTTTTGAGTTTAATTCTATTTCATTAAAAACATCAGGAAACAAGCCTATAATATGGACTGATTTTTCTCCATATTCAGTTCTAAATTCAATTCCAGAAATTACATGAATACACTTATCCTTAGAATATTCTTTTATTTCATCAATATTTTTTACAGTATGATGGTCAGTTAGCGCAATTACGGAAATGCCTTTCCTTATTGCTTCATCAACTATTTCAATCGGTGTTCCGTTCCCATCAGAAGCATTGGAATGTATATGCAAGTCCCATTTTCTCCATTCAGATCCTCTTTTATATTCACTCATATTAACCTCTTTATATTATGGTTTTATGTTTTTCCTGCCTACATAACATATTCATTGTGTTTTCTTGTTCGGCTAATTGTTCATCACTGTTATAGTATTTCAAATAATTTATTAACTTTACTTTTAAGTTTCCATATTTAGGATTACACTAATATCATTACAAATATTTTATCATTAGAAAGTCTTTTTCACTTTCCTTTACAATTTTGTAACCCAGCCTTTTATATAGCCTAACTGCAGGGTTAGATTTTTGAACTGAAAGTGATGTTTGCTTGTATCCCTTGTCTTTAAGATAAGACAATAAATTTGACAACAATTTAGTTCCAATACCCTTACTCCTGTGTTCTGGACGAATAGATATAGCAAGTTCTGGGGTCTGATCATCTACATATCCATAACTACCACATATCCGAACCCACGCCATACCAATAATGTCACCATCTTTCTTTGCAACATAACAGATGTCACTCTCTTTCTCTCCAAAGTTATCAATGTAAGCAGATATGCCAGACTCTAGTAAAATCTGCTTACTCGGCGGTGTGTTTCCATACGGCACAAAAATAGCTTCATAAAGAAAGTCTTTTAATAGCGGAAACTCAGATAGCCGAGCTTGCCGAATTATTAATTTATCAAGCAGCTGAAATGCTTGATCACCCACATCTATTATTGTAGCATCAAGTTTAGGCAGATTTTCAATGGATGTCTTTAGTTCTTCGTTATTAAGGGTTATTCCTACAATAACTTGACTTGATCCTTTCAAATCAAGTACACTTTGAATTAAACTTTCCATATCAGAAGTTACTATACTGTGCTGTGCAGGTTCATCAAAGATTATTAAGCCAGGATGATTTCCGGCTTTTGCGATAGAGGTTTGAAGCAAAGCCATTGTAAACGACCAAATTATTCTAATATTATCACTAGCAGATGAATCAAATTTCATGTCAAACCCATCAATTGTCGGAAGACACGTTTCAATAGGAATATCAATTGCATCAATGTTCGGTGCACTTTTGTATTTATATTTTCGAAGATTAGCAATAAAGTTTGATTTAAGAATTGAGATAATTTCAACATCTAAATCAGATACTGTCTTTTTAGGAAGTTTCGCATAGTCTTCTTTATATTTCATCCAGCGATTGGAGAGTTCATTAATTTCATATAATTGCTGATCTATAAATACTTGAAGTTCCTCATAGCGCCTGATTCTTGTTTCTATATCAACAAGTTTTTGAACAACAGATTCAGACCACTCTGTTTCAGTAGAGTAAATATCTGATCGGATTGTCTGAGCAAGACGCCTGAGTGTTAGCAATCTTGATTGTAAGTCATTCTTTATAAGTATTGATTCATCTAAATTTTCTCTGTGGCTATTACGTGTGAATTCAAGAACACTTTTCTGACCTTCAAGATGTCTGATGTTTTCTTCAACACTCATAACAGATATCCCATCACCTACATGTAAAAGTGAATCTTGTATTTGTTGATTACAAGTTGGGCAAACATTAGTTGAGACCTGACAGCCTATTATAGAACCCATATTTTGTAGCTTTGCAGCATCCTTATTGTTCCTTAAATCACGCAAAACCACTTCGAGACTTTGTTCAGCTTGAATAATAGCGCTACGCGACAAAATAATTTGGCTCTCACATTCAACAGCTTTCTGTTCAAATAAAGCTATAGTTTCTTCTACCGTTTGTAATTCGTCATTCAAGATTTCAAAATTGTCAATATTTCTTGGCTTGAGCTGCTTTATTGAATCATGCTCTTCTTGTAGTTCAGATATTGCATCATTAAGTGACTTTTCGTCTACTGTTGTAGCGAATATAATCTTATAGTCCCGCTCACTCATTATTTTCGGGTTACTTGGCAACCCACTTATAAAGCAAGCCTCCCGATTTGCATTTCTATTAATATCATCACATATTGCTTTCCACTCAATTGTTATTGCATCTCTTATTGCCTTAAGTCTATCTTTCTCTTTTTCATTTTTGAAAGTGTCTAATCCAAGTAAAAACTCAACAACACGCTTTTTCGCATCCCTGATGCCAAAATAAGGCATTCCTGAGAAGATATCACTCCAGCCATGTTTTTGCTCAATAAACATGCAAGAAAAAACTACTTGCAAATATAGTTTCTGATCATTACCACTTGTTTGTACCTGCGGCAATTGAAGATATAAGAAGGATTCTAAAAAAGCATGAAATCCTTTTTCATTAGTTGAGGCTCCTCCATCATGCAGATACATATCCTCTATTAAAGTATTTTTATCTCCAATGGAGTCATAATCACCATAATAAACTGTTACGAGCCTTGAATCTCTACCCTCCATAGTGGCTGTTCTATATATCGTTATAGTTTCATTGCCATTTGAAATTTCAAGGTACATACCTGATTCTAAAACACTCCAGTCTTTGTCATTATCTTTTATTATCGACTTATAAACTGCGGTTAGAACCTTATCGTTTTTGCCACCAATAATTTGTTCAAATCCGAGACAATAAAAAATAGCTTCAATTACAGAACTTTTACCTGATGTATTGCTATGACTTGCAATAAAATTCAACCCATAAGAAAATCTCTCATCAAATCCATAAATTCCACCATAAGATTCATTTGCAGCTTTAATTTCAATACGAAGACGATTAATCCTCAGCATAAGTATTCCTCCAGATATATGATAGCTGTTTTATCTTTTCATCAGTAAGCTTTTTTGATAATTCTGAAAGATCCAATTTTTCGGCAGCAAGTACGGTTGGATCTTTATCAATTTCTTCAACGAATTTCTTTCCTTTGTCTGTTAGAGTGTATTTACCATTTTTACTATGAATAATCAAATTGTCCGCTATTGCGAAAGTTACTGCTCTGTTAACTGCTGGATCAAAACGAATTATAGGAGTGTCCGCAAATTCATTCAGAGCAAAATTTACGAGTTTGTCCATTGTAGACTTGGAGCAAAGTGCAAATGATATCATATGTAATTTTACTGGCAAGCATCCAGATCTTCCCCAACAAGATTTTGCAAGAATAAGACAAATTTGTGAAACCTTATAGCTAACTCGATAATTATAAGGGACAGCATCTGGTTTGGCATTAAAAACAATGCCGTTATTCTCAATTAGATTTTGTCTATCCAATATTGTCACCTGCTTTCCTGAATTCCATTGAGCAATCTGCCAACCAACTTGCAACTAAGTCTTGCTTAAGTTCTCCAATTGATGCCAAATCAATAGTTGTAGAAAATTGCTCTTTAAGTCTACCTTCAAAATCATCTAGCAGTTTATTGAACAAATTTGAGTTTTCTGAACGATCTGATATCGTTCGTGTTTTTACTGATACATCTTTTTTGCAACTTTGTTCCAATTCGATTAATGACTTATGAATTTCTGGAAAACTCAACCTTAGCTTGCTTAGTACTGCTAATCCACTAAGGTATGATTCTACAAAATGATTAACTAAAAAGACAACATCCTCATCAGAATCATCATCTGTATTCTTAATCGCTTTAATCTTTCTTTGTATGTTTTTTACTTTTTCAGATCCACATTGTGTATAATCAAGAGTAATCGTATCCCTTATTTCCAAATTCAGTAGATAGTCCTTGTGGGGAGAGAGAACTATTCTGCTTATTTCCAACAAGAAATCATCTGCACATTTTATTATTACCTTAAAATCATCACTAATATGTGTATATATTGTTGGATTTGATTTCTTAGCATCTAGCACTTCTTTCCTTTTAGTTTCAGCATGCCTTACAATACGTGAATCATTTTGCTCCGGAATCACAAAATGCCACTCTATTATTTGTGGTACACCCTATTCACAAAGTTTCTTAATATAAGCCGGTTTATGGAGTTTTCCAATGTCTCTTGTCATCTTGTCACGCAAATGTTCATAATTTTCTTCATCTGAATAATCTTTTTCAGGACAATAACATTGATGAACAATACCGCACTGAGTGAATCCCTCAATTCCACCATCTCCACCTTGAGCAGCAGAAATAGGAGTATAATGCTCATTTTGATATCGCATACGGTAACACATAACACATAGTTGTTCCCATGCATTACCATTCATATAACCTTCAATAAAATTCAGAGCACTCATTTTCTTCCTCCAAAAAAAGTCGCAAAGATATAGAATTAGTATAATTCGGATTAATAGTCAATGTACAAATGTCGACCAAAAGGGACCGCTGACTGATTAACTCCTTTATTTCCGCAAGATGAAAGCAATCCCAAACCTTTATGATTGTTACTTCTTTGTGCATAAAATAATACTTTTCTCCTGCCATAAGAAGACGTTCCAACATAGTTCAAAATCCTCCTTTATCAGAATACGATTATACTATTCTATTCATGAATTCGCCATCCAATCTTCATTGCAATATACAATTTTTGACATTATTTTACCATAAATACAGCATAAAAGATAGGAAAATATAAAATATATTTGTCGTTGTCCTTAATCTCAACTTTTTACTAATTATACTTTAAGGTTATAATTCTTACTAAAACATCAATATATCATAATAATCCCTTAAAAAATGAGCACAAACATTTGATGCATTTTTAAAACACTTTATTCAATAGTAAAACCTATAAGAATAAAACCTTTTATTACTCACATCCATTATATAAAAGTAATTTCACAAAAACTCTATAAATTTTAAACCACTCTAAAATGTTCTTTTCTCCTGAGAACCATTATATTTTATATAAAAAATAAAAGTATCAAAAATCTGGATTTTACCAACTTCATCCCTTACTATGCTTTCATCATAAATTCCATTCTGGCAAACAACTTCATTCAAGGTATCCTTTATCCAGCCTTCGTCCAAAGTAGGAGAATTAGAACAAGTCTGCCTTCCTTTTTCAATTCTTGTTGAACATCTCCACACTACCTTACCTCTTTCCGTCCTTCTACGATATGGCATACCACAATCGCCACACACAAGTAAATTACCAAGCAGATATTTGCTATTATATTTGCTCCCACTTGTTTCTAATGTACCCTCCTCATTACTCACATACCTCGCACGTTTTGCCATTTTTTGCTGAACTTTATCAAACACTTCGGCAGAAACAATGGCTGGATGACTATCTTTTATATAATATATGTTTCGCTGGTCTGTATTTTTAATTTTCTTTCCAGTCATAAAATCCTCTGTAACAGTCTTTTGCAGCATTGTATCGCCTTTGTATTTTTCGTTTTTCAGCATTTTATGAATTGTTTTTGTATCCCAAGTTTCTTTTCCCATTGCAGTTTTAATGCCTTGAGATTCCAAATATGACTTTATTTGCCCTAATGAAAGACCTTGCAAATATAATTCAAATATCTTTCTGACAACCTCTGCCTGCTCCGGAACAATGGCAAGCGTATCATCTGCACAAGTATATCCCATGAAACTCTTATATTTTGTAAAGATATCCCCTTTTTCAAATTTGCGTTGTAGTCCCCACTGAATATCCTCACTTTTATTTCTGCTTTCATCCTGTGCCAACATACCTCTTAATGTAATTTCATATTCATTGTTTATATTGATTGAATCTAAGTTTTCATTTTCAAAATGCATATTAATCCCTCTCTCCCTTAAATTTCTTATAATTTTAAAAACTTCTAAAGTGTCTCTGGATATTCTGCTGATTGACTTTGTAATAATATAATCTATTTTACCTTTTTCAGCTTTCTTAAGCATTTTATCCAGTTCAGTTCTTCCTTTCCGACGCAGTCCGCTTTCGACATCATAAAACACACCGGCAAATCTCCAATCTTTATTATTTTTTATCATTCTTGTGTAAGCTTCTATCTGAGTATCCAGACTATGTAATTGAGCAGGTCCGAATGTACTGACACGACAATAAGCAGCAACCCTAATCTTTTTATTTTCTTTAGGCGCAGGGGGTATAATCCATACTTTTTTCATTTGTATTCCTTCTTTAATCTATATAAAATATCATTGTACATTAATATTTTATCAAAAAAAGAAAAAACGCGAAAGTATCATATCATTCTTTCGCGTCAAAATATATTTCTATTTATAGTCTTTCAACCCCACTATTTATCAGGCTTTCAAGCGTTGCAACAGGATTACGGTCTCCACGTGCCTTGAGTGTGCAATAATGATGACACTTGAACCCAGCATTCCCTTGGTGGATAAATATCATGATCATCTTCTAATTTTGAATAGCAAAGAATCCCATGTTTCAAGTTTTAGTGACATTTGGGAATTGCTTTCGTATTCATGTCTTTTTTTACTTTCTTCTAAATCATCAACAGAACGACCACATATAATAACATTTCTAATTATGATATCTTTATTACTGTCTACGCTTAACCTTGGGGATGCTCCCAAAAAGGCATTATATTTTAAACCTCCTCTTTCGATAGTTAATCTTAATTCATGAACATACCTTCGAAAATATTCATAGTTACGATGTATGTAATTCCAATGAGAGCGTAATTGACTTGCCGCCTCCTCAAGTTTACTAGAAAAGTTTGCGTAATTATTTTGATTAACAAGACTAAAATCTGCACCTTTTACTTCAATTAAAACCACTTCCATTCTTGATCGACCAGTAAATACTACAAAATCCACTTTCCTTTCACCAATAGGAAATTCAGAAAAACAAATATACTCATTTTGAAAATAAGCATATGTTTCTCCTATTACAGATAAATCAGTTTTTAATTTCTCTTGAAGTTCATGCTCATTAGCTTTAGAATCAACTAATTGTTTTAATGACTCTTTAGATATTTTCCCATCTTCAATTTCAATTCTCCGTTTAATAATGATAGGGTCCTCTTCATATGGGAAGTCCATATAAGGATCTATAGCATGTCTTTTCAAATCAATTTCTTTTTGTAATCGAACATTATCTTTCGTTAAACATAAAAATTCTTCATCATCACAAGAAAGCAAGATTTTTACCTTTTTAAAACCAACAGAGTGCCACTGTGGGCATCCAGAGTTAAATTCAATAATATCAAATGTATGACTTAAATCAAAAACATCATCTTCGTAGTGCTCAATAAATAATGTGCTATCAGTAACTAGACCTTTCTGAATCAAAGATTGACAGATACTTTCAATTGAATTTGTTACAGATGAAGATGGATTTTTATCTCCAATATCAGTCAGAACTGAAACTATATTTCCTTCAGAACTAACAAAAATCCGTACTCTACACAAACCTGGATATCTTGAATGAGTAGGAAATTCGAATATAAAATCACTTATTTTCATAACTTTTCTCCTAATTCAACTTCGGTATAATATTATCCTACAAACTTTTCTTAAGTTGATTAAATCTTTTAAACTAGAATTAAATCAATAGGTAGATTACAAATACTTTTAATAGAATTTCTTAATCTCTATTAGAAGTTCCTCAACATTAGTATCATGTAAAAAATCCATCCTTTGGTTTTGTCCAATTTTTAATTATTTGAATTTGAAATTGAATGAATCTCTTTTAATTATCACACGTCACCTAAAATATTCTCCGGAAAACTCCAAATTTTTGATTGCCTCAATTGGGTTAATCTTGCTGCACTATCAGTTTCCCAAAACCTTCTAAAGTCAAAATTGGGACGCAATCTCTTATTAACGGCATAAAAACTCATATCAACTAGATATGCTACAAACTCTTCTTTTTTTCGGTTTTCCGAAGTCACAGAATCTTTTATTATGTGAAAATATCTTAGATTCACCAAGTTTTTAAGCAATACTTCGTGTTTTTCTGCTAATAATTTAGGATACAAAATAACATTGGTATTTAATCCACCAACAACTTCTTCATTAATAATTTCTACTGCTTTCCGTATTATTTGCGGTGATATGTCTGTATCATATTCAATATTATTATCTTTGTCTTCGCGTAAACTTTTTATAACAGTATATACATGTTCTTTCTGGATACTGCTTTTATTATCATTTCGAACTGCTTTAATCAATTCTGCAAAAATTAATAAAAAATCCCTTGGTACTCCTCCTGTCGCAATAATAGAATACAGCAAAACTTCATCATTATTAAACAAGTTTACAATGTCTTGCTTTTTAATATCTAATGTTGAATCTAAATTTACTAGAATACTCAATAAATAATCTTTTGTAGACTCCAATTCAGATAAATCACTATCTAATTTAATCGGAGAAAAATCATCTTTATATGACATATCAACATTGCCAGTTTTGTTCATACGTAATCTGTACGGCAATGCAGCCAATTTGAAACAGAAAGAATAATTAGCGCAATACTTATATATGTCATGAAAATATTGTATTATTACAGGTTGTTTTTCAATAGGTATTTGATAGAAATCATCTAGATATACATATACACCGACATTATATATTCTTTTGATTTCATTAAAAATGAAAGCTATTCTCTCCCGCTGCTCCTGAATTATATCTGATTTTTTTAATGTTTTCATATAAGACGCTATAATCTCAGAAGATTGATTACTATTTGATTCAACCGTATCTTTATAGTTTTTTGAAACCACTGCAGAAAGAGTTGCATCTATTTTCCCTTGAATGATTTTATATCGACCATTTATTTGTGTTTCTATATCTAAAGAACCTTTCTGAAAGGTCTCATTACACTCCATTTGTTGTTTTTTGCTTATTGTTGTATTTTCTTGCGAAATATTATAAGTTATTTCATCGGGTATATCTTTTATAGTATCAAGCAACTTTTTTTCTGTTTCAATTAACTTGCGAAATTCAACCCCTCCCACATAACTTTCTTTTACTTCTTTACTTCTTCTTTTCAGAATAAAATTTTGTATTCCTGAAAATCCTCTATATTGTTCATTATAGTCTTTTTCAATCTTATAAAATAGTTCATGATGTGCCTTTAATAACTCCGATAAAGTTTGAGTTAATATTTTTAGAATAACGTTATCAATTGCATCACTTTTTATAGGTTGTATATCAATTGCAGAAACAACATTCTTAGTATTTCTTTTTAATGCAGCTAATATTAGTGTAGTTTTACCACTTCCCCGTCGTCCAAAAATTAAATGATTATTAGAAATTTGTACTTTCTCCAAATTATTAGAAACATCTATATAACCTATATCTTCCTCTGTTCTGTAATCAACAATTTTTCTTCTTCGTACTTTTTCTATCTCATTCAATAATTCAGAAAAAACCTTGTCTGTAATCTCCATGTCTTATCGTTCTCCCCTAATAAACTTTTTATATTATTTCACTTTTTATAAGTTTCTCCTACATACTATCATCATTTGATTTTATAATATATCTATAAATTTCCTACTATACCTACTGCATATTTATTAGTTCCGTAAGCATATCCCTTCTTTCAGACTTTGTTACTCCTATTTGTCCCTAATGTTCTATTCGTATAAATCATTTGAATTTGCTGTAATTAGAAAATCAAGTTAATATGTTTCAACAATTTCAACAAAAAGAAAAATTATTGAATATTATCCAACCATCAGTATCTCTAAATAATTGATTTTATTAAGTTTTACCGTTTTTAAAGTTAACTATGGACTCCTTATTCCTTTAACTGCAAATTTTAATCACATTTATATATCGGTAGTACATCTGATTTAGTGTTGTTTTTACACACTATTGCAACACTAAACTTTGCTCTGGTTACAGCTACATAAAGTTTACATTTTATTTCAAAACTATCTATTTTTTCACCTTTTATTATCCAGTCTAACATCTTCTTTGTTGGATAGATTAAAACCCTATTATATGTTGCCCCTTTTGATTCACCAAAATTTTTTACGTCGTAGTTAGGATTAACTTTTTTAGTTTTCCTATCATATCTTAATTGCAATGGTGAGTATTTTTTTAGGTAGTTCTCTATATCCTTTTCTTCTACGAAGAATACACCATCATGTTCAGTAGTTTCCTCCTGTAATGATTCACATTGTGGATATTCTGGAAACAATTTATTTGCAAATTCGCAAATAGCTAGATTATTACGCCAGCTGCCTTTAAGGCTGTATGTATCAATAATACACTCCGTGTTGAGACATTCCTTTAACATAAATTCTTGAATTTTTCCCTCAGAATATTTTTTATATTTACTAGAAAAATGTGTATGATAGGTTACTTGTCTAGGATCACCAGCCATTCTGATTACAGAATCAGTTTCCATTAATAGTCTTATAAATTCCAAATCATATCCTGCCATATCTTGTACTTCGTCAATAAAAATATTCTGAAACAACGCTGAAATTCGTTCGACTACATACCCTTTACTTTTCTCATTACACTTAACAGCAAATTTAGAAAGTTTATCAGAATATATTTGGTAATCACTTGTAAAATAGTGTTTATCAATTTCATCCTCTGAAAAATACACCGGAAATTTGCTCTTGTATTTTAATCCCGATTTTTCATTTACAAGCAGTAGGCCGTTTATTCTTTTATTTGTAAGTTTTCCTTGATATGGTTTAGCACCATGCTCAATTAAAAATGAAAACCATGTTTGTATGGTAACATTATATATATATCGTGACTCCTGATGTTGAAAAATAAATAAAACGTTGATAAATCAATAAATATCATATTATCTATATTCTCATAATATTCAACATTTATCACTAAAATGTTGTCAAAAATGTTGTCATTTGGCTAAAAGCATTTCATTCATTTTTGACAACGCACTTTCTTTGTTCTTCTTATCAAGATGCGTATATACGTCCATAGTCGTTTTTATGTTTGCATGCCCCAACCAGTTTTGGGCTTCTTTTATACCTACACCTGCATTATATAGCATTGTTGCACAAGTATGTCGGCATTGATGAAATGTAAAATCAAATCCTAATTTCTTGCAATAATATAGTTTGCGTTTATCAAGTGTGCCATGCTTAAACATATTGCCATTATAAGAAAAAACATAGATGCTTTCAGTTTCTTTGAACATACATTCAAGTATTTTATATAGAGGTTCAACTATTGGAATATCTCTAATACTTGCGGTTGTTTTAGGTGTTTTTGTATTTGCTTCATCATTGTAAAAATCAGCGGTTTTAGTAACGTGTATAATTTTATTCTTGAAATCAACATCTGCCCATGTTAAGGCAACAGCTTCTCCGATCCTCATGCCGGTATAGATTAAGAATAGAATCACATTATGCATTGAATGATTAGTATTTTTAATTTTATTTATTTGCTCGTCCGTCAGAGGTTGTTTTTCCGGTGCCTTGTAACTTTTTATCCTTACACCTTTAGCAACATTTTTATAAATATAATCATTTTCAACAGCTTGCTCAAGAATTTGGTTAAGAGTAAGTTTCATTAATTCTATTGTTTTAGTAAAACCATCCTGCTCCTTTTCATTAAACATATTTTGGACCTGGTATTGTTTTAAATCCTTTATTTTAATATATCCTATGCATGGAATGATATGATTGAATACAATATTTTCGTATTTGATTTTAGTATTATGTGCCTTGGTGGTTTTCTCAACATAAGACTCATACCACTTTTTAGCCCATTCACCTACTGTCATGCCCTTATCGTCAATAATAATACCTTTGTCAACCTGTAAGGTTAATTCAGCAACCTTTAAATCCAATTCTTTTTGAGTATTAGCATAAATCATCTTACGCCTTAAACTTCCATCTTCATTCCTTCCGACGGTTACATTCTTACAGTAACGTCCGTCAGACCTTTTCTTTAGCTTTGCCATTTTCAAACCTCCTCATTAGTCTTGTCATTGTTTAAGTTATCACTTTCCTGTTTTGATAGTTTTGTTTCTGAAAGTTCATGAATCTTAAAACTGATATATGATTTAATACTATTAATAAGTTCTGTGAATTCTTCTGTTGTTATATCAAATGAAGCCTTGTTATACTCAACTGTATAACCAGCAGGCTCAATAAAATTACCTTCTAATTCAGACCATTTCATTTCAATTTTACAACCCATAAAACCAAGTAGTCTTTGTATAATTACAGTATTTCTATTTTCTCTCAAATATTGCATACGCTCCTCACTCCAACCCATTAATTCAGAAGGTGACATCTCTAAGGCTTTCGCAAAAGCCTCAATTTTGGATTGGGGTACATCATTGTCACCAGATTCTATTTTGTTAATTGAAGAACGTGACTTATAACCTAACTTCCTTGCTAATTCATCTTGAGAAAGATTTAACTCTTCTCTTCTTTGCTTTATTCTTTTAGATAATTCGCTCATATATATGTCCTCCTATGAAGACAATATATCATATTGTATAATATAATTCAACTAAAATACATGATTTTATAAATAATTGTTGACAATAAATCTACAAGATGTTATTATTGGCTTGTAGAATAAAAATCTACAAAAGAAAGGGGTTGATAAAGTGACAAACACTGTTGAGTTAAAAAGGATTATAAAGATATCTGGGTTAAAATATAAAGTGATTGCTGAAAAATTAGGTATTACATACTATGCTCTACAGAAAAAAATAAATAATATCAATGAATTTAAGGCTAGTGAAATATCAATTATGTGTAATATGTTAAATATTAAAGATTCAAACCTAAAAGAGAAAATTTTTTTTGCAACTCATGTAGAATAAAAATCTACAAAATAAAAGGAGTTAATCAATGATAAAAATCGAAAAGTGGAATGGTCATGACATAAGATTTGTTGAACATAACGGCGCTTGGTGGGCAGTGGCGGCAGATGTTACGAATGCTTTAAATCTAAAACAAACAACAAGAGCATTAGAAAAAATAAAAGATGGGGTTACTACAAGTAAGGTCATCGACCGATTAGGTAGAGAGCAAGAAGCAAATATAATAAATGAAAAAGCAATATATAGGTTGTCATTTAAAAGCAAGAAGAAAGAAGCAGAAGCTTTTCAAGATTGGATATTTGATGTAATTAAAAAACTTAGACAATCAGCAGGATTAGAGGGATTTGAAGTATTTAAGATGCTTGATAAGGAACAACAAAGAGCAATGATGAAAAAATTAGATTCTTCTTTAGTTAAAGCCTCAAAGGTTGATTATATTAAGGCTAATACAATAGCGAATAAGGTAGTATCTAATTTATATGGATATACCCGGATGATTAAAAAAGCTGAAATGCAGCCGGATATGTTGGTTAAAAGACAAAGCATACTTGATGAGACGGTAAACTTGATGGCAATGAATTCAATATTTAATTTAGGTATTTCAGTCAGTGATAAGATTTACGAAAAGTATAAATTAAATGATATAGTTTTTGCTAATCCTCCTTGTTAAAAAAGAAAGGAAAATAATTATGTATGTTAACCCGTTTTGATAAAATAAAGCAACAATGAGAAAGGAGAGAGATAAAATGGCTAAGAGCAATTCAAGAGAAGAGGAATGGGTTACAGTTCCTAAATTTATGGAACACTACGACCTATCAAGTGCGACAGCATACCGAATTATCCACGCGAAGGGATTCCCCAGTCAGCGGGTCACCAAAAGAGCTTATCGCGTTGATTTATCAAGAACCGATAAATATTTTAAGTCTTTATAATTTGAGCAGATGGCAAGAGGGAGGATAATACATTGATGAAACGACATATTAAACCAATTAACAATGAAATAAGATGTCCTGACTGTGGGACGTTGTTGTGTAAGACGTTGCACAGTGAAAGCCACGCAAAAGAAGTATTGATGTGGTGTAAATACTGCGGTACACAGAAATTAATATCGTTTTAGTGGAGTAAAAAAATAAAATTATAGGAGAGTTAGAATAGATGGGAAAAAGTGAATTACTTAGGGAAATTAACAAAACTTTGGAGAGCGCCCCGGTTAAATGGTTGGAAAGAGTAAATGATGTTTTAGCCGAATGTATTGAAGAGGATATAATAATACCGATTGAAGAAGAAATGGCTGAAAGTACATTTGTTGCAGTAACAAGTTTTATACTTGATTGTGCAGATATCCAAATACATAATGCTGATAGTGGTAAAGTTGAAGCAATTGGTGTAAACCTGACGGACAATATTTCACTTATTGTTTTTCCACCAAATGAAAATATTAACTTATGTATTGATGGCAAATCAATTCTTGAAATCGAACCTCGAAGTCCAATATTAAAGGCATTTAAAGTTCTGTTTACAGAGCTTGATTGCTATATTCCATAACATGATTAAGCAGATTTTTTAAGGTTAGTTCTTGGACGAGCCTTTACCCAAAATTTAAATATATTATTTAGAAAACTTTGAGCCTTGAGCCAGTGGTTATTAACTTAGCCATTGGCTTTTTTTATTTAAAAATATGGTAGATGTGCAGGGGAGGAGGAAGAAATGCAAAATAAAATAATTAAGTGCATGTTGCATAAAACTAAATACAAGGTGAAGCCTACTTCGGATCAAACAGAAAAAGAAATTGTGTATAACATGCCCATAGTGAATATATCAATTGAAGAATTAGCGGAAAAAATAATACAAGGTAGAACTTTTAGACCTGCAATTATTACAGGTAAAATTAATCAGGAACATTGGAAGGAACAACAAATATTCGTATTAGATTTTGATGGTTCAACCATAGAAGATGAAATAAGCAGATGCTACGAACTAAATTTATTTCCTACATTCGTATATACAACATTCAGCCATTCAGAGACGCAGAACAAATTCAGATTTGTATTTGTACTATGTGATGTTGTGAGAGATTATAATACGGCCGTAAAGCTACAAAGTACATTGATGCAATTATTTAATAGATGCGATAAAAGTTGTTGCAATTTAACACGGCTATATTTTGGGGGGAAAGACATTGTATATAAATATTACGATAATATTTTAAGCGTTAACTCAATTTTTGAAAATAAAACGGAAAAATCCATGCTATCACGTTCTGAAAATATAAGAACGCAGCCATTACATAATAAAAAAATAATAAATGATAATGTACAAGCTATTAAAAATCTTGATATTGAAACCCTACAAGCACTGATATCTCAACGCAAACAACACATGAGTTTTTCCAATACTAATAAGGAAGATATATATAATCTTTATATAAGTATTGAGAAAACTCCAACAGCACTCAAAGCAAGTAGTACCAACGACTTGTACACTGTTATAAACAGCTTAAATTTAAGTTTGTATCTAAATGTACCAAGCGACGGATCATTTTTCAATTGTATTATTCCAGAACATAACGATACAAACCCATCTGCCCATATATATTTAACAGATAGTAAAATGCCTGTATATAAATGTTTTGGTTGTGACCGAGCTTATACCATAATCGGCATTACTGAAAAATTAAGCGGTTGCAGCAGAAGACAAGCAGTTGAATTTATAAAAAAAGTTTACGGTATTGAGTACGAGGACAGCGCATGGGTTAAGGAACAGAAACTGTTAATTCTTGATATGGTGAACTACCTTGATACAGATGAATTTAAAACTCAATTCCCCTCATTATCATCTGCTATCCGTAACAGAAAAACCGAATATCAGGCGATTTTAACTCATATGTCACAATTTATCAGCAATGATATGGAGAAGGATGGCAGCTTAATGTTTTATTCCAGCTATAAGGATTTAATGAAAGTTTGCAATGTAAAAGATAGAACAGCATTTTCCAAGATTTTAGTTTTGTTTGCGCTACTTGGTATGTTGGAAAAGGCAGACCTTGAAAGTATACCAGAAGAAGAATTAAACCGTGCCAGAGCTATATCTGAAAAATATGGATTCACTAAGCTTACGGGATTTTATACAATCCCAAGTTTAGGAGTATGTACACTTGAAGCAGGCGAGGGCAAAGCAAGGATATTGAAAGATAGCCACATTACTATGATGGGGTTGAGCCGGGAATGTGTATTGCGAACATTTGGAGAGGAAGAAGCTAACAGGGTTTACCCTCAATTTAAAGCTGAAAACAAGAAAGGGGCAAGCCGCAAGTCTAATGCAGCAACAGATAACTTAGTTAAAATAATTTGCGGTGATATTGAGAAGAAGGGATATATTCTCGAAAACAAAATTTCTGATATTTATATTAAACGGTTCAAAGGTTGCAATAAAAAGCAAGTTGAAATCCAAATTAAAAGATCCATGCAACAAATATTGAATGATTATAATTTGGTTCGTATAAGAGCAAATAAAGACCTTAAGCGGAAATACGGAATTAAAGGGTCTGGATATCCATTTATTATGGCAAAGGGGGAGTAAATAAAATGCCAGAAAGTAAAAAACCAGAATCATACAAGAAAACAGAATTATTACTTTACAATTATAATAGTTTTGTGAAATCAATTGAAATCAAAGAATTTCAAATTAAAGCTATTAAAGAGATTAGCTCAGATAAAGGCGAAAAAGAGATAAGGGATATAGAAAAAAGTATATGTAAAACCAAAAATCTTATTGGAGCCATTGATGCTGCCGTTGAGACGTTAAAAGATGATATGTACTTTGATATTATACGCCTGAGGTATTTTGAAGGAAAAACAATTGAGAATATGGCTGAACATTTTTATGTAGAGCCTTCCACTATTTCAAGAAATAATAATCGATTAATTGAAAAATTAAAAATATGCTTATTTTCTGATGATGTAATTAAGGAAATAATGCAATAATCACGCAAAAAACGCGCAAATTTAGCGCTATGGAGTAATTATATGAAGTGTGGTACGGTAATATTAAGCTTTAATTACATCTGCCATAATGTAATTCTCCTATATTTAGTTAAGAGGACATCTTTGATGAAAAATTGGGGGTGTCCTTAAAACTAAATATTTGGACATAAGAAAAATTATTTATAGGTGGTGAGTTTATGGCAAAAGGCAAGTACAAAGAATGGCTTGAGCCGGATAACTTACTAAGGCTTGAAGCATGGGCGAGAGATGGGTTAACCGATGAACAGATAGCAAGTAATATAGGTATAAATGTAAAAACTCTTTATGATTGGAAAAACAAATACAGTAATATTTGTAATGCTTTAAAAAGAGGTAAAGAAGTTGTTGATATACAAGTTGAAAATGCACTTTACAAAAGAGCAGTAGGGTATTCGTATTTAGAGACGAAAACAGAAAAAGATTTAGACGGAAACGTTAAAACCACTCAAACCATAAAAGAAGTGGCTCCTGATGTAACAGCTCAGATATTTTGGTTAAAGAATAGAAAGCCTTCAGAATGGCGAGACAAGCAGCAGTTAGAGCATAGTGGAACAATAAACAATGATATTGAAATAAATATAGGGGCTGAAGCTTTTGACGATTAAATTACATATTGATCCAGAAGTGTTTAATCCAATTTATTTAAAATATCAGCTTAAAAATAAAAATCGATATCAAATATATTTTGGCGGCAGCTCAAGCGGTAAAAGTTATTCGTTAGCACAAAGAACAGTTTTAGACGTGTTTAACGGTGATAGGAATTACTTAGTTGTTAGAAATGTTCAGAATACAATTAAACGGTCAGTCTTTAATGAAATTACAAAGGCTATATCAAGCTTTAATTTATCGGAATACTTCGATGTTAATAAAACAGATATGATTATTACCTGCAATATTAACAAGAAACAAATATTGTTTTGTGGGCTTGATGATGTTGAAAAGGTAAAGAGTATTACACCTATAGACGGAGTTATAACTGATATATGGGTTGAAGAAGCAACGGAATGCAGCTACAAAGATATTAAACAGCTTGATAAGCGTTTAAGAGGGCGTTCAAAGGTGGTTAAACGCCTTACAATGAGCTTTAATCCTATACTACAAACACATTGGATATATTCAATGTACTTTGATATTTGGGACGATAGCGAGCAATATGTTGAGCACGGCAACCTTTCAATATTAAAGACAACCTATAAGGATAATAAATTCCTGACTGATGATGATATTGCGGCATTAGAAAATGAAACAGATGAATATTATTACAATGTTTATACCCTTGGAAACTGGGGTGTATTGGGTAGTGTTATATTTAAGAATTGGAGTGTCGAAGACTTTGACGAAAGCACATTTGATAATTATAGACATGGTATTGACTGGGGATTTGCAACTGATCCATTCGCGTATATAAAAGCACATTATGACAAAACAAGAAAAAGACTTTATATATGTGGTGAAATATATGCTGCAGGGCTTCTTAATAATGAATCTGCTCCAATGGTAAAGGAAAAGGCAGGAACTGATTTAGTTATTTGTGATAGTGCCGAGCCTAAGAGCGTATCTGAGTATAAAGCATTAAGGGTTAATGCTAAAGGTGCAAAGAAAGGTCCGGGAAGTATCGAGTTTGGAATTAAGTTTTTACAAGGTTTAGAAATAACAATACATCCACGTTGTCAAAATTTTAAGAATGAGATATCAACATACCAATACAAAGAAGATAAAAACGGAAATGTGCTACCAATTCCAATAGATAAGAATAACCACTTGTTAGATGCTCTAAGGTATGCCATGGAAAATGATATGACATATAAACAAGTTACAATACGAAAAAATACATTAATGTAAGGGTGATGAAGTGTTTTACATAGATAAAAATACAGAATTGACAACTGAACACATAATTAAATTTATAGAGGTCTTTAAAACGTCTTATCTGCCACGACTGAAAAAGTTAGAACAATACTATAAGAACGAAAATAACATCAAGCAAAGAACGTTTAAAGATGCCACAAAGCCTAACAATAAAATTGCTCACTCCTGGGGCAATTATATAACCGATTCTATGACTGCCTTTTTTATAGGTGTTCCGGTAAGTTATTCAGGGAATGATAAAGATTTAAAATTGTTACAAGAAATCTTTGACGATAACGATGAACAAGACCTCAATAGTCAACTTGCAAGAGACTGCAGCATTTACGGTGTAGCTTATGAGTTAGCATACTTAGATGAAAATGCAGACTTGCGTTTTACAAAGTTAAGTCCTTTAAATACCATCTGTATTTACGATGATTCCGTTAATAGCAATTTGTTACATGTAATTCGTTTTAATGAAACAACAAATATATTAGACAATAAAACGACCATGACTATTGACTTATATAGTGATTTAAGTATTAAGAGTTATAAGAAGATGGACAGTTGCGCACTTGAGTTCATTAATGAAACACAACATAGTTTTGAATTAGTACCGATATCCATTTTTAAGAATAATGATGATATGCTGGGAGATTTTGAATTAGTCATTGATTTAATAGATTTTTATGACACATTAGAATCTGATATGGCAAATGCATTTGATTATTACAACGATTGCTACATGGTATTTACAGGGGCTACACTACCGGAAGACATACAGACAATGAAAGAAGAAAGATTGTTAGAAATTCCGGAAGGTGGAATAGTTTCGTTCTTGACTAAAAACGCCATGGATACAGAATTAGAAAATGCTAAAAACAGAATTGTTGATGATGTTCATAAGTTTAGCAGAGTACCCAATATGAGTGATGAAAATTTTGCGAATAATGTTTCTGGTGTGGCTATGAGATATAAATTATTAGGACTTGAAAGTGTATGCGCTATTAAAGAACGAAAGTTTAAAAGAGGGCTGCAAAATAGATTATGGCTTATAAGTAATATCTTAAATTTGAAAGTTGGAACAGCATTACAAGATATAGGAATAATCTTCAAAAGAAACATACCTCAAAATGAAAAGGAAATTGCTGATATGGTAAACAGCTTAAGGGGATTGTTGAGCAGTGAAACATTAATTAGTCAATTACCATTTGTAAAAAATGCGAACGAAGAAGTACAGAAGTTAAAAGACGAGCAATCATTAAATAGCTATGCGGGTCTATTTGAACATTTGGAAGTGACTGAAGATGAGCAACAATAAAAACTATTGGCAAGTAAGAATCCAAGATAAGATTTATAACGAACACGTACAAGCCTTGAAACGTCGTTTGACGAAAGTTTATAGACAAGCTGAACAAGACATCAATTCACAATTAACAGACTTGTATTTAGATATATTGGCGTCAGGTGAAAAAGTGATACCTAATATGCTATACCAACAAAATCGCTATAAGAAATTACAAGATTTAATTAATAAGCAAATAATTAAATTAGGTAAGATTGAGGAAAAGGAAATTGCCAATAATTTATTATCAACATATAAGCAAGTACATAAAGAAACCATGGAGCATTTTGGAGCTGATGTTATTTGGTCTCTGTTAGATGAACACACAGCAAAACAAATTGTTTATGCAAATTTTAAAGGTGCTAACTTTTCAAATAGAATATGGGATAACAAAAGTAAGTTAAGAGCACAGTTAGAAAAAAGTGTTATTGACAGTGTAATCGTAGGAAATAGCAAAGATGAAGCAGTGAAAGATATAAGGAGATGTATGGGAGCAGGCTTTAATGATGCTGATAGAATAGTTAGAACTGAGGTTCAAAGAGCCTTAAATGATGGACAAAGACAAGCTTATAAAGACAGAGGATATACGCAAGTCAGATGGCTTACTGGGGATGATGACAGATTATGCGATGAATGCTCTGCAATGGATGGAAAGTTATTTGATATTAACGAGGCTCCAGGAGTAGCTCACCCGAGATGCAGGTGTACGTTTATCCCTGTACTTGATGAAAGTTTATTTAAATAAATATGTCTTTCAAGTGGGGTAGACAATAAAGAACCGTGCTATTAAATTTAAAAATAATTCGGGCGCTCATCAATGGGTGCGTGAAAGGAGATAAAAATGACAAAGGAAATTAATAAAAGATTTATGTTACCATTAAATTTACAACATTTTGCTGACGGTGGCGCAGAAGAAAATAAAAATAATGGCGGTGCTGATGGCGAGCAAGAAATAAAAAAAGAAACAAAAGAGCAAGAACAACAGCAAACGACATTTACCCAAGCTGACATGGATAGAATGATCAGTAAGATGTATGAACAGTTTGAAGCTAAGTTTACTAAGAAACAGGAAGAAGCGGTTAAACTTGCTAATATGAACGCAGAGGAAAAAGCAAAATATCAGTTGGAACAGCAACAGAAACAACTTGAAGATATGCAGAGAAACTTTACAATGCAGCAGAATAAGTCTGAATGTATGAAGATTTTAGCTGAAAGAAATATTGATGTTACACTTGCCGATTTTGTAGTAGCTGAAGATGCTGAAACAATGAAAGCAAATATTGACAAAATAGAAAAAGCATTTAAAAAATCGGTTGAAGAAGAAGTAAACCGTAGATTAAAAAGTACAACTCCTAAGAAAGATGTTACATTACCCAGCGGTGAAATCACAAAAGAAGTATTTAAAAAAATGACATTAAATCAACAACAGGAGTTATACAACACCAACAAAGAACTATATATGCAATTAATAAAATAATAGAAAAGGAAAGGTAAAAATAAATGGCACATACAATTTATGATAACGCAGTAATTGAAAATAAAGTAGCAAATTTTATGGATACAATGTTAGAACTATCACCGTTTTATACACATGACACAAGCTTAACACAAGAAGCAGGAATGACTAAAACAGTTCATAAATATACTGCAACGGGAGCAGTAAGAGATGTTGCACAAGGTGAAGGAAACCAATCTGCAGATGATGTAGGAGTAAGTTTTACACCAGTTGATTACACAGTTAAATATTGTCAAGGCAGATTCCCATACTTTGATGAGGAAGAAATGAAAGACCCCAACTTAGTAAACGTAGGACTTGAAAAAATGTCTGCAAATATGGTTAATGACCTAACATCAAAATTTTATGCGGAATTAGAAGAAACAACTCAGGAAATGGAATACCCTGCATTAGGAATTAGCTTTGATACAGTAGTTGATGCAACGGCAATGTTTGGAGAAAATGAAGAAGGGCTATTCCTTTTAATCAACCCGGCACAAAAGGCACAACTCAGGAAAAATTTGAAAGATGATTTAAAATATATTGAGGGCTTTGTAAGAACCGGATACATAGGAAGTATTAATAATGTTCCTGTTTACACTTCAAAAGCTGTTCCTGTGGATACTGCATTTATGGCAACCAAAGAAGCTGTTACAGTGTTTACTAAAAAGGAAATTGAGACAGAGCAGGAAAGAGATGCAAACCTTAGAAAAAATGTAATATTTAACAGAAGATGCAATGTTGTAGCTCTAACTGATGAAACGAAAGTTGTTAAATTAACTAAGGCAGCATAATTGGGGCAGAAATGCCCCTTAAACGTATTGAATGGGAGGTTTTGAAATGACGCCTTTAGAAAAAATAAAAGCTATATCAGAGTATAAGGATGATGCAAAGATAAGTGTTTATATTGATATGGTAAAAGATGAAATAAAAGATATATGTAAGCTTAATGAATATTCGGAAGAACTTGATAATGTTTTAGTTGAAATGGTAATTGTGAAGCTGAATAAAGCGGGTAACGAAGGACTATCAAGTGTAAATATGGGTGGCGCAAGTGAAAATTATTTAAATGAATATCCTCACAGTATAACAAGTCGATTAAATAAATACACCAAGAGGGTTGTGATGAGATAGTGAGCATTAACAGTAATATGAAACCTTATTTATTAAAAAGGCAATCTAAAATATATGATGATTTGGGAACGCCTATAGATGAATATATTCCTATAAAAACAATAGATATAAGTGTAAATTATGCCACATCCACAAAAATCGAAGATGGTATTTTTTATAAAATAACCGTCCCGGCTGGCATTACAATGTATAAAGAATTTGACATGACAGAACAATATCGTTTAGACGGTAACGGTCACGTATTCAGCATTGAAGGTATTAATCAGGGAGGCAGACGGACCATATTAAGCTTAAAAGAGGTGTATTTATAATGGCAGGTGAAGTATATCTAAACATAAAAGAAGTAGTTGATAAATTGTTACCTGAAGCATTACAACAAGGTCTTGAAGCGGTGGGACAACTAATAGAAAATGAAGCGAAAGCAAATTGCCCTCATGATGATGGTCAGCTTAGAGCAAGTATAACGCATCAAGTATCAGATGAACTAGACAAGGTTTCGATAGGCTCTAACCTGGAATATGCGCCATATATACATCAAGGAACAGGATTATATGCTGCTGAAGGTGATGGAAGAAAAGAAGTTCCATGGAGATATCAGGATGCAAAAGGGGAATGGCATACAACAAAGGGTCAAAAGCCACAACCATTTTTACGGGATGCAATTGATAAAAACATGGATAAGCTTACAAAACCGTTTGAAAATTTATTAAACCGTCAGAATAAGGGTGATTAATTTATGACGAATGCAAAATTTCGAGATATCATAAATCAATACAGAAATATTATTGCCGAAGATGGCGAAGTCGAAGAAAATGAGTTAAAGGAATGGTTAGAACTTGATGAAGACCTACCAGAAGAGCATAAAACTCCTGAAGGTATGAATAAACTTATAAAAGAAATTTTAGGACCTAAAAAAAAGCCTGAAAGAAAACCATATAAAAAATTGGGCAAAGAAGAGGCTGCCGAAAGAATGGCATTGTACAATCAAGGACTTACTGACCGAGAAATCGCAAAGATACAAGGAGTTAAATGTTCAATAATATGCTCATGGAGGAATAATAATAATCTTAAATTTAATGAAAAAATTAATTCCGAAATGATAGCTTTGTATAGCCAAAGGATGATTCTATATAATCAAGGATTTGCAGATAAAGAAATCGCAGAGGTTGAAGGATTAACAGCTGATGGTATTAGAGGATGGAGACGGAGAAACAATCTTAAGCCGAATAAAAAGCCAAGGAGAATAAAATAGCTATGTATGATGTATTGATTCAAATATTGAATAAACTTAACGCAAACACGGCTTTAAAGGCTCTGGTGCAAAAGATATCTGCATTTGGTGTATTTGATGTTAATAATATGTATTATAAAGCGACTAAACTGACAAGTGATGGCGTAAAAGCTCAAATCAGGTTAGAAATGACAGCAATATGTGATAGCTATCAAAACTCAATTAACGCAATTACTGAAACCGAAAAAACATTATTGACAATAGGCGATAATAAACTAACCGGTGATATTTTATCAGTAGTTAGAAATGGCGGCGTAAGTATGAAAAACAACGAAACGCAAACATATCACGAAACAGGAATTTTTATAATAACTTACAAAGAAAGGATTAGATAATATGGCAACTGATAAAGAAAAAATAGTATTAGGTAGTGGGAAATTATATATGTCAGAGTGGGATGGTGAAAATATCCCAGCAGATACAGATTTAGAGATAGAAACAAACTTGTTAGGGCTTATTAAAGGTGGTGCAAGTTTAGCATATACTCCAACGTTTTATGAAGCCAAAGACGATTTAGGATTAAGATCCAAGAAAATATTAACAAACGAAACATCTACTTTGACGAGCGGAATTATGACATGGAACGGAAAAACACTAAACAAGTTAATTGCAACAGGAAAGATAACAGAGGGTTCAGGTAAAAGAACTCTAAAAATCGGTGGTATGGCTAATTATAATGATAAGAAATATGTTATTAGGTTTTTGCATGAAGATGAACAAGACGGAAATATAAGGGTTACGATAATCGGAAGTAACAACACAGGATTTACTCTTGCATTCGCAAAAGAGGGCGAGACGGTAATAAACGCTGAATTTGCTGCAGTACCGCACGATACAACAGGAACTTTAATAATTTATGAAGAAGATATACCAAATATAGAAGATTAATTACTCGTCTAAGAAGGAGAATAAACAAATGATAGATTTAAGAACAATTAGCGCAATTACATTTGATTTAACTTTACCAGATGGAAGAATTTTAAATGTAAAGCAGCCTACAAAAGAACTATACGACAAATTATTAGAAACAGCAAAATTGGCAAAGGCTAACGGTGAAGAAGATACCGCATTTAATATAATATATAACTTTTTAGTAAGGGCATTTAACAGAAATATAAACGATATAACACTTACAAAAGAAGAGCTTGAGGGTATGATTAGTGTTAATGTTGCAATGCATTTGGTTATAGAATTCCAAAAGTGGACAACCAATTCATTAAATAGTTTAAAAAACTAAACTGCCCCTATTATCCTCAAGATAATAAAAAACAGGGGCATAAATACGATGTTTATACATTTGAATACAAACTCATAAGTGAATATACGGGGCTCAACTTTAATGAAATTGATAATTTAGAAGTTGCAGTATATAAACTGTATTTGCATGATGCCTATATTTACAAACTTAGTCAGACAGAAACAGGGCAAGAGTATCTAAATAATGCATGGATATTGGAGCAGACAGAACCAGATAGAGAGAAGCTGAGAGAACATTTTTTAAAAGGAAGTGACTAAATGATAGATTTAGGTACTTTAAAGATAACGATAGATACCGGTGCTAATGATGCCAAAAAGGAACTTACATCATTCGGAGATACTGTCCAGCAACAGGAAAGCAAAATTAATAAAACAATGTCAAATATAGCTAAGGGTGTAGTAGCTGCTTTTAGTGTCAACGCTATTGTTAATTTTGGCAAAAAGGCAGTAGAAGCAAGTGCAAATTTACAAGCAATGGAAGCACAGTTTGACCAAGTATTTAAAGGTGACGAAAATATTAATGCTGTAGAAAGGATTAATGCACAAGTAGAGGATTTAGGAATCAATGCTGACAGACTGACGGATAGCTGGAATAAATTTGGTGGACAAATCAAAGGTGCTGGTATGGAAGGTGAGCAGGCACTTGATGCAGTTGATAAAGCAACGAGATTGGCAGCAGATAGCGCCGCCTTTTATGATAGGTCTTTAGAGGATTCAACTGCATCATTAGCAAGCTTCATGAAAGGAAATTTTGCTGCCGGTGATGCAATAGGCGTATTTACTAACGCAAAACAAATGGATGTTAAAGCCAATGAAATGTATGGCAAGAGTTGGGCGGATTTAACCGAAAGTGAGCGGCAATGGTTATTACTTGATACAGTTGAAAAAACCTACGAAATGAATGGAGCAATGGGACAAGCTTCAAGGGAAGCGGGTGCATATGAAAATGTTATGGGTAACCTAAGAGCAACATTTGAAAGGTTTTATGCTACTATTGGGGAGCCGGTGCTTGAGATATTTTTAGGTGTAGTTCAAAATGTAACAAGTTGGATTGAAAGCAATATGCCTGTAATTGAAACTACCGTAACGGAAATATTTGAAGGAATTAAGTGGGTATGGGAAAATGTATTAAGCCCTGTTTTATCTATACTATTTGATATGCTTACGGGGGTTTTTGGTTTTGTACAAGAAAACTGGCCCACAATATCAATTATATTTAGTACAGTATTTGATGCAATCAAATTCATATGGGACAAGGTTTTATCACCTGTTTTAGATGCAATTCTATCGATATTAAGTAAAATAGTTAAATATATCGGCGATAACTTTCCGAGTGCTCAAGGAGTTGTTGAAAAAACATTTGGAGCAATAGGAACCGCAGTTAAAACATTGACGGATATATTCTGGGGTATTGTAAGTGCAATCCAAGCAGCCATTGAATGGCTAAAGAGTTGGAATAATACAGAAGCTAAAGACAAAAAAACAACGTGGAAGAGCGGCAGGGATTATGACGGCAGCCACGCGAACGGCTTAAGTTATGTACCATTTGACGGGTACATCGCACAGCTACACCAAGGCGAAAGAGTATTGACAGCAGATGAAAATAGAGCTTATCCCGGGGCTAACGAGAAGGGATTTATCTCAATTATTGAAGCGATACAGAGTTTAGAAAGAACATTAATAGATAAAAATATGACGGCTGTTATTGATAAAGATGATTTAACAGATACAGTAATTGATGGTGTAAGAGATAGAACTATAATATACGGAGAAAGTCCGATTTAGATATAGGAGATATTATAATATGAGGGAATTATCAAGTATATGGGAAATAAACGGTCAACCTATTTATGACCCTGATAGTGGTACACATGTCGAAATTGGGAGCATAAAAAATGAATTTAGGACAGACGATGGAATAACACACATTCAATGGATAAGAAAAGAAATTAGAACAGTGAACATAAGGTATGACATGATGACACAGGAAGAAATATCGTTTATGCTTAGCTTGGTACAGGGTAAGGAATATACTTTGACTTATGAAGATCCAATTTTAGGCGTCAACACTATAAATTGCAGAACTCCTGAAAGCATTCAAGATTTTTTCACAAGAGTTTTATATAATGGTGTTTGGAGAAATGTAACTTTTGAGTGTATGGAAAAATAAAAATAGGTGTATAGCGTTTTGTTATACACCTATTTTAGTTCTATATCTTTATAATTAATTTCCGGATTAACCAATTTGTATTCTTTGATTTCGCTAAAGTGATGTTGCTTTTAGTCTTATTTTGTTGTAATATAGTATAAATATTACATGCAGGAGCTGATAAATTGAAAGAGCTAAAAACTCCAGATGAATTAATTACTATAATGAAAAAGAATGGTATAAAATTCAATATAGTTGATGAAGAAAATGCTAAACATTTTTTAGCTGAGCATAATTACTATTTTAAATTATCAGCTTACAGAAAGAATTATGAAAAAAGGATTTATCCTGACGGAAACAATAAATATATTTCGTTAGAATTTGCGTATTTACAAGAACTTTCAACTATAGATATGTATCTAAGATATTTAGTTATAAAAATGTGCTTAGATATTGAACATTCATTAAAAGTAAATCTTGTGAGAAATATTGAAGATAATCCTGATGAAGATGGATACAATATAACTAAAATATTTTTAGATAAATATGATAATATATTACCAGATATAATAAAACATAAATCAAATTCATACTGTGGGGATTTAATAGATGCTTATTCGAAGAAAGATATTCCAATATGGGTGTTAATAGAACTTATCTCCTTTGGAAACTTAGTATTTTTATATAAATTATACGATGACACGTATGGCAGTTTTAGAATATGCCCTTTACTGTTTAGAGTTAAAAATTTAAGGAATGCTGCAGCTCATAGCAATTGTTTAATTAATCAATTATATAAGGATAAATCAGGGATTAAACCTTATGAGAAAATAAGAAAGTTTGCCAAAAATAACACCAAATTTGGAAATACTATGATAGATTCAAAATTGAGTAACAGAATTATAAATGACTTCATTACGACATTGTATGTTTTTGACAATGTTGTAAATAGTGAGAAGATAAAGCTTGCGAGATATACAGAGCTAAGAGAGCTATTTAATGTAAGGATGATGAGAAATAGCGAATATTTCAAAGATAATGAGGCAATAAAGACCGCTTATAATTTCTGCAAAGAAGTCATTGACAATTTATACTCTATCGCATATAATGATAATATCAATTAGAAAAAGTAAAACTTTTTTGTAGGGAATGGGTGTAACTCGTTCCCGATTTTTATTTTTTGAGATGTATTGTTGATTTGTCTCTTATTTCGATAAGTGCAATTTTGCACTTATCTATAGTTGCTTCTGCGCTTCCTGCTCCCTCCTTTCTCTTTCTTCTCTCGCTTCTACCACCCGACGTAAGTCCTTGAAAAAATTCACAAAATGTATAGGCATATCGACCGGGGCGGGCTTGTCCGAATACGTGATTATTATATTTCTTTCTTTTTGTTTGTATTTTTGCATGGTAATCCTCCAAAGTATATATTGTTTTTATTATATACGATTTGAGTTAGCAAGTTTGTTTTATATTGTCGGCTCATTAAATGGTTTTTAGAGAATATAATCCACTTTCTAATATAAAACTCTATGAGTATATTTAGTGAGATCTATTATCGTTTACACATGCGAGAGAAAGTATTTTATTCCTCAAAGTTGAGGGGTAACATTTAAAATGTTCCCCTTGTTAATGAGGCGATACATATGTATTTATTTTTGGCTCGGCAATTTTGCGGAGTCAAATTATTTAATTATATCATTAAAATTTTGTATGTTATGTTATTTTTTACAAATGATGCAAAAAAATATTGACAACTAATGAATGTATATGATAGTATATGAATACAAGAGAAAAACAAGGGAGGTGAATGAAATGGGCTTGGAAAACATGCCTGACATTTTAACAATTAAAGAACTGTGCGAATTTATAAAGGTTAGCGAATCGACAATAAGAAGAGCCATTAATGATGGGAGTCTTAAATCTTTTAAAGCAGGGAAAAATGTTAGGATCGAGAAAGAAAGCGTAATTGAATGGCTAAAGGAAAAATAAAAATGCAGCTCCACCGACCAAAGTAAAAGCTGCATACCTACCGAAAGAGATAGGTTATATTAAAAATACTATAACCTATCTAAAACAAATTATCAAGAAAAAAGATAGGAGAAAATATTATGATTCAGTTACCAAAGTATAAAAAAGAACTAAGACAGGCTATTATTGACGAAGTAAATAGCTGTAAGGATGTAGTTGCATTGCGGGTTATATATAATATAGCAAATTTATTTAGACGTATATATGGAACAAATGAAGAATTTGCAACAACGAGCGAATCGGAACGTGAGAGGTACTATATAATACATTCTATTTTGGGTACAAATGACATGAAATTATTAAAATGTATAAATGCTTTTGCTAACTCGTATTTATTTAAAAGTAAGATGAGGAAGGAGAAAAGTAAAAATGCAAGTTGAGAATAATACTACAGTAGAAACTGATTTAAAAAATGAGATTATACAGAGGATAGAAAAATTAAATTCAAGGCAATTAAAATTAGTATTGATTTACATACTGAATTTACAACCAAAGGAGGAAAACAAATGATTGCAGAAAAGGCAGGATATGATATAAAACGATATGAAGTCAAGGATTTTACAAATGAAGGTCTTAAAAAAATTAGAAAACAGATTATAAAAGTGAATTCTGAAATGGCGATTGATGCATATGAAGAAGTTTATACAGGACAAGAACAGGAATTTATGAGCAATCAAATAGTTAGGCTTAATATCATGGATAAGATTTCACAGATTGATGATATTGATTCTTTAGATAAAATTAGAGACCTTACAGAAAGCTTGGCTAATAAAGATAACGTAGAAGTTGTAAAAAATGCATTCATCTTGCTTGCGGAAACAGCTTTAGATGAATCAAATGGATTTGATGAAAGTAATGTAAGAGCCTTAAAAACAATCCTATCTGTTTTCTGGAATATAATTAAAAAATTAGATTCAGAGGTGCAAGCATGAAAGAAAGAGTTAAAAAAATATTTGACGTATTAATGAACTCAAAAGATATTGAACTCATTTGTTTGGTAGAAGCTTTTATTGCCGGATACAATCAAACTGAAGAATAAAAGATATTAAAAAGCATATATGAATTGTTGTCAAAATGTTGTCTTAAAACAACAATACCCCTTGTAACATAGTAATTGCAAGGGGTTTGTTTTTAATATAGGTATGGTAACATTATGTGGAATTACACCATTATTTAGTTTTGCAAATTTTTTTCGTATCTCTCTTTCATTCTCTTCTGTAAATGTAGTAATCAGAACAGAATTTGAACAAGTAAGAGCTTTTTTCACAAGCAAAGTCGTTTTTCCTGCACCAGCAGAAGCAATTAATAATTTATTATTCATCGTATTGCCTTCTTGATGTATTCCGGATATTTAATACTTTCCTTTGACGAAAAAATCTTCAACGCACACTCCGTTTTATGGTTTTTCATATACTTATGCAAATCATTTTCATCAGGATATTCCATACCAAATATTGAATTAAAAAACACTAAGCTGTTTTCTTTTAACAATAGAGGTTCTAAAGTATTATAGTTGAATGGCTTTTCATCTTTTCCTAGTTTCAGTATTCCTGTATGTTCTACGTTGTCATAACATATGTCTATATTTATTTTTTTATTTACACCTATATAGTTTTTATATTTTTTTTCTAATGATGATATACTTCCATCATTGTCAGTTACGACTCTTACAGGAATATTTAAATGTTCAGCAATTTCTAAAAATCGTAAGAAAGATGTTCCTACAGATATTACTTCAACATTGTCTTCAATGGGAAGTCTCCCGTTATGAGCATCCATGTATGCACGTTGAACTATCAATTCATCAGAATCGCCCTCAACTAATATTGCCTTTTTGCAAAGTATAAGCCGTAAGGTATCATATCCAGATATTTTCTCAAAAAATTCTTTGGATTTTAATTCATTGAAGTGAATTGTCTTTTGCTGACTGAGAAGTATCAAATTATCTAATCCTAATTTATTAGAAACAAAACTACTATGTGTAGATATAATTATTTGCTTATCATCATAATTTGATTTGATACTTTTTAGCAATTGATTTAGTCTAGAATGGCTTATATGACATTCCGGTTCTTCAATAAGAATAACTGAAGAAGATTCGGACTTTTTATTTGATAAGGCTAAATCAATTTTCACCACAGATTGTTCTCCCTTTCCAATAAAATCAAAAGGAATATTATCAAGTTGCGTTATAAGACTACCATCCCAAGTAGAGCGTGCCCCTAAATCTACAGTTAATTCAATTTCTTTACTGCTTAACTTTGATATCCCCGTTATCTTTGAGTTAATATTCGATATTGCAGTGTCATTAGAAAAAGTTTCTTTTATTTTTCTGTAGGCTTGTGCTACCTTTATTTTCTCTTCAGTTTCCAATATATTTTGAATGATCCTTGAAATGTATATATCCGAACCATTTTGAAACTTACTGAATCCAACATCAATAAATGATGATTTGAATGGAATACTTCTAGAAGTCAAATCTCTCCGAGAAAAGGCATACCACTCAACATCATAGTATTCTATCGGTAAACTTGCCAGTTCACCAGCTTTTATTAACGACTCGTATTCCTCACTATATTTTTCATCTAATGCGATTTTTAAAGCAATTCCGCTTGTTCTTGCAGTTCTGCTTTTATCAGTAAATTTGTCACCCTCCAACATTGGAATGCTACCATTCATATATAATTCAATAAGAATATATGGTGCTTCTGGTGCACTTCCTTTATTAACTTCATCTAAATACTTATTGACAACATTATAATTAAATAGATATTGTGTCAAATTTCCTTTTACTGTTCTCCCTCTAAAAATACCACTTAAAGCCATATGAATAGCTTCTAAAATAGTAGATTTTCCTGCTTCATTATTTCCAACAAGAATATTTATTCCCTGTTTTAAACTCAACTCAAAACTTCCCTCTATACATTTGAAATTCTCAATTTTTATCTTTTCTATCACCTGTATATCCCTCTCCTAAAAAATTATATCACATTATCCTATAAATTTAATGCCTTGAACGGTTAAAAATATACTGTTAGAATATATTGAGGTCTTACTCAAGAAGAAAGCAACTTGCCAAATACCTGCAATCTTGAAGTCATCCTTTAACATTTGGCATTTTGTAACCACAAAAAAACAATATCAATATTAACGATGTTATAACCATAATTGTATATCCTTTCCTAATATTTTTCAACATATACTTATGTTTTTAGATAATAATTTACAGGATATTCAAACATCTTACTATCTTATATTTTGTTCTATAAGAGATTAACGCTAAACATGCTTTCATCTTTGCAATGGATTTCTAAATTTTTACTAAACACGAAAATCCGATTAACTTTATTTCTGACGAACTCTTCAACATAAACGTCGTTCTCACAAATCTTTTCACCTAAGACATCTTGAATCCATTTTTCATCTATAGTGGGGGAATCAGAACAGCTTTCTTTACCCTTTTCTATTCTCGTTGCACATCTCCAAACAACTTTACCTCTTTCTGTTCTTCTTCTGTATGAAGCACCGCAGTCTCCACACACAAGAAGATTTCCCAAAAGATATTTACCATTATATTTGCTGGTGCTGGATTCCACTGTGCCATCTTCTTTACAAATCAGCCTTGCACGTTTTGCCATTTCTTCCTGAACCTTATCAAATGTTTCAGCCGTAATAATAGCCGGATGGCTATTAGTTATATAGTAACGCTCTCTTTGACCATCATTCTTACCTTTTTTACCTGTTATAAAATCTTCCGTATACGTCTTTTGCAGTAGAGAATCACCCTTATATTTCTCGTTCTTCAGTATCTTTTGAATAACTGCTGTTGCCCATGTTTCTTGCCCTGTGGCGGTTTTAATCTTATGTTCTTCTAGATACTCTTTTATTTGTTGCAGCGTGCTTCCTTCCAAATATAATTGATAGATTTTTCTTATAATTTCAGCTTCTTCTGAAATGATTATCCATTCATCATTAATATGCTTATACCCCATAGGCATTTTACCGACAAAATCATCGCCTCTTTCAAATTTACGTTTGTATCCCCATTGCACGTTTTCGCTTAAATTCCTGCTCTCCTCCTGTGCTAAAACCCCATTAAACGCAATATCTATTTCTTTTTCTGTTTCAAGTGAATTTAAATTTTCCTTTTCAAAATAGATATTTATACCTCTTGCTTTTAAACTTCGGATAATATTTAGTGTATCTAACACATTCCTGGACAATCTGCTGATAGACTTGGTAATGATATAATCAATTTCACCACGATATGCCTTCTTAAGCATAGAATCCAAGCCATTTCGTTTCTCTTTTCTAAGACCGCTTTCGTAATCATAAAATACACCTGCAAAATCCCATTCTGGATTCGTTTGAATTAACTCAGTATAATATTTAATTTGAGTATCAATGCTACTTTTCTGAGTTTCTCTCTCTGTACTAACCCTGCAATATGCAGCAACCTTTAATTTTCCTCCACTTCTCAAAAAGTTCTTGGCTGGAATAAATATAATTTTCTTCATAAAAATATCCTCCTTGTTATTTTTTAAAAGAAAAAGAACGCAAAAGCAAAATTGCTTTTACGCTCAAGGTTTACTAATTTTTAATTATTAGTAATTTTGATGTTGCAACAGGACTACAACTTCTGTATGCGGAGTCATAGGAAACATATCCACACACTGCACCTTCTCCACCCTATACCCATTATTCAAAAACACCGGCAAGTCCTTCTCCAAAGATGTCGGTTTGCAGGAAATGTAAATAAAAGTCTCCGGCTTATAATTAATTATTTTATCTATAGCCTTCGGGTGAATGCCCTCTCGCGGTGGATCTAAAACTATTATATCCGGTTTGTCGTTGAGTTCGTCTATCTTTTTCAGAACGTCTCCTGCTATGAAGGTGCAGTTTGTCAGGTTGTTCAGTTTGGCATTTTCGTTGGCTTTTTCAACTGCTTCTTCCACTAATTCTATGCCTATAATCTTTTTGGCTGTTGGGGCTAATATCTGTCCGATGGTTCCTGTTCCGGAGTATAGGTCAAATATGGTTTTATCCTTTGTTGTTCCGATGAAATCTCTGACTATGGAGTAGAGTTTTTCTGCTCCGAGGGAGTTTGTTTGGAAAAATGAGAAGGAAGATATATTGAATTTTAAGCCTAAGAGCTCTTCTTCTATTTTATCTTCTCCGTAGAGAATTTTCATTGTATCTGCTCTTGCTACGTCAGCGACACCGTCGAAGATGGAATGGGCGATACATTTGACTGTTCCTTTGAGTTCTATGTTTAGTATGAGGTCAACAAACTCCTTTTCATTTAAGGTGCTCTGGCTTGTAGTAATCAGGTTAATCAATATCTGTCCTGTTTTTTCTGCCTTTCTTACCAAAAGGTATCTTAAAAATCCAATGTTTGTTCTTTTGTGGTAGTAGGGTTGACTATTTCCTTGGAAATAGCCCAAAATCTTACATAATATTTGTCGAAAGTCTTCATCTACGATTGAACAACCACTAACATTGACGATGCTGTGAAAGCTGTTTCTTTTATGCATACCTAATGTAAGGGGTCCTTCTTTTACTTCATCGCCGAATGAGAACTCCATTTTATTTCTGTATTCTGTTTTTTTGGGGCTTGGTACAATCGGCAGAAATTCATAGGGTTCTGACAGGATGCCGTTTAATATACCCTTGACCTGGTTTTCTTTCATGGTAAGCTGCTTTTCGTAGGGGATGTTCTGATATGAGCAGCCGCCGCAAAATGAAAAATGGTCGCATCCCGGCTTTATTTCGTATGGTGCCGGTTCTATAACCTCAACAACCTTGGCTTCTGCGCTGTCCTTTCTGGATCTGCTTATCCTTGCCCTGACCTTTTGCCCTGTAATTGCATTTTTGATTTTTATTCTTTTTCCTTCATAGGTTGTTTTGCCTATGTTAGGAAAATTCATATCTTCAATTGTTACTTCTATAATGTCGTTCTTTTTCATTATTTCTCCTTAGTATTGGTTGATGCATAATATCAAAAGATGAGATCCCTCGTTGCACTCGGGATGACGAGACGACGTTCGCTATTGTTCACCTGTCGTTTTAATACTCTACTTCCTCTGGTGCTTGTGATAGATCATCCATCATTAATGTATCATCTGCACCGGTTTCCTTTGCTAATTTCTCCAAGCTCATTTTATAATATTTCGCGTGTCCGGTTGCTGCAATGCTTCCGTCCTCTAATATTATTTCACCTGTTCCTTCGAATAAAAGGCGGGTATTTCGGGTTGTCCTTGCAATGCATTTAATCGGTTTATCTATGGGAACCGGCTTTTTATACTTGATGTTAAGCTCGACTGTTACACCCCATGCATCCGGCTCTTCTATCATGATTGCTCTTCCTATAATCTCGTCTAAAACCGAGGAAATAACACCTCCGTGAACTCTGTCGGGATAGCTTTGATGGGTGGGTGTTGGTGTTGAAACAGACATCAGCTCACCGTTTTCCAATTCATAAAACTTAGTATGTAAAGATTCTTTGTTGTCCGTTCCGCAAACGAAGCAGTACTTGCTTATTTTTTGTTTGTTTTTTACTTTGTATTTCATATTTTACCCCCTTTGTTATTTATCAAAAAAAGACGACCATAGGTTGTAGTCGTCATGTTTTTACAGTTGTAATAATCGTTCGGTCATTTCTTTAATTGCTAAAACTACTTCCCTGCTGGGTCTTAAGTTTGAATAATCACCTACATAATGTATGAGTCCGTAGGCCGGAAAATTTTGTCCTATCAATAAGTCTGCCGGAGCAGGCACGGGAATCATTCCCATGTGCTGAGCAAAAATGTTTATTGCGTTTAAGCACATATCTCCTCCTCCTTCGGCATTGCCCGCCGTGGTATAGGCAAAAGTTTTTTTGCCCCAGAACTTTGCATCGGTCCAATAAGGTGAAAACGAATCCATAAAGCTTTTCATTGCTCCCGATACATTGCCGTAATACGTTGGAGAGCCGAATATAATAATGTCGCTGCCCAAAAGCTTTTCTGCTGACGCTTCTTCGATTTTTAATATTTTATCTTTATATTGACCTGCAATATTAAACTGCCTTGCAAGCTCACTGTAATTCGGGTCATTTACTCTTAATATTTGTACTTCTGCGTTATGTTTCGTAAATTCATCGAAGAATTCCTTTGCCATTATGTAGCTGTTTCCACATACGCTGTGAAAGACGATTGAAACTTTTTTGTTCATTAATTTTTACTCCTTACGTTGCACCTTTTCAAATAGTCATTGTCTTCTGCAAACAAACAGCTTAAATAATCCTCAACCTCTACTGCGGTTTCCATATTTAACGTCTTATTAGCTATTTGCTCCATTTCATTTTTATATAAATTCCTGATTATATATCTTGAACTTAATATCGACGGTGAGTTCATGCTGAATTCATCAAGACCCATACCTAAAAATATAGGGATAAGCTTTGGATCACCTGCTGCTTCTCCGCACATTCCAACCCATATACCTGCATTGTGTGCATTATCTATTATGCCCTTTATTAATCTTAAAAGTGCAGGATGATATTGGCTGTACAAATGAGACAGCTTTGAGTTCATTCTGTCCACTGCCAATGTATACTGAATTAAATCATTGGTTCCTATGCTGAAAAAATCAACTTCCTTAGCCAACAAGTCGGAAATAATTGCTGCCGAAGGTATTTCTATCATTATTCCTATTTCAATATCATCTTTGAAAGAAATTCCTTCATTCCTGAGATCTTCTTTAGATTTTTCAAAAATTTTCTTTGCGTCTCTCAGTTCCTTCATTGTAGAAATCATAGGAAACATAATCTTTACGTTTCCATAAACGCTTGCTCTTAAAATTGCTCTTAACTGTGTTCTGAACACTTCAACATTTCCAAGACACAATCTTATGGCTCTGTACCCTAAAAAGGGATTCATTTCCTTCGGGATATCAAAATAAGGAACATTTTTATCTCCGCCTATATCAAGTGTCCTTATAATAACGGGCTTATCTCCCATTTTCTGCAATACTTCTTTATATTCTTCAAATTGTTCGTCTTCTGTAGGCTGACAGCTTCTGTTCATAAAAATAAATTCACTTCTGAACAAGCCGATACCTTCGGCATCATTTTCTAAAACAGAGTCAACGTCATGAGGTGTACCTATATTAGCTGCCAGAGATACCTCAAAGTTATCTTTTGTAATTGAAGGCAGACCAATTTGTTTTTTCAGTTCGATGTTTAGTTTTTCTAATTTATCTTTTTTCTGTTGGTAATAGAATAATTGTTTTTCGTTAGGGTTGACTATTACCTTTCCTGTCTTACCGTCACAAATAACAATGTCATCGTCCTTAATTTTATCAATTATATTATCTATACCGATTACCGTGGGAATACCCATAATTCTTGCTATTATGGCTGCGTGTGAGGTTTTACCTCCGATTTCGGTTATCATTGCTTCAATTTTCCCTTTTTCAAATTGAGCCGTATCTGACGGTGTCAAATCCTTTGCCACAATTATAGCGTTGTTATGTATCTTTGAATAATCCGTATCCTTAATGCCAAGCAACGATTTCAGTACTCTTGACATTACGTCCTTTATATCTTCAGATCTTTCTCTTAAATAATCATCTTCTATGTTTTCAAATAATCGAATATAATAGTTTGATACTTCGTTAAAGGCATACTCGGCATTTACCGCTTCGCTCTTTATTTTATTTTCCACTTCCGATATAAAAGTATCATCTTCAAGCATCATTTCATGAGATTTGAAGATTTGAGCTTCTTTTTCGCCTATATCATTAAGAGTTTTTAAGTACAATTCATTCAATTGATTCTTACCGTCTTCCATTGCATTTCTCAGACGATTTATTTCATTTTGGATATCATCAACATAAACTTTATTTATATCCATCGGCTTTTTTTCAATTATAAAAGCTTTGCCGATCCCGATACCCTGTGAAACTCCTAATCCTTTCATACTCTCACTACCTTTCTGCTTAAAATCATCTTTTGCACCGCAATAAATGTAGGATGCAATTAATTGCACTACAATATTATAGTATTAATTACAGTCTATTGTCAACGAAAATATTGCAATTTCAACATTTATTTATGGTAATGTTTTCATTTAACATTTGTATTTCAATCGTTGAGGCTATGGTATATAATATAAATAATAAAAAAATAAGATTTCTCACTGCGTTCGAAATGACAAAAACCAAGGGGAAATTCTTCGATACTCTCAGAATGACAGAAATGGCATTGGGAATGACAAAATGGCGTTGAAAACTACAGGGGCAATGAGGATAAACAGTAAAGGAGTTCATATGAAAGCTGTTCGGGTCAGAGATTTAGTGTTAGGTACCGGTATACCTAAAATATGTGTACCCATCGTTAGCACAGAAAAAAACAAAATATTAAATGAAATTGAACAACTGAATAAAACTGAGCACGATTTAATTGAATTAAGAATTGATTTCTTTGAGTATTACTCTGATATAAATTCAATCATAGAGCTTCTGAAGGAAATACGTAAAATATATTTTAAGCCGATTATCTTTACCTTCAGGACAAAAGACGAAGGCGGTATGAATTTCATAGATGAGGATGAGTATTTTAAAATAAACAATTATGTGGCAGAATCTGAATTAGTGGATTTAATTGACATTGAACTTCTTAAATCAGAAAATAAAATAACGGAATTTATAAAAGCAGCTCGCAAAAATAACACAAAGGTTATACTGTCTAACCATGATTTTTATAAAACTCCGGGTAAAGAGGAAATATTAAATCGGATGCTAAAGATGCAGCTTCTTGGGGCGGATATTTCAAAGATAGCAGTAATGCCTAAGTCGGAAAATGATGTTTTGACTTTATTGTCTGTCAGCTTGGAAATGAAAATTCTGAAAGCAGACAGACCGTTTATTGCCTTGTCCATGGGTTCTTTAGGCACCATAACAAGGGTGTCTTCCGAATTTCTTGGTTCTTGTATTACCTATGCGTCATTGAATAATAATTCCGCACCGGGGCAGCTGAGTGTTGATGATACAAGGGAGATTATGAGGATATTACATAATAATTAACCATAACCTTCGACAGCCAAGAGTTTATTACTGATTTATAAAGGATGCAACTATGATGATGCATCCTTTAATTTTTATTTAAACTATTGTATCATTCAATCATTTGATCTTATATACTGTTCTAATATCCCAACATATGATAACATTGTATCTTTCAATACATATTCATTTTCCTTATGGTAATTTACACCTTGAGGTCCATAAAGTATCGTTGGTATTGATAATTCATTGAAAAGTAAATTTCCGTCACTTACACTCCGGTTTATTTTAAATTCCGGCACAATATTATTGGTTTTGTGTATAATATTTAATAGATTGTTCAAATAGACCGTATCTGTATTTATTTTATATGATGGGTAAAAAGGAATCTCTTTAGTAATTGTCAATTCTCCTTTTCCAACGTATTTTTCATATAAATAATGTATATTTTTAATAAACTCATCTATATTTTCATCAGAATTTAACTGTTTATTTAAATATGACGTACATTCTTCAGGAATGCTGAGGCTGTATCCTTCATACTTGCTAAAAACTCTCAGAATACACAACGAACCTATTTTGTTGTTTTTATAAAGAGGCATGTATTCATTGTTCAGAGCATTTATAAGCGAAGCCATACAGTCTATTGCATTTATTCCGGATTCGGGTGTAGCTGCATGTCCCGTTACGCCCTTTATTTCCAGTTTAAGTAATGCCTTACCTGTGGAACCGATAACTATATTATCATAATGCGGTTCTGCCAAAATTGCAAAATCCGCTGAATCTTCAGCCTTCTTTCCGTTAACATAAGCATGCGCTCCAATTGAATGTCTTTCTTCATCTGCCAAACCTATAAATTCAATTTCTCCTGAAAAATCCAAATTACTGTCAAATAGTTTTTTCAATACGGTAATCTGAGCAGCTATTCCGCCTTTCATATCACAGGCACCTAATCCATATAAAAAGTTACCCTCTTCTTTCAAACAATACGGGTCTGATTTCCAGCGATCATTAGGCGTAACAGTATCTATATGACCTCCTAACAGCAATTTTTTACCTTTCCTTTTTCCTCTTGCTGTTGCAATGACATTATAGCTTTTCCCTGATATATGCTGTAATTTCACTTGCATCCCCATATCTTCCAGCCACGAACATAAAAAATCAGCTATATTCTCTTCATTCTGCGATTCACTTGGAATGGAAACCAGTCTTCTCAACAAATTTATGCAATATTCATTATAATACATTTGTATCTCCAATTTACCACCATTTTCTGCCGCTGGTATTTAATATTTCACATCCGTTTTCCGTAACAAGAACTTCGTCCTCTATACGACAGCCGCCAACACCGGTATTATACAATCCCGGCTCAACAGTAATAACCATTCCCGGTCTTAAAATTGTCTTATCACCCTCTGCCAGCACCGGAGGCTCATCAACTCCCAATCCTATGGCATGTCCTAATAGTGTAGCCGGACCATTATAATAGTTTGTATGATTTTTATTGAAGCCGTTGTCCAATGCTATTTTACCGGTTATCCGCTCAAGGCTTTGCGCCGTAACTCCCGGCTTCATTGCCGCAACGGCTTGGTCAAACATATGAAGTACTAAATCCAGAATTCTTATCTGCTCAGGGGAACTTTTACCTACTACGGTTGAACGGCAGATATCTATCATATATCCGTCCAATTTTCCGTTTATCTCCATATGTACCATATCTCCCGAATCAATTATCTTATCTGAAGCAAAAACTAATTCATATGCCGTTTCCGACCTTATACCTGACTGACATGTAGCAAAAGCCCCTGTAACTCCTCGTTTTGTCAACTCGGAAGTAATAAACTGATATACGTTGTATTCACTGAGTCCCGGACGGAGATAGTCACGAAGCAACAGTGCCACTTCATCAGCAATTTGTGCACCTGCACGAAGTATACCCAGCTCATACGGACTTTTGGTTGCTCTTAAATTCATTACAATATCATCACATGGGATAAATCGTGCCTGATACAGCTCCTTCTGAAGATCGTTGTAAAGTGTAACAGCCAATATATCCATGCCGACTATTCCAATATCAGCCTTCCCCAGTCCTCTCTTATTCATCTCCCGGGCAATATCCTCAAAGAGATTGTCACCATACTGCACATCACTGATGTAAAGGTCTTTTTCGTAAAAAGGTGTTGTTGTAAGAACGCATGGATTTCCTTCTACGGGAAGTATAATAGCTGAATATCCTCTTCCCTTGAAGCCATATCGTCGGGGATGCCCGGGCAGCATAGGCTGATGGCCCGTAAGATACATCAGATCTCCTACTCTTCTGGGAGCGAGTCCGAATATCAGCAAGCAGTCAACACCTCTGTTTGATGCTTCAATCCTGACCTTTTCAATTCTTTGTTCATATTCATTTCTAAGATTTATATTCATTTATTCTGCTCCATATATTTATTCATAAGTAGTGACTGAAGTACAACAATCGTCACCCTTTAAAATATTTTTACCCGGCGTATATATTACATGTTCGCTGTACCCTTCTCTTATAGCGGTATCAACCATGCAGTATATGTGTCCGACTTCCGCCCAATCTTTTTTCATCCATACATCCGCAAACGTGCAGCTTTCGGTAGTATTATATTTGCAGTCTTTCTCATATATGCGGTTTGGACTCCAACCGGCAGCAATAGGTATATCATAATATTTGTCCAGATTTTCAATAGTTAGTTCTTCGCCTGCAGCTTTTACCTTCTCTGCTATATTGCGGCCGCGCTCACGACCAAATTTTATTATTGCCTTTTCAATAGTTTTTTTTGCATCATCCCCAAAGTCATCTATCATCTCCTTAGTAAGGTAATAATATAATAATGCCATGTGGTTTGATATTTGCTTTACAGCACTTTGAGTTATATTATCTGACATGTTTTTCTTCCTTCCATAAATTAATTTATTTTGTAATTAAATCCTTTATTACTTCCTTGTTACCTATAGTCTCAATAACATAGAGCTTATCAGCAGCAAGTCTGACGGCACATCCTAACTGAGACTTCCCGTTCACCTGCATAATACATGCTCCGCATTTTCCCATTCTGCACAGGCACACCGGATAGGCTATAGTCCTGTCAAGATTTTCATATATATATTGCAGGGCTGACAGAATATTCATTCCTTCTTCAAAGGGTACTTCAAATTCATCATATGTCTGTCCATGTCTTCTCAATTTTATATTGACATTTTTATTATTGCTTTTCATATCTGCTGCACCCCCTGTACCTTCTGAGTTGAGACAGAGCAATTACTCATTTTAAGCTGTCCGTTTGACTTCTCCACTGTTATGTTACAAAACATACTATCATTTGGTTTGTTATAATCCTTGCGGTAATGACTTGAACGACTCTCTTTACGGTGAGCCGCAGCAGCCGCAGTAATCCTGATTATGTCACACATATTAGCAAGGCTCATCGCATCAATCCATTCTTTGTTATACACTCTGTCCCCATGGCAGCATAAATGCGGTATCTTGTTTTCCACCTCGTCACAAATACGTATAGCACGTTCAAGCTCTTTTTGTTCACGAACAGGTCCTATTGTTTCCCAGGCAGTTTTTTGCAGTTGCTTTTTGAGTACTACAGGATCCTCACTGCCATTTCCACAAAACATATCTTCTAGTTTTTTATAATAAGCATACTCTTCTTCTTTAGACGGAGTCGTCACTTGGGCAGAAGCTGCCGTGCGAGCAGCACTGTGACCTGCTATGTTTCCTGTTACCAATATTTCACTCATGGCATTTCCGGATAATCTGTTTGCCCCATGGATACCACCGGCACATTCACCTGCAGCAAAAAGACCTTCTATGCCTGTAGAACAATCTGTGTCAATTTTTATCCCGCCATTCCAAAAATGGGCCGATGGCATGGATTCTATACCGTCCTGCATCAGATCAGGTAAAAAATCCTTTTCATCAAAGCCTGTTTTTTTGCCTTCATACCACTCAGTGTAGTATTCAAATAAATTTTTTGGTATGTGGCGTACGGATACCCATACCCCGCCATTTCGACCTCCGCGACCTTCCAATATCTCAAGCGTCGATGCTACGGCAATTTTATCCCGTGTGCTTTTTTCGCGCCGTTCAGGATCCCACTTTTCCATAAATCTTTCTCCCTCACGATTATATAAATGAGCTCCTGCTCTGCACATAAGTACAAAGGGGTAATTGTTTCCTATGAGTGAAGACGGTGAACAGCATCCCATCAGAAACGTCTGAAATTCCATATCGACCATCTTTGCTCCGGCTCTGTATGCCATAGCCATCCCATCTCCCATCAAATCATTGGGAGCCGTTGTTACGGGAAAGACATTCATTGCCCCTCCGGTAGCTATAATTATTGATTTTGCTGATATTGTGGTGAATTCTCCATTCATTATATTTACAGCGTATACACCTGTCGCACATCTGTCTTTGACTATTATATCAAGTGCTATTACACCTTCCAGTACTTGTATAGTAGGTCTGAGTCTTATCTGACGCGCAAGAGTATGAGCAAAATTGTTTCCTTTGATAATAATTGCCCGACGATAGGTATGTCCCGGAGATATTGCAAAGTTTTCAACCTTTGCTCCCCAATCTATCAATTCTTTAACACGCCGGGGTGCCTGATCAGCAAAAACATCTACAAGCTCTTTATGATTAAGACCCCAGCCGCTTTTAATCGTATCCGCTGCAAATTGCTCTTTTGAATCTTCAATATCACCATTAAAGCCAAGAAGTTTTGTAATACTGTTACTATCTACACTTACGTCAGCACATGCTGTAACAGTTGAGCCGGATACGCCAAGACGCCCCTTACTTAGTATCATAACATTCGCCCCATCATCGTGAGCCGAGATTGCGGCGCGCATACCTGCACCTCCGCTGCCAATAACCAGTACATCCGTAATCAAATGATTGTAATTCTTCATGTAGCATTCCTCCTCTGTATATAAGTATAATCATATTGTCTATACTTTTCATCAATTAATATAGACAATATGATATTCTACTTTCATATCATTCTAAAGATATCTTGTTATAAAATTAGAAATATTGTTCCATGTAACAAGAAGTATAAGAATATATGATATAATCAAAGTAGCATTAAAAATTGGCTTCGGCTTAAACTCTCCCATTTCTTTTTTGTTTAACAGCATAATTATGAATATACCCAAAAGCGGCATACTTACAATTGTACAGGCAGCAGCAATCATCAGCATCTGTACCGGTGCCTTTCCTATAGAAACACCTAGCACACATCCAAATATTAATATGACTAAAGAACAGACACGAACTAATTTATCTTCCATACCATATGGCTTGCCTAATCCCGAAAGAATAAGCACAGACCCCATCTGAGCATTTACTATCATAGATGATACTGCAGCACTTAACAAGCTTAATCCCATAAGATATCTGGCCGCTCCGCCTATTATCGGAGTTAATTGTTCTGCCATATCCTGAACCGAAGTTACGGTTACCCCTCTCGGATGCAGCACGGCAGCACTTGTAAGCATTACCAAAACTACTATAAGTCCGATTGAGCCTACTCCAACAGCTGTGTCCCATGTAATATTATTGTTTCTGATATCTTCAAGTCCCCATTTTTTCTCTTTTCCAAGATATGTACCATAAACGATACCCGGCAGTGAGCAGGTAGACCCGATAAATGCTAAAGTAGTAAACATAGATTTTTGATCAGGAAATTTAGGTATCATTCCTGAAGCCATCCCGCCTATAGATGGTCCGCCTGTCGCTATCAAAGAAATCCCAAAACAAGCTATCATTGCGAAAACACAGACTTTCATAACCTTTTCAATTTTGACAAAAACATTTTTGCTTAAAATAAAGTATACGCTTGCCAAGGTCATAACAACACCGCCGATTTTCCAGTCCAGACCCGGAAAGAGCAAGCTTACACCCATTCCTGTTCCGCTGAAATTACCAACCTGATACGCAACACTTCCAAGCAGACATGCAATACCCGTGATGACACCTAATGCCGGACCATAATATTTACGAATGGCTTCAAGAGTAGGATGTCCCAATACCAGTGAACTAACGTATGCCCCTCTGACGAACATTGCTCTTACAACTATTGTCAATATAACCATCCATAGCAGTGCATAGCCATAGGATGACCCGAGAACCGATGCCGTTGTTACTGATGCAGGCCCTATACTCGCAGCTGCCATTATAAGACCCGGTCCGCTGATTTCAAGAATACGTTTGATTTTAGATTTTTTTGTTGAATTTCCTTCCATTTGATTACCTCCCTTTTTTATATAACTTATTTAATAATTAAATCCTCAATATTTTGTCATACAAGTACGCAAAATCTTTTACCTGTTTCATTGCATCAGATATGCGGTTCTTATTTTTTACAAGCTGCGTCACTACCATACCATATTCAAAGGAATCTTTATCCAAGCTGTTAAGAGTGTCTAGATCGGCTAACAACGGCACCATAGCCGAGAGCTTTGTATATCCGTAGCTATCTTGCTGATACTTCTCAGAATAGGTCTGAAATACGTTTGTAGTCAATCTGCTTACAATCATTACAAAGCGATTATAATCTTCTATTCTTGCTGCATCTGTAATTTTAAATGCCCGTTTTTGAATCAATTCAACTGCTTTTCCAGCTTCTGATACTTCGTTGCATAATGATGCAAGCTCAAAATCACTGCCATATTTCTGTGCAAGCGCCATTACCCTGTCTTCCATGCTTTCAAATTTCTTTTTGAAGTTATAAGGTAATATATGGCTTTGTGCCAATTTCCATATCAGTGATAATGTTACTCTCGTATCTTTATATAATGTTTCTATATCGTATTTATCAAGACCATCTTCACAAGTATGATTCCACCATCCCAATGTAGCTCCGTGATTACGATCCATTACTTCCTGTGTGTAAGACATTCTCTGCGCAACTGCGGGGACACCTATACCCATAAAACTTTGATCTCCTATTTTCTTAAGTGCCATAGCCCTGATGGCATCGATTTCAACACTGTCGTTTGCATTTCTCTCGGCAAATTCTATGAGTTCATCCGATGCCTTTATTTCAAATATTTCAGTTTCGCGTACTCCTGTAGAATCTATATTTATATATCCGATACATTTATCATTGATCAAATTCCAATTGTTATCTACAAACCATGTAGATCCGGAAGCTTCTGCAATTTCATGACCGTTCCAGAAAACAAAGTATATATCTCTATCTAATTCATCTTTATGCTTTGCCAATATTCGGCAGATTTCAAGGTTAGTAGCATTTCCGGTAGCATTACAGGTTACTCCGGGCATCCATGCATCAATATGTGATGCCACTAAAATAAACTGTTCACTTTTGCCATTTCCATGTAATATACCTAAGGGCTGATGAACTTTACTCCATTCTCTGCTGGCTTCAGCTTTAACCTTAATTTTTACCGTCTGCCCCGAAACACACAGCTCCTTCATCTTTAAACCGTCTTTTCTTGTTATGCTGATTCCTGTTATATCGGGAATGTCTTCTAAAGTATTTTGGGTTGGATTCCCCCAGACAGCCTTCAATCCTCTATTGCAGATTACCTCTTCATCATTTCCCCAGTTCATACAGATTATACCGGCAGCCTTCATGCTGCTTGCAATCCGGGCCTTTTCAGGTACAGGAGGCGAATATGATACTTCAACAAGAACCATCTTGCCCGAAACGTCTATTCCCTTATAATCATCGTAAGAACCGCTTTTCAAATATACTACTTCGAAAACTTCTCCTTCTTCTGAGGTAGATTTAATGTGGGCACATGGCAGGCTGTCCATCTTTATTGCTATGGGTGATATAATTTCTAACTCGGAGCTGACAGGGTTGCTGTTATACGTGTAAAATTCCTGATTAAAAACTTCCAGCCCGTATTGCTTCATTCTATCGGTTATATATTCGGCTGCAAATTTTTCATCATAGCTTCCTGCAAGTCTATAAGGCGTATTGTGTGTCAGCCACTCTACAGTTTCCCTGACTTTCTCTTTGTTTACTTCATTAATTATTCTTTCAATGTTATCCATGATGCACTCCTTTTTAATCATTAATCAACCAAGTTACTTGGTCACCCTCTTGTTGTAAAAATATAATGCTTCCTTGATTCTTATACAGGCGAAGCATTTTAAACGTTTGCACATTCTATTCTATATTGTAAAATATATTCTGTCAACTGATTTTTTTTTAATTATTATCGTATGAATAGCATAAACTATTACTTCTAAAATGTATTGAAAGATTTAGAATTTGATAATAAAAAAACAGATATTATTATTTACAGCAAAATATCAATAGTGCGTTGGATATGGTTTTTCATTGCATTTCCGGCACGTTCAGCATCACGACACTTCATACCTTCAATAATCTCTCCGTGAGCCTTCATACTTTCTTCCACTGTGTGTACTATGAGAACGTCATGGAATGTACTGTTCATTATCTCAAATGTAGTTTTAAACGCTATATTAATGATTTGTTCCAAAAAATTATTCTTGCATTTTTTCGCATACATACGGTGCATATCAAATTCACCGTTCGTAGAATCACTTTCCTTTAAAGCTTTATAAAGCTTGTCATAATACTCACATATTTCGCGAATATCATCATCAGAAGCATATTTCACCACTAATTCTACTGCCTTTGTTTCTAAAACCTGACGCGTTTCATAAATTTCCAAAAGCGAATATCTTTCAAGCTTTTTAGATAAACTTTCATTGTTGATATCGTATTCCTTATCCGGAAGAGTACGCAAGAATCTGCCTTTACCTTGCCTTGACATAATTATTCCTCTATTTTCAAGAATATGAAAGGCTTCTCTCAAAACATTCCGGCTTATATCCCATTTCTTAACTAATTCACGTTCCGATGGAAATTGATCGCCCGGTTTAATCTTATGTTCATCTATAAGCTTATATAATGCTTCTACCACTTCTTCATAAAGAAGGGTACGATTCATTCCAATTTTCATCTTGATTATCTCACTTTATTATATTATTCTTCCCAAGTTCTATATATTAATATATATATTAACATCTCCGATGCCTGTAAGTCAATATTAATTACTTCAAGCAAGGGCTGCATTCAGAAAACGGTATAGGAATTTTTCCTATACCGTTTATTGATTTTCTCTTAAATTCTTTCTAACTTCATTCCTGTGTCGATTCCATTCAGGTTCTGAACTTCCATTGCAGCATCATCAGCCTTTTCAATTGTATCTGCCAATGTTTCTTTTTTGATGAATTCAGCAAACTCATTAACAGCTTTGTCTATTTCTTCTGTACCTTTATAGAATATTTTTATTCTGTCCATCATTTCATATCCGTTATTCTTTCTCATCTGCTGAACCTTGGATGTAAACTCACGGGCAAAGCCTTCATTAATCAAATCTTCGGTTAACTCCGTGTCTATGATTGTAAATAAATTGTTGCCTGTTGATACATCGTATCCCTCTTTTGCAGCTATACGGATATCCAAAAGCTCATCATTAAGCTCTACTGTCTGACCATTTACAGTTAACTCACATTTTTCTCCTGACTGAACCTTGCTGATTATTTCCAAAGAATCAGCTTTCGCTAATTCAGCGGCAAAAAGCTTAACATTGCTTCCAAGCAAAGGTCCTGCAACCTTAAAGTTCGGTTTTAGTGAGAAATCCATGAATTCCTTCAAATCATGTTCGAACACAACTTCCTTAACGTTCAATTCTTCTTTTATCAACGGAACTAAATCTTCTATCAATGCCTGATATTTTCCGTCTATATGAATTTTTCTTATTGGCTGTCTTACTTTTATTTTCGCATTTTCTCTTGAGCTTCTTCCAAGCTTAACGAGATCCTTTACAAGGTCCATTCTCTTTTCAACATTTTCGTCTATTAATTCTTCGCAAGCTTCAGGATAATAGCTTAAATGAACTGATGCTTCGCCTGTTAAGTTTCTGTATATTTCTTCAGACAAATAAGGTGCAAAGGGAGCTGTTAATTGCGCAACGCCAACCAGTATTTCATAAGTAGTGTTGTAAACTGCCTTTTTGTCTTCAGTAAGCTCTGTAGCCCAGAATCTTCTTCTTGAACGTCTGATATACCAGTTTGACAAATCTTCATTTACAAATTCCTGAATTGCCCTCACCGACTTGTTATGGTCATAAACACCCATGCTTTCTCTTACATATTTAACCAAATTGTTGAATTTAGATATAATCCATCTGTCCAGTTCAGGTCTTTCCTTGTATTCAATGAAGAATTCCTTAGGATTTATAGAATCTGTATTGGCATAAAGCGAGAAGAATGTATAAACATTTTTTATAGTTCCGAAATATTTGCTTAATACTTCTTTTAATCCGTCCTCATCAAATTTTGTAGGTGACCATGCAGGTGAAACGTATAATAAATACCATCTCAATGCATCTGCGCCGTATCTGTCAAACAAATCGAAGGGATCAACCGTATTTCCTCTTGATTTAGACATTTTCTTGCCGTATTTATCAAGTATAAGGTCGTTAACCAGCACTCTCTTATATGGAGATTTACCCATAACAAATGTGGAAATTGCTATCAATGAATAGAACCATCCCCTCGTCTGGTCGATACCCTCACATATGAAATCTGCCGGGAACAAATCGTCAAATCTTTCTTTATTTTCAAACGGATAGTGCCATTGTGCATAAGGCATGGCACCTGAGTCAAACCAGCAGTCGATTACATCCTTGACTCTTGTCATATGCTTACCGCATTCGGGGCAAACTATATGAACGTCATCAACATAAGGTCTGTGAAGCTCTATTGTGTTTTCATCTATTTTTTCTACTGCTTTTTCAGCCAAGTCTTTTCTTGAGCCGATGCTTTCCACATGACCGCATTCACATCTCCACAGCGGCAGCGGAGTACCCCAGTAACGGCTTCTTGAAATAGCCCAGTCATTTAAGTTTTCAAGCCAGTTGCCAAAACGCTTTTCACCGACAAATTCAGGATACCATTCAACAGAATTGTTATTTTCAATCAATATATCCTTTAATTTCGTCATCTGAATGTACCAGCTCGGTCTCGCATAATACAATAAAGGTGTATGACATCTCCAGCAGTGCGGATAGTTGTGGAGAACCGGTTCCTTTTTATAAAGCTTGTTATTTTCCTTTAACCATTTTAATATCGGCTGATCTGCATCCATTACAAACATATCAGACCACGGTGTTCCTCTGAATCTGCCTGAGTCGTCGACAGGATTTAAAACAGGAAGTCCGTATTTAACTCCCGTGTTGTAGTCATCCTCACCAAATGCAGGAGCAGTATGAACTATACCCGTACCATCTTCAGTTGTTACATAATCGGCACACGTTACATAGAATGCTTTTTTATTTGCAGGTACTTCAACGAAAGGCATGAGCTGTTCATATTCGATGAACTCTAACGCTTTACCCTTCATTTCCTCCAACACTTCATATTCTTCATTTACAACCTTATCTGCCAATGCCTTTGCAAGGATGTATACCTCGCCTTTTACATCTTCTTTATCTTTTGTTTTTACCTTTACATAATCAACCTCCGGATGTACCGCTAAGGTAACATTGGACAATAAAGTCCACGGAGTTGTTGTCCATGCTATAAAATATTCATCTGCATCTTTTCTCTTGAATTTTGCATATGCAGTTACTGTTTTTATTTCTTCATATCCTTGTGCAACCTCGTGAGATGCAAGACCTGTTCCGCATCTCGGGCAGTATGGAAGTATTTTATGACCTTCATACATGAGTCCCTGCTTGAACATGTTGTCAAGTATCCACCATTCTGACTCAATATAGTCATTTTCCAATGTGATGTACGGGTCATCCAAATCTATTAAATAAGCCATACGTTCAGTCATTTCGCGCCATTGTGCTTCATAGGTAAATACCGAATGACGGCACTTTTCATTGAATTTATCGATACCGTATTGTTCAATATCGTTTTTGTCCTTTAATCCTAATTGCTTTTCAACCTCGATTTCTACGGGCAGTCCGTGAGTGTCCCAGCCTGCTTTTCTGTTTACCTGAAATCCTTCCATCGTTTTGTATCTGCAAACAGAATCCTTCAATGTTCTTGCTATAACGTGGTGAATGCCCGGTCTGCCGTTGGCTGTCGGCGGTCCTTCGTAAAAAATAAAGGGTTCTTTATCTTTTCTTGTTTCAACACTTTGTTTTAATAAATCAATCTCATTCCAATATTTTGATATTTCTTGTTCATACTGTTTATAATCTGCTTTTGAGATATCTTTAAATTGCTTCATTCTTCTCCTCCTGTAATAAAATAGCCCCATGTCAAAGACATGGGACGAAAATCGCGGTACCACCCAAATTACATATAAATACTTTAAATATATGTCACTCGAAAATTTAACGCATTTATACGTAATTTCTTACTGTTATTTCAGAAATTATACTCATGGATGATTTTCAACGCATTTGGAATTATAACCTCACACCAAACGATTATATCTCTTTGAGACCGACCCGCGCCTACTGTTCCAATCACTGTATTTGGATTTTAATATACGTATCATCTTACATTAAATCGAAAATATTGTCAAGAATAAATTTCTTTAACCATACTAACTTCTCGACAATCAAGTGGTTATGATATTTTTAATAACTAATAACAAAATTCTTATTTTTGTTTATTAAATTGAAATCCACCAACACACTCCAAATTTATCAATAACAGTGGCACAACATTTGCTCCACGGAACTTCATGAATGGGATTAATAATAACACCGCCATTACTCAAAATATTAAAGGCATTATAAACCGATTCTTCGCTTCCCATCTCAAAAACGTTAAAAGTCATTGTTTCCCATTTCATTTTGTGAACTAAGTTTATGTCACAAGGGTTTGCTGCTTCGCCTAATGCTAAAAAACCTTCACCATTTACGGATAATTCACAGTGTACATAAGCAGTTTCGGTATCATTTTTCACTTCAAATGTAATTTCTGCGCCAAAAGCTTTGCAATACATTTCTGCCGCTTCAAAACTATTTTTCACATAAACTTGGGTATAATTTTTCATATTTACCTCTGCACAAAATATAAATACCATTACACAAGCTTTTTTTGCTTGACTTGCGTACTATATTTTAACTAATCTTGATTTATTTGTAACTTAACTATAAATATCATATATCTATACATATTTCTCCTGTTTATCTTACAGTCTTAAAACAAAACAACAATTAATTAAATTTTACCACAATATAAGACATACTTCCAGCGTAACTTTACATGATTGCACATCAAATTAATATCAGAATAAATTGATTTATTTATGAAACAATATTTAAAACCATATTAAATAAGAAAGAGGTAGTGTATGGAATACCCAAGACGTTCATATTGGCATGAATCGGCTGATAATAAAATTGAAGCTACACAAAATAGTGATAAAGTAAACGGCAGCAGCTATGATGTTTTAATAATTGGCGCAGGATTAACCGGACTTAACACTGCTTATTTGTTAAAGGACAGCGGACTTAAAATAGGAATAATAGAAGCCACAACGGTCGGCTATGGAGTAACCGGCTATACAACTGCTAAAATTACGGTTCAACACGAATTAATTTATGATTATTTAATAAACAGCTTTTCTCTTGAGGAAGCTAAAAAATATCTTAAAGCCAATGAAGAAGGAATAAGGCTATATAAAAAAATAATCGAAGAAAATAATATTCAATGTGATTATAAAGAGCAAACAGCATATGTCTATGCCGTAACCGACCGGGAGCATGATGAAATAAAAAAAGAGCTTGATGCCTACGAGAAGCTTGGAGTTGACGGTTTTTACACCGAAAGCATTCCTCTACCCATAGAAGCAAAGGGTGCCATAGGCATTAAAAATCAAGGCCAGTTTAATCCTCTTAAATATTTATATACACTGTATAACATTATAAACCGGACAGAAAATTGTGAAGTTTATGAAAATGTAAGGGCTCTTAATATTGAACCTTCAGACGGTAAACATCTTGTGACAACAGATGCAGGAGAAATAAAAGCCGATAAGGTAATAGTAGCGACACATTATCCCTTTGACAACAGCTTTGGGCTATACTTTTTAAGGTTGTATCAGGAAAAGTCATACATTCTTGCTGCTAAAACAAAAGAAGAACCGTTTGAAGGAATGTACATAAATCACACTGAACCTGTATACTCCATGAGATATCAATTTTCTGATAAGGAAAATATTTTATTGTTAGGAGGGGGAAAGCACCGTACGGGAGAAAAGGAAAATGAAGAGGATTCCTACAGGGAATTAGAGGATTTCTTAAACGAAAACTTCCCGGGTGCCGAAATAGTTTCAAAATGGTCGACGCAGGACTGCAAGAGCTACGATAAAGTACCTTTTATAGGCTTGTACTCCAGCAGCGTAGATAACTTGTATGTTGCAACAGGCTTTAAAAAGTGGGGTATGTCCCATTCTGCCGCCGCAGCCATAATTTTAAGAAATAAAATATTGAATATAGAGGATGATTTTTCTGATGTGTTCAATCCGTCGAGATATACAGTAGCACAATCTTCAAAGGAATTTTTTAATTCAGTGGGCGTCATATTAAAATCCTTTGCAAAAAGAATTGCTCCGCCCCCTGACGATGTAGATGATATTGAGGTTGGAGAAGGTAAAATTATAAATTACCACAGCATGAAGATTGGTGTATATAAGGATGAAAAGGGAGATTATTTTGTAATCAATCCCGTATGCTCTCACCTGAAATGCTCTCTTTCATTTAACGAAGCTGAAAAAACATGGGATTGTCCCTGTCACGGTTCAAGGTTCGATATAAAAGGAAATGTACTTGAAGGTCCGGCAGTTAAGCCCTTAGATCGGATTCATAATGTAAAAATATCACAATAAAAAACGAAGTTCTTTTTCCAGTCAAATATATGCAAAACTAAAATATGATTTTAGTTTTGCATATATTATTTCTTAGAAGAATTTTTATTGAATGTGTGTCGCTTTACACTGATATATGTCGTATACGTCCTTTGTGTACTTACCATCTTCGCCGTAAATATAAAGCGGTGGGTCAAATTTCAATTCGGGATTTCCGTTTTTGGAAGCTCTGATTAAAATCATGTTTGGCTTCTCGGCAGCTCTTGGGTGAACAAAACGTATCTGTTTCGGCTCCAGACGGTATTTTCTTAAAAGGCACATTATATCTGCCAGCCTGTCGGGGCGGTGAACCATGTAAAAACGTCCGTATTGCTTTAAGAGGGACGATGCCTTGCTTATGACGTCCTCTAAGGAGCACATTATTTCATGCCTTGAAATTGCCTTTTTATCGGAAGGATTTATAATGCCGCTGTTGTTCAGTTTGTAGGGCGGGTTGGAAATTACCGCGTCAAAGGAATTTGGCTGAAGATAATTCAAAACATCCTTAAGGTCAATATTCAGCACCTCAATTTTATCCTGCAGATTATTAAGCATGACGCTTCGCCTTGCCATCTCTGCAACTTCCTCCTGTATTTCGATTGCGTATGCTTTGGAATAATTTCTTTTTCCGCTTAAAAGTATAGGTATTATTCCTGTGCCGGTACCTAAATCGACTACGATGGAATTGTTTTTTATGTCGCAGTAATTTGTCAGCAGGACTGCGTCCATGCCAAAGCAAAACCATTTTTTATTTTGAATGATTTTTAATCCGTTGCACTGCAGGTCTTCAATTTTTTCATTTTCTTTTAGTTCTATGTTCACCTACTGTTCTCCTATCTTTAAAAGAATCCGCTCTCCAACAGTTTCTTTGTATAGCTTTCTTTTGGGTTTAAAAATATTTCCTTTGCATCTCCCATTTCAACTATATTACCCTTGCTCATTACGATTATGGTATCGGACATATAGTTTACAACACCTATATCGTGAGAAATAAACAGGTAGGAAATATTATATTCCTTTTGCAGCCTTTTTAATAAATTCAGTATTTGTGCCTGAATCGAAACGTCCAATGCCGAAACCGGCTCATCGCAGACTATCACCTTTGGGTTTACAGCCAGGGCTCTTGCTATAGCTGCCCTCTGACACTGACCACCGCTGATTTCAGAAGGATATTTGTTTTTTATATCCTTATCCAATCCAACCTTCTCCAGCATTTCTTCAACCTTAAGCATTGCATCTTTTTTGTTCTTTTCTATATCAAAAGTTATTAACGGAAAAGCAATATTGTCCCCTACGGTATAATTGGGGTCCATGGAGCCCTTGGGGTCCTGAAATATGAATTGGACATTTTTCCTGTAATCGTGGCATTCTTCATTCGTCATTTCAGCGATATTTTTCCCATAATAAAATACATTGCCAAAGGATGGGTTTTGCAATCCTCCTGCAATTTCGCCTGTTGTTGATTTCCCGCTTCCGGACTCTCCTACAATCCCTACAGTTTTTCCTTCTTCAACCTTAAAGGATGAATTTTTAACTGCCGTCACTTTTTCCTGTGTCCTACCTGTGAGGAAATGCTTTTTTGTTATATATTCTTTTCTTATGTTTCTTACTTCAATAACTGTTTTCATTTTTCCTCTTAATATAGATTGCATCTGTAATAATGTCCGCTGTCATTATGTTCCTTTACACTTATGCCGCAAACATCCATAGCAAAGGGACATCTCTCTTTAAACAAGCATCCTTGGCTGTCTCTTCCTTTTTCGGGAACGAACCCCTTTATTTCAGGAATCGGTTCGTTTTTCTTAATATTCATAGTAGGCATCATTTTTATTAATAATTGCGTATAGGGATGCTTTGGATTTTCAAATATATCTTTTGAATACCCGGATTCCACTATCTGACCGGCATACATCACACCGATTTTGAGGCAGTAATGCTTTATCAGGCTCAGGTCGTGGGATATCAATAATATCGAGATACCCGTATCCCCATTAATTTTCTTAAACAATTCCATGACCTGCTTTTGCACTGTACTGTCCAATGCGGTTGTAGGCTCATCTGCTATTATAAAGGCAGGATTATTCATCAATGCCATTGCGATATTTACTCTTTGGCGCATGCCTCCGCTTAATTGCCACGGATAAAAATTAAGAATGCTTTCCGGATTTTCAAAACCCACCATATCCAAAAGCTGTAAGCTGATTTTCAAGCCCTCCGCTTTACTTCTTTTCATATGGTGCACGTATCCATCGGCTATCTGATTTTTGATTTTTATCATGGGATGCAGGAAAAATACGGTATTTTGCGGTATATATCCGGCGTTTTTACCTATATACATAGTCACCTCATTTTGTGATGCTTTTAATATATTTTTACCCGCAACATTTATTTCGTCTGCCGTAAATTTTAGTCCCTCAGGCAGCAAATTGATGATTGCTTTTGCGGTCAGGGTTTTTCCCGAACCCGATTCTCCCACCAATCCGTATATATCTCCCTTTTCAATGGTAAGGGATGTATTGCTCACAAGAGTATTTTTTCCGTCTTTTATGTGAAGGTTTTTTAATACAACTGTCTCATTCATCGTCGGACCTCCTATGAATCAGCATATCGTTCAATCCGTCCCCAATCAGTATAAATCCAAGAACTGTCATAATTATCGCTATTCCCGGAGCCACAGCTAAATAAGGATAATTGAGAAAAAACTGTCTAGATTCGCTCAGCATCAACCCCCAGCTGGCAAATGGCGGCTGTATACCGAGACCTAAAAATGACAGTGATGTTTCAATCATAACTGCAGAACCGATGGCTGAACTGAATTGAGTTACCAGCCTCGGAAGCATCGCAGGTATATAATGCCTCATAAAAATTGTTAAATTTGAACTGCCGTAGCTCCTTGCAGCCTTTATATACAAAAGATTTTCGGTATCCAATATCATCGAATAAACTAAGCGGGAAAAAACAGGCACCATAAAAATGCTTATGGCAATTACCGAGCCCTTGATACCCCTTCCTACAACCGTAACAAGCATCAGGGCGAGCAATATTCCCGGAAAGGCCATTAACCCATCCATTATTCTCATGATGACAGCGCTTAAAAGCTTATTGTTAATTGCGGCAATTGCCCCCAATATAATCCCGATAAATGTACCCAGGCTGACTGAACCGATTCCTACAAGGAGAACGTTCCTTGATCCGTACATAATCCTTGAAAGTATATCTCGTCCAAAATTATCGGTTCCCAAAATATACTCACTGTTCACCCCGGGCTTTAAGAATTTTTGTGAAATATTCATTTCATTCGGTTCATGGGGCATGTATATGAATGACAATAAGCAAACTGTCAAAATTATAATTACAAGGAAAATTCCAAGAGCTATGCTTAAATTCTTTTTCATTATTCTCCTCTTTCGACGGATTTAATCCTTGGATTTATAGTCATTATAAGCAAGTCAACCATCAGGGTAATAAATATAACCGTCGTGGTAATAAACATTACCAGTCCTTGCAAGAGAACTATGTCTCTTCTTTCAACTGCGGTTAAAACCAATCTTCCTATACCGGGTAGAGCAAAAATAGTTTCTACAACCACCGTTCCTCCCGCAAGCTTAGCAAACTGCATGCCTATAATTGTAACCGGTGCAATCAATGCACCTCTCAATGCGTATTTCATATATATTTTCCATTTGTTGAGCCCCTTGATCCTTGCGGCATCCATGTAATCCTGCTTTAATGAATCAAGCATGGAGCTTCTGACTATCCTGAGAAGAGTCCCCGTTTCACCTATGGCAAGAACTATTGCAGGAAGGGCGATACTTTTTAAGAACCCTGCAAAGCTGCTGCTTATGGGGACGAATCCGGATATAGGGAACCATTTTAATCTGAGACCAAAATAAACAATAAAAACCATTCCTATCCAAAAGGAAGGAATGGCTGTTCCAAGCTGCATAATGCTCCTGGAAAAATAATCTATTATTGAATCCTTTTTCACAGCAGACAGAATACCGAAAAAAAGAGCTGTAATCGTTGCTATGAGCATGGCGAAAACTGCTATTGAAAATGTAACAGGTATCGCTCTGATTATTAATGAAGTAACTGCTTCGCCATAAATATAGGATGTTCCCAGGTCAAATTTAAGCAAATCAAGTAACCACCCTAAATATTGCTGATAGTATGGTCGGTCTAAGCCCATGGCAATGCGAAGGTCTTCTATTGCCTCAGCAGTTGCGTCTGTTCCCAGGATGAGCTGTGCAGGATTTCCCGGTATAATCATGAGAACAAAAAATGTAATCATTGATACAACCAGCAGTATAACTAAAGAGCTTTTAACTCTGTTTAATACATATTTTAACATCTTTCACCTTAATTTGTTATTCTGTAAAATACACTTCCTTGAAATCATAATAATCCAACGGGAATATTTGCATTCCGTCTACATTTTTCTGCAAAGCAAGCATGGTTCTCGGTGTCTGCAGATATATTGCGGGAAGCTTTTCAGCAAGAATAACCTGAATATCTTTGTATATTTCTTTTCGCTTATCCCCATCAAGCTCTTGCAGAGCTCTTTCCAACAGTTCATCAACCTCGCCTGTAGTTAAGCTGATATAGTCATTGCTAGTTGATTTATATCTTGATAAAAATGCGTAAGCATCCAGTCGGCCGGTGTGTCCCACAACAGTCATGTCAAAATTCTTTGCTCCGTAAACATCGCTTAGCCATGTTCCCCATTCAATTATTTCTATTTTGGCATTAATTCCGATTTTACTTAATTGGTCCGCAATAACCTGACCTGCATCAACATGAAGCTGATAATTTTTAGGAAGTGACAATCTGACGTCAAATCCGTTTTCGTATCCTGCTTCCTTTAGCAGTTCCTTTGCTTTTTCGGGATTATATTCTATAACATCGTTCGTATCGAAGTAATCCGGTGAAGTAGGAGGCAGATGCGAGCCGATTTTATCACCGTAGCCAAACATCGAAGCATCAATTACTTCATCCTTGTTTATGGCCATGGCCATCGCCTGTCTGACCTTTTCATTCGCCAATATCGGATTTTTTGTATTTAAAGACATAATCTGAACAGCATTCATCGGTTCAGATATAACCTTGTATTCGGATTTATTTTCAACCATAGTAACCTGATCACCTGTTAACGGAACTATATCCAGATCCCCTAACTGAAAGCTTGCCATCATAGAAGTTGCATCAGGTATCAGTACCAATTTAACTGTTTCAAGCTTTGCTTTGTCACTATAGTAATTTTCATTTCTCTGCAATGTAAGGTGTTGCTGAGGAACCCATTCCTTCAATGTAAACGCACCGGTTCCCACGGGTTTTGTTTTTAAATCCGCCTGTGCTTCCTCGGGAACAACTGCTGCCCAAGGGTAGGCAAAATTCTTTAATAATTCAACATCCAATGTTTCTGTTATAAATTTTATGGTATTGTCATTTAAAACTTCTATCTTAATTATATTTGCGTAGTCCCTCGCTCTCGGGCTTTCTGCATCCTTCAGTCTGTTAAATGAATACTCTACATCCTTTGCAGTCATTTTTCTTCCGTTATGAAAGCTTACATCATCTCTTAAATCAAATGTAATTTCCATTCCATCTTCAGAAAGAGTCCAGTCTTTAGCCAATCTTGGAATCAGCTCCCAGTCAGGTGCTACTCCGACAAGAGTATCATAAATATTGTTTGTTACCGTAAATGTGGAAGCTGCTGCAGTTCTGTGAGGATCAAGACCTTCGGGCTCTGTGGTATAACCCATCACGAGATTTGTCTTGATATCTGCAGTTTCGTTTGGTGTGTTCTCCTGATTTGCGCACGCTGTTACACTTAAAATCATAAGCACAACAGCTAAAACCAAAATAGTTTTAAATTTTTTCATTTTCTTGTTCCTTTCAGTTAATAAAATTTTTTGTAAAATATCTTTTACTGAACTATTTTATTTATAATAATATTCTGCCTATTTTCAAGCTTTATAATCAAATCATTAATATGTATCTGTTATAAATCACGAAAATATATATTATAATAAATCATTTTTAGGTTTAACACAATTTCAGTAAAAAGTCAATAGTTTGACCAAAAATCTCTACCAAGCACCAAAATATTCTATTGTTTCACTGCTGCTCAGAGCACCTTTTTTCATGCAATCCTCAACAGATTTTCCCTCAAGAATACCCATAAGAAATCCGGCTATGTAGCTGTCTCCCGCTCCCATACTGTCTACTACATCACACTCTATTATTCCGAAGCTGCTGAATTCATTGCCGTCATAAGCAATGCTCCCTTTTTCACCTCTCGTAACAACTACTATGCCAGGACCTTTGGACTTAATGAATTTCATAAACTCATGCAATTCATCATCACTTTTGCTGTCACAGGAAAAAAATGCGTAGTCCACGAAGGGTACAGCCTTTTGTGTTATTTCATAATCAAGTTTATCTGCAAAATCAAAAGCAACAGGCACTCCTCTGCCCTTAATTTTATAAAGCTCAGATTCAATCATTCCCCATATGCCGGTTACAACCAAATCATGGCTGCACAAAAAATCTATGTCTTCTTCCGTCAGTTTGAAATCTGCCATGACGCCTTCTTCATATTCACCCAGGATTCTGTCGCCATTTTTAATTTCAACGTGTGTAATCGCAGTCTTGCCGTTTAAAATTCTAATGTGAGATGTGTCAACACCCTTTGCGGTTATGGCTTCAATCATAAACCTTCCGTAATCGTCATTACCGACAACACCCGTATATGATGAATTTCCGTTCATCCTTTTTACATATACCGCAACATTGACCGGATTTCCGCCGGCATAATATTCACCTGTATTATCATAAAAATCTATGCAATTGTCGCCAACTGCGGCTATACTTATTTTTTTATCCATAATATCCTCAACGCTCTGTTATTTTTTTTAATCTGTCTATTGCCTTTTTTGCATACAGTGAAGGCTCGTTAATGTATGCCGTAACTAACTCTATAGTTGCACCTTCATTATACCCATAACCGCGAATTTCCTCCATAAGCTCCTTAAGCGGAATGCTTCCGTCTCCGGGCATAAGGTGAGTGTCACTGCTTCCGTCGCTGTCAATTATGTGAAGATGCTTAAGATTTTTTCCAAGCTTCTTGAAATAACTCATTATGCTTTCCTGCTGCACAAAAGCGGGAACAATATCACACATTGCACCAAAATAAGTTGAATCAATGTATTCTATTATGTCACAAAGATCATTAGCTGTCGTACATACATTGGATTCATACGGAGTAAGCGCTTCAATAAGAAGCATGTGCCCTTTTTCCTGCGCATAATCAACCAGCTCTCTGATGCTTTTGCACAGTCTTTCCCATATTTCTTTCCTTGTGGCTTCATAGCCGGCATGACCGGCAGATATTACCGTGTATTCCGCTCCGAGAGCTTTGCCCATTTCTATTGCGGTTTTAAGATACTCGATTGATTCTTTTCTTTGATATTCATCACCTATCATGTAATTGTACGGATATGCATTGTGCTCCGGCGTATACACCTTTATGGGAATTTCATATTTATCTCTGAGGCTCAGCAATTTATCTGTCTGTCCTCTCTTAAGGTCATATGCATATGCGTGAGGACGGCCTCCCCACAGTTCAATATAGTCGTATCCAAATCTTTTGGCGTCCCTGAAAATATCCTCCACATCACTGCGCTGATATCCCGACGTAAATATTCCAACCTGCATAAAATCTCCCTTCATAAGTAAAAAATAGGCTGCTTCATAATTAAGAAGCAGCCTGTAAGATTGATGACAAGCTCTTAATAATCAAGCTGTCTGTAATATCGTCTTATCTCCATAGGGTGACAGTTTAATTTTTCTAAGTGAACATCTATTCTTGAAGTTATTACTCTCATAAGCAGATGAGAAAGATGTCCTCTGAATTTTTCACTTATCCCCTTGAGTTCATAATCCTTTGTATCAATTATATTGTAGTTTGCACATATTCTCGGTAAAAAATTTGCAACTCTTTCGCTGAGTTCTCTCTGAGAGTCTTCTCCCACAAATACCGTAACCGCAGTATCCCTGTCAATAATTTCAAACATACCATGGAAAAATTCCGCGCTGTGAATAGATTTTGTTCTTATCCAGTGCTGCTCTTCCCAATAGCACATTGCATAGGAGTACGTTGCTCCATACTGATTACCTGCCCCAACAAAATAATGTATACTGTCATTCATATGCTTTCTTGCCAGCCTCTCTCCCAGTTCATCGGCTGATTTTTCAACCTCTGCAAGTCCCTGTGCAAGATGTGCGTCAAGTTCGGCATAAAGCTCATTATATTCATCGAATTCTCCGGCATTATACATAAATCTGTCGGCAGTCATAAAAAATTTAAGCTGCTCGTTTTTTGGATACGATACGAGATAATCAGCCATTTTAGCCAGTTCAGTATCCGGATAATCAACAAATCCTATAACCTCGGCACCTGCTTCCTTAGCCTTTTTGACTCCGTCAATCATTTCTTTTGTGCTTCCCGTAACAGAGGAAATAACCACTACGGTACCTTTGCCCACCCTTTTGTTTCCGGTGGTAATGTATTCTGCAGCATTTTCAACAAAGAAATTTATTGCCGATCTTTCCTTCATGTGCACTTCCGCCTGCAGTGAAGATGCATATGTTCCTCCTATACCAAGCCAGCAGATGTTTTTATATCCTTTATTACAAATTCCGTCTACAATGGACTCTATTTCTTTTCTGAGAGCCAATGCTCCGTTAACGCTGTCCAATTGCTTCTGTTCGTCAAATTTTAGCATTATTATGTTCTCCTGTTTAACCTGATTATTCCCCAACCTTTAATTTCTGATAATAATCATTGTATATTGTAATTACGTTTCCTACATCCTTTTGGAAAAACACATTTTCCTTGTAAGCAAAATCTCTTGCAGGGTCATTTTTGTAATCGTCTGAAGCCGCTTCAACCGCCGCATCATTCGGGCATGAATATGGATATTCTACAAGGTTTGCAGCCATAACCTCAGGGTCAGTGATGTAGTTAAGGAATTTTTCCGCAAGATCCACATGCCTAGCTCCCTTCGGCACTACATAGAGGTCAAAACCAAGCTGTACCGGATCTTTTTCAAAATCAGCTATTACAAGATTGTTTTTATCTCCAAGCTCTGACATAGCCCATGAAGCATTACCGTCATATGTGAATGCAACTGATGCAGTTCCGTTTGTAAGATTTTGCTCTGCATTTCCGTATGCTACAACATTGTCGTTATATTTCACAAGCCACTCATAAGCTTCGGCTATTTCATTTTCGTTTATTGAGTTAGGATCATATCCGAGAGCAACAAGTGCTATAGGAAACAGGTTTCTTGCACCGTCTATTGAAGCTATCTGCCCCTTTAATGCAGGATTTATAAGATCATTGTAGCTCTTTATTTCAACAGGGCTAGTATCCTTGTTATAAACTATGTAAATATAGTTCATAAGATACGGTACGCAGTATTCTTTAGCAGTCCAGTATGATTCATTTATATTTTTTGCATTTGGAATATTTTCAAAGTTTATTTTTTCAACATATCCGCCTTCTACAAGTGATTCCATATAAGCATCACATGTCATTATAAGATCATACTCTTGTCCGCCGCCTGCCGTAAGCTTAGTGATAGCATCTGCGTTATCACTCATATATGACAGATTTACTTTAGCGTTGTTATCTTTTTCAAATTCAACAATCAAATCGTCAGATATATATTGCTGCCACATATAGATGTTGAGCTCCGTGCTCGGTTCTGCATTTCCGCCTTTAGCAGAATCGGTACTGGAGCCACAGCCTGTAAAAAGCCCCATGATTAAAACTGAGATTAATAGCATGGAAATAAGTTTTTTCATATGTTTTCCTCCATTTTTGCGCGTTTCTTTAACGCATTTCTGATAAAATTATTCAAAATCATTGCTATAACAATGAATAGAATCATGATTGTTGTGAGTGCATTTACATCCGGCGTAACTCCTGTCTTGTTCATTGAAAGAATCAAAACCGGCAATGTTGAATTTTTTGCTCCTGCAAGCATATTACTCATTACAACATCATCTATTGAAAGAGTAAATGACAGAAATGCCGCACTCATTACTCCCGGCATAATACTCGGAAGAGTTACGTTTAAAAATGTCTTGATTCTGTTGGCACCGAGATCCATTGATGCCTCCTCAAGGCTGTAGCCGTCACCGCTTATACGACCCTTGATTGTAACTACCGCATAAGGTATGCAGAAAGTACAGTGACCTATTAATATAGTTCCCATCCCCAGAGACAAGCCTATCTTGATGAATATAATAAGCAGTGCCACCGCCATGACAATTTCGGGAACTATTATGGGTATATACAGCATATTGTTAATGAATTTCTTTCCTCTGAATTCATATTTCTTTAATCCGAGTGCACCGATTGTACCTATCGTAACAGAAATCACAGTTGCTAATACTGCAATTACCACCGAATACCATAAGCTTCCGATAACGGCTGAATTATTAAATAATTTTGCATACCACTGAGTCGTAAAACCATTCCAGTAATAGTTATATCTTTGATTGTTGAATGAAAACATCATCATTACAAATACCGGAATATACAGTATGGTGTATATGGCAACTGAGTAAATAGTTCCCAGCAGCTCCTGCCGTCTTTTACCTTTTTGTTTTCTTGAAATACTCATTTTACAACACCTCCATATCTTCAATCTTTGCAAATCTGGTGTATATATAAATAAGCAATCCCGTTATAACAATCAACAGTACGGAAAGTGCAGCCCCGAGAGGCCAGTTTCGTATTGACCCGAATTGATTTTTAATAATATTTCCTATATACAGGACTTTTCCGCCGCCGAGCATGTCCGTTACGGTATATATACCAAGAGAAGGTATAAATACCAATATTATAGAAGAAAATATTCCCGGAAATGTAAGGGGCAGTGTTATATTGAAAAATGTAGTGCGTCCGGAGGCACCGAGATCTGCCGATGCTTCCAAAAGAGACCTGCTTAATTTTTCAATTGAGCTGTACATTGGGAGCACCGCAAACGGAAGCATATTTGTTATCATACCAACCATTACAAGACCATCTGTATATACAAAGCTCATAGGTGTGTCTATAAAACCCGTACTCAGAAGAAAATTATTTACGGGTCCGCTTGTCTGAAACAAAAGAAGCCAGCTGTTAAGTCTCATCAAAGAGTTTGTCCAGAAAGGAATCATAATGAGCATTATAAGCTTTGACGCTACTTCCTTTGGTTTTTTCGCAATATAATACGCAAACGGATATCCTATAAGAATACACAGCACAGTTGTTACGAATGCTGCCTTTATAGATTTTAATATAACTTTAAAATATGTGCTGTCCAGTAATGTTTCATAGCTTTCCAATGAAAATTTATATACAACATCGCCAAACACTCCTCTGGACATAAAGCTTATATAAATAATATACAGCATGGGCAGTGTTACAAATAAAATCATCCATAAGGAAACCGGTCCGGCCATAGCTAAGGACGGCAGTGTTTTTCGTTTAAAAGTATTTTTTTGCATATGGTCCTCCACGCTACTTTTTAGCCTTTATGGCAACAGCTCTTTCAGGATTCCAGTATATGTTTACAGAATCTCCTTCTTTGAAATCTTCATCCTTTTCAAATCGGGAATACTTTATTTCAATATTATCTTTTAAATCAACAGATGTTTTTACAACAGTTCCCATGTATATATAATCCTTGACATTTCCCTTGAGATCAAATCCTTCCACAGGATCGGAATTCACCTTTACATACTCCGGTCTTATTGACACGTGGATGCTTTCACCCACATCAAATCCGCTTCCCTTTACCTTCATTGTACCTGATGATGTTTCCACGTCTAAAATTCCATCGTGTAAAGCTTTAACCTTACCGTCAAAAATATTAGATTCTCCGATAAAGCCTGCCACAAATTTAGTAAACGGTCTGTCATAAATCTCTCTGGGCGTTGCAAGCTGTTCTATCACGCCTTCGTTCATTACCGCTATTCTGTCACTCATTGTAAGAGCCTCTTCCTGGTCATGAGTTACATAAACAAAGGTAATTCCAAGCTTCTTTTGCAGTCTTTTCAGCTCTACCTGCATCTGCTTTCTAAGCTTGAGATCAAGTGCACCAAGAGGCTCGTCCAACAGCAGAACTTTAGGATTGTTTATGAGAGCTCTGGCAATTGCGACTCTTTGCTTTTGTCCTCCGGATAGAGCATCTGGCTTTCTGTTTTCATATCCCTTAAGCTGAACAAGATCCAGCATTTCATTAACTCGTTTTGTTATTTCATCCTTGGGTCTTTTTCTTATTTTCAAGCCATAAGCTATGTTATCAAATACACTCATGTGCGGAAAAAGAGCGTAGTTCTGAAAAACCGTATTTACATCTCTTTCAAAAGGCTCCTTATCTTCAACACTTTCTCCCTGAACCTTGATTGCTCCGGAAGTGGCTTCTTCAAACCCTGCGATCATTCTCAGGGTTGTAGTTTTCCCGCATCCCGAAGGTCCGAGCAAAGTCAGAAATTCCCCTTCCTTTATTTCAACATTCATTTTCTTAACAACTTTATTTTTTCCGAAACTTTTTTCAACATCTATTAAAGAAACAATCGAATCAGACATCTTCCACCTCATTTTTTATTTATTTAAATATTACTTGGCCACAGCTCGGTATAAAAAGCTGTTTTATCACCAATATTTAATGATAATGTAGACTCTACGACTTTTTCATCCATGTCGTATGATATAGATTCCAACAAAAATGCCGGCGTATTTTCTTTCACATTTAATAATTTAGATTCTTCTTTATTTAAGGTAATTATTTTTATCCATTGCTTGGAATATTTTAGCTTGTAGTTGTAATTTTCTTCTATAACCTTGTACAGTGAATCGTTTTCAAAATCATATTGCAGCAAATTGTCAAACAAGTTGACAGGTAAATAAGAATATTCCAGTGCCAGCGCGATATCATTTCCATATCTTATACGGACAATCTCATAAACCTTCGTTCCCATTGTTGTTTCCAACAGTGAGGCTATTTTTTTATCAGCCACAACAATTCCCGACTTTACAATTTTGTTGCTTGGCTTGATTCCTTTAGACTTTAACATTTGAGAAAAGCCGCTGAGCCTGACAAAATCTCTCTCGATTTTCGGAAATCTTACAAATGTACCTTTTCCTTTAAGTCTGTAGGCATAGCCGGAGTCCACAAGCTGTGTAAGCGCATTCCTTGCAGTCATCCTGCTAATCTTATATGTTTCGCTTAGTTCTCTCTCTGACGGTAACTGATTGTCACTTTTTAATTCCCCTGTATTTATTTTCTCTACAAGGATATCCCTGATTTGAATATAAGCCGGAGGAATGTATGATTTGTTTTTGATAGTATCACACTCTTTCATAATTGGTATGCTGGTATATACCACGCGGTAAAATTATAACACATAAATTTTACATCCGCAATATAATTTTAAAGATTGCTTAAAGGTTAAATCGAAAATTTCCGATATAGCACTTAGTGCAGATTGATGGTTGCTTTAGGAAAGAAATTTTCAAACATTCCGATTATAATAATAAGAGGTTTCATTGAAGGTACTGTTTTATTAGTATCAAAATCAAAACCCCAGTATCTTAAAATATATTCTGCCTACCGGGGTTTTTTTCATATTTACCTGTTTTCAATATAATTAGTTTTTCGTATTTTCTATGATTACAGCAAAGGATGTCTTTCACTATTTTAACATTAATTAACAATCGATTCGTTCTACTTTGAAAACAACCGGTCTTAAACCATCCGTACAGGTTGCGATGATAGTCCCTCCATCTTTAAAGTTTGGAAAATCGGCATTGAACATCACTGAAATAAACTCTCGGTGGATATCCGACCACGCCCAAGAACAAAATTCTGCCGGTTTGTCAAAGCTGTCAATAATGAATTCCTGCCCCACGTGGTGGCGATAACAAGGACCATATGTTGCCTGCTGATCTGGTAATAAATATTCCTTAACAAGATCCTCATGATATAACGTTTTTAATACTGTAATTTTTACTTTTGCTTTTTTCTTTCTTTCCATATATTTTACTCCTTTTATTTTTATAGAATATTTTATAATTAAGAAAGTTCAATTAAAAGCTAATTCCACCTTACAAACAAATGGAAGAAGTATTTTTCAAATAAAAATAATTCAATCTGTTTATAAGTATCTTATCCTAATCATTCAGAAAGATATGCTTTGCGAACCTCATCATTTGCACTCATATCATGACCCGTACCCGAAATAACAATTTCACCGGTTTGTATGACATATGCATAATCTGCTATATTCAATGCCATATGAGCATTTTGTTCTACCAATAGAATAGTGATGCCTTGATTCTTTAAATCAACAATAATATCAAAAACCTCACCAACCAACTTAGGTGAAAGACCCATTGAAGGTTCATCCATTAACAACAGCTTTGGATCAGATACCAACGCTCGTGCAATTGCAAGCATTTGCTGTTCTCCTCCGGATAGTGTTCCTGCATGCTGTTTTGCACGTTCTCTGAGCCTAGGAAAGAATTCAAGCATATTATCAATTCTATCATTCACGCATTTCTTGTCTTTTATTGCATATCCCCCTAAAAGCAGATTGTCTAATACAGAAAGTTCGGGAAAAACCTGACGTCCTTCCGGCACCTGTGACATGCGATGTTTAACCATATTATAAGGTTTTTCCCTGCTGATATCTACATTATTAATAGTTATAGACCCAGACGTAATTGGGAGAATACCCGAAATTGCTTTTAACGTAGTAGTTTTTCCTGCACCGTTAGCACCTATTAAAGCAACTATTTGACCCTCTTCGACTTTTAAGCTTATACCCTTTAAAACTTCAATGTTTCCATAACTGCAACGAATGTTTTTTACACTTAGCAAGACGATCACTCCGATCTTTTAAAATGAGTAAACTCACCATATAATTCAATACAACGATTGTATTCTGTTTTATTGTAAAAAAGATCTGTTTCTTTAGTAAAGGATTTTGCTACCTCAACACAAAACACAGCTGCATCACGTATATCGGTTTCTTGACATGAGCCGGTTGCACATCCCGGTACCGTTGATTGTGCAGTAATAGCTACACCTACAACAGGAACATTAGCTGCCACAGATGGCTGAACAATACTGTTTATGTGACTAAGACCATTACCATAAGGAGTAATGTCATACTGACATATAGGAAGAACAACAGGCAGCATGCCGGTACAGTAGCTTTCCAATTCAAGCAATTCCTGGCTTACAGGTAAAATATAACCGTTTAAGACTGTTTGCGTTATTGCAATACCCCGGTTATTCAAAATAATATTTCCTTTAGTCGCATCAACGGACAAAATTGCATCCATTTCTTGTGACACTTCATATTTATTCAACATTTCCATATCAACAGGAGAATTCATTAACGGAACAGGCTTATGGGGTAATATTGGTGCGTTCGGACAAATATGAGTACAAATAATAACATCTCCCCGAAGTTTATCTCCTCTTTCTTGCATTTCTACTAATTTCAGGGCAACTGCCAGTGCTGCAATCGCACCATCCGCATCAGATACTATGCCTATGCGATTAGGTCGTGCTCCAATACCTCCTAATCTTCCAATAATTCCTAATGTTGGTTCATCTCCTCCCACAGATTTTCCCATCGTACCGTTAATTTGTATTTTTAGAAAGTCTGTATGTCCTTGTTCTCCGTCAATAGGAGTTATAATAACTGATTTTGCACCGCGTTCACGAAGATAATCTGCAACATCATTACCTGTTACCATCCCATCCAAAATATCTTTAATCTCTAAAATCTGTTTAAGCATAGTCGTAAAATATCCTTTCTACCGTTGGGGCGGTCTTTTATATTTTATATCCCCATTTTAATCAGTTGATCCTTTTCTTAATCAACTTTATTATATTCTATTGTATCCTTTTCACCTACTATCCCCAAGTAAGCTTCTACTACCTTGCTATCCTTAGTTACTATTTTGGGGTTACCGCAAGCTATTACCGAGCCATGGTCAAGACATGTAATAGTATCAGCAAGCTGCATAACTAACTTCATATCGTGCTCAATGATTAATACTGTCATATTATATTTATTGCGAATATTTTTTACTCTCTCAATAAGTTCCGACGTTTCTTGCGGATTCATACCCGCTGCCGGTTCATCAAGTAAAATGATCTTCGGGTTAATACCCATTGCTCGTGCAACTTCCAAAAGACGCTGCTTCCCATAAGGCAGATTGCATGCAATATCATTTCTTTGATCATACAATCCTACAAAGGCAAGAAGTTCATATGCTTTCTCATGCAATTCTTTTTCATATAATTGGCGTTTAGGTGTCATAATCATATTGTTGATTAATTTGTATTCCGATTCACTCTGCAAACCTATGAGAACATTCTCTAATACTGTCATTTGTTTAAATAGAAATATAGTCTGAAAAGTACGTCCCATACCTAATCGTGCCATTTTATACGGCACAGTTCCGGTTACATCCTTTCCGCAGAAAATTACAGAACCCTCATCCGGAACATACAATCCTGTTATGACATTAAAAAAAGTAGTTTTTCCTGATCCATTGGGACCGATAATTGCGTGTATTGATCCTTGCTCAACTTCTAAATCTAATTTCGAAAGAGCTGTCAGCCCTCCGAATTTTTTCGTAATTCCTTTAATTTCAAGTACATTATCTGGCATCTTCATTCCTCCTTCGCATAAGCTTAAGGAAAATTTCTTTAAAGGAACCATAAATACCTTTAGGCATAAACATTATAATTAAAACAAGCATCAAGCCATATATAATAAGCTGGTACTCATTGAAAAAACGAAACCATTCCTTAGCAAATGTTAATAGAAAAACTCCTATTATCGGACCCCATTTATAACCAAGTCCTCCTGCCAAAATCATCATAAGAAATGATACTGATTGAGTAAAGCTAAAACTAAACGGCGAAAGGTAACCATCCATGTGAGCCAAAAGACTGCCTGCAATGCCTGCTAAAAATGATGAAATAATAAAAGACATTAACTTCATTTTTGCAACATTAATTCCCATGAACTCAGCAGCAATTTCTTCATCGCGAATAGCTCTGAATGCTCTGCCCGCTTCTGAATCAATAAGTGAATTTATTAAAAAATATATAATAATAACTATAGGAACCAATAAATAATAGTATTTCAGGTCATTATCTATGGCAATTCCAAAAAATACCGGTGAAGGGATCCCCTTAAAGCCCTCTGCGCCATGAGTAACTTTTGTCCAGTTTATAAGCACAAGTCTGGTAATTTCTCCAATTCCAATTGATGCAATTGAAAGATATGCACCTTTCAATTTTAATATAGGCTTGCCAATTAAATAGCCTATAAAAGCAGTTATAATACCGGAAATAGGAAATGCAATCCAAAACGATAATCCCATTGTTACAGATAAATATGCAGATACATATGCGCCGATTCCGTAAAAACCAGCATGTCCTATGGATATCTGACCTGTAAAACCGGTCAGCAAATTTAATCCTAAAGTCAAAATAATAAGGATCAATACATAATTCATCAGATGCAGATAATATACACTTTTAACAACAAACGGAATTGTAACAAGAATAATTATCCATATTATAGAAGGTTTTTTTAATGTTAGTAAATCTGCTATTTTCTTCATTACTATACCCTCATTATCTTCTTGCCAAGAATACCATTTGGCTTAAACACAAGTACACCAATGAGAATTAAGAATGCAACAGCGTCACGATAGGCCGAAGAAATAAAACTTGCAGAAAAATTTTCAGCGAGTCCCAGTATAACCCCTCCAACTATAGCACCAGGTACACTTCCGAAACCTCCAAGCACGGCAGCTGCAAAACCCTTGAGACCTGCAATGGCACCCATCTCAGTTTCAACGAAGAAAATAGGACCTACCAGTACTCCGCCTATGCCGCCGAGACCCGCACTTATGGATGCAGCTAAAGAATCCGATTTAAAAATATTGATTCCCATAATTGATGCTGCATCCCGATGTTGTGCTGTTGCCAGCATAGCCTTACCGGTCAGCGTCTTTTTAAAGAAGAACGTTAGCAATAAAATTGATACAAATGCTATACCAATTATCCAAAGATAAGAAGGCATAATAACAATGGGGCCGATTTTCACAGGGCTGCTGCCAAATACAGGAGGGAATGACATAGCCTGTGAACCCCAAATTATCTGTGCTAAAGCACGAATAACAATAGAAACTCCGATAGTTGCTATTATCAGGTTAAGAGGAGGACTATTCCTGAGTGTTCGAAATATGATTCGTTCAATAATCATTCCTACTAACGCTGCACCTAAACCTGCAAATATCAGAGATATAAAATAATAACCTCCAAAATTTAAATAAATTGTTAATCCAAAAACTGCACCCAGCATAAACATATCACCTTGCGCAAAATTGATTACGCGAAGAGAATTATAGGTTATAGTGTAGCCTAATGCAACAAGTGAATAAACGCACCCCATTGCAAGACCGCCAACAATAATTTGTAATATATCAGAAAAACCAATTTGCAAATTTATCACCTCAAATTTAATTTTTATGTAGTTAACGGTTCTATAATTTACCGATTAACCACCAGCCATAGCAGGAAGAACAACCACGCGGTCAGAATCCTTCAGAACTGTCTCAAGTCCGGGAGAAATCATTACATTGTATCCGTTTAATAAAACAAGAAATTCTGTAAATCCTTCTCCTTTTCCAAACTTCTGTGGCATTCTATTCTCTTTTTGAAGCATGTTTAAAAGGTCTTTAACACTAATTTGTTCAGGAATTTTTACTTTTTCGTTTATAATAGGAGCAAACTTACCTCCATATACGCTTAATGAAATATAAATTGCCATGTCAAATACCTCTTACATATTCTTTAACGCCTCATTTCCAAGTTGAAGCATAAGAGCAGTCCTTGCTACTTTTTCTCCTATAATTTGTGCCGATTTCATACCTACTTTAACATCCTTTTCCACCGAATCCTTGTTAGATTCCTCCATAAGCCAGCCGGGTGCACCGATATAACCTACATGAGTGCCGCCTACTACTACAAAGTTATTTGTTAAAAACCAATGGTCAAGTGATGAAATAGCATGCTCCTGTCCACCGTTTCTATCAAATCCTACCGCCATACCGGCAGCTGCAGTCTTGGTCCAATCAGGAGGAAACTGTTTTGCCTCCGAAAAGAAATTTCCTTTTAATAATGAAGTTGTACGTTCTAAAAAAGCTCTTGTCTGGGAATTAAGGTTAAAAAAATAAACCGGTGCTCCAATTATTACTCCATTAGGAACAGGATCCCTTAATGGCTTAAAGCATTCCTCCCAATCATCTTTTATAATGCAATAGCCTGTCTTAATACAAGCTCTGCAGTTTGTACAACCTTTTATATTTTTCCCTGCCAATGATACAAATTCAGTAATCACCTCAGCATTTATTCCTTTTGCTGCTTCAAGAGCTGCTTTAACCATAATCTCTGAGTTTGCATGTCTTGGACTTGTTGAAATCCCAACTATTTTAATTGCCATTATCATAATCTCCTTCTCTTATAATTGTATCCAGTCCATATTTTTTTATGGTTCCTAAAAGGGGAAGTCCAGTTTCATCCCATTCTCTGATTATATAATATTGATCGAGCATATTGTTTAGCTCCTCAGTAGAATTCATTGACCTATCACCCTTGGGATTTTTTATTGACTCATTCATAAGTCTCCATGGCAATGTATCACTTGCTCGCCTTACACCTTCACGCATATTAAATGAGCGCTCTAAATTGATTACCCTGCGAGCTGATTCGAATATATCATCCTCAGACATTTTTATACCCGTACCGGATTCAAATAACATAGCCATATCCTCAGGGAGTATTGCATAAGTTGACAATGTTGCACGGGAACAAAACCCAAGAGCATCAGTCATTACATATGATTCTTCATGCCATACTACTATCTCCGGCTTCATCTCCGTGGAGCCTGGTACCGCATACTTTTCATCCCCTGTTATATGTTTAATAATTGCTCTCATCTCCGGTGAAAATCCGCCTTCAGCCATTGGCTGCCCATAAAGATGGTCAGGTCCTCTCGGATTTGTTGCAAAAGCGAGAGCATAAGCCTTGGAATTGCGAGTTTCAACTCTTGATTGTTCGAGTCCCTTTGATTCAACCGCCCACTTCCAGGATTCACCGCCCACACGTTCCGAAGCTATTTTTACACCTTCCGCAAGCAAATCTCCTATGCCTCTGCGAAATGCTATCATATCTATTAAAATCAACATTGCTTCTGCATTACCAAATTCGAGATTGTATTCTATACCGGTAGCAGGATCCGTAAACTTGTTTGGCAATAGCCCGTTTTCTGCTGTTTCCATTGCCCATTGAATTACTGCCCCGGTTGAAATACAATCTAAGCCATACACGTTGGTTAGATAATTAGCCCTTAAGCACGCATCCATATCAACTACCTCACAGCCTGCTCCAAAAACGCTGATTGTTTCATATTCAGGACCACCGGATTCAGTTCCGATATACTTTGTCGTTGTTTTACAATAGCGCTTACAGGAAATTGTACATCCAAAGCATGATTCCCACCGCAAAAAATTACCTTGCTCCATAATTGCTTGTCCGCTTATGTCATAAACATTATCCATATTTCCTGCCTGAAAATTCCTAACAGGCAATGTTCCGCTCTCATTTAATCCAATCATTCCGCCGGCAGTTCCATATTCCTTGTAATATGTGCATCTTCCAATATTTTTGATTTTTTGCTGAACATACTCCACAACTTCAAGATATTTCTTTGTATCATGAAGCCGGATACCGGTACGGCCATAGCATGATATAGCCTTTATCTTTTTAGCACCCATTACAGTACCCAGTCCGCCTCTTGCAGCAGTATTGTACATAGAGTTAAATATACCTGCATATTTTACTAAATTTTCTCCTGATTGTCCGATGCAGCACACAGAAATACCGGGCATATCTTTATATTTTTCCTCAATTTGTTCTGTAGTTTCCTGTACACCCAATCCAAGGTAACAATCTGCGGATTCGAACAGTATTTCGTTGTCTGTTATAACCAAATTAACCCACTCTTTTGAGTTGCCATGGATAACCAAAGCGTCATAACCGGTATATTTTAGTTCAGCACCCCAATGTCCGCCCATATTTGCTTTCATAAAGAGTCCTGTTGCAGGACTTTTCCCTATTACTGTAGTACGCCCGGCCGTTGGAGCATTAGTACCTACAAGTGTACCCGGCGCAAAAACGAGTATATTATCCTGCCCATACGGGTCTGTATTTTTAGGAACATCGCGATATAAAATCAAGGAAGCAATACCACGACCGCCTAGATATTTTTTCATGTCTTCTTCGTTAAACACTTCTGTAAAATGGCTTTTATCCTCCAAATTGACATGTAAAACCACACATTCATTCACTTTTCGCATAACTAAACCTCCTCTGCAATCAGAACATTTGCAGGACAAGCCTTCACACATTTAACTTCCCCATTACACAAATCACATTTATAGGCCTTTTGTTTTATGTTGTCCATACCCATTGCACGAAACGGACACGCTTTGATACATATACCGCAACCATCGCATAATTCTAAATTCACCGCAAGTATACCATTCTTATCCGGATTAATTGCATTATTAGGGCAAGAGCTCTGACATTTTGCATTTTTGCATTGTTGACAAATATAAGGTTTGGATAATTTGATTATTTCATTACGTTGAATAACAACCCTGGATAGCCATGGTGAAAATTCTCCCTCATGAAAAATGCTGCATGCAAGCTCACATTGACGACATCCAACACATTGAGCTTTTTTATTTACCTTTAATTTAGTAATCAATATATCCTCCTTGTCCGATATTTTATAGTTATTATTTAAGTTTTAATAAAGTATGATTTTACCTTTTTCAATCCTGAATACCAAAGAATTTGTACCGCCTTCACCGTTCTCTCTGAATGATACGGGACCGCTTATTGCCTCAAAACCCTGAATTTTACTTAGCGCATCACGTACAGCAGCTCCGTCTGTTGTTCCTGCATCATTTATAGCCTTAGCTAAAACATTTATGGCATCATAAGCCAGTACAACATTTATATCAGGAATATAACCCATTTTATCATTGTATTCTTTTACAAAATTCTGAGCAACATCATCCGGTCTTTCAGGACTAAAACCAGAAGATATTCCGTAAAGATTATCTGCAGCTTCACCGGCAAGTTCAAAGAAATTACCAATAGTAACACCTGTTGATAAAAGTACTTCACCCGGAATGGACAGCTCTTTTATCTGTCTAACAAGCTGTGCACCTTCTGTATAATTGCCCCAAATAATTATAGCATCAGCACCTGCCGATTTTACTTTCAGAAGCGATGGAGAAAAATCTTTAGTTCCTGTAGTATAACCCTCAACAACAACAGGCTCCAATCCCGCTGCCTTAATATTATCAGTTACCATTACCTTTCCGCCTTGACCATAGTCATTTGTATCATGAATTATGGCTATTTTCTTTGCATTTAGTTCATTTACTGCAAAGTCAACAAGACCTTTTGAATACACAACATCTGTAGCCGTGATACGAAATACATATTCATTACCTGATTGTGTAATTGCTCCCGCCACACCTGATGGTACTATATGAGGAGTTTTCGTTTCTGCAATCATATCGAGGACTGCCAATACCTCAGGGCTATTATTAGAACCAATTGTTGCAATTACTTTATCTTTGTGAAGAAACTTATTCATAATATTAACCGCATTTTGAGCATTACCTTCAGTATCTTCAAAAATTGGGACAAGTTTTGCACCTAAAACTCCGCCCGCTTCATTAATCTTGTCAATTGCATATTGAACACCATCTTTCTGACGTGTTCCTCCAATTGCCATAGTACCTGTTAAAGGACCGAAAACTCCTATTTCAATCTCTTTTACATCAGATTCTTTACTATTACTACCGCTGTTTGAACATCCACTAAACATCATCGTAGTTAACATAATAAACACAAATAATGATACTAATATTCTTTTACCCATCTCTTTCCTCCTCTTAATAATTATATTAATCGACATCCATATGGATATCGATTTGAAAACCTTATCATTGATAATTAAAAATTATAATTATTATTTATTTTGAAATATTATATCACATCTTGGAAGGAATGCTCGTTAATACTTTTATGTGATATCATAGAAAAAGGCACCATTAGTTATGATATCACATAGCTAAAGGTGCCACGAACGAACGGCTTTTATTCATTATCTCCTATTATAAAATGGAGCTTAATAGTTAATTGTAAGACAAGCAATCCATCTGATGTATCTAAAGTGTACCCTGTAAGCTGCTCAATTTTATTTAACCTGTATCGAAGTGTTTCAACATGAATAAATAGACTGTCTGCGGTATCTTTCATATTCATATTATAATCAAAATAATATTTAAGTGTTTTAATTAGTTCTCGCCCATACTTTTTATCATAATCTGACAACACATCAATAGTTTTTTTATAATACTCCGTAAATTGCTTATCATCTTTAAGAGGATAAACAAGTTTTACAGTATCAAGTGAATCATAATACGTTATTTCATACTTTTTATCAAACATTCTTGTTATCATACAATCATTATACATTTCAAGAACATCTCTGATTGACTCATACATGCGTGATATTCCAAATGTTATTCTTATATTTTTATTGTAGTTCTTTTTTAAATACAGCTTAATAGTTTTTAACAATCGATCCATATCTTCTATACTGTCTATTGCAAAAAAAACAATTATACTGTTTTGCCTTTCTGTAATTAAATATTCAATTTTTTCAAATATTCTATTAATAATTCTGTAAATATATTGCTTCATTTTTTGTACGTCTTTATTAACAGAAAATTTTCTTGTGTCCTCAGAAGTAATTACCAGACCGATTGCACCTTTCTTTGAATTCCACGAATAATCATATTCAATACTATTATAAAAATCTTCCCCAAGATTTGCATTGTTTAGAATCAATTCCGTAATTGAACGCTTTAACTTAATCTCTTTTAAACTTTGTCGTTCTTCTTTTTTTTCTTTTAGTGAAAATATCATGCTGCCGTATTGCAGCGCTTTTTCCTGAAGAATACTAATTTCCATATCGCCGGCTGCACACATATAACTTGCAACCCCATCCGACGGCATTAGGAAATATTTAACAAAATAGGTCTTGTCATCAACCTCCAATCTATAACACTTACCAAATTTTCTTTTATTAAGCAAATCCTTATATTCAGCACTTTCAAAAACTAATTTATGTGTTTCATTAACCAAACAACTTGATATTTCGAAAAATGCTTCATCGTATACAACTATGGAAACATTGGTAAGTCCGGAAATCCCTACTATTACTTCATCCGCTTTATTCTTATCGAAAACAAGATTCAACAGTCTTTCATCCATGTTTTTTGCCTGTACAAGATACTCATTTTTGATATAAAACAGCGCCTCATAAAAAGATGCAATTTTATCAGTATAAATAGAGTCAATAGGTAGCAATATGATTGGTAGATTATATTTGTCGGCCTGTTCTATCATTTCTTGAGGGATTTTTGATAAATATCTTTTTTCTTTTATAGCTATTGCGGCTATCCCCATCTTGTGTGCCCTGACAATTACAGTTTTCCAAGCCTCAGGATTATCCTTAAAAGCAAATCCGGACGTCAAAAGAAATTCTCCTCCCTGAAGCCACTCAATTCCTTCCGGTGTCTCTAAAATAATCATATGCCTGCAGCGATTATTAAGTCCACCTTTTCCTGCAATAAGTTGATATCTTTCAAAATTTACATTATTTAATACTTCTCCAACACTTAGAGTATTGCTTACAAGATCCTGCAAAAATTTTCCTTGATTATTTGATATTGCCCTCACCTACTTTTCAAATTCCACTTTTATTTATAGATAATATCAAATTCGTGTTTGAAAAACAATGCATATGTTTAAAAGTTTTTAAGTTTTACATGCTCAATACAATTTTAAATACTGCTTAAAGGTATACAGGGAAATTGACCAAAATTGACGTTGTAAAGTACATTGAAAAATGATAATATAAATACATAATATGTATATCCGAGGTGCCCTATGTACGAAATGCGAAAAAGAAAGCAGAGAGAAATGCAGCAAAAAAATTGGTGGAGCTATGCTCTGTTGGCAGCTGCCATATTTGTATACACGCAAGGATGTTCATTGATAAAAACTAATATGGGTTATTCACTTCCTGTAATTTTATTAAGTTTTATTATGCATTTAAGAAGTGTGGGGGATTTATCAACAAAAATTTTTAAATTAAAAGAATCCAAAACAGCAAATATAGCAATGCTGATTGCGTTAACAGCTGTAGCAGTTATTTGCTATTTAAAGGAACTTAATATTTTTTATATTTTACTATTAAATATAGCAGCAATATTTATTTACATAATTGCAGCGGCAATATTTTCTAAACATAATAAGGAGCAATAATAATGATCAAAAGATTTATATCGTACTACAAACCTAAGCCTATCAAGAAAATATTCATTACAGATATGATATGCGCATTTATTATGGCGGTTTGTGATTTGTTTTACCCTATGATTACGAGGAACATAATAAATATCTATGTACCTAACCAGCAATTCCAGCTGATGGTTACATGGCTTGTAATCCTTGGTTTTTTGTATATATTGAAAGTAGGACTGAATTATTATATAACATACTACGGTCACATAATGGGCGTTATGATGCAGTCAAACATGAGGAGAGATATATTTGAACATCTGCAGGATCTTCCCTTTGTATTTTTTGACGAGAATAAAACAGGAACCCTGACTTCAAGAATTATCAATGATTTGATGGAGGTTTCTGAATTAGCTCATCACGGTCCCGAGGACTTGTTTATTTCACTTGTAATGCTGGTTGGTTCATTTATTGCACTGAGCACTATAAATCTGCCCCTTGCCTTAATAGTGTTTTCTGTCGTTCCTTTTCTTGTATTTTTAGCAATGAAATTAAGAATTAGAATGTCTGATTCATTTATGGAAACGAGAGAAACCATCGGCGAGGTAAATGCTACAATTGAAAACAGCATTTCAGGCATAAGGGTATCTAAAGCATTCAGCAATAAGGACAATGAAATTGAAAAATTTGAACGCAACAATGTTAAATTCATTAAAGCAAGGGAAAAAGCATACAAGGTCATGGCCGAGTTTCATGTGAGCTCATCCTTTATAATAGATTTTCTTAACATCTTAGTATTGAGTGCCGGCGGTATATTTTTCTTTAAAGGTTATATAAACTTCGGTGATTTTGCGGCATTTATATTATACATAGGAAATTTTTTAAATCCTATACGTAAGCTGATTAACTTCGTGGAGCAATATCAGTCCGGTGTATCAGGCTTCAAAAGATTTACTGAAATTATGGATAAGAATGTTGAATACGACGAGCCTGATGCCAAAGATATTGAATCGGTAAGAGGCGATATAAGATTTGAAGATGTAAGCTTCTCATACGACGATAACAAAGAAATTTTAAAGGATATAACCTTCAATATTGAACAAGGCAAGACGGTTGCATTTGTAGGACCTTCGGGAGGAGGAAAGACAACTCTCTGCCATCTGATTCCCCGCTTTTATGAGGTAGAAGAAGGAAGTATTTATATAGACGATACAAACATTAAGGATTTCACAAGAAAATCCCTGAGAAAAAATATAGGTATAGTACAACAGGATGTATTCCTTTTCACGGGAACTATTGCCGACAACATACAGTGCGGCAAATTTGATTCAACCGAAGAGGAAATACAGGCAGCAGCTAAAATGGCAAACATTCATGATTTTATAATGTCGTTGCCGGAGGGATACAACACATATGTGGGCGAACGCGGAGTAAAGCTTTCAGGCGGACAGAAGCAAAGAATTTCAATAGCAAGAGTATTTTTGAAAAATCCTCCTATATTAGTATTGGATGAAGCAACCTCCGCTCTTGACAATGCTACAGAATTGCTTATCCAGAATTCATTGGAAGAACTTTCAAAGGGAAGAACAACAGTTGTAGTAGCTCACAGATTATCAACAATAAAAAATGCAGATGAAATAATTGTTATAACAGATAAGGGCATAATAGAAAGAGGACGGCACGAGGATTTAATCAGCAATAACGGCATTTATGCGGAATTGTACAATTCACAATTTAAAAATATGTAATGGAGAAATTATGAAGGTTACAATAATAGGACATTGGGGAGGTTTCCCCAAGGCAGGGGAAGCAACCTCGGGATATTTAATAGAGCATGATAATTACAGACTGTTACTGGAATGCGGCAGCGGGGTAATCAGTTCAGTTCAAAAGGTTACGGACATAGGAAAGATTGACTCTGTTCTTATATCGCATTATCATTATGACCATTGCTGCGACATAGGACCCCTGCAATATGCGCGGCAAATTAAGACGCTTCTGGGAGAAATAAATACCTCTCTGCCTATTTACGCACCTGAGGGTGAATTCTTCAAGCTTTTGAAGTGGGAGAATTATACCTACGGCGAGAGCTTTGATAAAGACAGCATATTAAACTTAGGACCCTTTGAAATCAGCTTTCTGAAAAATAATCATCCTGTTTTAAGCTACAGCATTAAAATCAAATGCGATAATAAAATATTGTCGTTTACTTCGGATACTTCATACTTTGATGAGTTGGCTGATTTCTTTAAAAACTCAGATTTGTTAATTGCTGAATGCAGCTTTTATTCACAGATGGACGGTACGCAGGCAGGACATCTGAACAGCTCACAGGCAGGAATGCTGGCAGAAAAGTCAAAGTCTGAGAAGTTAATACTAACACACTTGCCCCACTTCGGAAGCATAGATGATTTGGTATCCCAAGCCAAGGAGCAATATAGGGGAGAAATAATTTTAGCATCATATTTGCTGGAAGTAAATATATAAATAAATTTACTATAGAGGAGCTTATGAAGATTCACTAAGCTCTGCACTTCTGCCGCGAGATGATTTGTAGAACTTTCTAAATTCTCTTGCCATTATTTTTAACCACCAATATAATAGATGTGCTTGCATTAAAAAGGCAACAGATTAATTTCTGCTGCCTTAGCTATACTAAAAATTACCCTATTCTTTTGTAGATTCATTACCTTTTAATCTATTTACTATATACAATAATACACAAGAACCAATTACAGCAACTATTATACTCCATATATTAAACCCCGTAACACCGGATGCTCCTATTAAATTAAATATAACTCCTCCAACAAAAGCTCCTACAATACCAACCGTAATATTTGCAAAAGCACCCATCTCTGAATCCTTACCCATAAACATACTTGCTATCCATCCTGCAAGTGCTCCTAAAACCAACCATGCAATATATCCCATGATTTCACCTCCTTATTTATTTGAAAGTATACCCAATATATTACAATAATATTAAAAATGTTGTTCGTAATATACTGCTTTATCATTTTGTTTTCATTTATTTTTCAACATCAGGAGTTACGATATAAACATAATGCCTCCACACCTTAACCCATTCATCAAGCAGGTATGATTTTCTTACTTCTGCATCGGAATTGGCAGCAGGGTCATTTACAACTATGTATTCTGTTCCGTCCTTTATTTCAAAGCCGACAACGACCATCAGGTGTCCGTGAGGAAATGCAGATATGGCTCCTGATAATTGTTCTTTATCCTGTACGCATACGGAAGCAACAACCGGAATTCCCTTGGCAATAAAATTTTTCACCGGATTGATGGACTTGCATCTCTTGGTGTAGGCTCTCATCCCCAATTCGCCTGCCATAGCTACATTTTGAGGCCAATTTCCGTAAGCACCGTTTCCTGAGTCAAGTGTCCCTCTTGCAACCTGATCTAAATCAACATTTTTCCCATGAAACTTTAAAGCCATTGTCAAGGAAGTGGGACTGCAAATCACGCGGGCATCCTTATGGCCGCTTGCGAGCTGAGAAATCAGCGGAATATTCTCAAGAATTCTCAGATAACTTCCTTCAACAGCCTCATCTTCGCCTCCGTCGGTACTGAATGCAATAAGCGTGAGCTTAGGATTGTTTCCTTTAAATACCACCTTTATATGAACGGCATCTCCGAATTTTTCATCCTTAACAAATATTCTGTCGCTTGTAACCTTCATAAGGTCATGGGATTCGCGTTCTTTAATACCTATATTATTTCCATTTGTTGACCATACACCGTAGCTAATATATGGTGTCCACTTATTTTCTGCTCTTATTCTTATTAATAATTCAACCGAGCTGTCAATATTAGTTTTTGAATTCCAGGACGGAGTTATCTCTGTAAACCTTTCAGTTTCTATTATCGGAGTTTCCAAATAGCCTTCTTCATGATTTTCTTTTAATTCAACATAATCATTATTAATCTGTAAATTATGAAGTATATTTTCAGACAACGCACCTTTTTCACATATCCAATCCATTTTTTACCTCCCTATATAATACACTAACCTCATATTATCATCTAAAATTTGGTTTTTCAATTTATTCTTGAAAAACTTTTTATAAGAATGTATAATTGGCTATAATGGAACCTTTTGTGGACGGTCCTTTTTGGGACGAAGTTCAGTCCCAAAAAGGACCGTCCACAAAAGGTTGAATAGGATGTGAATTGATGATAGCTGTTAAAGGCAGACGCAAATGTGAAAACTGCGGCAAAAGATATAATTATTACTATGCTAAGGGTCCCGAAGCAGAAAAAAAAGTAAAATTCAAGGGCAAGGATGAAAACGGCAGTGAAGCAACAAAGGTAAAGGTGCTCTCTGTTTATACGTATGAAGTAACCGTAAGCTGCCCTGAATGCGGATTTGAAGAAATATTTATTTATACTGACTAACCAGCTCCTGAACGGTTAGTTTTTTTCTTTCTTCTCCGCATACATCAATAATTATTTCCCCCAGATCCATCATTATTGTTCTGCTTCCGTAATCTAAAGCAGATGTTATGTTATGGGTAATCATCAGTGTCGTTATATTATTTTCCGTTACAATCTTTTCTGTAAGTTCCATCACCGCTTCTGCACTGACGGGGTCCAAGGCTGCCGTATGCTCATCCAGCAGCAACAGCTTCGGTTTGACCAGTGTAGCCATGACTAAGGCTACCGCCTGTCTTTGGCCGCCTGAAAGCAATCCGATTTTAGTGTTTAATCTATCCTCAAGCCCTAATTTCAAATCTGCAAGGCGCTCCTTAATATAATTCTTTTCCTTACTTGACGGAATGCTCAGATTGTTTTTCTTCATGCTTTTCATATATGCGATGATTAAATTCTCTCCGACAGTCAGGCTTGGAGCAGTTCCTTTCATCGGGTCCTGAAAAATCCGCCCAACATAAGAAGCGCGTTTATATACAGGCATATAGGTTATATCCGTTCCGTCTAATTCTACCACTCCTGAATCGCATAAAATGCTCCCTGAAATTATATTGAAAACAGTGGATTTTCCTGCACCGTTCCCTCCTATGACAGTTACAAATTCCCCTTCCGAAACGGACAAGTTTAAGCTTTTTAATGCAATGAACTCGTCAGGCGTATTTTTATTAAACACCTTATGAACCGATTCAATTCTTAGCATGCAATCTCCTCCTTTCCAATTTCCTTACATCCATTTTCTTTTTAATGTTCGGAAAAGAAAGTGCCGTTATTACAATCAGTGATGATATCAGCTTCAGATATGACGGCGGGAAATTGGTTGTAAGTATGAGTGCGATTATAAATCTGTATATCAGGGAGCCTATTATTACAGAAAGAAGTCCCAATGTTATATTTTTGTTTTTTATTATAGTGCTTCCTATGATAATTGATGCAAAGCTTATTACCACCATCCCCGCTCCCATATTCACATCTGCCGACTGCTGCATTTGTGCAACCAGTGCGCCGGATAATGCAACTATCGCATTTGATAATGAAAATCCTACAATTTTAATAAAATCCGTATCTATGGATGATGCCTTGCACATTTCTTCGTTATCTCCTGTAGCTCTTATGGACAGACCCAGCTGAGTTCTGAAAAACCAGTTCAGAATGGCAAATACAAATGCTATGATTATAAACAGGGCAGCTATTTTGTATCCTCTCCCCGGAAACAATTGCTCAGCATAGGTAAAAATGCTTGTTTTGTTCAGCAGTGGTATATTTGCTTTTCCTCCCATTACTGTCAGATTCACTGAATACAGTCCCGTCATTGTAAGAATACCTGAAAGTATGGGCTGTATACCCATCTTGGTCTGAAGCACGGCGGTGATAGTCCCCGCCAGTGCCCCTGCTGCAATTGCCACTATAAGTCCCAGAACCGGATTGCCTGAAAATGTGAACACTGCCGAAGCTGCTGCTCCCAAAACAAAGCTTCCGTCAACCGTCAGATCAGCTACATTCAATATTTTGAATGATATATATGTTCCAAATGCCAGAAGTGAATAAACCAGTCCCAGTTCTATCGCTCCTATAAATGATGTCAAGCTCAATTTGTGCCTCCCTTATATTATTCAAACACTTTTATTTCCTTTAATGCATCCTCGGAAATTTCAATACCGAGAGATTTTGCTGTGGTTGTGTTTACCATTCTTGAATATTGACTTATAATTTCAACAGGATTGTCGGAAATTTTCTCCCCTTTTAAAATTCTTTCTGCCATAGCAGCAGTCTGTCTTCCCAGAACCTTGTAATCAATACCTACTGTTGCAAAGCCTCCGTCCTTAACCATGGAATCTGCTCCCGTATAAACTGGTATACCTGCATCAATTGCCTCCTGTGCAAGTACGGACATTGCAACAGCCACGGTGTTGTCATTTGGTACGAATATAGCATCAACTTTGCTTGCCAATGACTGTGCCGTTTGCTGAAGCTCACCTGAATTTGCAATATTTGCTTCAACATACTTAAGGCCGTTTGCATCGCAGTAGTCCTTTGCTCTCTTGATGCCTGATGCAGAGTTCACCTCTCCCGGGTTGTATATGAAGCCGTATGTTTCAACCTCAGGTGTCAGCTCGGCAGAAAGCCTGAATATATCTTCCACTGCTATTGCATTGGATACTCCCGTTATGTTGCCGTCTGTTTTATTCATATCCTCAACCAACCCTGCCTGTACGGGATAGCTCACTGCCGCAAACACTATGGGTATATCCCTGGTCGCCGCCAATGCCGACTGTGCTGCACCTGTTGCAATGGGAATAATCATATCAACATTTTCTCCCACAAACTGATTTACAATGGTTGTTACGTTTGTGGGATCATTTTGTGCGTCCTTGTATATTATTTCCACGCTGTCCTTCATGCCTGCTTCCTCAAGTCCTATAATTATATACTCTCTTATTTCGTCCAGAGACGGATGATTTTGCGCCTGCACTATCCCTATCCTGAATTTTTTGTCATCACCTGAAGCTCCTTTGTCATCTGCCTTCGCCGCACATCCTGATAAAGATGTAAATAGTACTGATAATAATGTTAAAACTGCAATAATTTTTTTCATGTTATTCTCCTGAATTTTATTTACAAAAACGAACAAAAAAACCTGTCCTTTACATAAAAGGACAGGTATAACCTGCGGTACCACCTTAATTGACTGAAAGTTCAATCCACTTTAACAAAAATGCCATCACATTTTCTGCCTGTAACGTAGGCATACGTTTCAGATACTAGAGTGTTAACCCGTTCACCTCACCCTCAGCGATCCATTTGTCTGTACTGCGTTCTGCCGGGCTCTCATCCATCCCAACTCTCTGTAAGTGCACATATCAGTTTAATCTTCGCTTCAACGGTTTGTTTTTGTATTATTGTTATGCAGTTTATCACCCACTTTTATCTTTGTCAATGGTTAATTTTAAAAATTGTGTTTTTTATTTTTTTAAAGTATGTTTTTTGTTATGTTTTATCTTGCCAAAAGTGAGGTATATATTATAGAGTTAAAACGTAGGTCTATTATGGAGGTGCATATTTTGAATGAATTTTATAAAAAAATTTTTATTAAACAAAAATTAATGCGTACAGTACTTATATCCTTAATTCCAATTATTATTTTTTCTACATATCTTTTTGGAATCAGAGTCCTTGTTCTGCTTGCGGCAGTTGCAGCCACGGGAACCATTACAGAATATCTATGGGAAAAGCACTATGGTAACAAAGCGTCTGAGGCAGTATTTGTCACATGCGTTCTTTATACATTAACACTGCCTGTATCTACTCCTGTATGGATTGCAATTTCAGGTATATTGTTTGGTCTTTTTTTCGGCAAGCTTTTCTTCGGTGGATTTGGTAAAAATACTTTTAACCCTGCACTCGTCGGAAGGATTTTTATATATGTGAATTTTCCGGAACCCCTGACAAATTCGTGGAATAATGCTGCATCGATATTTCCCGGCGGATTCAGTACATATCTGACCGACCACATTGATGCAGTATCAGAAGCAACTCCAATGATATTATACAACAATACTGCAAAGTTATATGATATTCAATCTCTTTTATTGGGTACCGTACCCGGTGCAATAGGAGAGACAGCCAAGCTGCTCATAATATTGGCAGGATTATATTTGATATATAAAAAGGTTGCATCATGGGAAATTATGACCGGAACGATAATTGGATTTATTGCCACAAATGTTGTATTTTATTTTTTCAATCTGCCTGTTTTAAATCCCCTTCACGGAATACTGATGGGTGGATTTTTATTCGGAACAGTCTTTATGGCAACAGATCCTATCAGCGCTCCAAAAACCAAGACAGGAAAATGGATTTACGGAATAATTATCGGCTCGGTTACGCTGTTAATCCGGATATTATCTCTTTTTAACGGTGGTATGATGTTTGCAATTCTTATAGGTAATACATTTGCTCCAATAATCGATTACTTCGTAAAGGAAAGCGCAGCAAGAAAGAAAAATAAATTGGAGGCAATTTCATGAAAAATTCATTATATTACCCGATTTTATTTATGATAGCAGTCACAGTAGTATTTATTGCAATACTTGCATCAATTAATTACATGCTCACCGACACCATAGCATTCAATCAGGAAAGTGAACTAAGGCAAAAAATACTTTACATATTCGATGTCTTGCCGGAAAATGACGACCCGCAGGAAATCAAGCGTGCTTTTGATGAAAAAATAAAGCAAAAAACTATTAATGATATTGAGGTATATACCCTTATTGAGAACAACCAGGAGGCAGCTTATGCTGTTCCGATAAACGGACCCGGTCTTTGGGGATCTATAAACGCTTATATAGGACTCAATAAGGATTTTACAAAAATAATAGGTATAGAATTTATAACCCAATCCGAAACTCCGGGACTTGGCGGCAGAATATCAGAGGACATATATAAGAATCAGTTCAGAAACATTGATATTGAAGGTGCTGCAGATGGAAATTATATTATATCATCTCCTCAGCCGGGAAGTAATGTGGATGCCATAGCAGGTGCAACACAAACTTCATCTGCGGTTGTCAAGATGATAAACGAAGACCTTAATACATTTTTTGAATCGACGGGGGTGAGATAATTGATTAAAAAATCTGAAGTTAAAAAAATCTTTAAAAAAGGAATTTATACGGAAAACCCCGTGTTTGTTCAGGTTATCGGAATATGCTCTGCTCTTGCCGTAACTAACCTGATGATGAACTCATTAATTATGGGAATTGCACTTTCATTTGTAACTGCTTTTTCTTGTTTGACCGTATCACTTTTAAAATCCTATACTCCTAAGCATATACGCATGATGGTTCAGGTATTAATAATTTCATCCTTTGTAATTATTGTTGATATCTATTTGAAAGCATATATGCCCAATATGAGCAAGTCACTGGGACCATACGTGGGATTAATTATAACAAACTGCATCATAATGGGAAGAGCAGAGGGCTTTGCACAAGCTAATCCTCCTATTTTATCATTTCTGGACGGCATAGCTTCAGGACTTGGCTATACCTTGGTTTTATTGATGATATCATCAATAAGGGAAATCTTAGGCTTTGGTACCGTGTTCGGTTTTCAAATATTACCGGAAACAATAACGAAATGGACTCTCATGGTAATGCCTCCATCTGCATTTTTCATACTTGCATGCATCATGTGGGTAACAAACAACAGAAGATTAAAGCTTGAAAGAAAAGGAGTTGAGAAAAGATGATAGAAGTTAACCCGATTATAATAATCTTTGCAGCCATATTCACAAGCAACATGATTTTCTCAAACTTCCTTGGAATGTGCTCCTTCATAGCCGTTTCAAAAGAGATTCCCACGGCAATAGGTCTGGGTATTTCCGTTACAATGGTTATGACTGTCACAACAATATTGAATTACATAATATATTGGACCGTCCTGGTTCGTTTTAATTTAGAATATCTGATGTTCATAATATTTATTCTGATTATAGCTGCATTTGTACAGCTGTTGGAAATGGTGCTGGAACGTTATCTGCCAACTCTATATTACTCGTTAGGAATATTTTTGCCGCTAATAACAGTGAACTGTGCAATATTGGGGATTTCTCTGTTTATGGTAACGAGACAGTATAATTTTATGCAGACACTGGGATATGCCGTAGGTTCAGGGATAGGATGGCTGCTTGCTATTACCGCAATGGCGGGAATCAGGTCAAGATTAAATGAAAAATCCATACCCGAAGGTCTGAGAGGCACACCCATCACCTTAATTATAACGGGTATCATGGCACTTGCATTCGTAGGATTCAGCGGCATGGTACAAATTCAATAGGAGGCGGCAATGAATACAATACTGACAACCATATTTATTGTTACTTGCATTACTGCGATACTTGCCACATTGCTGACCATATCGAATAAAACCATCGGTAATTACGGTGAAGTAACCTTAACTATAAATGATGATAAGGAATATATTGTTCAAGGCGGCAACACCCTGTTGGACACTCTCAGAGCAGAAAGTATTTTTATACCGTCGGCATGCGGCGGCAAGGGCTCATGCGGCTACTGCAAAGCAAGGGTGCTTGAGGGCGGAGGTCCTGTTCTTGCAACGGAAAAGCCCTTGCTTTCAAAAGAAGAGCTCGATAGTAATGTAAGATTGACATGTCAATGCAAGGTAAAACAAAACATTAAGATAGAAATTCCCGAAGAGCTGTTTAATGTAAAGGAGTATGCTGTCTACATTGAAAAAATTGAACAGCTTACATCTACAATAAAGCTGCTGCGATTTAATTTCGGCGATGAGGAAATATCATTTAAACCGGGTCAATACGTACAGCTTAAAGCCCCTGCGTACGAAGGCAACGAAGAAGAGGTCTACAGAGCCTACTCAATTGCATCATCCGTAAATGATACGCATGCGGTGGAGCTTCTTATCGGATATACAGGAGGTATTGCAACCACATATGTACACCATCATTTAAGAGAAGGGGATCAGGCCCATGTAAACGGACCTTACGGAGATTTTTATTACCATGAGGACGACGGGGGACCAATCATACTTGCGGGAGCCGGAACAGGCATGGCACCCATTATGTCAATTCTGCAGTACATGGCAGATAATGATATTAAGCGTAAGGCAATATTTTTCTTTGGTGCGAGGACCGTGGATGATTTGTTTTTGTTGGATAAACTGAAAATGCTTGAAGAAAAGCTGTATGACTTTAAATTTATTCCAACTCTTTCCCGTGAAGAATCACAGGAATGGAAAGGCGAAAAGGGCAGAGTAACTATAGCAATAGATAAATATGTAGAAAAGGGCGGAAACTATACTGCCTACCTTTGCGGCAGTCCACAAATGATCGACTCTATAGTAGAGGCATTATTGAAAAAAGAAATTCCTTTAGAAAAAATATATTACGATAAGTTTTAATATATAAAATAGTAATATGATAAAAATTATAGGCTGTTTAAAAGGCTCATCTTTTTAAACGGCCTATTTTCTATGATTCTTCACATAATCAATCAATACATCCCTTTGATTTTCTAATTTCTCTTCTATTACGAGATTCAAAACATCGTTTAAAGTCACACCTACTTCCTTACCTTTTTTGAAACCTTCCTTTATTAAATCACCGCCGTTTATTGCTAATGATTTTAAGTCGTATGCTTCATTTTTTTCTATGATTTCATCTATCATTTTTTTAGAATTTTTAATAATTATAACCTCATTGACGATATTATCGGCCAAGGCAGCCGCAGTCTTAAAATTTAACAATAAAAATAAATTATCATGACCAAATTTATTTAATTGCTTTTTTAATTTAATTTTATCAGCTATAATCATTTCATTTACATTACTGTTTAATAATACTGCTGTGGTGATTGTTGCATTATCATATTTTAAATCCTTTAAAATGGACTCTGTTCTGTTTGTATATAACAGCAATAATGCCAATTTGACAGTTTGATTATCTGCAAAGCACATGGATTTTAACGCATGGTCCCATTCCATCCGGGTATAATTTTTTATTTCAGGTATGAATATCTCTATGACATCCCTGTATTTATTTAAAATATTTAAAAAATTTTCCCCGTTAATAAGCTTATTCAACTCTACGCTTATTCTTTCCCTGGAAATATTTTTCAGAAGCTCTTTGTTCTTATGTACACTGTATGATGTTTCATCATCTATGATGAAATTTAAGACGGATGCGAAACGGAGTGCTCTTAAAATTCTGAGACCGTCCTCATTGAATCTTTCATCGGGATTTCCAACACATTTTATTACTTTGCTTTGCAAATCCTTTATTCCATCAAACAAGTCCACAATTCCATTATTATTGTATGCGAGAGAATTTATGGTAAAATCTCTTCGCTTTAAATCATGATATACATCATCGGTGAATACCACGTTATCAGGCCGCCTGTTATCAGTATACTTGCCGTCAATCCTGTAGGTGGTAACCTCAATCTGGACATGATCAATAAGCACCGTAACCGTTCCGTGCTTAAGACCCGTATTAATAGTCCTATAGTTGTTAAAGCAATTTATAATTTCATCCGGTTTAGCCGATGTGGTAATATCCCAATCATGAGGAGCAGTACCCAATAAGCTGTCTCTTACACAGCCTCCTACAACGTATGCTTCATAACCACTTTTCTTCAGAGTATTTAATGCTGTTTCAACTTCTTTTGGCATATTTATTTGTACATTCATAATTTCCCGCCATTTTCCTTTTTATATAATTATAACCTATGCGAAAATGAATTCAAGCTGTTTTTTAGGCAGATGACTCAAATTTTAATTTGGTGTCAGTCGCTTATACTGTAAGTGCAAAAAAGCTGCCATGTTGGCAGCTATATTTATATTCCCATCTTCTGTCTCTTCATCATTATATGGGCCTCAATACCGTTGGCAGCTTCAACAGGGTCATCACCCACTGCAACCTTACCGCCTGTCAGGCTCTCCACATCTTCCGTAAGAAGCTTAACTAAATTTGGAGCTCCGGTTATAAAAGGTGTAGGAGACAAATGAGTGTAACAGCCATAAGCAACTGCAAACAAACCGTCAATGGTAGCTTTTTGCTCCATCCATTCGTGGGCCGTAACCGCAATCGGTAAATACGAGACACGACCTTCCATTCTTTCTAAAACTGTTTCAGACATATAACCCTCCCTAAAATTGTTCTAATTCATATTTAGGATGACCACATGCATAAATAAAATTCTTTTTTTTGCTAATTTTATGAAATATATGTTTTGGCGTATATTATATTGGTATATATATGGTAATGACAATAATTAACAACATTTGACATGGAGCAATAATATATCATATCTGAGCCGAGTGCAGCGCAAGCTCGCTTGCATTGCCGAGGCGATGGTATGATATATGCATTATATCATAATAAGTAAAACGTTATCAATTTCGTGGAGGTATTATGCTGTTTGATTTGATAGGTTTCGGCAAATATAAAGAAAACAGGCCCTTTAAAATAGTGGCGGGCTTGGCAATAATAGCAATGATAATTTTATTTCGCTTTATCATATATTTATCAGGTGGAACTACAGCATTTGTACACATAATGTATATTCCTATTCTTTCATCTGTGTTTATATTAGGTATAAAGGCCGGAATAGCTGCCTCCATAATAGCAGGAATACTTCTTGGACCTTCCATGCCATTCGTTGTAAGCCAGGGAATAATGCAAGACACAAAATCCTGGGTGTTCCGTATATTCATGTTTATTACAATAGTATTGGTGGTGGGCATCTTACTTGAATATATAAAAAGAATGCATGAGAGAGAAAAAGAAAAAGCATATATTGATGTCATAACCGGTTACCCCAACACCAATAAATTTGTAGAAGATTTAAACTTTATGATAAATGAAGGCAGATTCAATACACTGTCAATTATAGTATTTGAATATAAAAATATGGAAATGATAAATCAATATGTTAATCATGAGGTGGGAAAAAAATCATTTATTAATTTATTAAAGCATGCTGATAAGCATTTTAAACACTGCAATATATATACTATCAGCACAAATAAATTTATTATAATAATACCTGAAACAGACTGCAGCAGAGCAAATCATATGGCAAACAAATTTGAGGAAAAAACAAGAAAGCCAATGTTTGTTGATACCCTTCCTATTTCCCTCATTGTAAGAGGAGGAATAGTTAATTATCCGATGCATGGAAACCACATAAATGAAATTACATCAAAATTAGAAAAGGTTATGACCCAATCAGTAAAAACTCAAAAAATCATAACTATTTACGATAATATTATAGAAGCAGAACGTATGAAGTACTATGATACATTGGTTTCATTATACTTTTCATTGCAAAATGATATGTTCTATTTAGTATATCAGCCAAAGATAAAAATAGATACAAATGAGATAGTGGGAACTGAAGCATTATTAAGAATAAAAAATGATGAATACAGTAATATTTCAATATCACAATTGATTGAAATGGCCGAAGAAGTAGGATTTATAAATGAAATAACCAAATGGGTCATTACAAATTCAATATTACAAATAAAGAAATGGAAGGAATCAGGAATTCATACGAAGGTATCCGTTAACCTGTCATCCATCGATTTAAATGATGAGTCCATTATTGACTTTACCATTGATTGCTTAGATGAAAATCATATAGATTCATCTCTTATAGAATTCGAGCTTACCGAAAGATCTATTATTGAGGATGTTGAAAGGGCTTTATTTGTTTTAAAAAAGATGAGAGAAAAGGGAATAAAAATATCTTTAGATGACTATGGATCAGGTCACAATTCCCTGAGCCATCTGATGAAATCATCAAACCAATTTGATTATATAAAAATTGATAAAATTTTCATCGATAATATAGACGAAAAACAAAATGAAGTTTTAGTAGAGGGAATAATAAATACGGCTCACACCTTAGGCATGGAGGTAGTTGCCGAGGGTGTCGAAACAGAAGTTCAGGTTGAAATATTAAGAAAAATCGGCTGTGATATCATTCAAGGCTACTTTTACAGTAAACCTCTGCCACCGGAAGAATTTCTTAACCATAAAAAAATTACGCAATGTCAATAAGCGTAATTTTTTCGCTGATACAGCGCTTATTCTCTTCGGCTTTGAAACTTTCCAGATAAAGTTGCCTTCTACAAGATATGACTACAAGGTAATCCAGTATCGTTGCGTAATACTTTCCATCTCAGAAATTTCATTTTCTAAAATTCCACCATTATTCTGAATCGTTTTAGCAGAAGCAATATTTTGCTTATCACAAGTAACGAGAACCTTAAATATCCCAAGTTCCCTGCATTGCTCTAATGCAAGTGCCAACATTTTTGTTGCGATACCTTTTTGTCTTTGCGATTTTATAACGCTATATCCAATGTGACCGCCAAAATTCATTAAATAATCATTTAATCTGTGTCTAATATCAATCATTCCGACTAAATCATCGTTCTCATCAACTGCCAAGAATGTAGTTGCCGGGACTGAGCCATCACGCACAGTTGATTCTGACAAGTTATCTTTCCATACAGCATACCATTCTTCAAATGTAAGCGCATCTTCCAGCCCTGCGCTCCCATCCATGCTGTCACCATTTTTAATAAAATCTGCCTTGTATCTTAAAAGCTTTTCTTTGTAATCAATAGATGGTAAAACAAGTTTAATCTCCATTTCTGCAGTCCCTTCTGTTACATAAATCATGTAAAATGAAATAGCTTTTTGCTCTGTATTATTTAAAGTATAGTATAAAAAATCAAGCTGAAACAGAAGCAGTTCTGCATCTGTTTCAGCTTGATAACCTGACGGAGAATGAGGGATTCGAACCCTCGATACAGTTTCCCGTACACACGCTTTCCAGGCGTGCTCCTTCAACCACTCGGACAACTCTCCAAAATGCTTTACAGCAGATGTTATTATATCCTAAAAAACAGGTATATGTCAATGGCTTTTTGAAGCTTATACTAAAAAGAAACGCTAAAAAGAATTTTTAGTTGTAAATATCTTGACAAAAATATTCTGCTTTGATATCATGTGGTCAATGTAAAGTGAATACATCTCATATATTATGCTCGCCGGAGAATAATATATCTTTAAAATGAGAAAACAAAATCGCAACGGTAGGCCTGAGGTTGCATCAGGTCTGCCGTTTTTATTTTTATCTTGGGAGGATTAGTATGAAAAATTGTAAAACAGCAGCGGAAAATCAGTCAATAAGTATATTAAGGCAATTATTGTCCTACATTATACCCGGAATAGCAGGTCTCATTTTTAACTCGTTATACATCGTAGTTGACGGAATTTTCGTGGCAAGAATGCTTGGAAGAGAACCTCTGGCAGCAGTAACTGTCGGTGTGCCCGTCGTAGAAGTATTGCTTTCTTTAAGTATGCTTGTATCAGTGGGGGCAGGTGTGCTGATTTCAGTTAAAAACGGCAGAAGAGAGCATAAAAAAGCAAGAGATATTTTTAATATATCTGTCAGATTGTTGGCCATAGCTTCTGTACTGATAGCAGCAATCAGCTTGATATTTATAAATCCCCTCGCAAGGATGTTAGGAGCTACTTCGGACATAATGGCTTTGGTAGTTGAATATTTGTCATATTTTTTTGCATTTTCTCCTGCCTTTATGTTCAGCTATGCCATGTGCACCTGGCTTAGAAATGATTCTCAGCCAAGGCTTGCAATGACTGCTCAGATTATCGGCGCACTGTCTAATGTATTTTTAGACTGGTATTTCATGGGGCCTTTAAAAATGGGGATTGGAGGCGCTGCAATAGCTACCGGCCTGGGTCCGTTAATTAGTATAATAATAATGCTGCCGCATTTTATGTTGAAAAAAGGTAATTTATATCTTGAAAATGTAAAAATGGATTTGAAAATTATCTATGAAATACTTTTAAGGGGAATACCTTCATTTATTATGGAATTCGCACTTGGTATAACAACACTGTGCGTTAATATTGCAATAGGAATACACATAGGTGCTTTAGGCTTTGCGGCATTTGGGATAGTCGGATATATAGCTTTAATAGTCTTGTCGGTATTTTTAGGTATGGCAGAAGGTTCACAACCGCTAATAAGCTTTTACCATGGAGCCAATGAAAAAAACAATATACGAACAATTTTAAAAATCAGCCTTTGCATATCTTCGGCAATTGGAATAATAGCATATTTACTTTTATTTAAATATCCTGAAATTCCGGTGAATGTATTTGCTGATAATGATATAGAGCTTGTTGAAGCGGCTGCTACTGCAACTATTTATTATTTTCCGGCTTTGTTTGTATCCGGTATGAACATTCTTTTAGCCTCATATATGCAATCTATAGGGCATTGGAAGGAGTCTGTGGTTATATCCTTATGCAGGTGTTTGCTTTTACTTCTTCCGTTATTGATGGTATTACCTATGTTTTTAGGAAATAACGGTATATGGATATCCGTACCACTTGCAGAAATATTAACTCTGCCTGTAGCTTATGTATTATTGAGCAGGAGACATAGTTGCGTAAAAGGTATATGATTATCTTATTTAATCTTATTGAAAAGTATTATCTTGCGATAAACCAAAAAAATTAGAAAAACTTAAAATAAATAATTAATATAAATGTAATAAAAAAATTAAATATTTTTAATTCGTCATGCAATACTAAATGTATATTTTAAAGGCATCCGTGATGCTTCTTCCAATATATACTGCAATTGAAACAGCATGGAAAAACAGAACAATACAAGGAGTATGTATGAAACAGCAAATAGCAAAATTAACTGACGAACAGGAAAAAAAGATTAAAAAAATGGAAAGTGAATTAGGCTGTGTATTAGTTGCTTATCAAGCACAAAACCCTTCAGGCGGCGGTGAAATGAAATAGTATAAAAAATACTGCAAACATCTTTTTAGTTTGCAGTATTTTTCTTATAGTTATTATACAGTTATATCATCCCGAACATCATAAGGCCTATGGTATTGATAGAAAAATTTGCACACATATGCACAATCCACGAGTTAAGTATATTGTTATATCTGTCGTTCAGCCGGTTAAAGAATAAGCCCGTTACAAATAAGCCTGTTATAAACAATGCATAAATTATTATGTTAAACCAATTGGCAAGTATGGACACATGGTAAACAGAAAATGCAAGTGAACTGATTATGTATGTATACCTTTTCGATGAGAACTTACGGAGAGTTATGAAACCGAATCCTCTGAAGAACAATTCCTCAAGCAGAGAATTAATAAATGATATATAAAGTGAAACAAAGATAAAATTGTCCTTGTTGATGCTCAGGTTATTTTCAAGATTCATTGCAATATTATCTAAATCAATAAATCCTTTGAGAATATAATAGCCTGCCTGTATAAGCAGATAAACACCCAGCCCGAGCATCACAGCAAATTTTATTTGTTTTTTATCATTTATTCTGAAATATTCTTTAAACCTTACTTCCTTGTCAAATGCACAATAAATTAAAGGCAGTCCTGCAAATATAATTATTTTGTAAAGTGATTTAATTGCATAGTCAGGCCTGATATAGGATTCTACCAAGTACATTAATATACATGCTATAATCATTATGCCTGATGTTATTATCCTTCTTTTATAATTATTCATAGCCTCATTAATATAATTTTACTATCTTATTATCTTTCTTTACCGAAGAAAAACAATGCCAAAGCTCCCTGTCCTGTATGAGACCCTATTACGGGACCAATAAAGTTGATTGCAACCTCTTTTACGTTTAGTTTTTCTTTAATTAAATTACCTAAGTATTCAGCATCTTCCAGACAATCAGCATGACTTATAAAAACCGAATTTTCTTCAGGATTTATACACGTTGCTTCCATTTGCTCCAGTAAGGCATTTATAGACTTTTTTCTGCCTCTGACATTTGTAACAGGTACCAAGTGTCCTCCATTATCAACGTGTAATATCGGCTTAACACCAAGAGCTGTACCTATGGTTGCAGTCATTGCATTTATTCTGCCTCCACGCTTCAAATGATTTAAGTCGTCTACGGTGAACCAATGACATAATTGAAGCTTATTGTCTGAAATCCACTTACTTACTTCATCGAGGCTTTTACCTTCCTGTTTCATTTTAGCGGCATAATAAACCAGAAGACCTTCACCCATTGATGCAGACAGGGTATCAATACATTCTATTCTTGCATCCGTATATTTTTCCAACAGTTCTTGCCTTGCTATTAAGGAAGAGCTATACGTACCGCTAAGAGGTGATGAAAATGCTAAATATAAAATATCATTTCCAGCTTCTAATAAAGGGGTTAAATAATCTTCAAATGTTTTTGCATTTACAAGAGTAGTAGTTGAACGTTCACCTTTTTTAATTCTTTCATAGAATTCCTTTATCCCCAATTGTCTATGATCAGGATAATTTATATAATTTTCATTTTCAAAGCTATAACTCAAAGGAACTACCGTCAAATTATATTCTTCAATAATATCAACAGGTAGATCTGCCGTAGAATCTGTTACAATAACATAATTTTTCATAATCTTAATTTCCCTTCTATTCATATCATAAAGCTTTTTATTTAAATTAATATTAACATATTTTTACATCCTTTACAATACATAATAATCAAGCAAACATTTATTTTCTAATTAATTTACATGTTGTCCAATCGATTTTCTATTATATACCGAGGTGTTTAAATTTTAATTTTTAGGGTATTAATAAGGCATAACATTTATTAATAGGAGGTTTAAAATTATGAGAATAGCTATAATTTTAGGAAGCACAAAGCCGGGGAGAAACGGAGAAGCCGTTGCTAAATGGGTTTATGATATATCAAAGAAAAGAAATGACGTACAGTTTGAATTAGTTGATGTGGCTGAATATAATTTGCCGCTTTATGATGAACCGTATCCTGCAATGATGCAGCAATATCAGAAGGAACACACTAAAAAATGGTCACAAAAAATAAATGAATTTGACGGTTACATATTTGTAACTGCAGAATATAATCACAGCGTACCGGGTGCATTGAAAAATGCCATTGATTATCTTAATGTTGAATGGAAAAATAAAGCTGCGGGTTTTGTCAGCTACGGTAGTGCAGGCGGTGCCCGTGCAGTGGAACATTTAAGACAAATAGCAGGTGAGCTTCATATGGCTGATGTCCGAGCTCAGGTAATGTTAAGTTTATTTACTGATTTTATAAATATGAGCGAATTCAAACCTGATCCGCGCCACGAAGATGAAGTAAATGAAATGATAAATCAGGTTGTAGCCTGGAGTAAAGCCCTAAAAGTATTAAGGTAAGCAGATGACCCAAATTTTATATTTGGTGTCAGTCGCTTATGCTGGAAGTGAAAGCAGATGACCCAAATCTTTGATTTGGTGTCAGTCGCTTATGCCGGAAGTACAATCAAGGCTGTTGAAAAAAAATTTTCAACAGCCTTCTCTACTTTAATGGAAGCTTAAATATAATTCATAAAGCTCATCCCTATATCTTGAAAGCGAATCTATAATACGGGGGTCAAAATGACTGCCGCTGCCTTCAATAATTTGATTTATACTTTCTTCAAATTCATACGGCTTTTTATACGGTCTTTTGCTCGTTAAAGCATCAAATACATCTGCAACAGCTACAATTCTCGCACTTAACGGAATTTCATATCCTTTCTTATTATAAGGATACCCTGAACCATCCCACCATTCGTGATGTCCTTCGACTATTTCAATTCCCATTTTAAACATACTGTATTTTTGCTTTGCTATGTTACTTTCAGCAGTTCTTAAAACGTCAGCTCCATAAATTACATGCTTTTTCATTTCGTCAAACTCTTCTGAGGTCAGCTTGCCCGGCTTTAATAGTATGCCATCCTTAACACCTACCTTACCTATGTCATGCATTGGGCTGAATCTTTCGATTCCCTTTAAAAAAGGAACTGTTAACTGATCACAATATAAATTGTCACGTAGCAAAAATTCTGTTATTTTTACGGAATATGCAGTCATCCTATCAAGATGCTCGGCTGTTTCTTCATCCCGGGCTTCCGCCATTTTAGTTAATGCCAGCAATGTTGAATACAGCATTTCGTCTATAAATATATTTTTATTTAAACTTATGGCTATGCTGTTTGATAATGTAACTAAAAATTCAATATGATTTTCATTATAAATGTTTTTCTTGGTATTGGAAAAAAATATTATTCCTATAGGTTTATCGTAAACTCTTAAAGGCAATGTAATAGACGATTTTATTCCGGCCTGCAGCAAAATTTTGTTATAGTCAGTATCCTTATTGGTGGTGTAAGCTTCTAAATCGTTAATAATTCTTGGAGTGCAGTACTTTACTATATTTTCTAAGCTTGTTTCGCTGACTTTAGCTCTGATTCCAACAAGCTTTTTAGGCAACTCCTCTAAATGTACATCAGAAATTCCGTATGAAGCCTCCAACACTTTACTCTCATCCTTTAACAGAGCAATACCAATATGATTATACGGTATAAACTCTGAAAATGTTGAGTATATGTAATTTAGTATACCTTCAAACGAAACGTTCTGATTCATGTTTTCGATTAAATTAATCAATTTGTCAAGCTTGTTAAATCCTAAATTGATTTCATCCAAAACAGGTTCTATAACCTGTCCTTTATATATTCCAATATTGCTTATTTTATTGAACAAATCGTTAATCGGGTCTGTCAAATAATTATAAATTTTTTTATCAACATTCTCCATCGTGTCCATTCCCTTAATGTATTTTTTACTGATTACTTATTATATAACATTATTCGACAGAATTACCAATAAAATAAATAAAAAATTCTTCGTTACAGTCAGTATGTATCGAAGAATCTCTTATTAATCAATTGCTATATCTTTTATAACCTCACTTGCTATTATTAATCCTGCTACGGAAGGAACAAATGATACGCTGCCCGGTATAGCTCTTCTGTGTGTGCATTTTCTTGTAGTACCCGGGGGACATACACAGTTATCCTTGCAGCTTATATTATCTTCATCTATAGGTGTTAATGGCTTTTCCTTTGAATAAACTACCTTTAACTTTTTTATTCCTCTTTTTTTGAGCTCATTCCTCATAACCTTTGCCAGCGGATCCATGGATGTTTTATATATATCCGCAACCTCCAGCATTGTAGGGTTCAATTTGTTTCCTGCACCCATGCTGCTGATGATGGGCACATTAGCCGCCTTAGCTCTCACTATCAATTCAATTTTCGCAGAAACAGTATCTATAGCATCAACTATATAATCATATTCCGAAAAATCAAATTGATCAGCATTTTCCGGTAAATAAAAGCATGCATGTGTTTCCACTGCTGCTTTGGGATTTATCTCCATAATCCTTTCAGCCATTACATCCACCTTTTTTTTACCGATCGTTTTTCTTGTGGCGATAAGCTGTCTGTTAATATTTGTCAGACACACTTTATCATCATCAAAGAGTGTAAAGCTTCCTATTCCGCATCTTGCCAATCCCTCTACAACAAATGTTCCGACTCCACCAATGCCAAATACCGCCACCCTTGCATTCTTTAATTTATCCATTGCTTCCTTGCCCAATAAAAGCTGGGTTCTTGAAAATTCGTTTATCATATTATCCTTCTGTTTTATTTTTTTAATTGTTATCCTTAACTACGCTCAGAATAACAAATGTATTATTCCCAATTCTTGCACACATCAATCCATTTTTGTGATTTCGATATTTCTTCCAATTCATTCAGTGTAAGTTCAATTGCGGAATTACCGCTGCCACAGGCAGGAAACATAGTTTCAAACCTTTTCATCGAATCATCTAAGTACACTGTTACTTTTTCAGGAAGTGCAAAGGGGCAAACACCGCCAATTGCATGCCCTGTAAATTTTACCGTATCTTCGGGCACAAGCATTCTTGCTTTAAATCCGAAATGCTCTTTAAACTTCTTGTTGTCAATTTTAGCATCTCCGGCAACAACGATAATCATTGCACTATCTTCGTTATAAAAGGAAAGTGATTTAGCTATTCTCGCTTCCTCAGTTCCAAGAGCCCTTGCAGCTAATTCAACCGTAGCTGTTGATTCATCCATTTCAAGAATATCCCGGTCCTTGCCGAAGCTCTTCAGATATTCTCTAACCTTTTCTATTGACATATATAAAACCCTCCTTAGTAATCATAATATATTCTCGGTCAAATTCACAATTTTTTTGCTCCTGAAGCCGCATAAAAACAACCCTCTCAATGATGAGAGGGTATAGTTGCTTAACCGTCTCTCATCTCCCAAAGAAAGTCTTTGTCAGAATTAGCGCCTTTCAACATAACTCTAGGCTACCGAGACATCACCGGATTTTTATTTTTTTATTTTATACACTTTCTATAATACTCTTTATCTTCTCTTCCAGTTGTTTTAACATGAATTCTTCGGTTACCTTTTCTTCGTAAAGCTTTGACATTGCTTTATCTATCTGATTCTTAGTATCTTTAACAGCATCTAAGGATTTGCCTATTTCAGATTGAACAACCCAGTCAAAAATCAAACCGTCGAAAAAATAATCGGCAAATGTTTCAAATGTGCCTATGGAAATTTCTGTACCGGTAATCATTTTTATGTCTGACATTTCTCTTTTAAATCTGCCTAAGGCTCGTTGAGCTTCATCAACATATTTACCTGCCTTATCGATATGATCATATTTTACGGCAGTAACTATAAGACCGCCGCCCAGCATATCTGCAATACCCCATCCTTCGGCACTTTCAAGCTCTTTAATCGTATTTTCAATTTCAGTTAATGCTTCCTCTCCCGCCTTTATTGCCTCATCGATTTCAATTATATTGGCATGCATGCTTTCTTTACGTTCAATAATATTTTTAAGCTCGTCACTGATTTCTTTATTTTCAAGATTAATAAGTGCTAATTTTTTATTGATTAAATCTTCATATTCAGATTCGCATATCTCAACCTTTGAAAGCTCATCAACCAATCTTTTTGATTCCTTCGCAAGATATTCAACATTATTTTTGCATTGGTCATATTTAAGCCGGGCTTTTAATACCTCTTGCTTTTCTTTTTCTAATTTTTCATCCTTAGTTCCTAATATAGCATAAAACAATGAAGTTATATTTGCAGATTCTAATTTTAAAACATCTTCATTCTCTTTTCGTAATTCTTCTGAAAGCTTATTTAAAAGTAATTTTTCCTTGATCATATCTTGTTCAGTTTGTTTTAAAAGAGTATTCAGCTTATTCTTTTTTTCCATGCACTCTTTAACATAACTGATTCTTTCATTTAATTCACGATGCATATTAGTTCTCCTTTTATTGCAACCTATAAATAAGTTATATATTATTTTCCATAAGAACCTATCCGTCATTCAACAGTTAAGTAAAACAATTTTTACTGTTCTTAACATTTGTAAGTATATCATACATTAATTTGCGATTCAAACAGTTTTTAATACTAATCTGCAGGAATACGTTGGTAATTAATAATTTTTGTTGAATCTGCATTTTTCATCATGTATAATTAAATTAACAATTAATGAGGAGGAAAATTATGTCTATAACTAAGGATATGGTTATTCGTGAAATTATTCAATCTAAACCTGAGGCTGCAGAAATATTGATGGCGCACGGAATGGGTTGTGTAGGATGCCCCGGAGCTCAAATGGAAACATTAGAAGAAGCAGCGGCTGTTCACGGAATGGATTTACAACATTTAATGGACGCATTGAATAAGTAAGCAGACGACCCAAATTTCTGATTTAGTGTCAATCGCTATATTGTAAATAAAGCAAGCAAAAACCGGCAAAATTCCAATTCAGATTACGATCTTATTTTTGTTTTCCTTAATGCACACACTGATGTCATATCTATCGGATCACTTAAATATCGATTTATTTTCATAGCAAAGCATTTGAAAATACTGGATTGCAATAAATGCCGGTTTTCTATTTAAAAAGCAAATAATGAATATCTGCTTATGAATTTATTATTTACATTTCTTAGTTTAATAGTATGCAAATATTTTAGTTAATTTAGATAAAATTGTTAATTAAATTTGCGTTTATTCCATTTTTACAATAATTCTTCTAATTTTTGTTTGTTAAATCCAACAACAACCTCATCATCAACAAATATTATAGGTACACCCATGTAACCAAGCGATATCAGTTCCTTTTTTGCTTCAGCATCTAATGAAACATTTTTTTCTTCATATTCATATCCTTTTTCCTTTATTAAATCCTTTACTAATGTACAATTAGGACATGTCGAGCTTGAGAATATTTTTATATTTTTCATATGTTCCTCCTATAGAAAGTATCTTTTCGCTTATTTTACCATAATTTATAATAGAACTCCATAAATATTTAACTGAATTTTTCACAAATAGTCTTAATCAGAATAATATAATTTATAAATGCGTATTACAGCGGTAAGGGGACACACCTTTAGTACGGGGACAGTCTTTGGGGTTAAAAGGAATGTCCCCAATTAAAAATGAAAGGAAATGAAATGCATGAAAGAACTAATTATTTCAATCAAGCCGCCTGATAAAATCTTAAAGGGTGCAGGTATTCCAAATACTTCATTCATACCATCTTACATATATAAATTAAATATTGAACTTATAAACAACAGTAATCAATCTAGATTATGTTCATTTAGTTCTACTCTGGGTAATGGAATACGGTATTTAAAAAATATGGAGCATACCGGACCCGATAACATAGTTGACAAAATAAAAATTGTTGAACCATGTGAAGATGTGTACAATAATAATGTAATAGTATTCGCTAACAATATTAACTTATCACCAAATTCAACAAATATAATAACCCTGGACATTGGTCTTTGTGATAAATATACCATTGATTGCATTGAAAACACAGGAGATAAAATATCTCACAAAGAGAAAATCCATTACTATGGGCATTTAATATGTGAAAGCTATGTAGATTCTTGCTCGGCAGTATCTCTTGCTTGCGACTATGAGCTCATAGTAAAATGTGATGCTGATAAACTGCAAAAGGGGGAATCAACCAAGTATTACATACATTGCCGCACCGGTCAGTACGATATGGCAAGAAGCGTCTATGTCAGGTGTGTATTAGACAACGGATTGGAATTTATAGGAGATTCCAGCAATCTTCAACCTGAAAAAGTATATAGTTTTAACGGAAAAACAATTATAAAATGGAATGTGGGAAGTCTTCAGCCTTCGGAAATTAAAAGAATAGGCTACATGGTCAAGGTAAAGGAAGATATTGAACAGGGCAACGTATTGAAAAGTAAATTAAACTCCAATTGCGTAAACAATTCAACATACACTCAATGCCCCTCAAGCTGTGAACACCTTTTAACAGTAGAATAAGAATTAACAGATAGATTCCTCACTACGTTCGGAATGACGAAATTTTGTCTTCCTGAACGCAGTGAAGAATCTCATTTATTAAATACCGCTTTATAATAATTATTATCCAAAACTAAGCTTGAATATTTAAATTTTTGCTTAACTTCATTAATTTTTTCATTTATATAAATGCTGTCAACATTGAATCCCTCTTTATTCGTAACTCTTTCCGTCTTTGCTTCAAATATAATTTTATCTGTTACGAAACTTCTGTCTTCAAATACAACCAATGGTTCAGCATCAGACAGTATATCCCTGCCCATCAACAATCTTGAGTCGTAATCCAAACCCATCAGATTTGAAATTGTAGGTATAATATCCAGGCTTGAAGATACCTTGTTAATTTCAACTGGCTCCATACCCTTTGACCAAAGCAGAAATACACCTTTATAAATTTCAAAATCAGATTTAATTTCTTTTCCGGCAAGCTCACTTAATTCCTGTTTAGTTAAACCGTAAGGATAATGGTCAGGACTTATGGCTATTAATGTATCCTCAGCAATTCCTGCTTCCTCAAGCTCGGAAATAAGTATTTCCATCGCCCTGTCAAGCTCTATATTGCATGCAAGATACGCTTTAACATGCTCCGAATAATTCAGATGCTCCACTAAGCTTCTATTTTTGGCTGCTATATAATTTCCTGTAAAACTATACTGCAAGTGACCGCTTACGGTCATATAATAAGCATGAAATGGTTGATTGTTTATAAATTCAGGTACGGATAATTCTATCATTTCTATATCTGATTCAGGCCAGGTTTCCGTTACATCGAGTCCGTTGCCTAACCCCTTGTAAATATATCCCATATTAGGATGGGATTCGTTCCTGAAATAATAATCATAATAATGATTATGGTACGCGTATGTATTGTAGCCTACACTTTTCAACTGATTTCCCATACTGAAAGGCATGTAATTTTTTGCTGACTTATAAAAACTCCAAACACCTTCCTTCGGCAAAAGACTTGTACAAGCTACATATTCTCCGTCTGATGTGCTGACCCCCCAAAGAGGTGTGTAGAAGTCAGTAAATTTAAAGCCGTCCTCCTGCATCATATACAGTGTTGGAGTGATGTCCTTGTCTATAGCATAGGGTGAAAATCCTTCTGCTGTTATTAATATTAAATTTTTGTCTTTAAACATTCCCGTATACTTGTTTTTCTTAGTGGGCTTAACATTCATAAAATATTTATGCATATCTGTGATAGATGACCTGTGTTCGTTCTCTATTAGATCATCAAAAGGAATATTAAGCTTATTGTATCCATAAGCAATTTCATTTTCGCCTGTCGGTTCCTCTGCTTCGATGACATCAGGCATATCATTATCTGTTATGTCCTCAGATTCAACTATTTTTATCGGTATGTCTTCATCTGCATAAACATCTATATTTTTCAATATGTTCTTTATATCCAGACGTCCCGTTGTTAAAAGTCCAAATTTATCAACGGAATCCTGTATTATAAAAACCTCAGTATATAAATAAGACGGACTCAGCATTCCATTATCTGAAGAAGCCACCAGGAACACTACTGATGCTTGTAAAACCACAGCAGAAAAAGCAACTTTATAAATGCTTTCCTTAGGTATTTTAATAAAATTTATTTTCTTAAACAAAATCACGGCAGCGATTAAGGGCAGCATTATAAAAAACAAGGGAATAAGGTTATTTCCTATCGTATCGTATAATATGAATACAAACTGTGCCGCTTTTTTAGCTCCTATAAAAAAGTATAACGAAGCAAAGGTGGAAAAAATTTTATAGTAAAGCATTTGTCCACCATAATAAATTGTTAACAATGATAATATTGATATAAACAGTATTTTGTTTGTTTTTTCTTTAAATCCCGATGTCAGCAAGTAAAAAGCAATACCTGCCGGAATAGAAAACAAACACATAAAAATATAACCCTCATTCATTACTTCTTCATATACAGATACTTTTAAAACCGTTTCAAAATATATAATTATTGAGGGCAATAAAAATAAATATTTTATATTTCTCATTTTAGAAATCATTGTTATCTTCTTTCATTATAAATATTCTTTTAGGCTTTTAACTGTCTTGCCATTAATTCCTGTTGTGGTTTCGGCGTGATACAAAGCGCTTATAATCGATTCTTCAACCGATTCAGCCACTACCTTAAATATATAATCCATTGAATTTTCTTCAATCATCTTCAAGTCAATTATTTTTGTATCTGAATAATGCTTCAATGTATTTGCCGTAGTAAAGGATATGCAGATATCTCCGCTTCCATTACCTAAATAAGAGCCGGTTCTTACAAGCCCTACAACAGAACGAGTAGCAATTCTTTTTAATTGTCTTTCACTAAGAGGCATGTCGGTTGCGATAATTATTATTATTGAACCTTGATCAGCACTTTCATTGTCACTTCTATTGATTCTCTCTCCGATTTTATCGCCGTTTATAGTCAAATATTTTTTTGAACCAAAGTTAGCTAATACCAACGTACCAATTGTATATTCTTTATTATCTAATTTAACAATTCTTGAAGATGAGCCTATACCTCCCTTTAAATCAAAGCAAACCATTCCCGTACCTGCTCCTACTGCTCCTTCCTCAAAATCAGCGACAGCATTGTTTATTGCCTGAAATACATGCTCTTCTTTTACATGAAGACCTCTTATATCATTAAGAGTACCGTCATTGCATTCAGTTACGACACAGTTGACAGTTCCGGTTGTAGTGCCTATATCGCCATTTTCACTGAGCATATATTTAATCAATCCTTCGGCGACAGTTCCTACACTCAGCGTATTAGTCATCATAATCGGAGTTTCGATACTTCCGAGCTCTTCTATCTGCAAGAGTCCCATGCTCTTACCAAAACCGTTTATAACACTTGCCGCTCCCATTACCTTTTCCTTGAATATATTGCCTCCATGAGGCAATATGGCAGTAACGCCGGTTTTTATTTTTCCGTCATTTAATGTTACATGCCCGACCTTAACCCCTTTAACGTCGGTAATCAAGTTCTTGTTACCCTTTTTTATTTTTCCTATTTGAATTTTTCCATCCTTTGGTAAACCCATTATTATAATATCCTCCAATTTGTCGACAGCTATTTGACTACATTTATCAATGTTTCATTCTCTATAAAGTTTTTTATATTTTTTATAATTAATTTTTCCCATCTGTACTTGTTTTGCTTAACTAAAGCACAAGCATGAGGTGTTATATATACATTATCCATATCCCAAAGATCATCATTTTCCAGCAGAGGTTCAACTTCAAATACGTCAAGACCTGCATAGCTTATTGCCTTATTTCTCAATGCATCCTTTAAATCTCCTTCATTAATGATTGCTCCTCTGGCAATATTAATAATTGAAGCAGTTTCCTTCATTAGCTTGATATTGTCCTTATTGATTAAATGGTATGTGCCTTTGTTTAAATCTGCAGTCACAACTATATAATCACTATTTGACATTACAAATTCCAAGCCTTTTTTTCCTGCGTATATTTCGTCAAAAAACGGCATGCTGATAACAGGAGTTTTCTTGTATCCTAATATGTTTACCCCGAACGGCTGCAGCCTTTTTGCTATTTCGGTGGCAATTGAACCGGTCCCGATTATACCAACAGTCTGACCGTTAAGTTCATTTCTTTTTAAATGATTATCCCATATATGAGATTTTTTATTCTCTAAATATTTAAATGCATTAGTATTGTGCATCAATATTTTACAAACTACATCTTCAGCTATCGGTATGGAGAATATATCCTTTCCGTTGCACAGGATAAGACCTCTTTTTCTGATGTAATCCATATCCAGCATATCAAACCCCGCTCTGAAAAGCTGCAGCCATCTTAGGTCAGGCAGCTTCTCCAAGCTTTCTTTCTGCATTAACTCCGGCTGGCCAATTACCGCTTCGGCCTCAGGACACTGATCAATTTCAGTGTAAAATTCAATCTCAGGAAATTCTTTTGCAACTATTTCATAAAAATGTTTATCAATTATTATTTTCATACGTCTTATTTTCCTCCTATCAAATGGGGGACGTTCCTCTTATCCCTATAGACTTTCCGTATCAAAAAGAGGTGTGTCCCCATTCCTTAAAAAAAGGACGCATCTGCGCCCCATAAAATCAATATTATAATCAACTGATGCAGTATGCTACAATTTCATAATCTGACGATATTTCATAGTCTTTGTCCGGATTGCCAAATTTCCATTCTAAATTAAACAACGTACTGTCAACGATAAGCTTAAAGTAAAGCATCACTATTCCTGTATCGACTTTTTGTTCATATTCGTTCACATTTTCATCTTTTCTCAAAGTAAGAACAACAGTGCCGTTGTCATAAATAAATCTCCATGGCTGTCTATTTTTTGTTGACGGCGCTAGCCTAGCATAGAAGAATGCATCCAAAAGCCCTACTCTTGCCAATTCATCCGGGTCAGCATCTTCACCCCATTTGCCCAAATAAACTAAATCTCTTACTCTCATTCTTTCCGAAACATTATCTTCCACTATTTCTACTTCAGCACGAGAAGGATTATATTCGGATACATTTTCATATAATACCTTGTTCTTATTGTCATCATAACCAAGAGCAATGATAGCAGACAATTTCTTATCTGAATTGATGTTTAACTTTTCTTTTATTGCTTCCCCGTCTTTGATAGTTATCCAGCATGAACCGACTCCCGACTCAAAAGCCTTAAGCATTATATTCTGCACAGCATATCCCGTATTTTCTATATAATGTCCTTTGTCCTCTGAAAGAAAGATTAAATAATGAGGTGCTTCAATCATCAAATCATTATAACCTGCAATGTTCTTAAGATTTCCATAAACCTCATCCTTATTTTTTAGCATAACTTCAAGCTGTATGTCATCTATTAATCTTTTCCCTTTTTCAAAATCAGCTTTTAGCTGCTCTAATATTTCCGGACTTACAGTATCTTCTTTATAATTTCTTACTGATTTGATTCTTGAAATAATGTCTTTGTATTCCATGTATTCCCTCCGTATTCATTTATTATAGCTTTTATACCCACTTATTATGTAAAAGTAACAATTAATTTTCTAAACATTAAAATGCTATAACAATCCCACCATCATCAGCATAAACAGTACTTAACCCTGATGAATTAAATATTTTAATATCCTTAAACGGATATTTTGCCTTTATATCATCACGAAGCTTTTCTGCTTTTTCAAGACAATTCACATGTGTAATGCCCAATACAGTGTTTTCAAAATCCACATTGTATTCGGCAATCATATCGACTAATCTCGCAAATGCCCTCTTCTTGCCTCTGACACTTTCTTTTAATTCTATTCTTCCTTCGCCGTCTTCCCCCATAATGGGAACAATGTGAAGCATACTTCCGAGTATCGCCTTAAGGTTCGAAATTCTTCCGTTCTTAGCTAAATTATCTAAAGATTCAAGTATAAAAATTGTTCTCACCTTGGAAATATACTTGTTTGTTTGCTCAATAATTTCCGCAGCATTAAAGTTTTCTTCTATTAATTGCTTTACCTTCATGGCAATTAATGTTTCTCCTGTTGCCGCAGTCTTTGAATCAAAAATGTGTACAAAGCTGTTTGGAAATTTCTCCTTAAAGCTTTCGACAGCTACCATTGCACTGTTGTAGGAACCGCTTAATTGACTGGATATGGTTACCACAAAATTATTTTTATGCTCCTTCCATTTGTTGATAAAGTCCTCAGGAGGAGCACACGCTGTTTTTATCTGATTCTTTGTATTTTTCATTTTCGCTATAAGATTATGTATATTTAAATTTTCGTCAATTATTTCTTCCTCATCTATTAGAATTCTGAACGGTACTCTGCCGATGTCCTGGGTATCTTCGTTAAAGTCAACACAACTGTCAACTATTAAATTATCTTTCATACAGATTCTCCCTTCGCTTAAATTTTCTTTAACTAATTATAGCAAAATTTGACATGCTATACAATTCATATTTTACTTTTTATTTATTAATAACAACTTTTTTTCTCTTTTTAATTTCTTAATATCGCACTCTCTTTTAGCTGCATCACTCCTGTTGCTGAACTCTTCAAAATACATTAAAGAAACCGGAGTTCTGCCTCTTGTGTATTTTGCTCCCGTATTGCTGTTATGTTCCTTCATTCTTCTGTTCAGATCAGTTGTATACCCCGTATACAATGATCCGTCACTGCATTCCACGATATATATATAATGCATAGTATCATCCTTATTATTAACATGATATTTATTTTAACACAAAATATTTATGAATAGTACTTATATTTGACTTTTATATTTTCATATAATAAAATAATACCAGAATGATTAAAGAGAGGGAAACAATGAAAATAGGTATACTTGGAGCCATGGAAGTAGAGGTTCAGGAACTTATCGAAAACATGGAAAATATAAAAGAAGAAACAATAAGCAGTATTACCTTTTACAGCGGAACGCTGCAGGGTAAGAATGTTATCGTTGCAAGATGCGGAGTGGGAAAGGTTCATTCAGGCATTTGCACTCAAACAATGATATTAAAATATGCTCCGGATGCAATTATAAACACGGGTGTAGCCGGAAGCCTGAACGCTGATTTGGATATTGCCGACATTGTTATATCCGATAATGTGGTGCAGCATGATTTTGACACGTCGGCATTCGGTGATCCTATGGGACTTATATCAGGTATTAATTTAGTTAAAATACCTTGCCCTAAAGAGCTGGTTCAGAAAATCAAAGAAGCTGCGGATACAATCGAAGGAACCAACGTAGTTGTGGGAACCATCGCTTCCGGAGACCAATTTATTTGCAGCGGTGAAAAAAAGGATTTTATAGTTGGTAATTTTGATGCACTGTGTGCTGAAATGGAAGGTGCGGCAATCGGTCAGGTATGCTACATCAACAATGTTGATTTTTGTATAGTACGAGCTATGTCCGATAAGGCTGACGGCTCGGCACATATGGATTTTCCTACGTTTACGCAAATCGCAGCAAAAAAATCAACACAGCTTATCAATGAGTTTTTAAAATGTATATAACTTGAACCCCGCCTATGGCGAGGTAAAACTACGGAGGTTATGAGTGTATAATGTTGGAATCGACATTGGATCTACTGCTGCAAAGGCAGTGATAATGTCGGAGGATAAAAAAGAAATTATTCATAAATTATTGATGCCTACAGGTTGGAGCAGCAAGGAAACAGCAGACATGGTACTTAACTGGATGAATGAAAGAGGAGTTAATACTGAAAATTCAAATATAACTGCTACCGGATACGGCAGAGTTTCGGTTCCTTATGCAAACAAGGTTATAACGGAAATTACATGTCACGGAAAGGGAGCTCTTTTTTTAAACGGAGGGGATTGTGCAATCATTGATATAGGCGGGCAGGATACAAAAATTATATCTATTGAAAATGGTGTTGTCTCCAACTTTTTAATGAACGACAAATGTTCGGCAGGCACGGGCAGGTTTTTGGAAATTATGGCAAATACACTTGGAGTATCTCTCTCTGAAATTTTTAACCTTGCTGAACAGGGCGAAGAAATCTCAATAAGCTCCATATGTACTGTCTTTGCCGAATCAGAGGTTATAAGCCTGATTGGTAAGGGCTGTTCTAAAAATGATATTGCCTGCGGTGTAGTCAGCTCAATAGCCAATAAGGTAGTGAATCTTTGCGGAAAGCATAATTCCAGAAGCGAATCCTACTTTCTCACAGGCGGTTTTTGTGACAGTGAATATATGTGCAGAAAGCTTAGCCAGAAGCTAAAAAAGCCTGTTGTAACTAATCAGTTGGCAAGGTATGCCGGTGCTATAGGCGCATCATTATTGGCTTAATAGAGGGTGTATAAATGGAGAATCTTTATAATTTATTGGAAGAATTTCAGGAAGCCAGAAGAAATGCTTATGTTGACGCCATATACTTAAAAAGTCATAGCAAACATGTTGCCGGCATTTTTGGTAAAAATATTCCCAGAGAAATTTTATGGGCGTTGGATATAACACCTGTTAATGTTTATAGCATCGATGGTTCTAATATTGCCGCATCATATGGTATTTTAGATAAAGAAAATTGCTCTGTGGTAAAGTCGAGCTATGGCTATACCGCCACCGAAAGATGTCCCTTGATATATTCAGCCGACATAATTATCAGCAATGATATGTGTCCTCATAAGACTTTAATGATTTCAAAAATTGATAAACTTAAGGACATCTATATTATTAAGGATTCCAAAAATGCTGCCGGGCTTGAATCGGAATATAGAAAATTTGTTGATTTTATTGAAAATAAATTTTCCGTGAAATTAAACGAAAACAAGCTTAATGCAGCAATTGACAAGGTTAACAGTATCAGTGATATCACAACAAAGATTATTAATATGTATATGGAAAGAAAATGTCCGATAAATGTTTATGATTTATACAATATAATATATGGAAGTCAATTTATCTTAAATTTGGATGAAAGATATTCGAAGCTTTCTGAAATTCATAATATATTGAAAGAATCATTAAGTATTGATGTGTTTAATAAAAATAATAAAGCTAAAATAATTCTTATAACTGGTGCACCGCTGGCTGGGTTAACAGAAGAAATATTAAGGCCCTTATCACAAAACAAGGATATATTCGTTATCTTTTCAACATCACTTTGTGAAGGTGAAAATTACACCCCTGTAAAACTTTGCGATAATCCTTACATGGCATTGGCAAATAAGTATGTAAATAATGACGATGCTGTAAAAGAAAATTTTAAAGAAAATATTTCACAAATAATAGATGTGCGGCTTTCAGGGTGTAATGTATTGCTAGAACCAAATCATCACTTACCTTATTTATCGCTAACTGCCAATTACGGTGATAATATCGAAGAAATTAAGATGTTTCCTAAGCAATAGAGCTGGAAAACATCTTTTTTAGTATAGTAATTTCTTATTTTATAACCTTCAAGCATAGGTTTTAGTAATTTGTAATTTGTAGAATTTTTAACTATAATTAATAATGTATATTACAAATAAAATACTTGGAGGATGTAAATGGCTGATTATCGTCAAATGTGGAAAGATTTAGGTATGGATTTAGAGCTTCATGATCAACTTTGCGAAGTATTGCCGACGGCCTTTGGAGATGTGTACTTATCTCAGGAGGATCGACCGGAATCAATGGATTATTATAATTTTGTTGTATCTGAAATTCATGGTGTCAGACCGGCAGAATTAATTGAATCACAAAAAAAGGGCGGAAAGGTATTTGGTACATTCTGTGTATTTGTTCCGGATGAAATAATATTTGCGGCTGATGCTATTGCAACAGGCTTATGCGGCGGTTCACAATTTTGGGTTCCCGGCGGAGAAAAGGTTTTACCGACTAATACATGTCCGTTAATAAAGGCTTCTGTTGGTGCTCGTCTTGAAAAAACATGTCCTTTCTTCAGAATTGCGGATATGTTCGTTGGGGAAACTACCTGCGACGGAAAGAAAAAGGCCTGGGAAATACTTGCAGAAGATGTTCCTATTCACGTTATGGACATGCCTCAAATGAAAAGACAGAAGGATTTGGATGCATGGACGAATGAGATAAGTATTTTCAAGAATAAGGTTGAAGAATTTACAGGAAACGAAGTTACATCCGAAAAATTATCTCAGGCAATAAAATTAATAAATGACAAAAGAAGAGCATTAAAGCGTCTGTATGAATTCAGAAAAAATGAAAATCTTCCTATAAGCGGCAAGGATGTACTGCTTATATCTCAGATTGCTTTCTACGACGACCCTACCCGTTTTGCATCAATGACAAACAAATTGTGTGATGAATTAGATGAACGCGTAAAAAATAACATCAGTGTTTTCACAGCAGGAACAAAGCGTATAATGCTTACAGGAACTCCTATGGCAATACCTAACTGGAAGCTGCATCATATTGTTGAAACAAGCGGAGGTGCTGTAGTAGTTGAAGAAACATGTACAGGTACGCGTTACTTTGAAAATCTGGTAGATGAAACTAAAACAATTATTGACGAGCAAATCGAAGCTTTAACAGACAGATACATGAAAATTAATTGTGCGTGTTTTACTCCTAACACAGGAAGAATCGACGATATACTGCGTTTAGCAAAGGAATATAATGTAGACGGTATTATTGATGTCAACCTCAAGTTCTGTAACTTATATGATACAGAGGGATATTTTGTTGAACGAGCTTTAAAAGAAGCTGGTATACCTGTTTTAGGAATTGAAACCGACTATACGGATCAGGACGCTGAACAACTCAGAACAAGAGTTGGTGCTTTTATAGAAATGCTTTCAAATAAATAATATGGTTTACTATGTACTTTTTAATGATGTAGATAATGGTATGAAGCTGTACAATTTGCTGAAATCTGCTAAAATAGCAGTCACTATTGCTCCTGCTCCCAGGGAAGCCAGCAAATGCTGCGGAATATCCTTATTATTTAAAAACAAGGAAGATATTCCTTTCATACAAGAATGTATAACAAATAATAACATTGAAATTAATAAAATTTTTGAAACTGAATCAAAAATAAACCCCAAGAGGGATAAATTCTGCTAGTGTAAATAAAAGGCTGTTGAAAATATATTTTTCAGCAGCCTCAGATTGATTCCAACACTGTCATTCCGAGGACTTGCCCCTAGGGATCTCATCGTTTCAATAAACATGAGATCCTTCGCTTTCGCTCAGGATGACACAACGGAGTTTGTCAATAGACCTAAAGCTGTCAAAAATGAATTTTATGCAGCCCGTTATGGTGTAAGTATTTCTATGGCATTATGCACTGAATAAATTTCTGCAGGTACGTTACAGCATAAATCTCCATCTGTATCTATGGGTAGTTCTTTCTCTGAAAATACTTTAATACTTTTTCCTTGGAAATAATGAACTTTCGGGTGGGTAATATGCTGCCCGTTAAAGACCTTGGTGAATATCTGCAATAATTCCGCATTGTTTGTTTTTTCAAAAATAACTATATCCAGCAATCCGTCATCAAGCTTTGCTTTTGGACAAAGCTTCTTAAATCCTCCCGCTCCTGTAGAATTTATAACTAAAAACAATAATGTTTTATAGGTATATTCAGCACCATCTATTATATATGTAACTTCCTGAGCGTTTTCGAGCTGACCTGGAACCTCTAAAGCAGCTTGAAAATAGTATGCATATTTTCCTAATATGGTCTTTGCCTCAATAGTTACGTTGTGAGGAATACTTGTAAATGCTCCTCCGCCCACAACGTTGATAAAATACTTATCGTTAATTTTACCGACATCTATTGTTCTGAAATTTTGCTTCATAATAAGAGAGGCAAAATTAGCATACGCCTTCGGTATTTTTAGCTGTACGGCAAAATCATTTACAGTTCCTGCAGGCAGTATGGCTAACTTTGTTTTAACAGGACTTTTCATTATACCGTTTACAACTTCACTTACCGTGCCGTCTCCTCCGCATGAAATAATCATATCGTAACCTTCCTGACAGCCCCTTATTGCAGCAAGCTCAGCATCGCCCTTTTTCTTGGTTGCGTAAAAGGTAAACTCTATATCTTCTACTTCCAGCAATGTTTCAGAGGCACGAAATATTTTTTGTCCCGCAAGCTCATTTCCGGATGTGGGATTGTAAATTACATAGTATCTTTTCATAATATCCCCTTTTTCATAAGTAATGCTAATTCGCGTTAATTGCCTTGAATCGAATTAGCAGATATTGTATATCTTATTTTACCATAATTATTAATAATTTCAATATGCCATTGATAGTCTTTATAGTAAAGGTGCAAGCAACCGGCAAATGGATTCCTTAAATCTGATTATGATTCCTCTTTCAAGATAAAGCTCTCTGGTTAATTCCAGGGAATAATTCAAATCTTCCATAAAATATTCGTAAAGGGCCGTTGATGTATCAGTATCGTAAATCACAGCATTGCATTCAAAATTAAGCTTAAAGCTTCTGACATCAAAGTTTGCCGTTCCTACGGAAGATACAACTCCGTCAATAACAATGGTTTTAGCATGCAAAAATCCATATTCATACGTATACACCTTTACACCGTATTGCAAAAGCCCGCCGCAATACCAGTATGTTGCCCAATAAACAAAGGGATGGTCCGGCTTGCAAGGTATCATAATTTTTACATCCACCCCTGACATTGCCGCTATTTTTAATGATTCAAAAACGCTGGCATCAGGCACAAAGTATGGTGTTTGAATTAAAATACTTTTTTTTGCGGAATTAATCATTTTAACGTAATTGCTTTTAATAATTTCGTCTAACTTGTCCGGTCCGCTGCTGATTATCTGTATACCGACATTACCATTATTGTTGCTGTCAGGAAAATATTTAGGCAAAAACATTAAATCTTCTTTAGAAGCATAGCCCCAATCCAGAAAAAATCGTGTCTGCAAATCAATAACCGCATCGCCTCTGATTTTTATGTGTGTATCTCTCCAATATCCTATTTTTTTATTTAGCCCTAAGTATTCATCACCAACATTAAAGCCGCCTATAAAGGCAGTTTTACCGTCAATAACAACAATTTTGCGATGGTTTCTGTAATTGATTTTAAAATTAAAAAACGGCAGGTTACTGGCAAAAAATACTGCAATTTTCACACCTGAATTTTTCAATCTCTCAATAGTTTCTTCAGGTATGTGCCTGCCCCCTATGGAATCAAACAAGAACCTGACCTCTATGCCCTCCCTTGCCTTCTTTTCCAGCAAATCCAGCAGCCTATTTCCCAAATTATCATTTTTTATAATGTAGTATTCCAAATGAACATGGTGTTTTGCATTTTCGATATTATTTAATAAATCATGAAATTTATCTTGTCCATCCGTATAAATTTTTACTTCATTATTTTGTGTATAAGAGAAGTCATGTGAAAACAAATTCATTTTAATTAAATCTTTATATTCTTCTACATTTTTATCATGCAAGACCAGCTTCCCCTCGTTAAAGAGCTCTTGCTGTACCCTTATGTAATCGCCAAATGTTTTTTTAGCGTAAATTTTCATGGTAAAGAGTTTTTTTCTGCTGAAATTTTGAGAAAGCAGCAAATAAAATATGAATCCGATACCGGGCAATATTAATAGCACCAACACCCAAGCCAATGTTGCTGTGGGGTCTTTACGCTCCAGAAAAATTACAATTACCGCCATGGCAAAATTAATTAGATAAATTAATGAAACTGCGCTGAAAAAATCAAACATAATACACCCCCTCAACAATAAGGTTTATATATTTATTACCTTTATATTACAATTTATTCTTTTTGTTCCTATCCATTGAAATATTAACTTTTTTATGCTATTATGGCTATACCGTTTTAAGGAAGGTAGCACAATGGAAAAAACACCGTCAAAATATATAGTATTAGCAGGAACATTTTTTACATCATTATCATCAATAATCATCAGGTTCTCAACAGCTCCGGCTTTAGCAATATCATCTTACAGAATGCTTTTCACATGCATTATGCTGCTTCCTGTTATTATAAAAAACCGTGATGAATTTACGGAGTTAAACAAGAAAAACTTAATTCTTTGTATAATAAGCGGAATATTCCTTGCATTTCATTATGCAACATGGATATCCTCAATTAAATTGACAACGATTGCCAATTCTACAATATTAGTATCATGCAGTCCTATATTTGTAGCCTTGGCAAATTACTTTATCATTAAAGAAAAGCTTAGCAAAAAAATGATTATAAGTATTGCGGTTTCACTTGCGGGCACAATTATAATTGCCTTGGAATCTGCAGATGCATCAGCCGGTAATATGATGCTTGGAAACACGCTTGCATTTTTGGGTGCTATTTTTGTAGCAGGATATCTGGTGATAGGCGGGATTGTAAGAAAAAACTTAAGTGCCGGCGCTTATGTATTTATAGTTTACTCAGTATCAACAGTTGTGTTATTCATTATGTGCTTATTAAGCGGTACATCTATATATCCCTACCCACCAAGAGAATTTACATTGTTTATAAGCTTAGCATTCTTCTGCTCAATATTGGGTCATACATTGTATAATTATATGGTTAAGTATGTTTCATCAACGCTTATATCTGTATCAACATTAAGCGAACCGATATTTGCAAGCTTAATGGCATTGTTAATTTTTAAAGAGATACCTTCTTTATATACCCTTTTGGGGGGTATAATAATCATAGCGGGTATATTAAACTACCTCATTACACAGAATAATGAAAGGTTAAAAACCAAGAACTAAGTTTATACAAAGAGGAACAACATGAACTATGAAATAACCGGCAAACAGATTACTGAATTGTCGAATGATAAAACCAACAAAGTAACTATTTTATTATTAATATTATCAATTGTATTCATTCCTGCTGCTTATGTATTCTTGGCAGCGCTTTTAATTAAACAACAGCTAAAAAAAAGTCCGATAACAAATTATAATAAATCTTTTACTTTATTATATGCATATATAGCAATTGGTTTAATATCATCAGAATATAAAATTATTTCTTTATTTTTTGGAGTGTTAATGATTTTATGCATTCATTCCTTTAACATATTCAGCACGTCATTAACAAAAGATGATTTAACAAAAATAAAGAAATATGTATTTATAGTGTCACTGATAGTATTTTTTTACGGTATCTTACAATATATTAGTCCGGATTTTATTCTTCCTGATAAATGGGTTGATGCAGCCGAATATAAATTAAACAAAAGAATTTATTCCACGTTCTTTAATCCAAATGTGTTCGGATTCTATATTAATTTTATAATACTTTTAGTATGCGAAGACTTAGATACAAGAAAATTAAATTTAGAATCATGTGTATTCTTAATTGCTGTTTTCTGTTTGATTTTGACATTTTCAAGAGCTGCATGGATTTCTTTAATAACGACCTTGATAATTGCCGGATTTATGAACAAAAATTATTTTAAATACGCATTGATAACAGCTGTTCTGATATTTAGTGTCGATTTTATTTTAGAGTCTGGTCGGATAGATCCTTCAAAAGCAGTAAGAGACAGTTCTATTATTTACAGATTGGAAGTTTGGAAGGCATCCATAGCAATCATAAGAGATAACTTTTTATCGGGTATTGGCTTTGGCACACTGTTTAAGCATGTGGGAAATTATTCAGGTATGGTAAGCAGTAAAATTGAACATAGCCACAATCTGTACCTGCAGGTTTTTACAGAAACGGGAGTGTTGGGCTTCGGAATATTTACATACTTAATAATAAATGCATTTACGTATTTTCGCATTAAGCTAAAAGAAAATAAAAGTCAATTCATCACACCATCGGCCATTATGATAATGTCATTGATACACGGCTTTGCCGATTCGGTTGTTCTAACACCTCAGATAATGATGATACTGTGTATTTACGGAGGAATTGTAAAAGCATCCATAAGCAAAAAAGCTTTGCACCCGTTTGTTTAATGGTGATAAGTAATGGAAACGGGTGCAAAGCTTTTATAATTATTTATTATTTTCTACCGCTGCTTTAATGAAGTTTCTGAACAACGGATGACTTCTTGTAGGTCTTGATTTAAATTCCGGATGGAATTGAGCGGCAACAAACCAAGGATGGTTTTTTAACTCAACAATTTCAACCAATTTGTTATCCGGAGAAACACCGGAGATTATTAGTCCGTTTTCTGTGCAAACTTGTCTGAAATCATTATTAAATTCATATCTGTGTCTGTGTCTTTCATTGATCATATCAGCACCTTCATAAGCTTCCTTTGCCTTTGTGCCGTCAATCAACTTGCACGGATAGCTTCCTAATCTCATTGTGCCGCCTTTATTTTCAACTTCTTTCTGGTCATTCATTAAATCAATTATTGGATGTTCTGTTTCCATATCAAATTCTGAACTGTGAGCATCTTTATAATCAAGTATACCTCTTGCAAATTCAATTACAGCCATTTGCATACCGAGACATATTCCTAAAAACGGAACATTGTTTTCCCTTGCATATCTTGCAGCCAAAATTTTACCTTCTATACCTCTGTCTCCAAATCCACCCGGAACTAATACACCGTCATGACCTTTTAATATTTCCTTATAATTTTCTTCGTTGACATTTTCGGAGTGAATCCAGGAAACATCTACATCTGCTAAATTATCTATGCCGGCATGCTTCAATGCTTCATAAACAGACAGGTAAGCATCTTTCAGCTCAACATATTTTCCGACCAAAGCAATTTTTACGCGGGAGTTGTGCGTCTTTGAGCGTCTGACCATATCATTCCATTCAGACAAGTCCGGCTCCTTACAATTTATACCGAAATGATTACATACTATTTTTGCCAAACCCTCTTCTTCTAACAATAAAGGAATATCATACAATGAATCAGCATCCGTATTTTGAATTACATTTTGACTTTCAACATTACAGAATAAAGCAATTTTAGATTTTAAATCCATTGTTATTTCTTTTTCTGTTCTGCATACAAGAACGTCCGGTTGGATACCAATGCTTAATAATTCTTTTACGCTGTGCTGAGTAGGTTTTGTTTTTAATTCACCTGCTTTAGTTAAGTAGGGAAGTAATGTTACATGTATATACATTACATTTTCCCTGCCGACTTCATAGCGTATTTGACGAATTGCTTCCAAAAACGGTAAGCTTTCAATGTCACCGACTGTGCCACCGATTTCGGTAATAACTACATCTACATCATTTATACTTGAAACTCTCTTAAGCATACATTTTATCTCATTTGTCACGTGAGGGATTACCTGTACCGTTCCTCCGAGATAATCACCTTTTCTTTCCTTGTTCAAAACTGACCAGTATATTTTACCTGATGTTATGCTCGAATACTTTGTCAAATCTATATCAACGATTCTTTCATAATGCCCTAGGTCCAGATCGGTTTCCGCGCCATCATCCGTAACATAAACCTCACCATGCTGATAAGGGCTCATCGTTCCAGGGTCCACATTTAAGTATGGGTCAAACTTCTGTAAAGTAACCTTCAATCCTCTTGCTTTAAGTAATCTTCCTAATGATGCAGCTGTAATCCCTTTACCTAATGAAGAAACTACTCCTCCCGTTATAAAAATGTATTTTGGCATTTTTTCCTCCTGCGTTCCTCTCTCGATATTATTCCACTATTTTTTTATTTTTAACATTGGTTTGACCCAAATTTCCTCCTAACATAAAAAACAGAGACAAAAAAGGGGTTTTTTTTTTGGCTCTATTATTTGCTAATCGGTAATATATTATTGTATACTATTTTACAAAAATTCTTCAAAAGTATTTACTAAACAATTTTATATTATCTAAAGCAAAAGGTCAATGATTTTTTAAAAAAATTTGCATATACGTTGTACTATTGAAATTTATTATGCATATACATTTATAAAAGAATGCTGATTCTAACTGTATTATCTTAAAGGAGGATTTATTTTGTATAAATTAATTAGCGATACTTTTAATATTAATGAGTTTATTAACTCAAATTCAACTGAAGTTCTGTTGGAAAACGAGTTTACAATCCCTGATAATGCTCCAAATATAGAAAAAATCGTATCTACGGAGGGCAAGGCAAGGATTAACGGCGTTACGGTCAGTGATGGCTCTGTAACAGTAGAGGGAGAGGTTGTTTACAACATTATTTACCGTTCAAACGATGAGGAAATATTGGTATATTCAATCACAGACACGATTCCTTTTACTGAAGAAATTGCATTTCCGGATGCTCGGGAAGGCATGACCGCACATGTTGACGCAATTCTTGACTACATGGATTCCGACTCGCCTGCAGAAAGAACTTATTCAATCAAGGCTGTAATTGTATTGGATACAGAGTTGACTAATAATCATCCCGTAACATTTGTTTCCAATTTAGAATCAGACGGAAGCTTTCAGGCAAAAACAAGAAATATAAAATACACAGATGAAGTTAATTCGTTGTCAGAGGAAGTAAATATTAATGATGCTGTAGAGCTTAATAAAGGCTCTGATGAAATTGCCAAAGTATTGAAGGCAGACTCGGAAGTATATATTACCAGCATTGATATATTGGATGAGAAAATGCTTGTTGAAGGAACATGTAAAGTTGCATTTCTTTATTCGGAAAACAACAATTTGAATTCCACAGGTTATGTATCGGAAGAATTCCCGTTCACTCATTACATAGAAGCAAAAAATTTAAGTGATGATATGCTAAAAGACATAAATATCTCTCTTAACGACATGACATACAAGGTAGCTGAAAATTATGACAATGAATTAAAGTTAATTGAATTTGATCTTTCCTTCATGATTAATGCAAATTTATTTGATACCATCGAAAAGAACATTATTACCGATTGCTATTCAACAGAATATGTGCTCGACTTAGAATCTGAAAAAGTTAACTTGACCAGTATTTCAGACATAATGAATAAGACGGTAAAATATGATAATAGCTTTGATGTTGTAACCGGTACAATTAAAGATATTTATACCGTCGATATCAGTCCGAAGGTTTCAGAAAAAAAAGTTCTTGACAACAAATACATTATTGATGGCTTTATGGATATGAATATATTGTATCTGAATGGTGACATCAATAAGATAGATAAGGCATATGCATCATTGCCATTTACGGCAAGCTTTGATTTGAAGGATAATGAAGCTAAATCTGAAATTGATTCGGATATTACCATCACAAAATCCGGTGCTTACAGAAAAGGCAGTAACTCGGTAATTGTTAACTGCGACATCAACGTATGCATGAAATTAAAAGATAAAGACGAAATAACAGTTATCAGTAATATTGCCGAAACTACACCTATAGACAGAAGTAAAATGCCAAGTCTGGTATTCAGAGTTGTTCAGCCTAATGAAAGCATTTGGGATATTGCTAAAAACTATAACCTTTCAATCAATTATTTGAAGGAAATAAATAATTTTCCTGAAGACAATGAAGTGGCAGCAGGTTCAAAAATAATAATCGCACGCATGGTGTGATCGATGGATTACAATTGACAGGCAATTGAAAAGAGCGCATATGCGCTCTTTAATATTTATCCATTGTTCACTATCTTTGTATATTTCCAAACTTAGTGAACTGACCGATCCATGCAAGCTCTACTGTTCCGACGGGACCGTTTCTTTGCTTTGCTATAATTACATCGGTTATACCCTTTTTTTCCGATTCTTCCTTATAGTAATATTCATCTCTGTAAAGCATGAGAACTACGTCGGCATCCTGCTCTATGGCACCGGACTCTCTTAAGTCAGACATAATCGGCCTGTGGTCGTTACGCAGCTCCGGAGCACGAGAAAGCTGTGATAATGCAAGTACGGGACAATCCATTTCTCTTGCAAGCGCCTTCAAGCCTCGGGATATGTTTGATATTTCCTGCTGCCTGTTTGAAGAGCTTGTACCGTCGGACATCAATTGTAAATAGTCTATTACTATTAAGTCCAATCCCTGTTCGATTTTCAGCCTTCTGCATTTAGACATAACTTCAAACAGCGTAATTGCAGCAGTATCATCTATAAAAACCTTGTAATTTGAAATTAAACTCATAACATCTATCAGTCTTGTCCAATCATCGTCACCGAGGTTTCCTGTCCTGAGCTTAGAGCTGTCGACCATTGATTCCATACTTATAATTCTTTGAACGTACTGCTCCTTAGACATTTCCAGGGAAAACAATGCGACTGATGCTCCTGTCTTAACTGAATTCATTGCAATATTCAATGCAAGAGCGGTTTTTCCCATTGAAGGTCTTGCAGCAAGTAGTATTAAATCAGACCTTTGAAGTCCCGATGTCATTCTGTCCAAATCATCATAGCCCGTAGTCAATCCGGTAAGTCCGCCCTTATTCATGGCTCTTTCTTCTAACTGATTGAAAACGCTCATTAATACTTCTTTAATTTCAGTAAAAGAATTTATGCTTCTGTTCTGTGATATAGAAAATATTCTTGATTCTGCCAGCTCAATGATCCGTTGAACCTCATCATTTTCCTTATAGCTTTTATCAATAATCTCATTTGAAGCACTGATTAATTTTCTTAAGGTTGATTTTTCTCTGATAATATTGCAGTAAGCTTCGACATTTTTAGAGGTTATAATATTATCAGTGAGGTTTGCCAGATATTCAAATCCTCCCACATAATCAATTTTGCCTCTTTTGCTCAGCTCCTCCGTAACCGTAAGAGCATCCACCGGAACATTCTGCATATGAACCTGCTTGATGCAGTCAAAAATCTCTTTATTAGCTTCAAAATAAAAATCTTCGGCACTTAATAAGTTAATGACCTTTTCAACAGCTACATGGTCAATTAAAGCAGAGGCAAGAACTCTTTGTTCTGCCTCGGCATTATGCGGCGGTACTTTTCCTAAATTTATCAAATCAGCCATACTTTCCTCTTTACTTATCAGTTACTATTACTTTTAATTTTGCATTCACCATAGGATGAAGCTTAATTTTTACAAAATATTCTCCTACTGATTTTATTGGATCATCTAAATCGAACTTCTTTTTATCGATATTTATTCCATGTTCCTTTTCAAGATTTTCAGCGATTTCTTTTGTGGTTACAGCTCCGAAAAGCTTACCGTTTTCGCCTGCCTTGCCCTTCAAAACTATTGTAACCTTCATTAATTCTTCTTCAAGTTTTTTTGCTTCCTCAAATATTTCTTTTTCTTTTGCTTCCTTCTGTTTATTTGCATGTTCTAAATTTTTTAAGTTTACCTGTGTTGCTTCTATAGCTAAATTCTTAGGAAATAAAAAGTTTTTTGCATAACCGTCTTTTGCATTGATTATCTCTCCTTTTTTCCCTACATTCTTAACATCTTCCAACAGTATTACTTTCATTTATCGTTACTCTCCTTCTTGTAGTGTGAAATTGCATCGTAAAGCTTATTCTTAGCTTCCTCCATATCCTGAGTAGGTATCTGAGCCCCTGCCATATTTAAATGGCCGCCTCCGCCAAGGTACTCCATAATTACCTGTACATTGACAGTTCCGGATGAACGGGCACTGATATTTATATAATCCTCATTTCTTACAAGCACAAAACTCATCTTAACGCCCTTAATGGTTAATAATTCATCGGCGCTTTGTGCTGCTATAACATTTGAGTTTTCCGAATTTTCGTCAATATATGATACCGCAACATCGTCAAGTATAATTTCCGATCTTTCAATAATTTCGGTTTTCTTTTTCATAGAATCCAGGCTTTCGTTAAAAAGCTCCTTAACATCAACCGTATCCGCACCGTTTCTTCTTAAAAACGATGCTGCCTCAAATGTTCTTACCCCCGTTTTAAAGGTAAATGAATTTGTGTCTACAACTATTCCGGCCAATAATGAATCAGCTTCAAATTTAGTAAGCTTTATATGTTCTTCCATGTATTGTACAATTTCGGAAACAAGCTCACAGGTTGAGGATGCGTACGGTTCTATATAATCCAAAAGTGCATTTTCTATATATTCTTCACTTCTTCTGTGATGGTCAATAAGCACTATTTTATCAACTTTTTGTAAAAGCTCCGGTGCCTCTGTATAGCTTGGTCTGTGAGTATCCACTACTACAACCAATGTATTTTGATCCACAAGATTAAGTGCTGCCTCTGTACTTATCACTGATTCAATGTAGTGGCTGTCTTCCTTTTTCATTCTTTCATACATGTTTTTAAGGGCGTAATTTATAGTGTTTAAAACAATGTATGGTTTTTTACCCCTGCTTTTAGCAATTGCATAAAGCCCTATGGATGCACCTAAGCTATCCATATCGCCTACACGGTGACCCATTATTAATACGTTGGAGCTTTGGTCGATTATTTGTCTCAGTGCATAGGATATAATTCTCGCTTTAACCTTAGTTCTTTTTTCAACCGCCTTGCTCTTTCCTCCATAAAACTTAACGGAGTTCATTCTCTTGACAACTGCCTGATCTCCGCCTCTGCCAAGTGCCACATCCAACGCACCCTTAGCATATTCTAAATGCTGAGTCAGGTTTTTGGCTAATGCACCGGTTCCGATACTAAGCGTAAAACTAAAATCTGTACCGCCTCTAAGACATTTTACTTCTTCAAGCATGCTAAACTTATTGTTTTCAAGATTTTCTAAAAATTTATTTTCAAACATCATTAAAAATTTAGATGTATCGTATCTCAGAACAAATCCATTCATTTCCGAAGCATATCTGTTCAATATTTTTTCAACCTCGGCTGTCATGGCTGCTTTTTCACCCTTATCAAGTTTTTCGGATATTTCATCATAATTGTCTATCTGAATTAAACTTACTATTGGTCTTTCATCGTTATACTTTATTTTTAAGTTGGCAAATGCGGTGTTCTCATTCCAGTAGCATACATATGATACGCTATCTCCGAATCTTCCTTCTTCTAACTTATAGTACATTACATTGAATGTCTTACCCGTTTCAACTATTTCAATGTTACTTAAAATGCCTTCCTTGTAATCCTCCAATGTTTTCAAAGGAAAGTTCTGTATAAAATCATTTATAAATTCGATATTTTCATTTTCCTCGTCAATCAGCTCTTTGAATTTATTATTGAACCAAAAAATTTTACCCATAGGACCTATAATACTTATAGGCAGCGGGGAATAATAAAATGAATTTACCGACAGATTTTCTATGTTTTTTGTATAATTTATTATGTAGTTTTTAAGTTCCTTCTCTCTTTGTATTTGCCTTTTTAAAGCTAATCCGGCAACGCCCATTAAAATTAAGCTTGAAATACCGGCATATATATACATACCTTCAATTAAGAAAATTACAATTAATACAATTATCACCGTCAAGTATATTATACTGTCATCCTTTAAAAATTTAGGGGTATTTTTATTTTCCAAATCATTACCTCCATAAATAAATTATACAGTACGATTTAACTTTCTCAAATCAACAGTCAAATCGACAAGTCCCAATAAAGCAATCACTATCATCGCTCCGCCAAAAACAAACAACGACATAACTACAACCATACCCATCATCAGGTTCTGAAGGTTTTTACTCAATTGCCTTTTTATAAAATACATTTTAATTACAGCGATGCCCTGCAAATACATGGCAGCAAGCATTATTAAAAACAAATTGAGCTGGATAGCATTAACATTTATTTTCAGAGCGCCCATTAAATATGAAATTAAAAGCATCACAGCCATTGCAACCATAAAGGTTTTAGGAAATGAAAAATATCCGAGTCCCTCATGGGCTTTAATTTTTATTTTAAATCTATTCGCAAATTTACTTGCCACTAAATAATTAATGTATGACATTATAACAGATGTAATAATCAACATAGCAGGAAACATAATTGAAATAATCAATGGATCTATTTCATCAATGACCTTTTTCATTTCTTCAACCCTGCCACCTGCTAATCCGGCAGGGTAATTATTGAGCATCTCCTTCATCATTCCAAGGCTTTCACTATATATATCCTGCAGCTGCTGTATGAAATTAACTCCAATAATTAAATCCAACAAAAATATAAGGATTACAAAAGAAATCATATAAGAAGCAGTTCCATAAAGAATTGTTCTGTTTGCCTCCTTATCCCTGCAAATTGCATACGATAGAGCCATTGAAAAAGGAGTATAAAGAATAAAAAACACAAGACCTGTTTGAACACCCAAAAGCATCGATACAATTAAATCTGATGCTATCAATGACAAAGCTGCATATTTTAATCCCTTTCTTTTAGCTAAAATTATAGCCGGAGTAGGATAAAAAAACATTATTACAGAAAAAAAAGAAGATAAATACGCTATAATAACAAGTATACCTGTAATCATTGCGGATTCAGTAATACTTGATGTTTTATAATTTCTGTTCATTACTACCTCGTATTGTTTTAATTATACTATTTTACCTTATAAATAATATAAAGTCAAAAACTTATTTTATTCTTCAAGCTTCCTATAAAGCGTTGCAATACTTATACCAAGCTGTTTAGCAGCTTTCTTTTTTGCCTCAAGGTCATTTCCGTACATTTTTATTTTATTTAATATGACAGATTTCTCATAACCCTTGGTTAAGTCTGCCAGCTTAAAATTTTCTTCTTTGCTGTCAGCACCTATTTTCTTTTTTATGCTTTCGGTGCCAATCATGCTGTTTTCTTCAAATATTACTGCATATTCTATCAAATTTCTAAGCTCTCTTATATTCCCGGGAAATTTATAATTTAAAAGTAAAATTTCTGCTTCTGCAGTAAATTCTTTTATATCCTTGTTATAAATTTTTGAAAAATGATGCAAAAAATATCTTGAAAGAATGATTACATCATATCCTCGTTCCCTTAGAGGCGGCAAATGTATGGGTACAACATTTAATCTGTAATACAGATCATCCCTGAATAAATTATTATCAACCAACAAGCTCAAATTTTTATGCGTAGCGGAAATTATCCTCGGATTAACCTTAATAGGGATACTTCCTCCGACTCTTATTATTTCTTTTTCTTCTAATGCACGGTTTAATTTAACCTGCATTAAAAAAGGCAAATCACCAATTTCATCAAGAAACAAGGTTCCATCCTTACAAATTTCAAACTTACCTATCTTGCCCGTAGTTTTAGCACCGGTAAAAGAGCCCTTCTCATATCCGAAAAGCTCACTTTCGATTAAATTTTCAGGGATAGCTCCGCAGTTTAGTGCCATAAATACATTATTCTTTCTGCTGCTGGCATTGTGTATGGCTCTTGCAAATACCTCCTTACCTGTTCCTGTTTCTCCGTAAATTAAGACAGATGCATCGTTTTCAGCAACCTGTATAGCTTCCCTTCTGGCTTGCAGCAATGGCTCGCTTTCACCCACTATATCATCAAAAGTAATTAAATCCTTCTTTCTGTTGGATTCAAGTACTGATTCTTTCATTTTATTGAAGTCGGAAAACAAAAGCACAAAGCCTTCATTACTTCCTTTAACGACTATAGGATTTGCGTTTATCACAAATTCTATGCCATTCAACTTGACAGGTCCCGCTTCTCCGTTAAAACCAACTGACAGCAATTTATTATAAACCTTTTCAGTCAATAATTCCCGGATTCGCGGCATATTATTGATATTTAAATTTAATTTTTCATTTATGTATTTATTTGTAGTTATTATATCTTTATTATCATTGATTACTATAATCCCGTCATTTAACGAGTTAATTAATGTAAGAAGCTCAGATGATCTGTATTCAAGCATCTTTACGGTGTTTTTTTCACTGAGTATGGTTGATATCAAATCGCTCAATCTGCTTTCAAAATTCATGTAGCTTTCTTTATTTAATAAAAGATTATGCCTTGCAACCTCATCATATGCACACATACCCAATACGCCTATTATTTCATCATTGTATTTAATCGGAATGCAAAATTCGATTAATTCCTTGCAGTCAGCAGAATTAGTGCAATTCAGGCACATTTGGTTTTCCTTTGGATTCTCTATGAAATATTGTTCACCGGTTAATATACATTTATGGAATGCAGAATTAACAGGCGCCTTCCTGCTTGATTCAATATTGCTTTTCACAGTGGTAACCACCCTGTCCAGATGCTCGTCCACTATGGTAATATCTACATTAGTAACTGCCTGCAATGCATCTATTATGTGCAACAGCTCAGAACTGATACTCTTTAATCTGCTCATAACCGTTCCTTTCTTATTGTTTGTCATCCCGAATGAAGTTAAGTGTCTTCTTGGTTAATACATTATAATACATTTCTACTGATTATACAAAAGTTTTATTGACTTTGAGGTAATTAAATACGTATTTTTTATCATTTTTGATAAATTGTTTTCAAAAATGATAAAATGTGCAACTAGATAATTTCAACATTCTTAATTATGTATATATATATGTTTATCATTATTGATAATATTTCTTGCAAATGAAATGCCTGCAAAATTATAAAGTGTTCGAATTGCGCCATAATCGTTTTCCCTCATAAATACTCTTATATTGGCACAAATCATGCAAGTACATAGATGGAGGTGTGTTATGGACGATAAATTATTGGTAGATATATTAAAAAATCAGGTTGTTCCTGCTTTAGGATGCACTGAGCCCGGAGCGGTTGCTTATGCAGTTGCAAGATCTAAGGAAATATTGGGCAGCGAAGTAAAGCAATTAAACATATACGCAGATAAAAACATAATTAAAAACAGTATGAGTGTAGGTATACCCGGAACAAACGAGCACGGAATCATTTTTGCAGCAGCCTTGGCCTTGGTTATAGGCAAATCAGAATATAAATTAGAGGTTTTAAAGGATGTAAATAATGACAGCATAGACAAGGCATTAAAAATTGTCGATTCAGACATAATCAGCTTACAGCTTGAAAATATTCAGGGATTATTCATAAAGGTAGAAGCGTTGAGCGAAAACAACAAATCCTGTGTTACAATCAGACATTCACATACAAATATTATCAACGAAACAAAAAATGATGAAATTATACTTGATAATACGGATGATGCAGCAAGCTCTGTTGAAATAAAATATGAAATCAAAAAATATAATATTGATTACCTAATTAAATTTGCAAATGAAGCCCATATTGAAGATATTGAATTTATTAAGAACGGCATTGATTTAAACATGAGAATTGCGGATGCAGGTTTATCAGGACAAACAGGTGTGGGGTTGGGAAAATATTTTTACACAAGCGCCAAGGATGCCTTTTCAATGGCAAAGGCTTATACGGCAGCAGCTTCAGAGGCTCGGATGTCCGGTTACCTGTTACCGGTTATGAGCAGTGCCGGCTCGGGAAACCATGGTCTTGTGGCAATAATCCCCATCGCTTTTATAGGACAGGAAAAAAATATAGATGCGGAAAGGATAATAAGAGCCGTAACATTGAGTCACCTTGTAACCATATTTGTCAAGGTACACTTAGGTTCCTTATCCCCTGTCTGCGGCTGCGGAGTTGCGGCAGGTGTGGGTTGTGCTGCGGGTCTTACTTATTTACTCAACGGAAACAAAGAGCAAATTAAGGGCTCAATAAACAATATGGTAGCAGGAATATCGGGCATGCTCTGTGACGGTGCCAAGTTAGGATGCTCATACAAACTCTCGATATCCGTTGATGCTGCTGTTGATGCTTCGGAAATGGCGCTTAAAAACATCTTTATACCCGACGATAACGGCATATTAGGTGATACCCCCGAAAAAACAATCGTAAATCTGGCTCACGTATCTAATATAGGTATGAAAAATACAGACGACGAAATCCTCAGAGTTATGATGGATAAATGTTGATTTATCTTTACACATTGCATGTTTTGGAATATACTTAAAACATAATTAAAGTAAAGAGGTGCGACATGAAAAGAAAAACCAGTTTATTATTGGCAGTATTATTAATTTTATCTTCATTTACAACCTTTGGATTTGCAAAAGAAATAGATAAAGATAAATTTGGTACAGACATTGAATTTTTGAAAAATGTAATTTACTTTGTACTTGATAACTATCAATATGAAGTAGAACAGGAAGATATTCTTGAAGGACTATATGACGGGTTCTTTAACGTATTGGACGATTACAGCGTATACTATACTCCTAAGGAATATTCTGCAAAACTTGATATCACAGCAGGAGAATTTACAGGAATCGGAGTTCAGATAATTGACGTAAACGGTCAGATTGTAGTTGTCACTCCACTGCCGGGCTCACCTGCTCTGGATGCAGGCATTAAGACAGGAGACATAATAAAATATGTTGATGGCTATGATATAACAGGGATTACTTCATCTCAGACATCTCTTTTAATCAGAGGCATTGAGGGGACAAGTGTAAATATAGGAATTCTCCGAGGAGAAGAAGCTTTAAATTTTGAAATTGTAAGGTCAAAAATTACAACAAGCGTTGTTGAGAGTGAAATTATGGACAACAATATAGGCTATCTGAGAGTTACTGATTTTGCAGATAATACTGTTGAGCTTGTTGAAAAAGAACTTTCAAAATTTGACCAAAACGGCGTGAAAAAAATTGTAATTGATATGAGAAACAATGGCGGAGGTACATTGCAGGCAGCAGTAGATTTATTAAACTTATTCGTTACCGAAGGTCCTGTAGTATACGTTGATTATGCTTCCGGCAAAGAGGACATCTATGAAAGTACGCTTAAAGAGCAAAAATACGAAATAGCTGTATTGATAAACGGTGGAAGTGCAAGTGCTACCGAAGTATTTGCCGGAGCGGTAAAATATAAGAACGAAGGTGTTATAGTCGGAACCAATTCTTTTGGTAAGGGTATTGTTCAAACGCTATATCCTTTAAAAAGCGGAAGCGGAGTTATTTTTACAACTGCGGAGTATTTCTCGGTTGACAAAACACCGGTACATAAAACAGGAGTTACACCGGACATAATCGTTGAAAATGAAGCAATAGACCTGTCAAAATATCCGTCTTTCAGTAAGGAAAACAAACCTGTTCCGGGCACTGTGAGTCTGGATGTTCTGGCAGCGGAAATGATTTTAAACACATTAGGGTACGATGTAAATGAGCCGGATGGAGTTTACGACCAGAAATCCTTCGATCAAATTGTGAAATTTCAAAATGATAACTTTTTGTATTCTTACGGAACGATAGACATTGCAACACAAAATGCATTATACAACGCATTGGTAAATCATACACATAAAGATGTTGAAGATTTACAGCTTAAAGAAGCAATTAAGGCACTGAATAAATAAAAATGAGATCCTTCGCTGACGAAGGATCTCTCCTTTTTTATTACATACTAATCGAAGCTTCACTTAACTCATTTATATTGTAATTTATATTCAATGATGTTAATATACCTTTACTTATTATTTCAGCCATTTCATAAACAAAGCACAATCGTGTATCCTGAACCAAATCATGGAAATCTTTATCACTGGAATCTACGATTCCTATTATCGATACATCCCCTATTTCAGGAAGCATTTTTCCTATCCCCTTGCCGGGTGTTATAGGGCCATCTCTTACTTCAATAATTCCTTGATTTTTTTTGTTGCTTAAGCAAGCATCTATGGCAAATACCTTATCGTATTTTTTCTTTTTGATTATTCTTATGTACTCATTGATATTTAATGCGTGCACTGGTTTTTCAAGCGTACCGTAAATATCAATATCTAAGCCTGCTTTCGACAGTAAGGTTCCTGTCAAAGGTCCTAAACTGTCAATTATACATTTATCGGTACCGATACATACGATTGCAGAGCTGTTATTCAATTGATGGCTTAAATAGTGACCTATTTTTAATGATGCAAAGCTATTTTTGTAATGAACTTCAATCGGATTCAAAGGCAACACCCCCCATGTATATTAGTATATACAGGCGGGGGGTGTTTTATGTGTTAAAAATCATCTCTTCTATTGTAATCATCTCTGTAATAATCATCAAAGTCATTGAACTCTCTTTTTAAGTTTAAATCTTCATATGTACAGTACTGTGCTTCCAAAGCATTTTTTCTGAGAACTAAGTAAAGCTGAGCTTCTGTAGCGTAGAAGTAAGGATATACAAAAAATATTCCAACTACAAAAGCCAGTATTCCCAATAGGTACCATCCAAGAAAGGATAAATCCAAAACAAAAGCGTTGGCTTTATGACCATCCATCATTTTTCTGCTGAGGGTTATTGCATTTTCAGCTCCTATATTAGGATTATCAGCTAATATATAAGGTACCATCCTGTATGAATACCCTTTTATAATACCGGGAATAATAAAAAGTAAGGTCCATAAAATCGAGAAAATATCTCTTAAAAGCATTGTAAATATAATTCCTTTGTAATTAGCTGCGTCAAAAGCAAAGCTGAAATAACCTTTAATTTTTTTAAATTGTGCTAAATTAGCAAAGTATCTTCTTGCGCCTATTTCTAACGAATAGCCTAACAACAATCTGAATGCTAACGCTAAAATTAATATGGCAAGAACAATAATAACCATCTCAGGATTCCTTGAGATATATTCACTGGTTCTATTACCCGAACCTCCGGAGCTACTGCCTCCACCACTACCGGATACCAGCGCTAAAACCAACCCTATTAAAAAAGCCTGCCAGTAGTTATCCTTGAGGGATTGTTTCGCCAGTGATTTAAGTTCTACTCTGTCCCACATAAATACCTCCTCATTTTTCTATTATTATAATCATATCTGAGCCGAGTGCAACGCAAGCTCGCTTGCATTGCCGAGGCGATGGTATGATATATGCATTATACCATATTTATGCCATATTGAAACTATTTTGTCACAATCTTAACGACAATAAATTTCGTCATTGACACTTAATCTATAAACAAATATAATACATCCATAACATTGAAAGCTGGTGACACTTTGAAAAATTATTTAAAAAGAACCACAAAATTATTATTTGGTTTATTTCTTTATTCGGTGGGACTGCAATTAAGTGTTCATGCAAATGTAGGTCTCGCTCCCTGGGATGCATTCAGCATGGGCGTATCCTATATTACAGGTATAACCTATGGGAATGTAAGTATATTGACAGGAATTGTAATAATAATAGTAGTGGCAGGATTTCTAAAGGAAAAAATAGGGCTGGGAACTATATTAAACACAATATTAATCGGGGTATTTTTCGACTTAATACAATCTATTAATTTGATACCGTTCATGACAAATTTCTTTTCAGGAGTATTAATGCTTCTTTCAGGTCAGGTAATAGTGAGCTTAGCTACATATTTTTATATAAGCTCGGGAATGGGCTCAGGACCGCGAGATACTCTTATGGTTGCATTGATTAAATTATTCCCAAAGGTGCCAATAGGTGTAATAAGAGGCTCAATTGAAGGAACCGTGTTGATTATAGGTTTTTTATTGGGAGCAAAGGTTGGCATAGGAACAGTTATAGCTGTATTTGGAATCGGCTTTATGCTACAAATAACATTTAAATTATTGAAATTTGATATAAAGGCAGTCGTACATGAAAATATTTTCGAAACTTTTATTAATGTAAAAAATATATTAATGAAAAATACTATTGAAAACAGTGAAAGCAATGTATAAATAAGCGAAGAGATTCTTCTCTGTGTTCAGAATGACTAAATTACTTATCATTCTGAGTTATGCGAAGAATCTCTTCTTAATTTTTTATTCCGTAAACTCTCTGCATTTTTTTATAAATATATCAATATTTTGTTTTTCTTTATCCACATCAGGGTCCTTCCTGCCCATTCTGTCACAGTAGCCTAATAAAGCAACCTCGTGTATATCTGTTTCCTCCTTCATTGCTTTTATATCAGCAAAGGGCATGACCTTCACAACATGAAGTATCTGCATGTGCCATCTTATCAAAGCCGTAACCTTTTTTATAAAAAGTTCATCAGTAATAAATTCACTTAAGAATTCACGTGCCATTACGGCACCGACTTTCTCATGGTCATAGGATGTAATTTTTCCTTTTCTTATTTTAGTAGTGTCCGGCTTACCTATATCATGCAATAATGCTGCCCACATAAAAATCTTCTGATTTTCGCTTTTATGCTTTTCCTTGGAAGCATTATCTATAACGAGCATTGTATGGTTCCAGACATTTCCTTCCGGGTGATGTATAGGTGACTGTTCCGCTTTTGTCAGGTTGTAAAGCATATAAAAAGGATGTTTTTTCATTAAGGTCACATCAACTATGCTTTCAAAAAATTCCGACGGTTTTTCATCCATTAATAAATGATTATTTATTTCGAATAAAAAAATTTCTTTATTATCTTCATTAAGTAAGTTGTAATTTATTTTCTTTTGTTTTAATAATTGCATTTTAAATACCTCAAATTAATTTAGTCAATTTTATCTTCCCACTTCAAAAATAAAATATACTTTTATATAAATGGCATTAAAACCAATGAATTATTTGCATAAAAATGGAATATTTTCAAAAATATGATATTGACAAACCGGAACTATTAGTTTAAAGTTTATAAAAATTAAATAAAAACTTCTTATCAAGAGAGATGGAGGGAACGGCCCTGTGAAATCTCGGCAACCTACAAATGTTGTAAGGTGCTAATTCCGTCAAAGATTACTTTGAAAGATGAGGAGACGGTTAATACAAATTTTCCTCTCTTCACTTAGGGGATTTTTTTATTTGATAAGAAAACAGGAGGAAAATATGAAAAAAAACTTTAAAGTAGAAACAAAATTAGTTCAGTCATTGGAAGAATTTAAAGAAGGGGAACCAAGAGTCTATCCTTTGGTGCAAAGTACTACATACAATTATAAGGATCCGGATTTTGTAGCAGATTTGTTCAATTTAACCGAATCAGGTTACTTTTACTCAAGAATCGGAAATCCGACAGTCCAGGCATTTGAAAACAAAATAGCTCAATTAGAAGGCGGTGTAGGGGCAGTTGCAGTATCGTCAGGTCAGGCAGCAACAACCATGGCAATTTTAAATATTTGCAATTCCGGAGACCATATAGTTGCTTGCTCAACCATATACGGCGGTACATTTACATTGCTTTCATCAAGCTTGAAAAAATTAGGCATAGACATATCCTTTTTTGGTCCCGACAGCTCCGAAAATGAAATATTGGCTTTGTTTAAGGATAATACTAAAGCATTATTTGGTGAGTCAATCGGAAATCCGGGGTTAAATGTATTGGATTTCGAAAAATTATCTAACGCAGCAAAAAAGGCCGGAGTACCATTTATTGTTGACAATACAATTGCGACACCTTATCTTTGCAGACCTATAGAACACGGCGCAAACATAGTTATACATTCGGCTACAAAATATATTGACGGTCAGGCATCCTGCTTAGGGGGCATAGTTGTTGATGCAGGGAATTTTAACTGGAATAATGGAAAGTTCCCGGGACTGGTTGAACCGGACCCAAGCTACCACGGCCTGAGCTATCACGAAGCATTTAAGGAAGCTGCATACATTGCAAAAGCGAGAACTCATATACTAAGAGATTTCGGTGCGGCATTGAGTGCATTTAATGCGTTTATTTATTTAAGAGGTTTAGAAACACTGCATGTAAGAATGGACCGACATTCTGAAAATGCTCTTAAGGTTGCTGAATTTCTTGAAGGTCACGAAAACGTGGCTTGGGTAAATTATCCTAAGTTAAAAAGTGACAAATATTATGCTCTTGCAGATAAATATCTAGAGAAAGGCGGCAGTGGGATAATTTTATTTGGAATTAAAGGCGGAGCTAAAGAAGGACTGGAATTTACAAAGAAGCTTAATTGGATCAATAACGTTGTTCACCTTGGAGACGTAAGAACGTGTGTACTACATCCGGGAAGCACTACACACAGACAACTTACCGATGAAGAGCAAATTGCAGCAGGTGTCAGACCGGAAGCAATCAGGTTAAACGTAGGTATTGAAAACGTGGATGATATTATAAATGATCTTAAGCAAGCTCTTCAATAAATTCACCCTGCAACAAATTCAATTGAAAGGAAAAATGTAAATGCCTGTTATTATACCCTCAGATTTACCTGCTTACAAAACAATGGAGAACGAAAATATCTTTGTTATGAGCAAAGAAAGAGCCGAAAGTCAGGACATCAGACCTCTTGAAATTGCCCTTGTTAATTTGATGCCTACAAAAATAGATACGGAAACCCAATTTGTGAGATTGTTATCCAATTCTCCTATTCAGATTAATGTTGAATTTATTCATACCGGCACACATGAATCAAAAAACACATCAGAAAGTCACATGAAAAGCTTCTACAAGAGCATAAGCGAAGTAAGAAGCAAAAAATATGACGGCATGATTGTTACGGGAGCTCCGGTAGAGCTTATGGAATTTGAAGACGTGGATTATTGGGATGAATTGAAAGAAGTACTTGAATTTTCACATAATAATGTCACCTCTGCAATGTATATTTGCTGGGGTGCACAAGCCGCATTAAATTATTTTTACGGGCTTCAAAAAAAGAAGCTGACCGCAAAGCTGTTCGGGGTTTTCGAGCACGAGAAGAAGCACCGCACATGTATGCTTTTAAACGGATTTGACGATATTTTTTATGTTCCTCATTCGAGACATACCGAAATTCAAAAATCAGATATAGAAGCTGTTAAGGAACTTTTTATATTGGCGGAATCCGAAAAGGCAGGAGTACATATTGCCTCTACGGATAATTACAGCAAAATATTTATAATGGGGCATTCAGAATACGACCCGTTAACCTTAAAAAAAGAATACGACAGAGATATCAGTCAAGGTAAGGAAATTAATATTCCTATAAATTATTATCCGGATGATAACCCTTTAAAAACTCCCTTTGTGAAATGGAGAAGTCATGCAAACCTGCTTTTTAAAAACTGGATAAATGTTATATATCAGGAAACACCTTATGACATCAATGACATAGGAAAGCAATAAAAAATGTCATCCGGGACTACTGTCATTCTGAGCCGCAGGCGAAGAATCTCAAAAGATGAGATCCCTAGCTGACTCTCAGAATGACAAATTCTCAGATGACCTTTATCATTCAACGATTTATATCGCGTATTCCGTGTCTCTTTCTTCCCGCAGCTTGAATGTTTTAAAAATATGTCTTAACAATTCAAAGCAATTTTTAACTGTCTTTCCGTCTTCATCATCTATAACAGGATTCAATTCAACAAAGTCCATAGATGTTATATCTAGACGACTGATAAACTTTGTAAATATTTCCTTCCCTTCGTTTAAGCTGAACCCTTCTGATACTGCTGTACCTGTTCCCGGTACGATTGATTTATCAAGAGCGTCAATATCAAAGCTTAAATGAACTCCGTCCACACTTGAATTGTTTATTTTTTCAATAACCTGTTCTATAATATTCGCTAATCCTTTTTCGCGAACTGTTTCCATCGTATATAAATTAAGTTTTGTTTTTTCTGCAATTTCGAATTCTCCGGAATCAATATCTCTTGCACCTATAATATAAACATTTTCAGGTTTTACTTTTTGTCCCTTGTAATAAATATTTGTTAAACGTGGATTACCAACGTTCATTGATGCAGCTAAAGGCATACCGTGTATATTTCCGGATGGTGATGTATCTTCTGTATTTATATCTCCGTGAGCATCTATCCAGATTACAGCTATCTCTTCAAAATGCCTGCTTACACCGGCAATGCTTCCCATTCCAAGAGAATGGTCGCCTCCTAATACGAAAGGAAATGTGTCATCATTCAATGTATTATAAACAACCTCAGCTAAATTGTGATTATATTCGGCAATCGGTTCTAAATATTTTAAGTTCTCATGGCCTGAATATTTTTCTTCAGGAGAAACTTTAGGTATTTTTACATCTCCTGAATCCTGTACTTTGTGACCTTCTTTTTTTATTAAATCAGCTATATTATGTTGTCTAAAAGCTTCCGGTCCAAATTGCGCCCCGTTTCTGTCACATCCATAGTTGACAGGAACACCTATCAGATTAAATTTCATGCTGCATCCTCCTGTTAATAATATGACCATTATAAGATATTTGCATATTTATGTCAATATGAAATAATTATGCAAATAATGCTACTTTGACAAGTTGATATTCATGGCTTTCTTATATGCTTACTGCATACAAATTAATAAACTTTGATTATTAAAGCAAGCGACAGGAAGGATCTCGTACGACAAAAGATGAGATCCTTCACTACGTTCAGGATGACAATGGTGTCGGTTGCTTATACTGTAAATGCAAAACGAAAAAACTTCAACCCATATTGGATTGAAGTTTTTTCGTTTTATGCATCTTAATAATTACATCAGGATACTAAGTATATGTCTTTTATATTTAATAAAGCTTTCACTTACTTTAAAATCTTTGTCTCTTGGCTTTGGTTCGTCGATTATCACTTCTTCCTTTATTCTTCCCGGCTTGCCTGCCATCACATAAATTCTGTCCGACAATATGATGGCCTCATCTATATCGTGTGTAATCAAGAGAGTGGATAACCTTATTTGCTTCATTACCTGAAGGTACCATTCATGCATGACACTTTTAGTTATGCTGTCAAGTGCACTGAAGGGCTCATCCAGAAGAGCAACCTGATCGGAAAACAAATATGTTCTTAACAGTGCAGCTCTCTGCCTCATACCGCCTGACAGCTGGAAAGGATACTTTTTTTCTGTTCCTTCCAGTCCGAATTCCTGAAAATATTTAGCAGTGATATCTCTTGCCTTTGACTTTTTTTCACCCCTGATAACAAGAGGAAGTGAAACATTGTCTATTATGGTTTTATAAGGCATCAACATATCCTTTTGAAGCATGTAGCTTACGTTTCCGGCTTTACCGGTTATATTCCTGCCGTCGAGCTCAACAATACCTTCGTCCGGATTGAGGAGACCGGATATAACATTGAACAATGTTGTCTTGCCAACGCCACTTACTCCTAAAAGGCATACTATTTCGCCCTTATTCAATTCTATTGAAATGTCTTCAATTATGTTGGCACCTTCATAACTTACCGTTATGTTTTTTGCAATAAGCTTATCCATTTTCTCCTCCGGTCTTACTCAAAATATTATTCAGGAAGATATTCGTTTGTAAATCCCATTCCCTCCGGTATTTCTTTCTCTATAAGATTGTTCTCAAACAGCCAGCCATAAAATGCATCCCATCTGCTTTGATCGATATAACCCCATCGCTCTACTTCAGCTTTATACTGTCCGGCTAACCATTTCTGACTCTCTTTCACTATTTCTTCATCCAGCTCCGGAGCAGCCTTCATCAATATGCCGGCAGCTTCATCGGGATTTTCAATAGCAAATTCATACCCCTGTTTGATTGCTTCCAATGATTTTTTAACTACTTCGGTATTGCCCTTGGCATAATCATCATTTACGATTATAACAGGATTGTAATAATCAAGTTCAACTCCAAAATCCGCAAAATTTAAATAGTTCGTTTCCAGATTTTTTACTTTTGTGGCTATTCCATCCCATGCATAGTAAACCCACACCGAATCCACATCAGTTTGCAAAGCAGTTACAACATCGGTTACAGTGCTGGGTATCAGCTTAATATCTTCAAATTTACCACCGTCATCGGTAACTATTTTATCGATTATTGCTTTTTCAACAGGCAAGTCCCAGGTAGCATATGTATGCCCGGCTAAATCTGCGGGGTTTTCAATACCTTTATCCTTTAAGGAAATTATACCTGAAGTATTGTGCTGAATTATAGTTGCTACTGCCGTAAACGGCATAGGATTATTTGATGCATAGTTAGGTGCTATATAATCCTGGAAACTGATGCCGAACTCTGCTCCGCCTCCGCCTACCAGCATTTCTGCTCCACCTTCGGGTGGCTGCATAATTTCAACATCAATTCCTTTTTCGGCAAAGAACCCTTTTTCTGCTGCAACGTATAACCCTGTATGATTTGTATTTGGTGTCCAATCAAGAACTATTCTGATCTTTTCATTTCCTTCTGTTTTGTTTTGTTCGTTAGGCTGAGAGCATGCGGTCAAGGCCAATAAAGCTATCAGCAGAACAGATATGACAGTCGATATTTTTCGTTTCATATAATTTACCTTTCTTATTTCTAATTATTTAAATTTGGTTTTTTCTTTCTGTTTTTTTACTTCTATCCCAGGGCATAACTGCATCTTTGAGTAAAGTTACCCCAAGCATTAATAATAAGCTGATTAAAGATATAAAAAATATAACAGCAAACATCTTATCAAATGAATAAGATTTTCTTACTCTTGTCATATAGACACCAAGTCCATAAAATCCACCTAACCATTCAGAAATAACAGCAGCCACCACAGAATATGATACTGAAATTTTTAATCCCGCAAAAAAGTGGCTTAAGCTGCTCGGCAGTTTAATGTGTGTAAAAACCTGTAATCGGTTGGCACCCATTGCCTTTAACAGGTTTATGGAGTCAGGGTCAACTGTATGAAAGCCATCCAAAAGGCCTATAGCAATGGGAAAAAATGTTGTCAGCACAATCAGAGTGACCTTAGGCAGCAGCCCATATCCCATCCATAAAACCAAAAGCGGTGCAATCGCAACGGTTGGGACAGTTTGAGTAAGTACCATCAACGGGTACACGGACTTATAGGCAATGGGATAGTAATCCATTATTACTGCGATTGCAAACCCTAATAAGGTACCTATCATCAAGCCTAAAAACGCTTCTGTCAATGTTGTCGCAGCATGCTGCATCAGCAAAGGAAAATCTCCGATGAACGCCATAACAACATCAACAGGAGATGGCAGCATAAATTTCGGAACAATACCGGTTGCCGATAAAATCTGCCACAATATTAAAATTGCAAATATTACTATGAATGACGAAATTTTATTGATGATGCTTAGAAATTTTTTCTTCAATTGTTAACACACCACCATCCGGATTAAAGAATATTTTCACGTACGAAATTACAGATGGAGCGCCTTCTCTAACAGCTATCAATTGACAATTTTTCACAATTTCCATTAATTCCTCATAGTTTCCTTCAATTGTTGTTTCAAAGGGTCCAACGTAATAAGTAAGTCCTGTACCTTTAATATAATCAATAACCGCATCAACTACGCTCAAAACCTCTTCTGTTGACTTTACTTGCGGTAAAACCTGAATTGCTACACTTGCTTGCATAATTAAACCTCCAACAAATTATTTATGTAAGCAGATGACACAAATCTTTGATTTGGTGTCAGTCGCTTATACTGTAAGTAAAAATAGAAAACCTCTCCGGCAATGGAGAGGTTATATGTATCGCAGTATACATTACCTACGCCAGCATTACCTGGATCAGGTTTAAAGCAGTTATTTTTCCTGCTTCAGGGTCAAAACATTGTAGTAGTTTTATCTCAGCCTAATTCATTAAGCTCCCCTATTCAAGTAAATACTATCACAGTAAAATACAACTGTCAATAGATTGAGCAAATAAATTTGTCAAGCCTGTAAAGCATGTATATTAAAGGATTATTTGAATCACCAAATCAGGGATTTTGGCCGTCTGCTTAAAAGTTTGGGTCATCTGCGTATATTTTCTTTTTAAGCATAGTGTTTTGTGGTATAATCAATATATATACAATTAACAAATAATAATAAAGGAGATGCTATGGGAATTAGAAACTTGTTAGAAAAGTTAATGAATTTGCAAAATAAAGCAAACGATTATAAAAATCAGTTTGCTGACCAGCAGGATTTTGGTGAAAGACCGCCTAAGAAAAAAAGAAGTTTAAAAGGACTGATAATTTTACCATTATTGATTATAATCGGAGGTGTTATACTCTCCTGCCAATACACTGTAGAAGAAACAGAACAAGCGGTTGTAACGACACTTGGCAAGGTAACAAGCGTAGAGACAGCGGGATTACACTTTAAGCTTCCCTATCCTATACAAAGTGTTACAAAGGTAGAGGTAAACAGAACTCAAAAATTGCAGATAGGCTATTCAGGTTCAAATGAGCAAAGCAATACCGCGGTAGCAGCAGAAGCCAAAATGATTACAGGAGATTTTAACATAGTAAACATTGACTTCTTTATTGAATGGAAAATATCTGACCCTGTAAAATTCTTATATCATTCAGATAATCCTCCTCAAATATTAAAGATGATTTCTCAATCCTCAGCAAGAGGCATAATCGGCTCAAAAAATGTCGATGGTGTTTTAACTACCGAAAAATCTATTATACAAGCTGAAATTAAAGAAAAAATAATAACTAAATTAGAACATTATGATTTGGGAGTTCAAGTACTGGATGTTAAAATACAAGACAGTGAACCGCCTACATCAGATGTAATCAAAGCATTCAAAGAAGTTGAGACCGCAAAGCAGGAAAAGGAAACAAGAATAAATGAGGCCTTGGCATATAAGAACAAAACATTACCTGCAGCAGAAAGCCAGGCTGACAAATTAGTAAGAGAAGCTGAATCCTATAAGGAATCCAAAATAAACGAAGCAAAGGGAGACGTTGCGAAATTTAATGCTATGTACACCGAGTATGCTAAGAATAAAGATATAACAAGAACCCGAATGTATCTTGAGGTTATCGAACAAATATTGCCGGATGTAACAGTATATATCGACTCATCAGAAGGCGGAGTGCAAAAGCTGTTACCGCTAAAAGGATTTACTGAATCCAATGTAACTCAAGGAGGTGGAAATTAATGCAGGAAACTAAGAAAAAAAGTAAAATAGGCGGAATATTTAAAGTATTACTGCTGATATTATTGATTGTTTCAGTAAGCAACGCCACATATATGGTAAGAGAAAATGAATATGCATATGTAACAAGATTTTCAAAACTTGTTACAATCCAAGACACAGCCGGATTGCATTTTAAAATTCCTGTGTTAGATAAAGTAGAAAAACTTCCTCAATACAGAATGATGTATGACTTGCCTCCGTCAGAGGTTCTGACCGGAGACAAAAAAACATTGGTAGTTGACAACTTCGCTGTTTGGCAAATCGATGACCCATATACATTTATGAGAACTGTAAGCAGAATTTCCGAGATGGAAAACCGTATCGATGCGGTTGTATATAATGCAGTTAAAAATACATTGGGAACAATGAATCAAACAGATATTATAAATTCTGACAACAGCTCAATTGATGATGTTAATTCAGTAATAACTGATATGGTAAACAATCAGCTTAAAAGTTACGGAATTTCAACAGTTGCTGTTGAAATTAAACGCCTTGATCTTCCTAACGACAACGAAACAGCAGTTTACAACAGAATGATTTCAGAAAGAACTCAGATGGCGGAAAGTTACAGAGCAGAAGGAAATTTGGAAGCAAGCAAAGTTACTAATGAAACTGACAAAGAAGTGGGCATACTGTTATCAAGAGCAAAAGCTACTGCCGAGGAATTAAAAGGTCAGGGAGAAAGTGAATACATGAAAATTATCGCTGAAGCATATTCCACGGCAGAAAGAGTTGAGTATTATGAGTTTATCAGAAGTTTAGAAGCGTTAAAAGCAACTATGCAAGGAGATAAAACTGTCATATTGCCAGCCGACAGTTATATTGTCAGAGTGTTAAACGGATATTAATATAGAAAGACAGGTGATTAAATGAACACAAACAATAAAAAATCCAAAGTCAGTTACATTGTAGTCTTTATAATCGGCACATTAATTGGTTTTTTTGGTGTTTTTAATTCGGTGTTTTCCGACGGTTCAACTTACGAAAGAGCAGTTACAATTTTAGTAGTTTTGATAATATACGCTGTATCAGGTGTTATTATCGGGTTTATAAAACCAATAAAAACCATGCTGTACCTGCCATGTCTAAGCATCACCGGTTTAGTTCTCCTGTTGTTTTATATGTATAAGGAATTTAATATACTGTACTTAGTATATTTCATTCTGATTCTGATAATATCATATTTTGGCTTAAAAACAGGCAGTTCATTTATACGTCACAAAAAATAATACCAACCACCCGTTAGGGTGGCTCAGATTGATGACAAAGTCATCAAGATGATAGGCTGTTGAAAAAGTTCATCCTGCAAGGCGCCGTAAGACGGGCAACCGCAGCGTATTCAGACATACGTGAGGATTGACCGGTGCAGCGGCAACGAAGCAGGGGGACTTTTTCAGCAGCCTGAGCCACCCATTCGGGTGGCTATTATTATTCAATCTCTCTATCACGATATGCGAACAAAGCAATTATATTTAAAATGATTGTAACAATGAGAAGAACTACAGAAGCCATAGTAGAAGCACCCGATGTATCTAATAAAGCCGACCAGTCTTCAATTTTAACTAAGTGATTATTATAGATAATTTGAAAACATAACGAAATAGCACAAGAACTTAAACTCATGAAAAAACTAATTCCATTCCTATTGTTGTGTTTTTCACATCTCTTAAAACTAACAACAGGTACTATCCAAGCAATTAAACCGAGAACCAAGCTCCCAAGCATAAGAAAACTAATCATAATAATACCTCCTTAAACATCTACTTCAACAACAATTTTTCCTTATTCCCTTCCAAAAGCTTCTTAGCCTTATCCGCAGATAGATTATAGCTCTGCCAGTTATATTCCTGATTGCTGAGGTATTCATACTTATCTCGAAGATAATTTCTCGCTTTATGTTTTATTACAAATTTAATATCATCATCAACCAGCCTCATAATTTCGGGAGCAGTATCAGCAGACAAGCTTGTAAGATAATCCATATCCAATGATTCGGTCTGACCCGCTAAATACATATCTATATTTCTTTTAGCAATTACGGTGTCTATTTTGACTATGTTAATAGTTAAATAAAATCCGATTCCTATAACCGCATATACAAACAATAAATTAAAATTATGCTTCAGTATATAAATCAGTGTTGATATTAACCCGGCAGCTTCGAAGAATAAGAATAAATAAACTAAAATTCTTAATCTTGTAAAACCGTATGCCCCATCATAAAGAGACATCCTGTAGTAAGAAGAAATCAGCAATGTACCGGTTATTATACACAAATAAATCAGCATCATTTTAGTACCTATGGCCCACTTGTTCTTTTCAATGTATATTTTATCCTTAAGTAAATATGTAATCAATAATATCAAGCCAATATTAAGCACACTTAAAAATACCAATTCGAAAAATCCGCGCCTTGCATATTCTGCATAATTTAAGCCGTTTGGAAGCTCACCGGCTGAAAATAAATATCTGAATTGTATAACCATGAATATTGTATATATAAACAATATTGAAACCAATAAAATATTTAAAATTATAATATCCCCTTTAACCTTAAAAGGATTGGAATTCAAAGTTATTATATTTTCTATGCCATTATCTTTTTCTTCGAATACTGAATATAAATGACCAAATAAGTACAAGCCCGCTATTGTTCCCACTATCAATTTGAAAAAATTAAAAGCTTCAAATACTTTTTCTATCCATATCAGATAACTGTCAAAATTATTTTTGAATATCATATCAGCGGAAGAAAGCATAAACACAAGAAACAATACGCTTGGCACCGATATTAAAATGCCAATCAGAATTCTTTTTATAATCAATGTTCTTTCTGTATCCTTAGACCTTTCCGCAATCCACCTGAAGGGTGTTATAAAATGAATTATAGGTGCAAAAACGTTCAGTATAACCAATAATATTCCTTTTAAATTCAACTTATTTATAATCAAATTTCCCTTCAGCATCAGTATCATAACGCTGTAAAGACCAACGATTACTAAAAAATTTATCGGTGCCCACAAACTACTCGTACTTATAAACCTATTCAGAGATATAATGAAAATTGGAACCATCAACAAAATACCCCTGAAATTTTTCACTTCTCCCCTGTTTCTTATTACAAAATAAACAGCCGCAAGCTGAATTAAGAAAAACAAGGGTATACTTATTCCCGGATTAGAAGTCATTATCAAAAAAATAAATGTAATTGCTGATAAAGCTGCATATAACAGCAAGTTAAGCCTCGTTCTGTTTTCCATCAATATCCTCCACATATTCTATAATATCACCCGGTTGACAATTCAATGCCTTACATATTTCATCCAATGTTGATAAACGAATTGCTTTTGCCTTATTATTTTTTAATATTGAAAGATTTGCCGGTGTTATATTTATTTTCTCAGCTAACTCCATAAGTCCTATTTTTCTCTTAGCCATCATTACATCAAGCTGTATTATAATTGCCATAACAATACCCCCTACACCGTTAAATCATTTTCATCTTTGTAGTAAATAGATTGTTTGAACAAATCCTTTAAAGTTAAACACAAAAGACATCCAACAACAAATATAGCAATTATAACTATAGTCGAAATGGTAGGCATAAAAATCATTTTAACTAAGTAAATAATCGATATAACTAAGCAAGATATAGATATCTTTCTAAGACACGCAACATTAGCATGAATAAATGGATTGCCTTCCAATAAGGTTTTAAATATCACTTTCAGCTGCCATAAAATATATACGCAGCAAATTCCTGAACACAGTAATATTACCTTAACAAATAATTCCGTTTGATTTGCTACTCCATAATAATTCCATAATAACCTTGATGAAAACGGAATATAAGCACAGCATATAATTCCTGCAAAAAATAAAATATCAATGCAAATTTTTGTCATATAATGAATGATGCTTTTCTGATACATAACTGCCTCCTAGTTATTTGTAATCATAATTATATCAATTTTTTTATATAAGTCAATAATTATTTATCGTTTTACGATAATATTTTATTGTTATAAGAATATTTGCGAAAAACAAAAACCCTGCAGCATTTACTGCAAGGTTATATTATAATGCTTAATTACAAATATTTTTCTGAAAAATCCTTTTTAAATCAAATCGTTTATTAAAGAAATTTTAGCTGTAGTATTTCCGTCCTGATAGTATTGATGAGCTTTAGCTATTTCCGAAAAGGAAAATTCATTTTCGTCCCTATAAATAGTTAAATCCCCCGTCTCAATAAGCTTTTTGATTTCATTTAATGTATTTCCTATTTCATATCGGTGTTCATTGTTTACAATCGGTAATACAATATAAATTGTTTTAAATGTTATTGACTTGTGATGAATCAGAGTTAAATCTAAAGAAACCCTCGAATTGGTTGTTAGCACAAGACCTTCCGGTTTTACCGCCTTAAAGCTGTTGATTAGGTTTTCACAACCTATGGTATCAAAAACTACATCAAATCCCTTTCCGTCTGTGAATTCTTTCACATATTGATCCACACTTACTTTTTTATAATTTATAACGTAGTCTGCGCCAAGATGTTCAGCAATTTCCGCTTTTTCATCACTTGAAACTGTGGCATAAACTGTTGCATTCAACATTTTTGCAAATTGGACCGCCATATGACCTACTCCACCTGCTGCTCCGTGAATCAGAACCTTATCATTGGGCTTAATGTTGGATTTTTCCATAATTGCCCGATATGCAGTGATGCTTACCAACGGAAATAATGCTGCAGTTTTAAAATCCACATTATTCGGCTTCATGCACAAAAGCTCTTCGTCAACTATAGCATATTCTGTAAGAGCTCCACTTTCATCTAACAAACCGCCTATGAACCCAAAAACTTCATCTCCCGGTCTGTATAGTTCAACGTTTTCCCCGTTCTTAATAACTATCCCCGAAAAATCTGCATTTAATACAGCAGGAAACGGTGGAGTAATCTCAGGTAAAAGTCCTGACCTAAGCTTTACCTCAAATGGGTTTACACTGCTTGCCATAACTCTTACCAACACGTATCCGGGCTTTAGCTCCGGTTTAGGCATATCAACCAGCTCAAATACTTCGGGTCCTCCAAATTTATTTATTACCATTGCTTTCATCGCATCACTCTCCTTTTAAATATTATATAATGCTTATACCCAAAATATATTTCTTAATCAAAAAAATATGAAAAAGTTACTTTCTTGCTTTAATTAAAAAGATTGTATATAATAATATTAAATAAAAAGGCATACCATAGCAATGCTTGGAGGAAAATTACATGAAAAACTTTAAGAATGCCTATGTAAGATTGTTATCCTTATTTAATTATCCTTATATATCAAAGGAACTGTTGAAAGATATAAAAGGACCTATACTATTGCATATAAGTGATACTCCTGTAGATATTTACAGTTATATTTATAGAATTGTTGATATATTAAAGCCTCAATACATTATACACACCGGTGATATGGCGGATAATATTAAGCTTGAAATTTATAAAAACCGGATTGATTGTTATTTTAAAGGTATTAAAAGGTTTATTGAGAGATTAGAAAAAAATGAGTTTACAAAAATCTATTATGTATTGGGTAACCATGATGATTATAAAACAGTCAGTCAATTAACCAAAAAAGGTACAATACTGGAAGATGATACCCTGACAATCAATGGTTGTAATATCTCAGTCAGCCATTATTACAAAGATAATTCATATAATAATATTGATTTCAATCTTTATGGTCATAGCTTCGAGCCTGCTCATTACAATGAAAATGGGACGATTGGTCTAAACGGATTATTGAATATCAATATAATTGATTTGTCAGACAAGAGGGTATTCCATTTAGAATATCCTGTTAATACAAATGTTTCAAGAGGAATGAAGTTAAAAAGAATCGGATTGTAAGAAAGGGGATATTATATGCTATTATTCAGAATGGGACCACGTTATTTATTTATCAGGAGTGAAAAAATTGATGAAGTTGCAAATTTTTTAGAAACAAGTCTCAATGGTGAATTCACAGATTACAAGGAAGGAATGGAAAAATCATCAGAATATAGCACTCTTTGCTTCATAACGGATATCAATCATGAAAAAACTTATGTAGAGGATGCAAAAAAAATTGTTCTTGTCAATAATGCTTCGACAGTTATACTTTCTTCAATAATAAACAGCCACGCATGTCACCTTGTTCAAAGGTTGGATATGGGACCTGCATCAATAGTCGTGCGTATACATAGTAACGAAAACAAGCTAATAGATAAGCTTAAAGAAATATTTGCCGGTAAAGAAGTTGATTTGATAGGTGGAATTGGTCTGGGAGAAAAGGATGATACTATCATTTCTTTTACCGATAAGGCACTTAGCGGTCCGGTTGCAGATCTTTTGGATATTAAGCTGCTTATTCAACAACCGATAAAGGAAGTTCAAGAAAGATTACGATTAGAGGGATTACGGCTTGTTACCCAAAGCTTAAATGACAGCCAGTGGTATGAGCTTAGAATTAATATATATGATGCTGCCGATAAATATAAAGAAAACTATGACAGATTAATGTTCGTGTTCTCAAAGTTAGAAGTAGGAATGATTTTAGGTGAAAGCTGGACCAAAGACTATGCTGTAATGCTTTATTTTGTACTAACCTATCAGGTAAGATTATTTACATTTTTTACACCACAAGAGGTTAAAAAGATTTTAATGGCATTAGAATATACAATTGATGGCAAAAGACTTGTTGACTTTGATTTATATTACAAAAATAAAAAGGTTTATTGGTATGACATCAATACCGCTAAGGGCAAAAAAAACAAGCCTGACGAATCTAAAAAGTATAGACAAATTTTGTATGATAAATTAAAAACAGAAGATATTAAAACTTTGGAATTGATGGAAAAATCACTTGTTAAGCAGTAGGAAGACTATGAGAAAACTAAACGATATAAAAAAACAAAAAAATATTGCGTTAATAGCCCATGATGGCAAAAAAGTTCAGCTCCTTAATTGGGTTAAAAAAAATAAAGAAATATTGTCAAAGCATTTTCTGTGCGGAACAGGCACTACGGTAAGAATGATAGTTGAAGAAACATCTCTTCCAATAATGGCATTTGAAAGTGGTCCATTAGGTGGCGATCAGCAAATCGGGGCTTCCATAGTAGAAGGTAAGATTGATTTCATGATTTTCTTCTGGGATCCTTTATCATCACAACCCCATGATCCTGACGTAAAGGCACTGCTAAGAATAGCCGTGCTTTACGACATACCAGTGGCCACAAACGTATCAACAGCAGATTTTCTGCTGAATTCCAACTATATGGATACAGAGTATATTAGGAAAAATCCTGAAGACGGTTCTGTTTAATAAATAACACGACCGTCTTCAGGTCTAATGTAACTATTACAATTTTGTCCAAGTTTGAAACAATATTAAATCTTGCTTTAAGCCTCCTTAACATTAAACACGTATTTATCCAAGCGTTCAAACGCCTCAATAACCTTTGATTTTGGCAAAGCTAAATTTAAACGAATTGTATAAGGACGATTGAAAGGTCGACCGTCCTGCCACGCAACTCCTACATCAGTTCCTGCTTTATATAGCTGCTCAAGTGTCATATCATGTTTTTTACACCACTCCTCACAATCAAGATACAGCATGTATGTGCCTTGAGGTTTTAAAAATTTAATTCCTTTATAGCTATTATCGATGTGTTCACTTGCATAATCAATATTTTCAGCGAGCACTTGACACAATTCATCAACCCATTCATGACCTTCCTGCTTGTAAGCTCCAATCAATGCATGAACAGAAAGAACATTTGCTTCATTATAATGAGGTTTGCTGCTCTGTGCTCTCACGCGATCACGAAGATACGCGTTGTAAATTATATGATACGCACCCACCAATCCTGCAATATTGAATGTCTTGCTGGGTGCATAAACAGCAATAGTACGATTGCGGGCATCCTCACTTACACTTTGAGTAGGAATGTGCTTGTTTCCGTATAAAATAATATCGCTCCAGATTTCATCGGAAATTACGACACAATCATTCCTTTTATAAATTTCCATTGCCCTTTCTATTTCTTCACGCTCCCATACACGTCCGCATGGATTGTGTGGGGAACAAAATATTGCAATATGAATTTTATGTTTTTTCAGTTTAGCTTCCATATCATCGTAGTCCATACGCCATATACCTTTTTCGTCCAACACAAGGTCGCTGAGAATAATCTTGCGTCCGCTGTTTTCCACGGATGATGTGAAGCCAATATATGTAGGAGCATGAATCAAAACACAATCACCAGGAGCGGAAAACGCATTAATCGTCGATACCACACATCCAAGAACACCATTCTCATACCCTATATGTTCTGCCTCCAAGCCTTTCACTCCGTGGCGTGCTTCATGCCATCTGATTATAGAATCATAATATTCATCCCTCAACTCAAAATATCCAAACATAGGGTGCTTCGCACGCTCAATTATCGCCTCCTGAATAGTCGGCACAGTAGGAAAATTCATATCCGCAACCCACATGGGAATTACATCAAACCCTTCTTTCGGTGCCCCCGGATTGCGACCCTCCATCAAATCCACGGCAATAGAATCTCTGCCCCTGCGGTCAATTATACTCGTAAAATCATATTTCATTGTTTTTGTTCCTCCGCTATCTTAAAGTCATTTATTAATCGGCAACCCATGATACAGCATATTCCCAATCATTAGGAGCATAATCATTCTTTAGTTTCTGCCATCTGCCCTTTATTCCCAATTCATTCAGCGTTAAATCAAAATGACATTTTGCTATGCCTATATCATTCAATTGCAGGTCATACCCTGTAATTCCATAACCCTTAGTCCTGCAGACAAAAAAATGAATTATATTTTCATCCTTGATAACTCTCCAAGGCTGTTTGTTGGATGCTGACGGACCTAATCTTACCATTTCAAGAGGTATCTTATATTCACCCGCATCCTTTTCATCTAACGGCTGCATATTTTTATTAAAAAACAATTCTCTCCACGTCTTTCTTTTATCGGCACCGACTGCCGCTCTCATTGCTGTCTCAAAAACGCGCCTTTTATCCTTTTTATATCCCACCGGCGATATTATTGCTATAAATTCACTGTCATTTAATTCTGATATCTGGTGAAAATTTTCTTTATTGAATGTTCCTCCCAGCCAACAGGTCTGTATCCCCAAATCAGCGGCAAACAGAACTATCCTTTCAAATATATTGCCAAACTCTAAAGCATCATTCTCATCCTTATCCATGATTCCTATAACATATGAACCAGCACCTTGAATAAATCCATACGTTCCTAATTTTTTAGATTCATCTTTGCCAATTCCCAGATTTGAAACAATTTTAAACCTTGCTTTGATTTTGTTTTCATTATTTACTTCGTCTAAATAGGAATTAAATTTCTTTAAATCCACTTCTTCCAAAGTTCTGCCGTCATAAGTCCTTGTAGATTTTCTTTCTTTAATTAAATCAATTACTGATTTTTTGTATTCCATATTTGTCACCCAACTTAACCTCATAAATTTAAATCTGCTTACTTATTTTTATTCTATCATACAAAATATAATTTTCAATTTTATTTTGCTTAAATTTTCCTTAAATCTCTCTTTCTTTTTAATCTTCATATGGCACTAAGCTTTACAATTGTTTAGATTGAATACTTAAGGGTATAATCTATCACATAATTTATAACTATGAGGATGGAATATATTAATGAAAAGAATTTTGATAATACTATTTATAGTGACAATAATTTTTACAGGATGTACTAGCATGAATGATAATACAAGTAAAACAGTTTATAAAAAAATCAGTGCAGAAGAAGCAAAATCCATAATTGACAGTGAGGATGTAATCATACTTGATGTCAGAACCCAGGAAGAATACGACAGCGGACATATTAAAAATGCTATATTGCTGCCGGTAACTGAAATAGCAAGTAAGACAGGGGAATTTGTTCCTTACAAGGATGCTAAGATTCTTGTATATTGCAGGAGCGGAAACAGAAGTGCCACTGCCGCAAAAGACTTAATTAAAATGGGCTATACAGATGTGTATGATTTTGGCGGTATTAACGACTGGCCGTATGGAATTGTTAAGTAGAAATTTAAATATTAAACACCCTCTGATATTTATGAATTCAGAGGGTTGTTTTTTCTTTCATATTTTCTGAAGCCTTTGTCTATCACTAATCTTATTTTGCCTGTTTCATAAAGATAATCTGTATGGCATTGCAGCATTCTTCTAATCATGTCATATTTATATATGTTGCTTAAATTAACATTAAATTTTATAGAAGCTTGCTTAACTATTTCTCCCATTGTCATTCTGCCGTTAATTAATTCATATGTTTTTTCTGCCCGATGGATGTAAAAGGCAATATTGTCAGCTATAAGATTTGTTATATCATCATATATTCCTTTGTGTGCAACAATGTAAATATCACAGTCATAGCTTAATAGCTTGTCCTTGCTTTTCAAGTCCTCCAGCAACACAAAATCAAAGGGTATTTTGGCTGTTTCAATTATTTCATAGCTTACCAGAGCGTCTGCTACATAGCCAACATTATCAGGAGTTGTAATGCAAATATGTGAGGGACTATGGCCTGGAGTATGAAATATTCTAAATTCTACTCCGCAAAAATTTATCTCATTTTGCTTATCTGTTATATAAAAGTCTGTTTCAAACAGCATATATCCATATTTATCTTTTATTTCCGTAAGGGTGTTGTCATTATAATATGCCTTAAGATTAATGGCCGAGCTGCAAATTTGTGCTTCATACATTGGTGCAGCAATAAGACAGTTGTATTTATTCTTTAAATACTGGTTGTTTGCCACGTGGTCAGGATGACCGTGGCTGTTAATTATACCTTTTATATTAAATTCATTTTCTTCTATAGCTGATTCTATCATTTCTCTTTCATGTATGTGTCCTGTATCTAACAGGATGATATCTTTTTCATTTAATTTATAAAATGGTATATAAGAATTGCCCACATCAATGCAATACGTGTCGCCCATCACTTTTATTGTATTCATTTTCATCTCCAAATCATTTCTTCCTGCTTGATATTATTATAATACATTTAATTTGTCAACGAAATATTATTCAGCACTCTTATCAAATCGCTGAACACCCCATAAGCCGTTTGTTCTATTTCCGGCTCATGCTCCACTATGGATACAGTGCCCATCAAATCCGTCGTAATGCTGACTATTGATGTTGTACCTGTTATGGCTGCAAGCATGGAATTTTTATCTACTTCCTCCGGTTTCACTCTTGCTGTGACCTTGCCGTTCTCGATACCTCCATAACAAAGGAGCTTAATCACGTTTCCTCTTTTTTCTGCTTCTTTTATTTGTTCATACGTTATGTCCTCTATACCTTTTCTGTCAACGTCGTATGGAGTTATGTCTGCTCCCATGAGGACATTTAAAAGTGCTGCCGTCTTGGCTGCCGCATCCCACCCCTCTATATCCATAGAGGGATCTTCCTCAACAAAGCCCCTTTTCTTCCCTTCCTCTATAACCTCATCGTATAATTTGCCCTTTGCAATTTCTTCTAAAACAAAGTTTGTGGTTGAGTTTAATATCCCCTTTACTTCTGTTACCTTGCAGAATTTCAGGGTTTCATCCACAAGATTGAATACCGGTGTCCCATCCATTACCGTTGTTTCATAGTAAAAAAGAACTTCATTTTTCTTAGCTAAATCACGCAAGGATTCAAATGACCATGCAATCGGCCCCTTGTTTGCACTTACTGCGTGTTTCCTTCTGTTTAGTGCTGCTTTTATATGATCTGTTGCCGGCTGACCTGAAAATATCTGAAGAGGGGTTAACTCAAAGAGAATATCATAATTAACATTTTCGGCAACTTCCATTGAACTTATTTCCTTGTAATCTCTTTTACCTTCATCAAAATGATTATATTTTTCCAGGTCATTTAATGTACTGATCAGATCAATTCCATCTTCATTGACCAAGCATCCTTTTGACCTTGTTGAAACAGCCGTTACATCAACATTTAAATTGAATTTATTAAATATCTCTTCCTGTTTTTCCGTTAAAAGCTTAGCAAATGCTTTTCCCACGTTACCGAATCCTAATATTGCAATTTTAATATTGTCAGCCATAATAAACTCCTGCCTAAAATCTAGTTTATATATTAATTATACCACTTATTTATAGCATTATAAAGAATCAAAATATTTTTATTCGGTTCATCAAACAAACGTCAAATTTAAAAAATATGCCAATGTTTGATTTATGGAAAGGATTGTTAATATGAACGAAAAACTAATACTCTCTGACTTAAAAAAACAATTTGAATATAGACCTTTTTCAAAACAAGAGCTATACAATTTTTATTTATTATATGAACCCGAGTTAAAAGAATCAACATTCAGATGGAGAGTTCATAGGTTGAGAAATGAAAATATTATTATAGACGTAAAAAGAGGTATTTACAAGTTACATGACAATAATCACCTATATTATGTTCAAAATGTATTTGAAAAAAATGAATACAATCCATATATAGAAAATAAGACAATGATTATATTCAAAAACATAAAAAACAACTTCCATTATGCAAAATTTAGTATTTGGAACACTAAATGGCTACATGAATTTATGATACACCAGCCAATAAATAATACTACAATTATTGAAGTTGAAAAAATAGCTGCAAAATCCGTATTTGAAAGTCTTCAAGATTTATATGAAAATGTATATTTAAATCCAAGTAAATATGAAATTGATAAATATCTTCTATCCGGTAAAAGTAATATACTAGTAATAAACTTAGTAATGGATTCCCCTTTACAGGTTATAAATAAAATAACGGTACCTAAGATAGAAAAAATAATAGTAGATTTATTTGCAAATAAAAGCTTATTTGTTATGTATCAAGGTAAGGAATTAGCAAATATCCTTGAAGGTATATTTGAAAAGTACGACATAAACATGGCAACACTAAAAAGATATGCTACCAGGAGGAATGTAAAAAACAAAATCATTGAATTTCTTTCTTTGAGCACAAACATAGAATATGAAAAGTATATGTATCTAAGAGGATAATATTATGATTGATAAAGCAACTTATGAAAAGGAATGGATATACCATATAAGCAAATCTTTAAATCAATAAGGACTTATGTGTTTTCTGAGAGTTATTATATTGAGAGAGCTGTGAATAGTGCATCGAAGTCAGCTTATCTTTCTCTTTTACTAAAAAATAATATTAATACAATTGAACGATATAATTCAAGAATGAATGTTGAGGAACTGAAAATGTCCTCTAAGCGTCATAAGATGTTCAGGAATATATATAAGTACGACAAATAGGCCTACTTTTACTGGTATAAGTGTTTTGAACTTATTGAGTTAACAGAAGGCATAAAATCCAAAGCAACCGCTATATAGCAATCTTATGTTAAAAACATGTTAATTCAACTAATTAACATGCTTTTTATAGTATAATAAAGATATTAATCTCTTCTGCTGAATCTTGATACTATTCTTAGTACATAAATAAATATGTTGATAAAATCAAGGAACAGATTTAAGGCTATAGCCGGTACATCACCTTCCGTAAATGGTCTGTTTTTTATCATTGAAATATCATATAGTACATATCCGCTGAATATCAATATGCCAAGCCACGCTATAGCAAGATGATATATATCAGACCTGATGAAAAAGCCTACTAAGCTTATTAATATTAATGCAATTAATCCTGCAAACAATGTGCCGCCAAGAAATGTAAAATCCCTTTTGGTTTGTGATGAATATAATGCCAAGCCGCCAAATATAGCTGTAGTTATACCCAACGACACTAAAACCAGAAATGAACCCATAACTGACCAATAGTACATGAGTGTGGGATATAAGCTTATTCCCATCAAAAATGCTACAGAGAAACAATTTAATCTTGAGAGCGGCTTAAATTCTCTTCTTTTGGTTACTGCAGCTATTATCAAAACTATAAGCGAACCGATACCTGCTATAAATGCAAATTGCGGCGGTACAAACATCAAGCCGAATACCATACCTACAGTACATATTAAAAGCAAAGCAAAAAATTCTACTAATACTTTATTTATTAAGTTATTATTTGAATATTCGTTGTAATAATATCTATCCATAATTCCTCCTATTCCTAAAGACTTACCATGTAATAAAAAGGTGTCTCCCATCCTATAAATCTTTCAATCTTTATTATAATATATATTTCTTAAGAAATTATAAATGTTTTACAAAATTCGTTTAAAATTTTATTAAATTGGTATAAAATTAGTAAATATAATAAATTTAGAAAGGGTGGATGTTATGGCTTTTTTAAATAATTTAGGCAAGAAAATTAGTGATGCGGCCGGTACCGCAACTGAAAAAGCAAAGGATTTTGCTGAAACTACGAAGCTTAATTCAGCGATATCTTCTGAGGAAAAGCAAATTAATCAATATTTTAGAAATCGGTAAAATGATATTTGAGCAAGATAAAGATAACCCTGACAGTCCGATGGCAGATTTGATAGGTAAAATAGTTAATTCATTGCAAACTATCGATGATCTGAAAAGAAAAATAGAAGAAATTAAGCTCTATAATAACTAAATCATAAATATAGCACCCGTTTGGGTGCTATTCAAATTGATGACAAAGTCATCAAGGTGATAGGCTGTTGAAAAAGTTCATCCTGCAAGGCGCTGGAAGACGGGCAACCGCAGCGTATTCAGACATACGTGAGGATTGACCGGCTGAACAGCAACGAAGCAGGGGGACTTTTTCAGCGGCCTGAATATAGCACCCGTTTGGGTGCTATATTTATGATAAGTCGTTTATTAAAAGTATTTTCCCTGTTGCCTGCCCTGATTCATAATATTCGTGCGCCTTGGCAATTTCTGAAAACTTAAACTCCTCTTTATCTTTTAAAATTCTGAGATTACCTGCTTCTATCAAGCTTTTCATTTCATTTAAAATATTGCCTATTTCATACCTGTTAGCATTTGTTATAACAGGAAGTACCATAAATATTGCTTTAAGAGCTATAGATTTGCTGTGCATTAAGCTTAAATCAAGTGTTACTCTTGTATTGGTGGTTAAAACGAGACCGCCTATTTTAACCGCATTGAAGCTGTTTAATAGATTATTGCCTCCGATTGTATCAAAAACAACATCAAAGCCGGAACCGCCCGTATACTTATTTACATATTGTTCAACATCCTCTGTCTTATAATTTATTATATAATCAGCTCCAAAGCTTTTAGCAATTTCTCCTTTTTCTTTATTTGAAACAGTAGCATAAACTTTTGCATTCAATAATTTTGCCAATTGTACCGCAATATGCCCCACTCCTCCTGCAGCACCGTGTATAAGCACCTTATCATTTGTTTTTATATTGGAATTTTCAATAATTGCTCTCCATGCAGTGATGCCCACCAAGGGAAACATTGCTGCCTCATTAAAGTCTAAATTGCCTGGCTTGATACATAATAAATCTTCATCCACCAGTATATATTCTGCCAATGCACCCCATTCGTTTTTTATTCCACCGACGAAACCATAAACTTCATCACCTATTTTAACCTTTTGCACACCTTCACTGACCCGCATTACAGATCCTGAAAAATCTGCATTAAGAACTGCAGGAAATGGCGGAATAATTGCAGGGGTTAAACCGGATCTTATTTTGGTTTCTAAAGGATTTAAACTGCTTGCAACCACCTTTACTAATACATATCCCGGTTTTAATTCAGGAAAATCTATATCCATCATTTCAAAGACTTCAGGACCGCCTGTTTTATTTATTACCATTGCTTTCAATTGCATCTCTCCCTTTTTAATAGTATATATGTGTTATACCCAAAATTTATTTGTTTAACAAAATATTAGTTGTTTTAAAATAAATAATTTTATGAGTATACAAAGAAGATTTCTTCCTAATACCCGAAATCACAAAACCGTATCATTCAATGGAAAAATCAACATTTTACGTTTTTAACAATGTATGTTATAATACATATATCAATTATTTAAATTAAAAGCAATATCAAACAAAACTATGAATGGATAAGTTTATGAATAATAAACAAAAAATAAAAATTATAAAGAATGGCCCTTACAGGGTTACAGGCAATGTTCCTTTAAGTGAAAAAATCATTGTTTTAAAGGGCAATCAATACGAATATAAGGACGGCGAGCAATTAATAGGTACTGACAGCTACTTGCTGTGCAGATGCGGACGCTCTGAAAAGCATCCTTTTTGTGACGGAACTCATAGTAAAATTAAATTTGACGGAACCGAGACCGCTTCAAAAAAACCGTTTAAAGAGCGTGCAGAAGTATTTGAAGGACCTGAAATTACATTGCTGGATGACGGCAGATGCGCCTATGCCCGGTTTTGTCACAGAAACGACGGAGACGCATGGGAGTTGACAGAAAATTCTGATGATGAACATCTTAAAGAAGAAGCAATCATTGCCGCCGTGGAATGCCCTGCAGGAAGATTGCTTGCCGTCACTAAAAACAATGAAGAAATCGAGCCAAAACTGGAGCCTTCTATAGAAATACTTCAGGACGAAGAATTGAACGTCAGCGGTCCTATTTACGTTAAGGGCTATATTCCTATAGAATCGGTTGACGGTGTTATATATGAAGTAAGAAACAGACAAACACTTTGCCGCTGCGGGAAATCTAAAATCAAACCATTTTGTGATTCTTCCCATGTCAGAATAAAATTCAGAGACAAGTGTTAGGGTGAAAATTTGGAGCAAACAATGGAATTAGTCAATATAACAGATAAAGACAGAAAAAATTTTATAAACTTTTATAAAAATCAATATTTAGATAATCCACTTAAAAGGGATTCAATGTCAGGATTGTTGAAAGGCTTGGTTTATGGAACCTCTGAGCTATGCAAATCAGTAGATTTAGAGCCGTTGATGATTATGGACAATGGTAGGATAATAATGATTTGCGTTTTGGCATTTGCTTATAGAATGCAGGATTTTGTTCAGATTGGTTTTTTTGAAGCCACTGAATTAAACCAAAACGCGTTTAAGCTTATTTTGGATAGAGCTGAACAATTTGCATATGCAAAGGGTGCTTACAAATTAAGTGCCTCTTTGAATATACACGTTAATTACGGGCTTGGATTTCTGGCAAGCGGCTATGATAAAAAACAGAGCTTTGGTATGGCGCACAATCCTGAATTTTACCATGAATTCTTTACATCAAATAATTTTGAAGCTATAGAAATGGTAAGTTACAAAAAAGACATGCGAAATACGGACAAACTGTTAAGTGATGAAATTGTTGATAGATTAAATGGAATTTACACTGTAAGAGAAGCCGATTTTAGTAATTTAAAGCGTGAAGCAGAAATATATACCGATATAAATAATTTAAGCTTTAAAGAACACTTATTTTATTATCCAAGAAAAAAAGAAGAAGATTACGAATTGTTTAAGGACTTAAGATTTCTGATTAAGCCTGAGAACTTGCTTTTTGTTGAAAAGAACGGTACTCCCGTTGGCTTTATGCTCTGGTATCCGAATTTTAATCAAATAATGAGTTCAAATGAAACAGTCGGATTAAAAACAGTTATTAAAAACAGGTTGTTTTCTCATAAAATAGACACCTTTAAAATTGTAGAAATGGGTGTAATTCCGGGTGAAAGAAGCAAAGGTGCAATACTTTGCCTGTTCAACTATTGCTTCAAATGCATTAAGGGTAAGTATGATTATATGGAATCAGGTTGGATTTTATCTGATAATACTAAGTCTAAAAGCTTCGGCATCAAATGGGCTGACTGTGAATCTAAACGCTATAAGGCATACATCAAGGTATTGAATAATGAGCAGATATAAAACTATTAATAATTTTGAATCGAATCATTATCACTTCATATATGAAAATCGAATGGAAGAGCTTCTTCCTCTTTTAAAGCTGCTGGAAAAAGTCAATCCCTGCAATCAGGAATATGAGTTTACAGACAGCTGTTTGTTGATTTCATATTCTCATAAATTAAACTTATTCAATTTCAGCAATTTGTTCCCCTTAAAAGCTAATGTTCAAATAATCGGCTTGCCTGTTTCAGTCTGTATGAAGGGTTATTTAGGCAATCATGTTGAAATTGAAAGCCTAATAAAAAAGAAGAAGGGATTAAAAATCATTCTTAACGGCGATAACATTTTTAGTAGCGGCGGAAAAACTTTATCATCCTTTGTTTTTGATAACAAATTTTCAACCTTTGATGATTATTTAAACAGCTTAAGAAGTCCGTACAGAAGGCGGATAAACAAAGCTCTCGTTTTCAGAAACAAATTAAATATAAGAAAAATAGACAATGATGAATTCAATGAAGATCATTACAAGCTTTATCTGAGCATAATGAAAAGGACCGAAAACCCATTAGAAACATTACCATCGGACTTTTTCAGAGAATATGACGCTGAAATATATGAATTTTCAGATGTATATACTAACGATATCATAGGTTTCATTCAGTTAAAGTCAATAAATGATACTCTTTATTTTTTATTTGGCGGTTTTAATAAAGAAGATATAAAGCTATATGATATATACTATAATATGCTGCTGAAGATTATCGAGGTGGGAATTGAAAAGCAGGTAAGGACAATAGAATTTGGTCAGACCGCCGAAGAAAGTAAATTAAAAATCGGCTGCAGGGAGCAGTATAAATATTTGTATGTCCATCACAGCAATTTTCTTTTGAATTCTATCATTCAAAAGTTGCTGCCGTTGTTTTCATATAAGCCGTACAGTATAAAACACCATGTGTTTAAAGATAACTTATGTACAAAGGGGTAGGTAAGGATGAGCAATATTAAAGTGTGGGACTTCTGGGCAAATAAGTATGAAGGATTATGGGTGCAAAAGTATTCTCTTGCTCCAACAAGAAGAGACATAATTAAAGAACTTAAAAGTATCTTAAATATAGATAAATCATATAGCATACTTGATATGGGATGTGGAACCGGTCAGCTTATAACAGATATGAAGAATGAATTCAAAGATTACAATATAAAATATACAGGGGTAGATTTATCGGGAGAAATGATTAAATTAGCTAAAAGCAAAGATTCTGAAACAACATATATAGTCAGCAGTATTGATGACTTCCATATAGAAGAGAAATTCGACATAATAATATGCACTCATTCCTTTCCTTATTATCAAGATAAAATTGCTTCCTTAAAGAAATTTCACACAATGCTGAAGTCGTCAGGAACTTTATTATTAGCACAAGCATCGGCCAATACAGTTTATGACCATATAGCAATGTTTTTTGTTAAGTTCACCACCGGAAGTGCAATATATCCTTCTATTAAGGATATAAGAAATATAACAAAAGATATTTTTATATTACTAAAAATTCATAAGATAAAAGAAAAGTGGTATATGCCTACGATATGCTTGTTTTTACTTAATAAGGAGGAATAAAAAGTAATGGATATATTACTTATACGCCCAAAACCAGATAAAAAAACAATAGGTCTTCAAAATGTAATGATTTGTGAACCATTAGAATTAGAATACATAGGAGCCTATGTAGAGCCTATGGGACATAAAGTAACTATAATTGATATGATATTAGAAAAGAAACCTCTATCTTATTACATCAAAAAACATAATCCAAATATTGTTGGTATTACTTCATATATAGCACATGTAAATGTTGTTAAAAATTATGCAAAAGAAATAAAGCAGGTAAATCCATCATGTAAGGTTGCTATAGGCGGTGTGCATGCGGAAGTTGTTCCAGAAGATTTTGAAGACGATAATATCGATTACATCGTTGCATCTAATGGACTTAAAACCTTTGCTGAAGTATTAACCTCATTGAACAATAACGATAACAGGAAAATAAGTGGTGTCTGGAATGATGGTTATCAATTATGTACAAAGGAAACAACATTCAACTATCCGCATCCAAACAGAAGGTTAGTAGAAAAATATAGAAATAGGTACTATTATATGTTTCACAATCCTTGTGCATTGATGAAAACTTCATATGGATGCCCCTATCAATGTAATTTTTGTTTTTGCAGAAAAATAACAGACGGAAAATATTTTACGCGGGATTTAGAAGATATAATTGAAGAAATAAAATTAATTTCAGAAAGAGAAATTTATATAGTCGATGATGATTTTTTAGTAGACAGGAACAGAATACTAAAATTCTTCAGGCTTTTAAAAGAAAATAATTTAAATAAAAAGTTTCTGATATATGCAAGGGCGGATTTTATAGCTGAAAATGAAGACATAATAGATAAATTTTCAAAGATAGGTCTAAGAGCAGTAATAGTAGGACTTGAATCAAGTAATGAAGAGGAACTCAAAAAATATAATAAGAAAAGCAATGTGGAAATAAATGAGAAAGCTATTAATATCCTTAAAAGATATAATGTAGAATGCTACGGCACACTTATACTTGGTGTAGACTGGGACGACAATGATTTTAACAGATTATATAAATGGATAAGAAAAATAGATATAAAGTTCATAAATCTCCAACCCTTTACTCCCATACCCGGTACAGAGCTTTATGAAGAATATAAAGATAAACTTATTATTCCAAGAAATGAGTCTGAAAAGTGGGACTTAGCACACTTAACAGTACAACCATCTAAAATTTCAATACGCAGATATTATTGGAATATAATAAAGCTATATTATAAGGTAACTATGAATCCGCGAAATTTAATTAAAATGATCAGGGAATACGGAATTAGGGAAAACCTTAAATTATCTGTGGGAGCTTCTAACATAACTATACAATATTTTATAAAAATGTTTCGAAATTAAAAAATGAGGGGTTTATATGAAGGTTTTATTGGTAAGACCATGGGTAAACAAAAATATAACAACAGTTAAAAACTTTTTGTTTGGCGAACCTATGGGGATAGAATGTGTTTCGACTATATTAAAAGAAAATAATACAGAAGTATTATTGGTTGATTTCATGGTAGAAACAAACGGAAGGCTTGAAACATACTTAGAGAATTTTAAGCCGGACATAGTAGGTGTTACATCTCAGTGTACTGATGTTGAAAATGTTGTTCAAATAGCTAAGATGACAAAGCAATTTAACGAAGGAATAACTGTCTTGGTTGGCGGAGTACAGGCAGCAACTTATCCGGATAGTTTCTTTTTGGATTGTATCGATTATGTATTTAAATCTACCACAAGAAAAAATATAGAGGAACTGATACAGAATGTTGCAAATGGAAATGAACCTGTATTAATTGATGGTGTATACAGCAAAAACCTGCAGTTTATAAATGATGGGGAATTTTGTTTTAATGAATACATTGTTCCGGATAGAGAGTCTACATCAAGGTATAGAAAAGAATACAGCTATATAGGATATAAGCCTTGTGCTGTATTGCAAACAGCTTATGGCTGCAGAAACAGGTGTAATTTCTGTGTAAGATGGAAGTTAGAAGGATCAAAGGTAAGAGAAATCCTCATTGATGAAATAGTAGACCAAATTGAAAGTATCGATGAACCATACATTATGATTTGCGATAATGACTTTTTAATAAATGAGAAAAGGCTTACCAGGTTTTGTGAATTATTAGAAGAAAGAAATATCAAAAAAGAATATATGTGTTATGGCAGCGTGAACAGCATATTGGAAAAGTCAGATATATTAGACAGGCTGAGAAAAAATGGTATAGTTGCGGTAATTGTAGGATATGAAGCTTTTGATGATAACAGATTGAAGTCTTACAATAAAGCAGCTACAGTAGACGACAATATAACAGCTACTGAATTGCTCAGAAAAAACAATATAGCTTGTTGGGGTTCGTTTATAATTCATCCGGACTGGGAAAAGTCAGATTTTAAAAAATTAATAGAATATATAAACATATTAAAACCGGAGCTTATAACATTTTCACCCTTGGTGCCTCACCCATTAACTCCATTATACGATGAATTCAAAGACAGATTGATATATGAAAAAGAAGATTATGATAAATGGAATTTTGGGGATGTTTTAATATATCCATCTAAAATGAGTCTAAAAGCATATTACTGGGAAGTACTGAAATTGACATTAAAAGTAAATGGAAACCGGCACTCGGTTAAATATACTTTTAAAACATTCCCGATAAGGAACACACTAAAAATGGTTTTCGGATTCAATTCATTGTTCAAAGTCTATATTAAAAATTTTCTGACAAGAAGGTAGGGTATAAAAATGAAATTACTATTGGTAAGACCCAAGTCCCTTAATTTGATATCAAATGTTAATGTAATAGATTTAGAACCTCTTGATTTGGAATATTTATATACAATAGCAAAAGAAGAGAATGTAGATTGCAGGATATTTGATGCTCTTCATGATAATAGAAAATTAAAGGATATGCTTATAAATTTTCAACCTGATATAGTAGCTGTCTCCGGGTACATAACTCAGGAACAAGTAATGATTGATTGTTCAAAAATAGTTAAAGAGTATAATCCGTCAGTAAAAGTAATGATTGGAGGAGTACATGCTGAAATTAATTTTGAAAGATTTTATACGGATAACATAGATTATATAATGCATTCAAGTTCCCTTGAACCTTTTAAACGCATTCTAAGATTAGGGTTGGATTTTGACATAAAAGAATTAGAATCCATTGATGGAATATGTTATCGGAAAAATAAAGAGTGGATTGAAAACAAAAAACTATCGGCAGATCCCAATGATTTACCTATACCTGACAGGTCCCACTTTAATGAAAATAAAAACTTGTACAGATACCTCGGATATAGTCCTTGTGCAATAGTGAAAACAGCCTATAGCTGTCCTTATGAATGCAGCTTCTGCTTTTGCAGAAAAATTAATGAGGGAAAATATATTGCACGCGATATAAATTTAGTTGTAGATGAGATAGAAGGTATCGAATGTGATAATATTCATATAGTAGATGATACATTCCTGGTAAATAAACAAAGGGTAAATACGTTTATATCTTTAATAAAAGAGAGAAATATTAAAAAGAATTTTGTTATATACAGCAGAGCTGATTTTGTTGTAGAAAACGAAGAAATCATAAAAGAATTAGGTTCTGCGGGAGTAGCAGGAATCATAGTAGGACTTGAAGCTATTGATGACAATACTCTGAATTCATATAGTAAGCAATCATCAAAAAATGTAAATGAGGAATGCGTAAGAATACTTAAAAAACATGATATAGACTGTTTAGCACTTTTTATTGTGGATATGCAATCTACAAAACAAGATTTTGCAAAGTTATATAATTGGATTGAACAAGCAGAGTTAAAATATGCATCAGTATCTATATTTACACCAATTCCCGGCACTCAACTATATGAAGAATACAAAGATAAGCTTACTACTGACAAAATACACTACTGGGACTTCATACATTTAGTACTGAAGCCAACAAATCTGACAAAACAGGAATATTATATGGAATATTATAAATTAATTGTAAAACTCACACTGCTTGGAAAGAAACATGGAGTTTACGACTTTGTTGATTTGCAATATATAAGGGATACAGCAAAGAATTTCTTTGCAAGTTTGATGGAAGAATAAAGGGGGAGGAGTAATCTTGAATAAAAAAATATTACTTATACAGCCGAGCCCCTATGACCGGAATCATAAGCCAATAAAGAAAAGCCGATTGTACTTTGTGGGACTTGCAATGCCCTTATTGGCAGCAATGATGCCCGATGACTGGGAGTCAGAAATTATACTTGAGATATTAGAGGATATACCCTGGGATACCGATGCTGATATCGTAGGTATAAGCTCAATGGGGCACGGTGTCATAAGGTCTATAGATATAGCGAAGAAATTTAAGGAAATAGGAAAAACAGTGATATTGGGCGGCTACATGGTAAGCATTATGGCTGAAGAGGCATTAAAATATTGCGATGCGGTTGTAGTCGGCGATGCAGAATTGATATGGTCAGAACTATTGGAAGATTTTGAAAATGGCAAGCTAAAAAACATATACGAAAAAAACTTGGAAAAAGGATTTTTTTCAACACCTTTGCCTCGATTTGATTTAATTGTCAACAAAAAAATCGGAGATTTTCTTCCTGTACAAGCAGGCAGAGGATGTCCCAATATATGCAGCTTTTGTTCTGTTGCATGCTTATATAAGGGGCATTACATTAAAAAACCTCTTAATGAGGTGGTAAGGGATATAAAGCAAGTTAAGGAACTGGGTTTTAAAAAGTTTTTATTGCTGGATGACAATATATTTTCCGACAGAGAATATCTGCATGAATTGTTAAATGAAATAAAAAAGCTTAACATGGAATGGATGAGCCAATGTGATATAAAAATCGGCAAGGAAGATGAACTGCTGAAGCAATTGTCCGAAAGCGGTTGTACCACACTTAGCTTCGGGCTTGAGAGTATTTCCCGGGAAAGTTTAATAGGAATGAACAAGGGCTGGGCAAATCCTTCAAGATATCCTGAATTAATAAGGAACATACAAAGGCATGGAATTGATGTTTCCACTGAAATGGTGGTAGGTGGAGAGGGAGATACCTTGGAATCCATAAGAATGACAAAGAATTTTATAGAGGAAAATAAAATCTCTGTTCCCCGTTTTTATATTCTGACACCCATTCCGGGAACTAAATTTTTTAAAGATATTGTAGATGAAGGCAGATTAATTAACGATAATATATATTCCTTTGATGGTACTGAAGCTGTTCATAAACCCAGAAATATGACACCTGAGGAATTGACATCAGCCTACTGGGATTTATACGAATCTCTGTTCACTTATAAATCAATTATCAAAAGGAACATATTAAGAAAGGAATTTTTGAAAAATCCGGGAAAATATTTGTTTTATTGTTTTGTGAACTTATTTTACAAATATCAGATAAAAAGCAGAATCACACCGAATATATTTTAGAAGAGAGATCCTTCTCTACGATTGATATGACATAAAAGGTGTTATTTATGAAAATATTTAGAATAACGAAGGGATCACTTAAGGCGGTTGGTAAGTATGTAAAATTGATGATGGAATCTCAGTCTTGTTAAAATTATATTAATGATTGATAATATAATTTTAAGTGATATAATTGTTCTTATATTTATTTACTGAAAGGCTATTATTATGAAGAAAAAAGATATTTTGCTTGCAGCGTTGCTTGTAATCATGTGGGGTATTAATTTTACCGTAATTAAATTAGGTCTTAAGGGTGTACCTTCAATGCTGTTAATTGCATTAAGATATTTATTTACCGCTTTCCCTGCTGTATTTTTTGTTAAAAAACCAAAAACAGAGTTAAAATATATTGTGCTCTTCGGACTCTTTGTAGGTGTGGGGCAATTTGCTTGTTTGTTTTATGCCATGGAAATCGGGATGCCCGCAAGTATTGCATCCATAGTTTTGCAGATACAGGCTTTTATATCTCCTGTAATGGCAGTATTTTATTTAAATGAAAAAATAAAGACTAAGCAAATTATTGGTTTTGTAATTGCAGCTGCGGGACTCTTGATTATAGGTGCGGCAAATGCCAGAGACGGTATCAACGCAATACCTGTATTGGCAATCATACTAAATTTATTAGCTCCTGTTTTCTGGTCAGCATCAAACATAGTTGCACGAATTGCATCTGACAAGGAGGAAGCAAAGGGCGAAAAGCTTGATATGTTCAGTCTGGTTGTCTGGTCATCACTGATTCCGATTATACCGCTTACAGCCTTGGCATTCATTTTTGATACACCTCAGACCATACTCAATGTGCTGACTAATTTTAGCGGAATATCAATTTTTTCAGTTTTATACTTAGCGGTAGGAGCAACATTATTCGGATATGGAGTATGGGGTAAGCTTATCGGCGAATATCCCATGGGAAAGGTAGCACCTATTCCCCTGCTGGTTCCGGTAATAGCACTTATATCAGCGAGAATTGTACTTGATGAACAGCTTTCAGGTATGCAGTGGATAGGAGTTGTTATCATATTAATCGGATTAATAACTTCAAATTTAGATTTTGGAATGTTTAAAAAACATCTTGGACGCAAAGCTTTAGAGAATGAAAAATTATAAATAGGCGAAAAAAAGGGATTCCCCAGTCTCGGAATGACAGTTGTGCAATCCGTCATTCCGAGCAAAGAGAGGAATCTCATCAAATAATTAAATCTTCATCCTTAACTTCACCGATTGCAACTATATTTGTTGTACCTATGAGATACAGATTGTCAACATTATTGTTCGTTCTTTCTACTTCGACGAACAACTCTCCTCCGTCAACTACAATTTTTGCCCTATCTCCTGTTAAATAACCCTTAAGCATCAGAGCAACCGCAGTTGATGCTGAACCTGTTCCGCACGCTAAAGTGAAATCTTCAACACCTCTTTCGTAGGTTTTTACCAATGCGGAATTTTTATCCATCACCTCAAAAAAATTAACATTCGCTCCCTTGGGGAAGCCTTCATAATATCTTATCTTTTTTCCTGCTTCACGCAATTTGCTTTCATCTGCCTGCTGAAGATCATATTTAACAACAGCATGAGGCAGTCCCGGATTTCCTAACTCTATATATGAACACTCATATTTTATACCGTCTATTTCTATATCATTATCAAGCTTAATCACTTCTGGTTTGTTAAGCAAAACTTTAACCAAACGTCCTTCTATAACTTCAGAATGTATAATACCTGCTCCCGTTTCGAAGGTCATTTTTTTTCCTACTAAGTTGTTTACATATGCATATCGGGAAATGCACCTTGCTCCGTTGCCGCACATTTCACCTTCACTGCCGTCACGGTTAAAAAAACGCATTTTGAAATCTGCATCTCCCTCAGGGTAATCGACCACCATAAAGCCGTCAGCACCGATTGATAGTTTTCTCTGGCAAAGCTTCTTTGCGATTGAAGGTAATTTATATACAGGAATATTTAATTTCATGTTATTAATAATTATAAAATCATTTCCTGCACCCTGCATTTTATAAAAATCCATAATATCACTTCCTCGCATTTTTTATTTCAATGATTCAGGTATAACTTCATTTGCTATCATGTGATCATATGTCTGTCTTTTTACTATAATTTCTGATTTGCCGTCCTTAACCAACACAGTTGCAGGTACAGGGTTTTTATTATAGTTACTTGCCATGGAATAACCATATGCTCCTGTTGAAAAAACTGCAAATATATCTCCTCTTTCAGCGATAGCAATATGTGCATCCTTAATTAATATATCTCCCGATTCACAGCATTTTCCGCTTATTGTAACTAAATCCGTCTTAGCCATATCCGCTTTATTAGCAACAATACCTTCATATTTGGCTTGATACAATGCAGGTCTTATATTATCAGTCATACCGCCGTCAACAGACACATATTTTCTTATCCCTTTTATGTCCTTTATAGTACCGATTGTATAAAGTGTTATTCCTGATTCACCAACTATGCTTCTGCCCGGTTCAATAACAATTTCCGGTCTCGTGATATTCATTTCCTTTGAAAACTCTTCAATTCTTTCCATCATCGGATCTAAGAAATACGCATATGACTTTTTATCATCATCATCCGTATACTTGATTCCGAATCCGCCGCCTATATTTAATTCCGGTGTTACGTAATTATATTTGTCAATTATATCCTTTATTAGTTTTAATGCAGTTCCCAATGCTTTTAAATGTGATTCATTGTTAAGAAGCTGCGAACCCACATGAAAATGAAAGCCCATGAAATTTATATGCGGTGAATTTATTGCTTTTTCGATTGCAGGAAATATAACTTCATCATCTAAAGGAATACCAAACTTAGAATCTTTTTTTCCTGTAACTATATAATCATGAGAATCACTTTTAACTCCCGGCGTTATTCTGTACAGTATATTGGTTTTCTTCCCTTTTTTCTTACAAATGCCTTCTATAATATCTAACTCATCGAGACCATCCACTATTATTCGTCCAATGTTGTAATCAATCGCAAGCTCTAATTCTCCGATTGATTTGTTGTTGCCGTTAAACTCAATTTTTTCTGCAGGAAAATTCGCTTTAATAGCTGTATATAACTCTCCTCCTGAGACAACATCCAGGCAAAGTCCTTCTCTTTCAATTATCCTGCACATTGAAAGGGTTAAAAATGCTTTTGCAGCATATGCTGCTCTCGTTCTTTCATATTTGTTTAGAAATGTATCTCTTATTTCTTTGCATTTTTCCACAATAGCCGTTTCACTCATTACATATAAAGGTGTTCCGTATTTCTCAGCCAATTCTACAGTATTACATCCGTCAAAATACAAGATATTATTTTTAATTTCTTTAATCATAGTTGGTCTCCTTAAAAATAGATACTAACATTTTATCCTTATGCATTAAGGATTATTGTATTATGTTGCTGTCCACCGTCAATAACTGTTATTATTATATCACTAAATACTGTTTAAAACCACATAGCATTTACAATAACGGCTGAAGCAATCAAAGATGCTAAATCTCCTAACAACCCGGCGATAACAGAATGTCTTACGTTTGTAATACCTACAGCTCCAAAATAAACTGCGATAACATAAAATGTTGTTTCTGTGGAACCCAAAGCAACGGATGCAATTCTACCAATCTGACTTTGTGTACCATACATGGTTAAAAGATCACTCATCATACCCTCTGCACCACCTCCTGAGAAGGAACGCATAATTCCCATAGGAAGAATTTCGCCCGGAAGGCCAATCAAGCTTGTAATCGGATTGATGATATTAGTCAGCCAGTCCATAGCCCCTGAAGCACGAAACATTCCGATTGCACAAAGCATACATACTAAATATGGTACAATCATTGCAGAAACCTTTAAGCCTTCTTTTGCACCTTCTGTAAATACGGAATAAACCTTAACACCTTTTGCCAATGCATATACAGGTATAACTAGCAATATCAATGGTATTGCATATTTGGAAATAATATTTAAAACTTCTGTCATGAATATATCCTCCTTAATCTCTTCACTTATAACTTAATTGGGTCATTTCCGATGTAATCTTCATTAATTGTCAAAGTACCGGCTGCTCTTTCTCTTTCAATGACATTTTCCAGTTTATATTTCTTTGATTTGTTTAAGAGCAATGTAACTCCAACTCCGACAACTGTAGAAATAGTTGTAGCTAAAATAACCGGTCCTACAACTTCCGCTGCTCCTTCTACCTGGACTGCAGAACGCAATGCCAATACCGTAACCGGAATCAATGTAATTGAAGTAGTACTGATTGCAAGTATCATACATTGTGCATCCGTAGCAATGTGTTTCGTTTTGTTCAGTGTCTGCAAATCTGCCATCGCCTTTAAACCAAAAGGTGTTGCCGCATTACCAATACCTAAAATGTTTGCTGCAAAATACAAAGCCATAGAACTCATTGCAGGATGGTCTTTCGGCACATCAGGAAACAATAAGCGCATAACCGGGCTGATAGCCTTTCCTAATTTCTCACAAAGTCCTGCTTTTTCCATAACGGACATAAGCCCTGTAAAAAAGACCATGACACCTACTAGTCCAATTACAATTTCAACTGCTGTGCCTGCAAAACTAAATAAAGCTTCCTGAACTGCAGCTATATTTCCTGTTACAGTTCCGGCAATTACAGCAATAGCTACAAGTCCTACCCAAATAAAATTCATCATAGTAATAATTCCTCCTTAAAATGGTTTGTCTTTAGATACAAATAACAATATGCAATTTTCTTGCCACATCTGTATTTTTGCTTTTCCCTTGCACTTTTTATGTTTTTTCAAGCCTTCACATTAAGACATTATTCTTAGGAAGTTATTTTAGTACTGAATTACGCACTCCAATTCCTGATTTTAGGAATCAATGTAAAATAATATTTCCGCTTTACTTTTTTTAGACGGATATGTAGAATAGGATAAAGCATAAAAAAGGAGAACAAAATGAAACGAATCAAATACTATTATTCCACCATGTCAAGACAGGTCTTCCTGATACTTCTTATGTTTCTCGTTTTGGCACGTTTTGTCATATTTTATGAAGTTATTGTATTCGACATAAATAATTATGCCGATTCTTACAATATAGGTGCATCTATTCTTCTCTATACTGTATATTTGGGAACATGCCTTTTCTTTTTTTTCGGGCACAAATTATTTTATACAGATTATAACGAAACCGAAATTATTTATTATAACCGGATTTTAAGAAAAAAAAATATAATGAGGATTGAAGAAATTTCAAAAGCTATTTTGGGTAAACGAGGAATTTCATTATATGCTGCAAATAACGAAAACGCTTCCTTATTTATTCCTTTTTTTCGACTGGGCATAGTTTCTCCTGTTGGAGTTGACGAATTTTACAAACTGTTAAAAACAAAAAACATCTCCATAGAAAAGAAATTTACAAAACTTCCTGGGCACGGTTCTTCAAGAAAAGCTTTTTCCCTAATTTACTCCTGCCTGGCACTTTTAATCTTAGCTTCCCTTACACAATCTATTGCCTTGGCACGTGCTATTTTCATGAGTCATCCATAAACACAAAATTTTAATACACTTATCAGAGCGAAAAGAAATTCGGACAGGAATGATTCCTGTCCGAATTTCTTTTAACTTTCTTTTATAAACAATCCTTAATAATACGCATGGCGTTATCTTTACATATTTTATCTAGCTGTGCCTGGCTGAAATGCTTGCTCAAAGCATCTAGCAGTATAGGATACCCTGCATAATCCTTCATTTCAAGCTCGTCCTCAATACCATCAAAATCAGAACCAAATCCGATGCTTTCCACACCGGCTTTATCTGCCATATATACTGTATGGGAAACTATGTCTTCAATTGCGGAATATTCAGCACCTTCTCTTAAAAATCCGGCGCAGAAATTTACACCGACTAAACCGCCTTTATCACCAATAACCTTCAGCTGTTCATCTGACAGATTCCTTTGGTGATTGCATAAAGCTCGAGCACAGGAATGCGAAGCAACAAACGGCTTTTTTGAATACTTAGCCACATCGTAAAATCCACCTTCTGAAAGATGTGACACATCAACCAGCATACCTAACCGATTCATTTCGTCAAGTACATCAAACCCAAATGGCTTTAACCCTAACCGGTGTGCTTTTTCATCCTTACTGCATGGAAACCCTATTTCATTTTCAAAATTCCATGTAAGGGTTATAAGACGTACACCTTTTTCATAAAATTCTACCAAGCGTTCTGTTTTATTGCTTACAGCAACGCCATCTTCAATGGAAAGGAATGCGGACATCTTCCCTGAACTTTGATTTTTTTCAACATCATCTGCACAATAAGCCGGAAGAATCACATCCTTATTCTTTTTCATCTCTTTTTGGTAAACCTCGTAAACTCCTTGGAAAATTTCATAAGGATCCATTGTCTTCATTTCATTTCTGGATATGTAAACAGCAAAAAATTGCGCAAGTGCTCCTCCCTGTTGCATTTTCTTTAAACTGATATGACCTGAATTATCGAAAAGTCCGCAGTTATTGTCACGGTATAAGTTTAATAAAGTGTCACAGTGTAAATCAATCAATCTCATATAATACACCTATTTCCTTTCAACTTAATTTATATAACATAATTTTATGCAAGTATTATGCCAACAGAATCATTCATCATACTCTAATTTGATATAGCGTGTTTCTTCAATTTCTCATAAAAAACAGATTTTGACATGCCTAAATCCTTCATTGCCTGAGCCTTATTTCCATTTGCCCTAATCAATGCATCCTTCAAAAATTTTTTCTCCGCTTCTTGCATCTGCTCCTGCATAGAAGTTGCGGCTTGGCTGAAATCATTAATATTAATCTGTTCCGGATAAATCCAATTAGTTTCGCATAGTGTAATCGCCCGCTCAATGATGTTCTCCAACTCACGAACATTTCCCGGCCAGTTATATCGGAGAAGTTTGTCTAAGGCTTCGCCGGATAATTGCTTTTGTGGAAAATCATAACGAGTACAAATTTTATTCAAAATTTTGTTAATCAACATGTACAGATCTGATTTACGCTCACGAAGAGGAGGAATCGTAATTGGAAATACATTAATACGAAAATAAAGATCCTGTCTAAACCTTCCGTTCATCACTTCTTCTTCAAGATTTTTATTTGTTGCGGCAATTACCCTGACATCAATTGGAATTGGCTTTGATGATCCAACCCTGTAAATTATTTTATTTTGCAAAACATACAGTAATTTTACCTGAATTTCTAAAGGAAGGTCTCCAATTTCATCTAAAAAAATCGTGCCTCCATTTGCATTTTCAAAATAACCGGAGCGTCCGGAAGAAAGAGCTCCTGTAAAAGCACCCCCTACATATCCAAACAGTTCGCTTTCAAAAAGTGTAGGCGCAATAGCATTACAATTTACCTCTATAAAGGGAGACGATTTATTATATTCTTCGTGAATCAATCGGGCTAAAAGCGACTTTCCTGTTCCGCTTTCTCCTGTTATAATTACGTTAAATTTTGTTTTCGAAGCTTTATATGCAAGATACTTCAATTGGACCATTGAATGACTATTCCCTATAAACTCTGCAAAAGCATCTTTCGAAATGTCTCCGTATATCGGCGTTCGGTTCGTGTAGCTTTTCTCAACCTCCATTAAAATCTGATTACGGTAATCCAACAATTTTTCCAGCTCAGACACATCCTGTATGTTAAGTAATACGCCCTGCACGCCTTGCTTATCTTCAATGGCTCTCATTGAGCACAGCACCAGACGCTTATTAATCTCAAAAAAATCATTCGGAATAAAAGGTTCATTCCCTGATAGTACTGAGTTTATACTCTGCAGCAGCTTATCCCCCATAAAAAGATCATCAATTTTCTCTCCTATGACGTTAGGATCTTCTTTACTGTCCTTTGAAAAAAATTTACGCCCATGTAAAATTTCTTTAATCGATTCTTTTCGTATGGTATAACCCTTTGCCTGAAAAAATTTTATTACTCCACTTTTACCGTCAATGATGACCATATGACCGAAAGATCCTAAAAAAGATACACTATATGAATCTCCATTCACCCTGATATGTATTTTTTTCTTCATTGTCTCAATGCATATCTGAATTTGAAAACCCAGATAATTTGCTTCTAACACAAAATCTTCATTGAGGTTTGCACCACGAAGATATTTATAAACAGGCAATATTTCCGCATTTCCATAAACACCTATTCCTAAAATACAATCATTTGCCCGAATATCAGAATCCTTAATATTAATCAACGACAAATCTTTTGGTGACAAACACCCATCGTCTTCTCCAATTGCGCTATCTGCAAGAATAACAATATCTCCTTCTTCAATTTTTCCTGCATCATGTGAGGCATATTTATCAAAGATAATCCCGGTAATTCTCTTTGCATTTTGATTAAAAAGCTTCACCTTGTAATCTTTATCTACAAATATAATTCCGTCTTCCAGACAATCTGTAATAAGTTGAAGCAACTGAAAATTTTCTATCATTTCTTATATCTCCTAAACAACATTAGCCTTAATACTAAAAAGAACAGATCTTACATCTTCATCGTTGTAATCCTGCCCTTTTTATTTTTGCCCTGATTCTAAAGCTTCTGACAGATCTTTTAGAATTAATTTTTTCTCTTATCCTGTTTATCATTCTATTATGAAATTTTTTTCATTTCAATCAATTCAAAGTTTACTCTGAATTCTTCTCTTCTTATTGCTCTGTCTTCATACTCACATTCGCCTACCTGATTGTCGTAGGGATCGTGTCTGAAATATTGCTTAGGCGGATCAAATTCATGCTGAAGCTCCGAATTGGCTACCATTCTGAATGGGTCTAAGTTTGCAAAATAGAAATCCCATTTATCCGTATTTCCGTTTCTGTAGCCGCCTCCCCCAAATGACGGGTCGGCAAACAGCCATCCATACGGCTCCACATAGAATTGAGCCCAGTCGTGAGGTCCTACATGGTATGGTGTTACAGCCAAACCTGACTGCCACTTAGCAGGTATGCCTGTATATCTGCACAATGTAATAAATAAAAGCGCCTGAACTCCGCAATCACCCTTTAAATTTAACGCACAATATTCAGGAATATTGATGATCGTAGAATATGTTCTCATGTATGAATATTTTATATTTTGTGTTATATAATCGTATATTTTTCTCGCTTTTATTAAAGGATTCGTTTCATCACCGATTATTTCATTTGCAAGCTCCTTAATATACGGTGTAAACATAATTTGAGGTTCAAATTCATTGGTATCGAATGCCGGCTGCTGTACCGATACCTTTTCCGTGTCCGGTTCATTGTATTTTAAATGACTTTCGTAGGAGTATTCCACTGAAAACTCCATATTTTCCTGTAATACGGTTTCAAAATATGCCGTCCTGCTTGGGTGGTCTTCATCGGATATGAACTTTGCCGCAGGTGTTGTTTTTATTATTTTTATATTTTTCTGCTGACAATTTGCGGGAAGAGGCATGTGAACCTTTATTTTTTCTCCCGTCCTTGCGCATTCGCCTTTTATCTTAAGAGATGTTTTTAAATGTATATAGTATGAAGCTTCTTTGTTTTCCTTCATATCTTTAATATTTGCATCTAAATATTCAGCTCTTTCATTGCGTGATTCCTTCTGTTCAATTAATCTTTCATTTAAATCGGCTCTCGTAACGAGCAAGGAACCGTAGAAGCTATCATTAAATTTAACCTGACCGTCTATCAATATCCAATCTGCCTGACTGTCTTCCTGTAAAAATATTAATTCTTCTTTAGTAAAATCCTTTATGTTATCCTGACATTTTTTTAAAGCTTCATCAAATGTATATGTGTATTCATTCTTGATCGTATTTATAATTTCTTTTTCTAACTCTAATCTCTTTCTCATAGCAACAGGAATTTGCTTATTTAATCTTAAATTGATTAACTTAATTGCGTCGGTAAAATTACCGTTCATTTTCATTTTAAGTACATCTTCGGGAAGATTCACTTTTAAATACTTTAAATCCTTCAATAACATTTTTGCCCCCTATAAAAATTATAATCCTTTATTCTTCGTCCTTCACTCTTTTAATTTTCGCTCCAAGATTCATAAATTTATTTTCTATGTGCTCATATCCTCTGTCTATATGGTGTATATTTATAATTTCTGTTAAGCCATCGGCAACTAAGCCTGCAATTATCAAAGCAGCTCCTGCTCTTAAATCCGTGGCTTGTACCACCGTTCCCTTCAGTTTGTCAGTACCGATTATCCTTGCCTGCTTCTTGGTAAACTCTATGTTGGCGCCCATTCTGTTGATTTCATTCACATACTTAAATCTATCCTCCGATACCCCTTCAACAACTGTACTTTCACCAATTAATGTTGATAACAACACTGTCATAGGTTGTTGAAGATCGGTTGGAAAACCCGGATAAGGCAAGGTCTGAATATTAACGGGTATTAGCTCACGGTTGTAAAAAACTCTCATAGAATCACCATATTCCTCTATGCCTAAGCCCATTTCTTTCAGCTTAGCTGTAATCGGTTCAAGGTGCTTCGGTATAATATCATCTATAATAATATCTCCCTTTGTGGCCGCAGCAGCTATCATGTATGTTCCTGCTTCAATTTGATCGGGAATAACTCTGTATGTGCATCCCGTAAGCTCTTTTATACCGTTTATTCTGATGACATCCGTTCCCGCACCCTTTATATCGGCCCCCATAGAATTCAAAAAATTTGCAGTATCAACTATATGCGGCTCTTTTGCAGCATTTTCAATCGTAGTCCTGCCTTCTGCATATACTGCCGCAAGCATTATGTTAATCGTAGCTCCAACGCTTACCTTATCTAAATATATTTTATTTCCTGTTAATTTGTCAGCCCGTACGTTAACCCTCCCGTCAGGAGTGATATCAACAGTGGCTCCCAGCGCCTCAAAGCCTTTTATATGCTGGTCTATCGGTCTCTCACCAATGTCGCATCCACCGGGAAGCAATGACGAACTGCTTTTAAATCTTCCAAGTCCTGCCCCGAGCAAGTAATAGGATGCTCTCATTTTTTTGGATAAGCCGTTTTTTAAATAGCAGCCCTCAACATTTGTCGAATCGACATAAATAGTAGTATCATCTATGTATCTCGCTTCAGCTCCTAATTCTCGCAAAATGTCTAAAAAAACATTAACATCTTCTATATTGGGTACGTTTTGAATGGTGCATTTGCCGGGACATAGCAATGTTGCGGGAATTATTGCAACGGCAGCATTTTTAAATCCACCTATATTAACCTTTCCCTTTAGCTTTGATCCACCTTCTATAACGAATTTTGACATATATAATTCCTCAATTCTTGTTTATTTAAATAATATAACTAAGTTTACATTAAAATAATTCCTTAAAAAGTTTAAAAAGCGCAGCCTTATTCACCAATGTATTTACTCCCTCCGGTCGTATACATTGGGAATTCGTTGCGAATGACCTACTGCTATTTTTTCTTTACTTTAACCCGAAAAAATAGGGTTAGGGCATCTTTCATCATATAATGATATAATATAACTGTAACTTTTTCAATAAAAATAAATGTTGGGGCTGATTAAATGTTTTTGTGTTCCGTCACTAAAAATAACTTTCCACACAGGGTATGAATTTATTCCCGAGATAACCTGCCAATTCTCATCTTCTATACTATAATATGACATATCGATTTTTATAATTTCCTTATTGTTTACATCATCATAGGACAACAGCTTTAGTAAGCTTTCGGCAGCCGTGAATGTATTTACTTTTTCGCCTATTTCTTTTATGGAAATTATTTTTTGCATTTCAAATTTATAGATGCCATTTCTATCAAAGTAAAATTTCATGTAGGAATTGTCAACGCTTACGTTATTATAGTATCTTGTATACATTATGAAGCCTGAGTCATCTATAATGATTCTGTAATTCTCGCTAAAGCCTGACCCGTCAATATTTTTGTTTTTTAAGAAATTATTTATTTCATCCGTAATTTTCAAATTATCTTCTAAATTACCGTTTACTTTTTCTCTCAGAGTGTAAATAAATTTTTTACCTTCGATTATTTCAATTGATTCTCCCTTTTGATTGCTATATGAAAAAACATTTTCAACCGGATCAATTCCTTCACCTAAAAATTTCTCCAGCATTTTTTTATCTATATTAATAATTCTATATTCTGTGTCCAATACAGGAAGAGTATATATTTCCTTCGGTATTTCACAATTAATTGCAATGTTTTTTTCCTTTAAAATATTTTCAACATCTTCAATAAAATCCTTATCGGACATTATATTATATTCTTCGGAAAAAATATCGTTAAAAGAATATGAAAGAAGAAATATATTCAAAATTATAAACGCAACTATAAATATTATATTTGATTTGTTCCAATCCACTCAGATCACATCCTTGCTACCATTCTTCTATCAGGCTTCCTGTTATTGCATTAAATATAAACGTCTTATCCTTAACTTCAATTACCCAGCACACTCTCAGCAGTTGTTCTCCCGAAACCCTGGACAAGTCAAAGTATCCTAAGTATATATTGCTTATATCCTTAATCATTTCTTCTTTTAAAGGTCTGAGTTCAGGTGCCTGATCTGAGCCCTCATCAGATGTATCATAATCTAAATTTTTATTAATAACATCAATAGCGGGAATTATTGCAATTTCATTCATCTGACTTGATTGTGATTCATTTATATTTCTTATAAATCTCTTATATACTACTACATCGTCTCCTACAACATCTATTTGCAGTGCTGAATTTGCCCTTACTCTACTAAATAAAATTGGTCTGTCAATAATTTTATAAGAAAATGTATATCTGTAGCCATGATTTCCGTCATGATCTATACTTTCTACATCACTTAAATAAACATCCTTTGGAAATCCTAAAAATCCCTCTGTAAATCCCACTGCGGCTACAAAACTTTCATACACGTCCGAGGAATTTTCCAATTCCGTTGTTGCATCATAAAAATCCAGCAGCCCTTCTCCTGTTATCCGCAATAACTTTTGTGTTCGGTACATATACGAAACATTACCGTTTACTTCAACCGATTTTCTCACATAATCATAATCTTTTTTGAAGTATCCCCTGGCAATTCTATTGATTGCTTCTGTATCAAACACATCAAGCTCCGACCTTACAAATATAGGATTTCGGGCTACTGTTTCCAATGGGATGGGTACCTGGATGGTTTCATTGCCTATTTTTTGATAATATGCAAATTGTGTTGAATTTTCAAAGCTATACTGTTTTATAATATCGGCTAATTCTGTTGTATCTATTGCACTGCTGGTAATTTTAATAGTATTTTCACCGTTATATATATATATTGAATTCGCATTATCTAAATCTATAATTACATTTTTTATATATTTAATTGTATCTGAAATATTTCTGTTGTTAATCTGCATTTGTCCTGTAAAAATTCCGACAGGAATATTATCAGAAAAATCAAATTTTAAATATTGAGTAGGAAATGCAGGTGTAAGAGAAATATCTGCATTATTAAAAGCGGCAAATACATTGTTCAAAACCTGTACTGCCTTGCCCCACATATTATTTTCATCAGAATAATCAACTGTATAATTCTCATTGTAATTTATAACATGCTTAACGGGTTTTACTACATTCCAGATTTGGATGATGACGTTACTGATATCATCATTTTCTTCTGCCGATGTTTCATATTTTATAAAATCCGGTAATTTAAGCCATACGTTACTGCTTAAATATACACAGCATATTACCATTACAGTTAATATAATATTTTTTATTTTACCATGCTTCATGAACTATCCCCTTTTTTCAGATTAACTCAGGAATTGTTATGATAATTTCAGTTCCTACCTTTAGTTCTCCGTTAATGGTTATGGTGCTATCATGAGCTTCCGCTATTTGTTTTGCAATTGACAGCCCAAGACCTGTTCCGCCTAATTCACGGCTTCTTGCCTTATCTACTCGGTAGAATCTTTCAAAAACTCTTGCCTGATCCTCCATAGGTATACCAATTCCGTCATCCTTAATGCTGATACTGATCTTGCCGTTATTTTTAGATGCGCTCAGCCACACATTCCCTCCATCGGGAGTGTATTTCACAGCGTTTCCGGCAATATTGAGTATTATTTGTTCAAAGCCGTCTCTGTCAAAACATATATTCATGTCATAAGGCAAATCTACATGAAGTTTAATATCTTTGTTTTTTGCTTGTATCTGAAGCTTCTTACTTATTTCGTTAATCGTTTCCGTTACATTTAATTTGTCTTTTTTCCATTTTGTCTGCTCATAATCCATTCTGGATAATTTCAGAAGGTCGCTGACAAGCCTTGACATACGATCGCTTTCCGAATTTATAACATTCAAAAAGTCCTCTGCCAATTGTCTTTCCTCTATAGCTCCTTCAAGCAATGTTTCTGTGTAACTCTTTATGGTTGTAATAGGTGTTTTCAGCTCATGCGAAACGTTAGCGACAAATTCTCTTTGAAGCTTATCAATTTTATACTGTTCAGTTATATTTTTAAATACAATAATAACGCCGCCTACCTTATTCTGATTATTCATAAACGGTGCATAGTCAATATTATATGTTTCTCCGTTTTGCTCTAAAATTTCGGTGCCGTGATATTTTTTTGCTTTTAATTTAGATAGAAGCAACTTATCATCTATACTTTCCACAACATCATCATATTTTTCATCTTCGCTATGCAAGGATAAAAGCTTTTTGGCAACCGGATTTGAATGTATTATATTTCCGTCAATACCGACCGTCAAAATTCCATCTGCCATATACTTAAATGTGGTTTCTAATTTGCTTTTTTCCTGCACTAAGCTGGACATGGATTGCTTGAGCTCATCAATCAGAAAGTTGAACATATTACCTAACTGCCCGATTTCGTCATTTGATTTGACGCTTACTTTCTGATCAAAATCTCCTTTGGACATTTGCTTTGCTTTAAATGTAAGCTCTTTGATTGGCTTTGTGATGCCGGATGACAATATCAAACCGAGAAATACGGTCAATGCCAATGCAATAATAGTTGCTTGTGTCATTATTTCCTTGGATTGGTCCACGGTTTCATATATATGCTCTATATTGTTTACTAAATAAATGAATCCCTTTATATTTCCGTCAGAATATACAGGAAAAGACATGTGGTAAGAGCTTGGGTTTTCATTTTCGTTTTCATATTGATTTTGGTCCGGCGGTGCTATGTGTTCAGGACTTCCGTCAAAAGATTTAGTCAATACGTAATTGTTTATCTGGTTTGCATTAAAAGCACTTTGTCCGACAGTGTCAGGGACACTGCTTGCAATAATTGTCTTCTTTTCATCATTTATAATAACATAGACATATTCATTATATCCGACCTGTATACTGTTGATATTCTGTTGGATTCTATCTGTATTATCATCCCAGTTATCTGCTTTTATTGAATTTGATGTTTCTATAATAGTTTTAATTCTTGAGCTCATATTTTTTATATTCATATCAAGCTGAATCTGTTCAAGCTGGCTTACAATATAGATTCCCACCACTGACATGGCAAGAAATACAAGCAAAAAATAAATTAAAATTAATCTCCATCTAATACTTTTAAACATAACGGCTCCTCTGAATATAAAACGTCTTATTTGCTTTTAAAATAGTATCCCGTTCCTCTTTTTGTAATTATATATTTATCTTCTTCTGTTTCAATTTTTTCTCTCAACCTTCTTACAGTAACATCAACCGTTCTTAAATCACCGAATTCATATCCCCAGACTTCTTTTAACAAATGTTCTCTGTTAAAAACTCTGTCGGCATTCAAAAACAAATACTTTAATAAGTCAAATTCCCTGTTTGTCAAATCTATTATTTTATTATCTTTACTTACTTCATAGGTATTCATGTCTATCGTTAAATTACCTGCTTCAATTATTTTAGACTTCATTTCTTCATTTACATTTGAAAGCTTCACTCTTCGAAGATTAGCTTTAACTCTTGCTATCAGTTCCTTATTGCTGAAAGGCTTCGTGATATAATCGTCGGCTCCCAATTCAAGCCCCGTAATTTTATCATTTTCTTCCTCCTTAGCAGTAAGCATTACAACAGGCATAACATATTCCATTCTTATTTCCTTTAATACGTCAAAGCCGTTTTTCTTTGGAAGCATAATATCGAGTATTACTAACTCTGGATTCGTTTTATGAACCATCTTAATTGCTTCATCACCGTCATATGCAGTTTGAACTTCGTAGCCTTCTTTTTGAAGATTATATTTAATTATCTCTGCTATTGGTCTTTCATCGTCTACTACTAATATTTTAGGCATACTTTCCTCCTGTTCACTATTCATTGTTCATTGTTCATTGTTCACTGTTCACTGTTCATTCTTATACTATTGTAAATTATTATACCATGTTTTTAAAAAATGAACACCATCTTTAATTAAAAGCATAAATTAATTTAAGGTAGGTGAATTAAATGAGAAATTATTTTGACTATAATAAGTTGTGTCCTACTATTAAAGGACAAATTTACTCCAACGACAATAATGTCATACCCGTAATAATAAGTTATAAAGATAATAAAAAAATCAAAGAAAGTAAAATTTCTTCTTTATCAAATAAATTAAATTATACCCTGCCAATAATTAACGGATGTGCATGTGAAATGAGCATGAGCTCTATACTAGAGCTTACCGCTGATGAGGATGTAGAATTTATCAGCTACGATTCCAAGGTATTTGCAGTTATGGATTTGGCAAGAGAGGCCGTAGGTGCCGAATTAATAACTACTACCAACTATACCGGAAAAGGAGTAACTGTGGCAATTATTGATACGGGCATATCTCCACATACAGATTTAATTTATCCAACAAACAGAATTGTTGGTTTCAAGGATTTTGTAAATGGTGAAACTAAAGTATATGATGATAATGGCCACGGCACGCATTGCGCCGGAATTCTGGCAGGAAGCGGATACTCATCCAGAGGAAAATACAGAGGTATAGCACCGGAAGCAAATATTTTAGCTATTAAAGTTTTAGATGAAATCGGAAACGGAAATACATCAGATATATTGGAAACGGTCCAATTCATTATTGACAGTAAGGAGGATTACGATACAAGAATTATTAATTTTTCATTAGGTGCTATTGCTCAATACAGAGAAAAGAGAGATCCTCTCGTTAAAGCTGCAAATCATGCTATTGAAAATGGCTTTATAGTGGTTGCAGCCGTAGGCAACAGTGGTCCTATGAAAAATACTATTTTATCACCCGCTACCGGAAGACATGTTATTTCAGTAGGTGCATTGGATGACAGAGAATCAGGCAGAGAAAGAATTGCTGAATTTTCAAGCAGAGGACCCACAATAGACAGAATCAGAAAACCCGATTTAATTGCACCGGGAGTTAATATCAAATCGCTGTCCAATGAAAATTTAAGCGGATATACCTCCTTAAGCGGCACATCTATGTCGGCCCCGATGGTATCAGGAGCTGCAGCGTTGTTATTAAATGAAAACCCTAATTACAGCCACTACGATATAAAAAGAAAGCTGGTAAATGCCTGTTCAAGAATTAAAGCATCCTCTTATGACCAAGGAGCAGGAGTATTGGATATAAGCAAAATTTTTTCATAAGAAAAAAGCTTGACAAATCGACCATCTTGGTCTATTCTGATAATATAGACCAAGATGGTCGATTGTTTTATTTACAAGGAGGTTTATTTTGAAAGATTTTTTTGAAAAACTGGATGAACAAAAAAGAGAACGAATACTGAACGCAGCTATTAAGGAGTTCGCCTATAAAAAATATGAAGATGCATCAACAAACAACATTGTATCTGCAGCCCAAATAGGAAAAGGAATGTTGTTTCACTATTTCGGTAATAAAAAAAATTTGTATCTTTACCTATATCGCTATGTCCGGGAAGTTATGGACAAGGAAATTTATAGTCGTATTGATTATGAAAGCGGCGTTCTGCCAATTATTTTAAAACAATTAGCAAAATATAATCTGGAAACATTTAAACGGCATCCGAGCATTACCGATTTTATAGCACAATGCAATCGTGAAACATCACCGGAGGTCCATGATGATATCCAAAATATACGGAATGAACGGGGAGTAAAGATAAAAGAGGATATCATTTATAAAAACTTAGATATGAAACTTTTAAAACCTGAGTTCCGGGAAAAACAAACAATAAAATTAATTCACTGGGCTCTTGATGGATATATTTCAGAAATCAAAGGCAGCTACAATGGTGAAAATCTGGATCAATTGCCTGTAGAGGAAATTATGACTGACTATGATTCGTATATGGATATTATTTGCAAAGCTTTTTATCTATAACCGACAAGGAGGATAATATAAAATGGAAAAATATTTGATTGGTCTAAAAAATAAAGAGGCACAAAGCATATCCGTTTCAGGCGGCAAAGGAGCAAATCTCGCAAGATTACATGGTATAAATGATATTCCTGTACCTGACGGGTTTGTTGTTACGGCTCAATGCTATGCAGAAATTGTTACTGCTGTTCCTGAGGTGCAAAGATTGTTGGACACTTTATCGGAGATCTCTGAAGAACAGACGGATACAATCAAGCAATTGAGTATTCAAATAAAAAAAATTATTGAAAATATCACTTTTCCCTCATCATTTATCAACAAATTGGATAAAAAACTTTCGGATTACGGCATTTCCTTTTCGTACGCTGTGCGTTCAAGCGCTACAGCTGAGGATTTACCCGGGGCATCTTTCGCGGGACAGCAGGATACGTTTTTAAATGTAAGAGGAACAGTGGATATCTGCAATGCAATAGCAAAATGCTGGGCTTCATTGTTCAACGAGCGAGCTATAGCATACCGTATCAAAAATGGATTTGAGCATGACAAGGTAACAATAGCCGTTGTGGTTCAAAAAATGGTAATTTCGGAGGTTTCAGGAGTAATGTTTACAGCTGACCCAATGACATCCGACCGTTTTACAACTGTTATTGAAGCAGTCAGAGGATTGGGAGAGGAATTGGTGTCCGGTCGTAAAAACCCCTTCGAGTGGAAGCTCCGCAATGGTAAGCTGCAAAAAACAAGCGACGGAGAAGGAGGAGCACCGATCAATGAAGCGCGCCTTTTGGAACTGACCGCAATAGGCAAGCATATTGAAACGGCATTTGATTGTGAGCAGGATATTGAATGGTGCTATGCCGATGAAAAATTTTATATTGTACAGGCACGACCCATCACAACATTATTTCCTCCACCTCAAAGCCCTGACGGATATAAGCATTGCGCCATATCAGTCGGTCATTTGCAAATGATGACAGATACAGTCTTGCCTCTTGGAATTTCCATGCTGCAAAAATCCAATTTCTTTTCGGTGAAGGAATTGGGTGGACACATGTTTATGGATATCACATACGACATTGCCAAATCCGGAGGACGCATGAGGGTCTTATCCGAAGCAAGAATAAAGGATCCACTTATGCATGAGGCATTAAAGAAGATTTTTGACAGGAAAGAATATTTACGCAGTATACCTGACGGACCCAAGGGCTTAACAACGGTCGTTGACAGATGGGGTGTCTTGACGGGCGCATTTAAAATATATCATCGTAATAATGAATCAGATATTGATTCTTATATAGAGCGGCAAAATGCTGAAATTGAAGCTGTCCGAGGTAAACTGGAAAAATTGTCGGGAGCGGATATCATTAAATTCATCATTAACGAGCAGGAACATTTCAGAAAGGTCTTATATGACCCTGCGGGTGCGGGAACTACGCTCATGGCAATGATGGTCGGACACTCCGTTGACAAATCAGTGGAACGCCTGACGGGTGAAAAAGCAATAACAAACCGATTGTCAAAATCCGTAAGACATAATGTGACATCGGAAATGGGTTTAAAACTCTGCGAGATATCTGATGTGACAAGAAATTATCCACAGATCGTTGCATATTTAGAAAAGGCTGGCGAAAACCTTTCCCTTGATAAATTGCGTCAAGTGGAGGGTGGTGCAGAAGTTGCCGACAAATTGGAGAAGTTTCTGTCAGAGTACGGTATGCGTTGCACAGGAGAAATCGACATTACCCGGGAGCGATTCCGTGAGCGTCCGGGGCAGCTTTCCACCGCGTTAATCAACAACATCAAAAATCTACCGACAGGACACGCAATAACCGCCTTTTCTCAAGGCAAAGAAGAAGCCGAGCAGCTTGCGGCAGAACTCGTGTCAAAAATGGAAGGGGCGCACGGTCGATGTAAGGCACAAAAGCTTCGTAAACAAATTGAGATATACCGTAATTTTATCGGTGTACGGGAATACACCAAGTATTTCTGGATGTGCCACTACGATGTATATAAGCAGGCTATTATGCGAGAGGTTCAACGCTTAGTGAATGATAAAGTGTTGAATGAAGCAAGCGATGCCTATTATCTTTCATTGGAAGAATTGATGGAAGTGATAAAAAGCAAAAAAGCAGATGTAAGCATTATTTATGAGCGCAGAAAAGCCTATCAATCTTATCAGGCACTCACACCACCGCGCATTATTTTTTCTGACGGAGAGGTGCCGCCCGTTTCTTATTCATCTAATATTCCAGACAGGGCTCTTGCAGGGCTTGCGGTGTCAAGCGGTATCATAGAAGGACGCGCTCGCGTAGTAGAAAGCTTATCTGACGCGCATATTGAAAAGGGAGATATTCTTGTAACAATTTTTACCGATCCAAGCTGGACTCCGGTATTCGTATCATTATCCGGTCTGGTTACGGAAGTCGGAGGCATGATGTCACATGGTGCGGTTATTACGCGCGAATATGGTATGCCTGCAGTAGTTGGAGTTGTTGGCGCTACAAAACAAATTAAAGACGGACAGAGAATACGTCTGAACGGAACGGAAGGATATATCGAGATTTTAGAAGATAATTAGGTACATTATGAAGAACTTAAATAAAAAAAATAATAATAACCTCGTATTGCTTTTATTAGGCCGCGGGGTGTCCGATATGGGCGCGAGCATTCAGATGATTGTCATGCCGTTATACATCATTGATATTGGAGGTTCGGCTGCTACTGTCGGCTTGTACTCTTTTCTGTCCCTGGCAACTGTTTTTGTTTATCCGATGGCCGGTGTGCTGGGGGATAGATTAAACCGGAAGACAATCATGGTATCAACAGATTTTGCCAGCGCAGGTGTTGTCCTAATGCTGTCTGCCTGTGCTTATTACAAATTAATCAGCCTGCCAATATTGCTGATTGCACAAGTATTAATTGCCACTCTGAACGGAATTTTTGATCCTGCTACAAAAGGGATGGTACCGCAAATTGTAGAGCACTCACAATTGACAAAGGCTAACTCCGTAATTTCGGCACTCAGGACAACATCGGTTTTACTTGGCTCTGCAATCGGCTCCATGCTGTATGTGAACCTTGGGGTCACAGTGCTATTCTTACTCAATGGCATTTCCTTCTTTCTGTCCGGATGCAGCGAGATGTTTATTTCATATCAGCATATCAGAAGCAATAATGATGGAAAAAGCCTTGGTATGTTATCTGATTTGATGGATGGAATCAGATTTATATTACAAAACAAAATTATTGGAAAGCTGTGCGTATATTTTTTGATTACTTATGCCTTAGTACAGCCTATATTTAATGTTGTTTTGCCAGTTTTTTTCAGAAGCAGCTTGAGCTATTCCGATGTACAATATGGTTATCTTCAAATGTTTGTTATTACCGGTGCGTTATTGGGAAGCATCCTTGTTGGAGTGTTATTTGGCAAAGGACATCAGGTAAAAAAATCGCTTTTCACCGGCTGCACATTAATGGTAATAGTTTTATCTTTATTGACGACACTAATATTCCCATTCTTTATAAGCCTTTTTGGTAACAATACGACAGCATATTTTTTACTGCTTTCGGGAGCACTTTGTCTTTTAAGTGCCGTACTGATGCTTATTCACATTCCGGTGCAAACATATATTCAAATGTCTACACCAAATGAATATATGTCTCGTATATTCTCAATAGTAGGTATGATTACCAAAGGCGGGATGCCGTTGGGCGCATTACTTTACGGAGTAATTCTTGAAAAGGTTGCTGTTCATTGGACGATGCTGTTCACCACGCTGCTGACTATGCTAATTTCTGCCTTTTTCTTAATATCAGTATCAAAAATGCAAGTCAAATAGATAAATATTACTGACATATAACAAACTGACAGGGAACTAAATGTTCCCTTGAAGGCTGTTATGATAATATTATTCCTTTTCCTATCGATTGTGCCTTTTTCAAGAGCGATTCTGATCTTTCAATAAATTGCTCTATGGTTTCACCTTCATATTCAACTATGGAGCAGCATATGCTTAATTTGCTTTCATAATTTAAGCTGTAATTTTCTATCTCCATCTTAATTCTTTCCATCATAATTTTAGCAATATCTAAGTCTACATTATTTAGTATAATAGTAAACTTATCATTTCCATACCTTCCGACCACATCTATTTTACGTGCATTTGAGCTTAATATTTTAGCAACATCCTGAAGCATGATATCCGCTTTTTGCATGCCGAATAATAAATTTATTTTCTTAAAATCGTCTATATCTATTGTTATAAGACAGAAGTTTATTCCTTCTTCTTTATAATTTGTAACACTGCTCTTTATACACTCATTAATAAATTGAAAATTATAAAGCTTAGTCAGCGGATCAACATTTGCCCTTGATTTTAATTCATTTTCCAAAAATTTGATTTCTCTGTTTTTTTCAAGCTGTAGTTTCTTTGCTTGCTTTTGCTCGGTTAAATCCTGCATTGCAAGATAGAATGTATCATCCTTAAAACCAAATATACTGAACCTTACATATTTTTCGATGCCTGTAACATATTGCTCGATAATTTTGTGATCGCTGGTCATTGCAGCTTCACTTAATATTTGGGGCCAGTTAAATATGGAATCCACAATCACCGGGTAAACCTCTGTCATTCCTTTATTTAATATTTCCTCAACCGGCCTTCCTGTTATGGCTTCTGACTGTTTGTTTGCATAGATTGCTACAATGTCTATTTTCCCTGAATCTTTTCTTACTATTTTACACTGTACTATACCATCTGATATATATTCAGCGAATTCCTTCATACAAACCCCCTATAATTTTAGAATTTTTTCAATAACCTTTTTTACTGTGTCGTAGTCAAAACCTCTATAAATTAGATGATTCGACAATTTACCGCTTTTTTTTCGGGTATCTTCTTCATTGATTGATTTTAGTTTCTTCAATCCTAATTCATATGCTCTTTCAAACTCTTCTTCATCGGAAATTTCTTTGAGCTTGTCATCGGTTATTTCTCTATCTACCCCTTTATCATATAATTCTTGTGCTATTCTTCTTTTACCGTATTTAGCACCGTTAATCCTTGAGTTAACCAAGCAATCACAATAATATTCATCATTTATATATCCGCGGTTCTTTAATTTCTCAATTGCCCTGTCAATAAGTTCAAGGTCATAGCCCTTGTCCAACATTTTTTCTTTAAGCTGCTTTTCACTTTTTAAACTTCTTGATAGAGCGACTAAACCATAATTATAAACATTTATTTCTTCCTCTGATTTTAATATGTCCTCAATAAATTCATCACTCAATTCCATATTCTTTGTCAATGAATATTTAATTAAAATATTTAAATCAATACCAAAGCCAAAACTGTCGTCTATGTATACATTTACTCTGTCTTTGTTTTTTTTCTGGTATTCTATCTTTGTAATTTTTTTCATAAATACCTCTTAATCAGATATTATTTATTTTATCACATAGGTCGACTTTTGGCAACTTGTGTCAAAAAATATCAAGCAATATGCAAGTATATGACCCAAATTTGTAAGCAAACGGCAAAAAACCCTGATTTTGTGTCGGTTGCTCATGCTGTATGCGAAATTTGGCATCAGTCATTTATGCTGCAAGTGCAAAAATGTCATTCTCAGATTTAGTCTAAGAATGACATCATATTTATAATAATATTATTTTTTATTCAGATTTTTCGCCGTTTCTCTTAATTTTAATTCTTCTTCATCCGTTGTTTCATCCAAAGATAAACTATGAACAACCTTATTTCCTTTGCAATCTACTGAAATAAAGGTAATGAAGCCATCGACCGGCGTTGTCTTCGCCAACTCTGTGGTCATTTTTGTATACACTACAATACTGGATTTCCCTAAATGAACAACCTTACTTGTAAATGTGACTATATCGCCTTTATCAACAGGGCTTCTGAACAATAAACCGTGTATGTTCAAGCATACTACATGTTTAGGATCTCCCAAAGTTGATGCTGCCGCAACGAATGCCGATTCTACAAACCACTCTGCTGTCCTTCCCGCAAATAAAGTACCGTGATGATTTAACTCTTCTGATTTAACTAATCTTGAACAAATATATTTCTTCATAAATACCTCTTTTTATATCGTTGAACTTAAATTCTTATTATGCCACATTACAAGCATAGGTCCTGCTAAGCAAACTGTTGAATAACATCCGCTTATAACCCCTACGAACATTGGTATAGAAAATGTCTTTATTGATTCTATATTATAAAGAAAAGCGAGGAAATATACTATCAAAATACTTATAGCCGTTGTAGCACTTGTATTTATTGATCTTGATAATGATTGATTTATACTTACATCCACTAATTCCTCAAATGATTTTTTTGTATAATAAGGCTGATTTTCTCTTATACGGTCATAAATAACTATTGTATCGTTTATTGAATAACCTATAATAGTTAAAGTTACAGCTATGAATGAATCATTAATAGGCATTTTTAAAATTGTAAATACAAAGAATACAACCAATACATCATGCAGCATAGCTATAAGTCCTATAACGCCTGCAGATAAACCTGAGAGCCTTTGAAATCTGAACCTTACATATAGTATAATAAATATGGAAGTAAGCCCTATTGCTATCATACCATTGGTTAAGAATCTTTTACCTATGAACGGCTCAACTACGTTTGATTCAGCCAATGTAATATTTGAATTTGGAAATTCCTTCTTTAAAGCTTTTTCTAATTCACCCTGCTCGCTTGCTTCAAGTCCTGAATTTCCTGAAAGATTCAACACTAATTTTTTACTTTGGGTCACCAAATCTTCAGTTATCTGAACCTCAGTATTTCTGTTTAATACTTCAGTTGATATATTTTCTGCCTTTATTGTATCCATTTCACCTTCGAAAGAATACTTAAGGATTGCCCCGCCTTTAAATTGAATTGACAAATTAACTCCGTTTACAAATATCGAGATTATACCTGCCAACATAATTATCAATGAAATAGTAAAGAATATTTTTCTTTTCTCATAAAATTTGATCATTTATTTTGCCTCCTTTACTTTCATTCCATAAAGGGATTTTTTTGAAAATGCATCATTCATACAAAGCGATTTTGTCATAAGCCTAGAAGCAGAAACACCTGACAAAAAGTTTAATACACAACCTACCATAAGCGTGTAACCAAATGACAGCATGGAACCTGTTCCAAAAATCATCATTATTACTGCCGCTGCTATAGTTGTTATATTACCGTCAAACACTGCTGAAAAAGCCCTTTTATATCCTGTATCAATAGAGTATCCTAAAGACCTGCCTTCGTTTAATTCTTCTTTTATTCTCTCTGATATTATAACGTTGGCATCAACACCCATGCCTATTGATAGAATTATACCTGCAATACCCGTAAGTGTAAGTGTTATCTGTGGTATTGAAAGTGCCAGCATCTGGACAGACACCTGCAAAAGCAATGCTAAGCACGCTATTACACCTAATAGCCTATAGTATACAATCATAAACAAACACACAAATATAAAAGCAATAATACCGGCTTTAACCATAACGTTCAAAGCACCTGAACCCATCGTAGGAGTTATGGTACTGTGATTTTTTGATAGCAGTGAAAACGGAAGCGCACCTGAATTAATTTTATCCGATAACGCCTTTGCTTCCTCTACGCTTCTAATATTCTCAATAACAGCATTTCCTCCTGTTATTTTGTTGTTAACATACGGTGCAGAAATTAATGTTTCATCCATATAAATTGACATCTGTTGATTTATAAGCTTTTCCGTGGCATCAGCAAATTGCTTAGCACCTGTATCGGTAAAGGTTAAAGTAACAACAGGTTGATTTGTTCTGTTGTCTAATTGTACCTGACTTTCCTTAACCTCTTTACCTTCAACCATAATATTTCCTTCAGGATCTCTGAATGTAAGCTTAGCAGTTTCTCCAAGCTCTGCTATTGCTTTTTGAGGGTTAAAATCGGTTTCTCCGGATTTCCAGGGAAATCTGACTATTATATGACCGCTGTTTTTATCAACCGTTATTTCTCTGTCTAAAATATTCTGAGCATCCATTCTTGTTTCCATTATTATTCTTGCGGATTCAAGCTCGCTTTCAGTAGGCGGTCTGTCAAGATTAGCAGGCTCAAATACGGCCTCCACTCCGCCCCTTATATCAATTCCAAATCTTATATCCTTCATTCCTCTTACATTAAATGAACCTGCGTGTATACCAAAAACGGCTACAAATACTACGCAGATAATAAAAAGCATAACAGGAATATACATGTGTTTATTAATTCTCATTTTTTTCTCCTTTGAAAAAATCGAAAGAATAATGATAAATAATAAATTAAATCATTATTCTCTTTATTAGCTTATTTTACTTTTTTTCACTTGTCAACCTTAACATTATATTTACAGATAAATATATTACTATTATAACTAAAAATATGGCGGACATTCCCATACCCATAAGCTTTAAGGAATTAATTACATTTATATTCATATTTAACCTCCTACATTAGTCCCGGAACAAGACCGATTATTACACCACCTGCTATAACCGATGCAATCTGACCTGACACATTGGCTCCGACAGCATGCATCAACAAGTGATTTTGAGAGTCTGCTTCAAGTCCCATTTTTTGAATTACTCTTGAAGACATCGGGAATGCAGAAATACCTGCTGCTCCAACCATAGGATTAATTTTTTCTTTAAGGAACAGATTTAAGAATTTGGCAAACAATGCTCCTGCCATTGTATCAAAAATAAATGCCAATAAACCCAGACCCATAATCAGCAATGTGTTAAGTGATATAAATACATCTGCTTTCATACTTGCTGAAATAGTAATTCCAAGAAGTAATGTGATTAAGTTTACTAAATCCTTTTGCGCTGTTTCCGACAGAGATCTTAAAACTCCGCATTCCCTTATTAAATTACCAAACATCAAAAATCCAACAAGCGCTATTGATGCAGGTGCTACTAAGCCGGCGATAATTGTAACTACTATGGGGAATAACAACCTTGTCATTCTTGATACACTTTTAGGATTATATTTCATTTTTATCTTTCTGTCTTTTTCTGTAGTGCATATTTTTATAGCAAATGGCTGAATTATTGGTACAAGAGCCATATATGAATACGCTGCTACCGCTATGGGTCCGATATAATTACTTTTCAGCACCTGAGAAACCAATATAGATGTCGGTCCGTCCGCAGCTCCTATTATACCGATTGCTGCTGCATCATGTATAGGAAACTTTAACAATGACGCAACTGTTATTGTTGCAAAAATACCGAATTGTGCCGCAGCACCAAACAATAACAATCTTGGATTTGATAAAAGCGGACCAAAGTCAATCATAGCTCCGATTCCTATAAAAAGTAACAGCGGCATCATTTCTGATGATTCAATACCAACCTCAAATAACCAATCAATAATTCCATGAACCTCCCCTATGCCCGGCAATATCTGATTTAAAACTCCCGACATCGGAATATTCACCAATATTGCTCCAAATCCCATAGGAAGCAAAAGTGCCGGTTCCAACTCTTTAGCTATAGCTAAATAAATCAGTATACCGCCTATTATCCACATTAAAATTTGTTGCCATGTAATTTGTGTAATACCTTGAACTAAAAATTCCATTTTCTGCTCCTTGTAGTATATTCCTGAGTATTCTAATACATAAAATAATTCTAAGCAATTATTCACAATGCGAAGAATTATTCATTTTCTTTCGAATTCAGCTTAATTAGCTACTATTTAGTTATTCTATCCCTCAATCACTCCTGTATTCTAACAAATACTAATCAGACCGCTAAAAATGCAAGGACATTGTTTATCCCTGCATTTTTCAACCTTTTTCTGCAAATACATATTCTGTTTTGTATCCGTTATCTTTCATGCCTATCGTAATATTTTGCTCTTTTTCATTTATTTTAATTGTTACTTCTGCTTGCTTGTTTTTCAAAAGCGAAGCAGCAATTTCCTTCGTTAATGTAACTCCTCTTTCAGATAATAATTTATCTTCCTTCCACAAGGAGAATCTGCAAGAAGGAAAATTTCTATATCCTGCACAAAAAAAACTTTTTTTGCTTTCAAAAATTTCTCTGCCGCATCTTGGACATGTGCCAATAATCTCTCTTTTACTTTTCTTTCCTGTTTGTTCAAAGCTTACATTTTTGGTTGAGCTTATTTTGCCCTCGTTTATAATTTCAGCCACATATTTTTTTATATCCACAATAAAGTCCTTGGACGAACTTTCCTTCTTGGCTATTTTACCTAATTCACTTTCCCATTCACCTGTTAAATCAGGTTTTTTAAGCTTGTCATGAACAATTTCTATAAGCTGTATACCATTTTGCGTTGGAATTAAGTTTTTCTTATTTCTCTTAATGTAACCGACAGATATGAGCTTTTCTATGATACCGGCTCTCGTTGCAGGAGTACCTAAACCGATTGATTTCATTTCCTCTCTTAATTTTTCATCCTCAATCTGTTTTCCTGCTGTTTCCATAGCCGTGAGTAAAGTTGCCTCCGTATATGGCTTGGGAGGAGATGTTTTTTTTGTTAAAACCTTTATTTCCTTAGGCGTTATTTTATCTCCCTCCATAAGGTTTATATTTATCTCGCCATCCTCCGACTCTTCCTTAACCTTGCCGAGCATTATATCTTCCACCTCCTTCCAGCCGGGAATTACAATCTTCTTTCCTCTCGCTTTAAATTTTTCTTTGTCTATATTCAGCTCAATGTCAGTTTGATCGTATTCCTGCTTTCTGTCCAATACAGCTATAAACCGGGCAACTATCAGTCTTAAAATATTAGCTTCTCTTTCCGGAAGTTTGATATTATAAACATTTCGTATGTTAGGCGTAACTATAATGGCATGGTGATCAGTTACCTTTGAATCGTCAATAACTCTTTTATCAGCATTTATTTTTTGTTTGATAATTTTATCCACACAATATTTTGCATCTTCAGAATCCTTCCACCCATCCTTTATATTCTGCAGTAAGACTGCTAATTTTGGCTTCATATCCTTTGTTAAATATCTTGAATCGGTTCTCGGATAAGTTGCTAATTTATATTTTTCATATAAATTTTGTGCTGCATCCAAGGTTTGCTCCGCCGAATACCCATATCTTTTATTGCCGTCCCTTTGCAGCTCAGTCAAGTCATACAGCAATGGACGTTCTGTTGTTGCTCTCTTAGTGTTTAATTTTGTGATGGTTCCTTCCTTGCCTCTGCATCTTTCGGCTATTGCTTCTGCTTTTTCCAAATCATCAATTCGAGTGACCTTCTTATTGAACCAGGTAGCCGTAAACATTTCACAGTCTGCGGCAACTTCATAAAAAGGCTGCGAAACAAAATTATCTATTTCCTTTTGCCTTGCTACTATCAGTGATAAGGTTGGAGTCTGAACCCTGCCTATTGTGAGCATACGATTGTATTTAACGGTAAACAATCGGGTAGCGTTAATTCCCACCAGCCAGTCCGCTTCCGAACGCGCCCTAGCTGATTGATACAGAGGAAAATATTCCTTATTATCCTTAAGGTTATTAAAACCCTCAGCTATTGCTTCATCAGTCATACTGCTTATCCATAATCTTTTTACAGGCTTTGTACATCCTGCATTTACATATACATAACCAAAAATCAGCTGACCTTCGCGACCGGCATCCGTTGCACATATTAATTCATCAACGTCATCTCTGTTCATGAGAGATTTTACAATTTCATACTGTTTTTTTGTAGATTCGTTGACAGAATATTTAAATTGCTTTGGAAAAATTGGCAAATCATTAATGTTCCAAGCCTTGTACCTAGAATCATATTCTTCGGGATATGAAAGCTGAATTAAATGTCCCACGCACCATGTAATTATGTATTCCTCTCCCTGTATATATCCGTCTCTTGATTGCTTAATGTTTAAAACCCCGGCTATATCCTTAGCCACTGAAGGCTTTTCGGTAACTATTAATTTCATAAAAATCTTCCTTTTTTAACCTATTGCCAAAATATTATAGCATAGGATTATTAATTTGTCCATTTTTTCAAGTTATTGACGCATATCTTAAAGCATATGCCATTTGACAAACTCTTACCTCAATGTCAACCCCAACTTTTCATTAACAAGATTTATACACCCACATATAATAAAAACATCATTAAAATTGGGGGGTTATTATTTGAAAGAGAGACATTTTTTTGCAGGAAGTAACGCATCTAAAGGATTATCAAGCTATTTTGAATCAATTTTAAATCCGGAAAAATTAAATCGGCTATACATCCTCAAGGGAGGACCGGGAGTAGGAAAAAGTTCATTTATGAAAAAATTTGCAGATAAGATGAAAGAAAAGAATTATTCCGTAGATTATATACATTGCGCCAGTGACAACGACAGCTTAGACGGTATAATCATACACGAGCTGAAAGTTGCTTTCGTTGACGGAACAGCACCTCATACGATTGACCCGGTTCTTCCCGGTGCTGCAGATGAAATCCTTAATTTAGGTGAATTCCTCGATGGAGAGCAATTACAAAAACATAAATGTCAAATTATCAGGATAAACCAAAACAAATCTTTTCTTTACAAAAGCGCATTCAAGTATTTTCAGGCAGCCGCAATTATATCCGAAGAAATTAATTCCTTATACGACCAATTTATAGATAATAAAAAGTTTAATGAAATGTGCAATCAAGTAATAAATAAACTATTCCCTGTTTATTTTTGGTCCGATAACAAAGGAAAAACTGTTAATATGTTCTCCGAAGCTTATACGGCAAATGGATTTATAAGCTATACTCCGACACTTTACCAGAATAAAAAAGTTTGGGCTGTTGTCGGCGAGGATACTAATTACACCTCAAAATTATTAAGTATAATAGCTGATGAGGCCGTAAAAAGAGGATATGATATCGAATGCTGTTACAGACCATTGGCAGCAGAAAAATTGCAGCACCTTTGTATTCCTGAAATGAATTTGATGATAATCAGCACTGAAAATCCAATGCACAATGGATATGAAGAAATTTTTGATATTCATGAATTTATGGATCCGGATAAATTAAAAGCTCACATTTCTGAAATAGAAAACAACCTGTACCTGCATGATTTATTAATTAACAAGGCACTTGATAAATTAAATGAGGCTAAAAAGCAGCATCAGCTTTTAGAAGTATTTTATATTAACGGCATGGACTTTGATGGAGTTAACAATGTTTTTGATAATACCTTAAATAAGTACATATGAGGAATTTCCTCGTACTTAATTCCAAGGAGGTATATTTATGATTTTAACTTCTCTTCACTATCTTTATATAGTTATGGTAGTGATTATACTGGGTATTATGCTTATGAAAAAGGATATTGTTATCCCATGTATTATAGGTATTTTTGCAATGGGTTATCTTTATTCGGGAAATGCTGTTTTTGCCATCCAATCCATATTTAATGCCATTATTTATTCCGGCAGCGAATTTTGGGGCATTATTGTTATTATTTCACTGGTTGTGGCAATGTCTAAAGGATTGCAGGAAATCGGCTCCGACGTTTTAATTATGTCACCGATTAAAAAGGTTATGATTAACCCGTCAATGGCATTCTGGGCTGTAGGTCTGACCATGATGATTATATCATGGCTGGTATGGCCAAGTCCGGCGGTTCCTTTAGTAGGAGCAGTCCTGCTTCCTGCGGCGGTTGCTACCGGCCTGCCCATATTGTATGTTGCCGTTGCCATGAACCTGTTTGGACACGGTGTTGCATTATCAAGTGACTTCTTTATTCAGGGGGCGCCCACCATAACCGCATCAGGTGCAGGAATCGAGGCAGCAGAAGTAATATCTGCATCCGTTCCCATTTGGTTTGCCATGTCGGCAGTAACCATAGCCGTTGCATTCTTTATGATGAGAAAGGATTTGAAAAGAAATCCTACTCTGTTCCAGCCTGTAGCAATGAATGAAGCAGTTGAAGTTAAAAAAATGAAAAGTACAAAATTCATTTCATTCTTAACTCCTATTGCATTTTTAATCGATATAGCCGCAATGTTGAAGTATGATCTGGCAGGCGGAGATGCAACAGCACTTGTTGGAGGAACTGCAATTCTGATAATGCTTATAACCGTTTTGACTTCCTTTCCAATCAAGGTAGGCTTTGACAAAATTGTTGATTATATCAAGGAAGGTTTTAAGTTTGGAATTACAGTATTTGCACCTGTTATATTTATTGCGGGATTTTTCTTCATAGGAAATGAAGGCGGAGCAATCGCTGTATTTGGAGAAGGTGCTCCCGGAATACTCAATGACATCAGTATATCCTTATCCCAGAGCATCCAGATGAATAAGCTGACGACAATTTTAACCCAGACAACGGTAGCAATAATCACAGGACTTGACGGCTCCGGTTTCTCGGGACTTCCGATTGTAGGCACCTTAGCATACACATTCTCCAACATAATTGACATCAACATGGCGGGACTGGCTGCTTTAGGTCAGGTTATCACCGTGTGGGTAGACGGAGGAACCATAATTCCTTGGGCTGTTATTCCTGTTGCGGCAATTTGTAATGTAAGCCCACAGGAGTTGGCAAGAAAGAATTTAATTCCGGTTCTCTGCGGAATCGCAGCAGCAATAATAGTAGCATTATTTATATTGTAAAAAAATACAGAGGTTATGCTATTACTTCATAAAAGATAACAGCATAATCTCTCTAAGTAATACACGGTTTAATCCAAATATTATAATAATTTAAATTGTTTCTTAATTATACTTTTATTTATAGATTATTACAATATATGTGTTTGTTTATTATTGCCGTTAATCGGTAATTTTTCATCCTAAGTGTTTATTAACGTTAAAAACTGAGATTTTTCGCTGACGCTCAGAATGACAGAGAACGTAAGATGTTGGTATATTTATGGCAATACAAAAACAAATTATATTATTTATTTAGCTTATCGAAAATGCAAATCATTTTTATCGAATTGTTTTGTTTTCATTTCTTTTCATTTGCTTTTTACGACTCGTGCACTTTTTTCACATTACAGGAATAACTATTATAGTTTCCTCATCATTTAGCGAGGTATGAAATGAATATACTGGTTGCAGAAATCCTTTGGAATCAAGCATATAATCTAATACTACTTCAGTTATATGAATTGTCTTAATATTGTTTGATAAATTGCTTAACTTAAATTTCCCGGTTTTTAATTTTTCATAAGCCTCTACTTCGCTAATAATTTCTATATCTTTTACTTTTTTATAGGTAACTAAATTATTCGATATATATTTAATTTCATCATCCCTGTAATATGTACATAACAAAATCCCATTTACCCAAGAATCATCTTTTCTTTTCATATCAACAGTCCATTTATAAGTTCCCGTCCCTGATGAACTTAACGTTGCACTTGCAGGAACATTTATACCATACTGTTTTAATTTTTTTATTAAAACATCATTTTCAACATTCGCTGCTTTTTCTTCGTCTAAATAAGAAAATTTACTGTATCTATAACTTCCATCTAAATAATTGACCCAAATATTATATGACGGTTCTCCTCTAATCCAATAAATAGAAGTATCACTATAGTCAATTGTTTCAAAATTATCTAATTTTATATTTAAATTTTCATAGAAATCTATAGCAAATTTTTTTGCTGTTTCTCTGTTGTGCGTTGGTGCTTTATATATAGGAACTTTCACTTTGTCACTGCTAAGTTCTAAATCTGTAAAAATTTCTGCATTTCTCATATTAACTCTATAATTATATGAAAATGACAGATTTCCGTACTCACGCAAATTATAATAAGCAAAAATCCCAATAAAAATAACTAATGTAACTACCGTTGGAAAAAGATACATAAAAATATTTAACCCATTGTTCTTTTTTTTATGTAACATTTCAGAAATACTCATTTTAATACTATATCCAATAGCTGTTCCTAAAATGTTATTAAAAATATCGTCTAAATCGAAAATACCAAACCCGGTTAAATACTGCAGGCATTCAATTGTTACGGTAATCATAAGACCCACAAATAGGGTGCACAGCATATTATTAAATCTTTTATTCATTAAGGGCAAAAGAATTCCTATAGGTACAAATATTAATATATTTAAAATAATAAACTGCCAATTTCTTTGATTAAAAGAATTCCAAGCTTCCATGTATGTACTTAAAAAGTGTAAATTCACACTTCTATAAATACCAGAACTCCTATTTAAAAAGGTAACTCCTATAACCATACTTATATATCCGATAAACATTACAACAACCATTAATTGTTTTTTATTAATCTTTTTACTACCGCCTATTTTTTTTTTATAAACAATAAAATAACCAATATACATTATTATGGACAACACCAAGACTACAGTGATCCCAAATAAAAAATTCCTTTTTATTATATTTATTATCTCGCTAATCCTCATAGTTTTTACCTCTTCTCTTTTAGAATATTTCAAATGAGTTTTATGTTTGAAATCAGGAAAAGAATATTTTTTTAATATACCTTAATTTTCTGCTAAATTTATTTTTTTTACTTTCATTGTACAAAATAAACATACAAAAAAACATTCAATTATGAGAATGACGATTTGATTTAAAAGTGTAGTAAAGTTAAATGAAATGTTTATATATTCCTGTAAATAATAATTAAATATATTTATTGTAAATATGGATAAAATATTACCTATTATGAAGGATGCCGCTATTATTATTAATAATTGAATACTTACCATAATTACAACATCTATTGTTTTATATCCCATACATTTATTCTTATCTAAACTGTTAACAATTTCATTATAATACATCTCTATTTTTTCTTCTTCCGTATATTCTACACAATTATTTTCACAAGATGTAAAAAATAGTACAAGTATTAAACTTATTAATAATAATGATTTTAATTTCAAAAGATACCTCCCGTTTAATATTCTTTAGTAATCAGAAAGTAATTATTCTTTTGTAAAATAGTCCAGTGCTTTCTTTTCAGTTTCTTTTAATTGAGATTCAATAAACTGTTGCGTATCTAATGCTTTATCCCATGTTGATTCAGGAAATCTACCTCGAATTGAATTAGCATACTCATTACCCCCAAGAGGTCTCCAATATTCAATTAAACTATAATAACTATCCTTTTTTAAAAAAGTAATAGCGACAGGATAATGACCTTCGCTAACATTTTTGAGCAATTTGGCTTTAAACGTATATTCAGTGTATAATGCCATAGTATAAACCGTCACTACGTCATCATTTTCATCAATCAATAAATTAACATGGGATTCCGTTTGGTATTCACCCTCAGTATATCTCCCAATATTATTTTCAATAATTGCATTAGAAATCGCATCTTCTAAATCAGAATACAACTTTGATTCCTCATTATTATTCTCTAAAGAATTATCTTCCAAATTTTCATCAAATAAAGTATCTGTATTTTCATTTTCTGTATTTGTGTTATTTAATGTAGCTTCACTTTCATCTTCCAATTTTAAATTATTACAGCCGCTGAAAATTGTTAACATTAATACAATTAGCAAAATATATTTATACATGCTTTTATTTAAACCTCCTGTTTAATAATATGTAGTTATATTATCCCATAAAAGTATTTTATTGTTTTCACATTAAAGCGCAAATGTTTACGTGTGATATTTTCTATCCCACTCTCTCATTTACTTTGTCTTTTTATATTTAATTTAAAGGCTTCCTATACTTTTATTTTACCACAGAAAGCCTTTTTATCCCTAATTGTTATTATAGACTTTTTTTTACAGACTCAATTAATATTATATAACTTAAATTACCAATTCCATCCTTGTGTGCAAAGTGTTCTGTAATAAGAATTTGGTAAATTTAATTTAAAACCTTTCTGGTTGGCAGTATGCCCGCATACCGTTATATCACTAGGAGTCCTACTGCCTAATGTTCCAGTTACTGCTGTGACAACATAAGTATGATTAAAGGTTGAGTTTCCATTCCAAGACACTTGAACAATATCTCCAACTCTAGCATAGGCAACACCATTATATTCCACAGCGGTTAAACCACTATTTATTCTAACATAATTACGGTAGTATGTAACACCTGTCCATGCCCAGTTACTACCTGTGTCATATTTTGTTCCTCCATGATACCATGAATTACTACTATTCACTCCATCATCAATCATTGGTGATGAATGGCTATTAATATATGTACTGGAATTAACACCGCCAAATCCATACCAAACACACTGGCTTCCAAAATTTTGACAATCTCCATTGTCACTGTCATTAGCATAACTAGGAAAGTTACTGTTATAACTTAAAGCATATGTATTAGCATATGATGTACAAAATGAAGGAATATACGGAATGGAAGCTGTTATAGACGCATCTTGTGTTTGTTCTAATAATTTTTGTTGTTTTAAAGCTGATTGATTTTCATCTAACTTTTCTTTGGATAAAGGTTTTTTTAAGTCATTTACTGTTTCTTCAACATTTATTTCAATTTTATTGTCTAGATAATAGCTTTCTTTAAGGCTATTGTCTCTAATATCATCTATCAACCATTTTCCGTCTATATTAGTTAACTTGATTGTATGGTTAATTAATGAAATACCAATTGTTTCATCAGGATATAAGTTTATGTTATCAGCAGTTACTTCTGCAGTAGCATTACTACCATTTATATTAATTTCATCTATCGTGACAAATATTTTGTATTTGTCATTTTTATTGATGTATTCTGGCTCTTTCATTCGTTCATTTTCTAAGCGTTTTTCAAGCTTAATGCTATCAATAAAATAAAGCTGACTATCACTTAAATCACCTGGGTTAGTCATAAAAAATTCGAAATCATAATCATCATTGTCTCGATAATTTAATTCTTTAATCCAAAATAAATTATTTATTACTGTTTCAATTTTGTTCGACTCATCAATATCCAACATGGGCAACTAATTTAAAACCTCATAAATATAATTCTGAATCTGATTATGATTTTCTTGATTCAATCCTAAATTATTATTAAGGTTTTTTATATCTTCAGTTGATAGTTTTACTAGGCTCATTAATTTATTTGTATCTTCAATTTGTTTTGCTTTAAATTCATTTGTTTTTTGTTCTTCCCACTTAGATACCTTAACATAGTCCTCTAATAGTTGGCTATGCTCTTTTAATATTGATTCTTGACTTTTTCCACTTGCTTTTGCAAGTTCATCAACTAAATTATATTTTAATTCACTATATTTGTCATTACTTAATGCAAAAGCTGAATAACTTACTAATATTGATAATATTAGTAAAAATGAAATCATTCTCTTAAACATAATTTTCTCCTTTCCCTTTTTTTTATAAAAGTTAATTCTCCAATGCTTAGTAAAAACGTATATATTAACATAAAAATATTGAAAATATATATTACATAATATATACTACAGATAATAAGACTCTACAAATCTCTTCAATTTGGCTTTTGTGGTATTAAGTTCTCAAGTTGTAAGATATTATAGGGTCTTTCAATTTATTTGGCGACCTTATATGTAACATTTCCCTAACCCCCTTCTGTTTAATTCTATAACAAAGTATGCTTATTTCTCCCCCTATATTTAAACATACTGTCATGTCTTTGCTACTTCTTTGGTATAAAAACTTATACTCGCTATTCTCCCATTATTTAATATGTAGCAGTAATTGAATTCTCAACATTTTCATATGTTGTACCAACATAGACTTGACCGGTTACTGTAACTTTGTATGTCTTTCCTTTTACAAAGCTATATGTATTTGATTTTGTAACAAAATTTGAATTTTCAGTCTTACTTGTTCTACTTACCTCGGAATACGTACCATTTGTATTTTTTACACTTAGAACCACTGTCATAGATATTTGGGTAACGTCCGAATTACCGCTTATTTGTCCCGAATATATTCCACTACTAAAATACATGGTAGGTGTTACCTTTTGTGCATGCTCCCAAAATGGAACAATAACCATATCTTTATTATCTGACACATTCCCACTACCCGCTACAGCATAAACATTTGATGCCCCCAACAATATGGCTAAAATTATCATTATTATAGCTGTTTTTCTAATCATACTTTAAAGCCTCCCAATTATATTTTTTCTTTCTACTATTAGTACGATAAAAATTGGACAATCGTTACAAGTTTTGTTATGAAGAAATATTAAAAAATCGTAATATTTTATCAAGTTTTAGTCTAAGCTTTTTGCTATTCTTATGACCTCAATAACACCTATCCATGAGTCTATTTCATATTTAATATTTCCTTCTGTCCAAATTACTGAAGCATAATCATAATCTCTACCCTTCCCTGAAAATAAATATACCTCATTGCCGTTAATTTCAATAATTTCATAATCTGTATATTCGTTATCTATAAATGTTTCATTTTTATCTGTAACAACCGCTGCATTAAATACAAGATTTATTCCTTCTTTATTCTTGTATAGATACAATTTAAAGCTGTCATAATCCTCGGATTCAGATAGCTCAAAGCCTTCGGGTATATATGAGGGCAGCTTTATTTTTGCTTCATTCAGTATTTCCTCATCTGATTTGCTGCTTGTATTTTTGAAAATAAATCCGTTGTGATCCTCGTACCATTCAACAACCGTACTTATAACTGCATTTTGTACCGCTTCCGCAGTCATAAGTGTTCCAAAGCCCAGAGATACAATAATGGATACAAATACTGCAACCTTTTTTCCGTACTTGTATGTACTTTTTAAAATTCGTTTATTCCTTCTCCTTTTAATCAAGCCTTGCATCTTGCTTTCAAATGCTGCGGAAAAGCTCATATCTTCCTTGATTTGTTCTTCGGTTGGCATTTCATTAATTTCATTTATTGCATTTTCTTTTACTGCGTAGGTTAATAATGCATCAAAAAGAGATTCCTTCTGCTTTTTATCAAGCTCCATTATTCATTCTCCTGCTCATATTTTTTTATAATCTGCTGTCGTGCTCTGAAAATCCTGATTCTCACATGACCTTCAGACAAGTCTAATATTTCTGCAATTTCTTTATTGCTGTACTCATGAAACAGCTTTAATTCCAATGGGATCTTGTATGCATCCTCAAGTTCTGCGATAATTCCCATCATATGCCTTACTCCATGAATGGATAAAACCTTGTCTAAAACTTCATCATGAATTTCCTCATTTTCATCCTGTATCTTTTCTATATTCTCCACATAATCGGTTTCTTCTTTTTCATTCTTCCTGATCATATCTATGGATTTTTGCTTCACTATTAATACGAGTAAACTTCTTAGTCTGTTACGGTTTTCTGTAGAAATTTTTGAAATATTTTTAATTATTTTTATAAATGCTTCATGAACCGCATCCTCAGCCATATCCTCGTCTCTTAATATATACTTTGCTTCGTACAGCATTGTGTGCCTGAAGTTTGTATAAATGTATTCAAATTTGTCCTTGTCCTCCTGATTATCTATAAGTGATAAATAAAATATCATAGTCCCTCCCTATGCAAATTAATTTTAAGCTTGTATTAATTATACTTTTGTTTGCAGATTATTACAATTATATATGTGCTTGGTTATTATTTGCAGTTAATCGATAATTTGTCATTCTAAGTATTTATTAACGCTATTGAAAAGTTAAGATTTTTCGCTGACGCTCAGAATGACAGAGAACGTAAGATGTTGGTATATTTATGGCAATACAAAAACAAATTATATTATTTATTTAGCTTATCGAAAATGCAAATCATTTTTATCGAATTGTTTCGTTTTACAAATACAAGGATTTCATAGTAGTATGTTCATATCTTAATGAAATTTAATTAAATTAATATATGGAGAAATAATATGGAATTAATAAAAAAGGAACACGATTTAACGGAAGGGGTCATATGGAAAAAGCTTGTAATATTTTTTATACCCATTCTTTTGGGAAATTTATTTCAGCAGCTTTATACTACCGCTGATGCGGTTATTTTAGGGCGATTTGCAGGTGTTGACGCATTAGCATCCATTGACGCTATTTACAGCCTGACGAAGCTTCCTGTAAATTTCTTTGTGGGACTTTCAAGCGGTGCAACAATTATAGTTTCTCAATACTTTGGAGCAAAAAATCAGGAGGATCTGTCCAAGACGGTGCATACTGCCATAGCATTTGCTATCTCCGGCGGGCTCGTTTTGTCAATAATGGGAATTGTTTTATCTCCATACTTTCTTAAGCTGATGCAGGTTCCGGATGATATATTCAATTACAGCTTATCATATGCACGAATATTTTTTGCAGGTATGGCGGCATCCATGGTTTATAATGTGGGAACGGGAATTCTCAGGGCTGTGGGAAATTCAAAATCGACCTTTTATTTCCTTCTCGTGGCAAACATTGTAAATGTAGTACTGGATTTACTGTTTGTTGGATTATTCCGCTGGCATGTAGTAGGTGCGGCATTTTCTACCGTAATTGCACAAATTCTAAGTGCCGCCTTAGTAATTATTGCTCTTATAAAAACTGCCCTGCCCTGCAAAATTATACCTAAAAAAATACGATTCCACAAATCCGTACTGAAAAGCATCTTCAGACTGGGACTTCCTATAGGTGTCCAGTCATCTCTGTATCCACTTGCAAATATGCTGATACAGTCAAATATAAATCAATTCGGTACAAACAGCATTGCCGCATGGGCATTATGCGGAAAACTGGATTTACTTATATTTCTTATTATAGATTCCTCCGGAGTTACAATTTCTACATTTACAGCACAAAATTACGGTTCCCGTAATTATTCAAGAATCAGAAAGGGTGTAAATATATGTATGTGTATTTTTTTAACTCTGATTTTTGCTGTAAGTGGTGCTTTGTACGTCTGGTGCAGAGATTTGAGCTTTTTGTTTATAAGTGATGTTGAAGTAATTGAATTAACCACTGCACTCATGAGATTTTTATCTCCCTTGTATTTTCTTTACATAGGAGGAGAAGTTTTTTCAGGAGCAATACGCGGTACAGGGGAAACATTCAAGCCAATGGTTTTAACCCTTATAGGAACATGTGCATGCAGGGTATTATGGATATTGCTTGCAGTTCCGTTAAATCCCACACTTATTATGGTGCTGTGGAGTTATCCTGTTTCATGGCTTATAACCTCCGTGATGTTTACGGTGTATTATCAGATATATAAGAAGCAAAAAATATCGGTAGGATTGTATTGACATTCATGGTTATTGACCTATATAATATTTGTATAATAAATAATAATATAGTTATTAATCAATTTTGTCGATAGGAGCACGGAATGAATATTGAATATTTAAAGACCTTTGTGCTTTTAGCTGAAAACGGCAGCTTCTCCAAGACAGCCAAGGAACAGATTCTGGTGCAATCCACTGTCAGCAGTCGAATCAGCGAGCTTGAAAGAGAGGTAGGTCAGAAGCTTTTTGTCCGTAATAAAAATTATTCTGAACTCACACTGGCAGGAAAGGCATTATTTGAATATGCCGAAAAAATTATCAGCCTTGAATCCAGTGCAATTGCTCAGGCAAACTTAGCGGGAGATTATTCCGAAAGACTCATAATAGGCGCAGTATATTCCCTGTATGATTCACACCTGTGTAATTTTATACAGAGCTTTATGGAAGAAAATGAGGATGTTTCCATAAGAGTTGTTTTCGGACATTCAAGGAGAATTATTTCAGGACTCAGCAACGGCAGCATAGATATAGGTTATTCACATAATCCTTATCGCAACCCCGGCTATGTTTGCACGCTTTTCAACGAAGATGATGTTCTTTTCGTTACAGGAAGTCAGAATAAGCAATTTGCTCAAGGGATTCCTGTGAGTAAAATTAAGGAGCTTCCGGTATATTACTCTAATTTTCTGTATTCTACAACCCATAACTGGATATTTCCTAAGAATAAATTATTCCGTCTCGATATTGATATTGCTTCAAAAATTATACCTTTTTTAAAATCCGGAGAAAGCTATACATTTCTGCCGAGAAAAATTATAGAGCCGGAAATAAATAACGGCTCTGTCATAGAAATACCTGTTTTAGACGGTAAGATTCCTCCGGTGCAAAATTATATAATATACAAAAAAGAAGCTGAAAAATCAAATGCTATTCAAAAATGGCTGAAAGGAACATATTGTTTTTGAAAACAATATGTTCCTTATATAATTTATAATTATTTCTTTAACATCTTCTTCAAATATTGTCCCGTGTAAGATTTTTTTACTTTGGCTACTTCTTCAGGAGTTCCTTCTGCAACGATTGTTCCTCCGCCGTCTCCGCCTTCGGGACCTAAATCGATAATATAATCTGCCGTCTTAATTACGTCTAAGTTATGCTCTATAACTACTATTGAGTTTCCTTGCTCCACAAGCTTGTTCAGAACGTCTATAAGCATGTGTATGTCTGCCATGTGAAGTCCCGTTGTAGGCTCGTCAAGCACATACAGCGTCTTGCCCGTTCCTCTCTTGCTCAATTCATATGCAAGCTTTACACGCTGTGCTTCTCCGCCTGATAACTCGGGAGATGGCTGCCCAAGCTTGATATAACCAAGCCCCACATCTTGAAGCGTCTTGATTTTATTGTATATCTTAGGGATATTTTCAAAGAATTCCAAGGCTTCATCTATTGTCATATCCAGAACTTCAGATATATTTTTTCCCTTATATTTTACTTCCAGGGTTTCTCTGTTATATCTTTTACCCTTGCATACCTCACATGGTACATATACGTCAGGCAGAAAGTGCATTTCTATTTTTAATATACCGTCACCTCTGCAGGCCTCACATCTTCCGCCCTTAACGTTAAAGCTGAATCTTCCCTTTTGATATCCTCTTTCCTTTGCTTCAAGTGTCATAGAAAATACATCACGTATATAATCAAATACCCCTGTATAGGTTGCAGGATTTGACCTTGGTGTTCTTCCGATAGGTGATTGATCTATGGTAATAATCTTGTCTATATTTTCAATACCAAGCATTTCATCATAAGCTCCCGGGCGGTTGCTGTTTTTGAATAATTTCTGATGAAGTCCCTTTGACAATATTTCATTTATCAATGAACTTTTACCCGAGCCGGAAACGCCTGTAACAGCACACATCAACCCTAACGGTATTTTTACATCAAGATTCTTTAAGTTGTTTTCTCTTGCACCTCTTATTTCAATAAATTTATCTGCTGTTCTTCTGATTTTGGGTACATCTATTTTCTTTTTGCCGCTTAAATATTGGCCCGTTATAGAATTTTCATTGTTTTTTATTTCCTCATATGAACCAAACGCTACAACCTCTCCACCATGTACTCCTGCTCCGGGGCCGATGTCCAGAATGTAATCTGAACTTTCCATGGTTTCTTCATCATGCTCAACCACTATGAGGGTATTACCTAAATCGGTGAGATTTCTAAGTGTTTTAATGAGCATGCTGTTATCTCTTTGGTGCAGTCCGATGCTCGGCTCGTCAAGCACATACAATACTCCCACCAAGCTTGACCCTATTTGAGTCGCCAATCTTATACGCTGAGATTCTCCTCCTGACAAAGTACCTGCGTTTCTTTCGAGTGTTAAATAATTCAACCCAACATCTGATAAAAATTGTAATCTTGAATTAATTTCTTTTATTATCTGGCTTCCTATTATTTTGTTTACCGGGCTTAGCTCTAATTCGTCAAAAAATTTTAAACTCTTTATGACTGAAAGCTTTGTCACTTCATATATGTTTTTATTTCCAACCTTTACGGCTAAGCTTACAGGGTTTAGCCTTGCTCCGTGACATTCGGGGCAGGGATTTTCCTGCATATATTCCTCTATCCATTCTCTCATTTCGGGAGATCTTGTTTCCATGTATCGTCTTTGGAGGTTGTTAACAACTCCTTCAAATTCTCTGACATATGTTCTTGGTCCCTGAAATTTACTTACAAACTCAACAGTCATTTCTCTGCCGTTTGTACCGAATAAAATTTCATCAATAAATGCTTGCGGAGCTTCGGATAGTGGCTTATCGATATCAAATCTGTGATAATCTGCTATGGCCTTAAATATCTGATAGTAATAGCCGTCCTCTTCAGAACCGAAAGGCGCTATCGCTCTTTCTGCTATTGTCTTTGTGTAATCCGGAATAACTAAGCTTGGGTCGATTTCTCTGTTTACTCCCAAGCCGTTGCAAACCTTGCATGCACCAATAGGATTATTGAAAGAAAACATCCTTGGAGATATTTCCCCAAAACCTATACCGCAATCCGTGCATGCAAATTTTGTACTCATTAACAGCTCTTCCTGACCCATAACATCAATGAGAACCATACCGTTTGAAAGCTCAAGTGCGGTTTCCACCGAGTCAACAAGGCGTTTTTGTATTCCTTCTTTAATTATTAATCTGTCTATAATTACTTCTATTGTATGCTTTTTATTTTTTTCTAACTCTATTTCTTCTTCTAATTCATATAGCTCGCCGTCAATTCTTACTCTAACGTATCCGTCTTTTTTGATGTTCTCAAGAAGCTTTTTATGTGTACCCTTAGCCCCCTTAACCATGGGAGCCAAGATTTGTATTCTTGTTTTTTCCTCGTATTCCAAAACCTTATCTGTTATCTGGTCCACTGTTTGTGTTGTTATGGGCTTCCCGCAATTCGGGCAGTGAGGTGTTCCCACTCTTGCAAACAGCAATCTGTAATAATCATAAATTTCGGTAACCGTACCTACTGTTGAACGGGGATTTTTACTTGTTGTTTTTTGGTCTATGGAAATTGCCGGTGACAATCCTTCGATGAATTCTACGTCCGGTTTATCCATTTGTCCTAAAAACATGCGTGCATAAGAGGATAAGCTCTCAACGTAGCGTCTTTGCCCTTCTGCATATATGGTATCAAAAGCAAGGGATGTTTTTCCCGAACCGCTGACTCCCGTAAAAACAATTAATTTGTCTCTTGGAAGCTCAACATTAATGTTCTTAAGATTGTTCTCCTTCGCTCCCCTAATTATAATTTTATCCATTTGTTATCCTTTCGTTATGAGATCCTTCGCTACGCTCAGGATGACACTGTATTTAAGCTAATAGCTTCAACTCTTTTATTTCGTCTCTAAGCTTTGCAGCCTTTTCAAACTCTAAGTTCTCAGCCGCAATTCTCATTTCTTTCTCAAGTTCTATGATATAAGCAGACAAATCCTTGATTGCTTCGCCCTTTACAGCATACTTTTCTTCATCTTCCGCAACCTTGGTTGCTTCAATTACATCACGTACACTCTTAATAACCGACGTAGGAGTTATATTGTGCTCCTCGTTATATTTATCCTGTATTTCCCTTCTTCTGTTCGTTTCCCTGATTGCTCTGTCCATGGAGCCGGTAATTTTATCTGCATACATTATAACTCTGCCGTCTACATTACGGGCAGCTCTGCCTACAGTCTGTATAAGAGATGTCTCTGAACGCAGGAAGCCTTCCTTATCGGCATCAAGTATTGCAACAAGTGATACCTCGGGTAAGTCCAATCCTTCTCTTAACAGGTTGATTCCAACCAATACATCGAATTCGCCCAACCGCAGGTCTCTTATTATTTCCATTCTTTCCAACGTATCTATATCGGAATGCAGATATCTTACTTTTATGCCTGTATTTTTAAAGTAAAATGTCAAATCCTCCGCCATTTTCTTTGTGAGCGTAGTTACCAATACTCTTTGTTTTTTATCTGTTGAAATTCGTATTTCATTAATTAAATCATCTATTTGGTTTTCAACAGGTCTCACATGAATAGGAGGGTCAAGCAAACCGGTAGGTCGTATAATTTGCTCCGTTACGTTTTGTGAATGTTCTCCTTCGTATGGCCCCGGTGTTGCACTTACGAATACAACCTGATTTATGATTTTTTCAAATTCGTCAAATTTCAAAGGTCTGTTATCAAGTGCCGACGGCAATCTGAAGCCATAATCGACCAGAGTTGTTTTCCTCGCTCTGTCTCCGTTATACATTCCTCTTACCTGTGGAATGGATACGTGTGATTCATCTATTATCATTAAGAAATCTTTTGGAAAATAATCCAATAAGGTAAATGGTCTTGTTCCGGGTTTTAAATTATTGATATGTCTCGAATAATTTTCTATACCGTTGCAATATCCCATTTCCGTGAGCATTTCCAAGTCATAGTTTGTCCTTTGCTCTAATCTTTGCATTTCCAAAAGCTTATTTTCACGTTCAAAAGTCTTTAATCTTTCTTCTAATTCTTCTCTGATGCTTACAACGGCTCTTTTTACATTTTCTTCTGTCGTTGCATAATGAGTTGCAGGAAAAATTGAAATATGATTTCTTCTACCTAATATTTCTCCCGTAACCGTGTTTATTTCCGTTATCCTGTCTATTTCATCTCCAAAAAACTCAATTCTTATGGCATTTTCCGATGAGGATGCAGGGAATATTTCCAATGTGTCTCCCCTCACTCTGAAGGTTCCTCTGGTAAAGCTTATATCGTTTCTTTTGTATTGGATTTCAATGAGCTTTCTCATTGTTTCATCTCTGTCCTTCTGCATTCCAGGCCTGAGGGAAATAACCAGATTTTCGTAATCAACCGGGCTTCCCAATCCATATATACAGGAAACACTTGCTACAATTATAACGTCTCTCCTTTCAAAAAGAGATGCTGTAGCAGAGTGTCTTAGCTTATCTATTTCGTCATTGATTGATGCATCTTTTTCTATAAATGTATCGCTGCTGGGCACGTATGCTTCCGGTTGATAATAGTCATAATAGCTGACAAAATATTCAACCGCATTGTCAGGGAAAAATTCCTTAAACTCTGAGCATAGCTGAGCAGCCAATGTTTTATTGTGAGCCAAGACAAGGGTGGGTTTTTGTACTTTTTCAATTATATTAGCCATCGTGAATGTCTTACCTGATCCGGTTACACCTAAAAGAGTCTGATATTTTAAATTATTATTTAATCCTGCAGCAATACTTTTTATCGCCTCAGGCTGGTCTCCGGTTGGTCTGAAATCTGATTTTATTTTGAATTGACCCATAGTTCACCTCATCTCTCTAAACGTATGTTCGTATTATATATCTTTTGAATATATAAGTCAATAAAAAAACTTTCGCAAGAATTTCAAAAAATGGTATTAAAACTTAAAGAACCGACAGGATATGTTCCTGTCAGTTCTCTTTTAATCTTAATTGAAACTTATTTAGTTAAAGCCTTTTTAATTCTTTCTATTGCATCGTCCATTTCTTCGTAGGCTATTGTAATAGGTGGCGCAAAGCGAATCGTTCTTTCATGAGTTTCTTTAGCAAGAACCCCGTTTGCCATAAGCTTCTTAACATATGGTGCAGCATCCATCTTAAATTCAACGCCAACTAAAAGTCCTCTTCCTCGTATATCAACAATATCATCATTTTTAATTTCTCTTATTTTAGACATGAAATAATCGCCTTTATCTTTAGCCATCTTAGGATAATTATCTCTTACCAATATTTCCATAGCCTTTATCGAAACGGCTGCTCCTAAAGGATTGCCGCCAAAAGTAGAACCATGTGTTCCGGGCTTAAACACTCCAAGAATATCCTCGTTTGCTGCTATTGCTGATACCGCAATTATTCCGCCTCCTAATGCCTTGCCAAGAACATATATATCAGGTACAACACCTTCATATTCACAAGCAAACATATTACCTGTTCTTGCAAAACCTGTCTGAACCTCATCAGCTATGAATAATACATTGTTTTCTTTACAAACTTCATATGCTTTTTTGAAGAATCCTGCCGGAGGAATTATAACTCCTGCTTCACCTTGTATTGGTTCGGCTATAAAAGCAACCGTATTTTCATTAATTGCTTCTTTAAGCTGTTCAACATTTCCGTATTCTATAACCTTAAATCCGGGAGTAAATGGACCATATCCTTTTCTTGCTTCTTCATCAGTACTCATTGAAACTATTGTAATTGTTCTGCCGTGGAAATTTTCTGAGCATACAATTATCTCTTGTTTTCCATCCTCTACACCTTTAACGAAGTTGCCCCACTTTCTTGCTGTCTTTAAAGCGGTCTCAACAGCTTCGGCACCGGTGTTCATAGGTAATACCATTTCTTTGCCTGTAAGTTCACACAGTTTTTCCATCCAATCGCCCAATACACTGTTATAAAAAGCTCTTGATGACAAAGTTAGTTTGTCTAATTGATCTTTGGCAGCTTGTATTAATTCAGGATGATTATGCCCAAAATTCAAAGCAGAATATGCACTGAGCATATCATAGAACTTTTCACCTTCCGGATTTGTTACATTAACATTTGCCGCTGCATCAAATACTACTTCCTTTGGTTTGTAATTGTGAGCACCGTATTTTTCCGTCTTTTGTATTACTTCTTTTGATTTACCCATTTAATGACCTCCTGATTTAAATTTATATTTATTTCTTTTCCAGAATGTTTATACGTTATTATTAAGTTAATTATATATAATCTTAATATCAATGTCAATACGTAATACACAATACAAAATAATGCAACTTATGGTAATAAAACCAATAAGTAATCAAACTAATCATAAAATGAATAGGTTATAATTACCAAACTATTTACTTAGCGAAATTATATTGCTTTTAATCAAAAAGAGCAATTAAATTATAATAGAATTAAATGTAGACTTGCTTGCATTGTTTATTACAAAATCTTCCGAATATTTCAATTTGTAATTATCATCAGTTAAATTCTCAATAGTTTTTATATCTTTAATTAACTCAACAGCCCCTATTATCTTACCATTACGAATCAGAGGAATAGTTATATTATGTGTGCAGTACTTATTTCCATTAAAGTCCTTGAAATTCTGAAACTTTTTAACTACAATCTCCCCTGTAGTAATACATCTAACAATAGAGGACGTATTAGCATCTTTTTCAATAGATGGATAAATTTCAAATAAATTTTTATTTAGATATTCTTCACTTTCAATTAAGCTAAAGTCAGTATTAACTCTTTTATCAAAACGAGTATTGTAAGTAACAGTAAATTCCTTATCCACAATTAAAATATAATCAACGCTATTTACTTTAAAACCGTTAATGTTTAGCATTTATTTCACCCTATCTCTTCTTCATGTTTAACTAATTTTTTAATGAAATTATTGAACTCCTAATATTATCTGATTTTATTTCAATTATTCCAAAGCTTTCATCACCGCACTTCGGAGATATGGTGCTGCCGGGATTAAAAAATAATATGTCATCTATAATTTCATTATGTGCACAATGTGTATGACCGTACAAAACAATGTCTGCATTTGCTTCTTCAGCATAATCCTTTATATTATCTATTCCCGACTTAACACCATGAAGATGACCGTGTGTTATTATTATTTTTTTGCCTTCAATTATTTCAGTCAATATTAACGGCAAATTATTTGGAGCAATATCACAATTTCCGGGAACGCGGTATACTTTTTTAATATTCAGCTTGCTTGCAAACTTATCAGCATCTTTATATTTGTCACCGCAATGAACTAGCATATCAAAGCTGCCGTAACCTGAAATTGTTTCCAGCTGCGAATTCAACACCATGTTATGACTGTCGCTTACCACTAATATTCTCATATATATTCCTCTAAGCTTTTCTTTAAATTTTGCAGTGCTCTTGCCCTATGACTGATTTTATTTTTTTCATAATCTGTCATTTCTGCAAATGTCCTGCCTGTATCTTCAGCTATGAATAAAGAATCATAACCAAATCCGTTTTTTCCCTTTTCTTTAAAGCCAATTGTTCCGTCAACCTTTCCTTCGGCCGTCATTTTGCTGCCATCTTCAAGGACAATTGCTATGACCGTTTTAAAGTATGCTGTTCTCTTTTCAAAAGCAACATTCTCTAAATTTTTAAGAAGAAGCTCCCTATTATTTTTGTCTGATGTAGGTTCACCTGCATATCTTGCCGAGTATACCCCTGGGTCTCCGTTCAATTCATCTACGAATAACCCCGTATCATCTGCAATTACTATTCCTTTTGTCAGATTATGCAGCTCTGTTGCTTTTTTTAACGCATTTTCTTCAAGGGTAGTCCCATTTTCTTCTACATCAAAGTCATTGTATCCTAAGTCATCCTTCGATATTACCTCAAAGGGCATGTCTTTTAAAATGCCCTTTATTTCACTTACCTTATGTTTATTTCCGCTTGACAATATTATTCTTCTGTTCATTTTCCTATTTCTCCACTGATTTCTTCTCCTAAGACTGTACGCTGCAGACCATTTAATTCTCTGCATCCCTTCGTTGCCAAAGAAATTAAGCTCATTAAATCATTATGAGTAAATGTTGCTTCCTCACCGGTTCCCTGAACCTCTATAAATTCACCTTTATCAGTCATAACTATATTCATATCAACATCGGCACTGCTGTCTTCCTCATAGTTCAGATCTATTATGGCTTCTCCGCTTATCATTCCCACACTTACTGCAGATACAAAGCTTTTTACAGGCATATTTTCAATTTCATTGTTTTTATATAATTTATAGATTGCTTCCGCCATTGCAACAAAGCTTCCTGTAATGGAAGCCGTCCTTGTTCCTCCGTCAGCCTGTATAACGTCGCAGTCAATCCAAACTGTTCTTTCGCCTATGCTTTCCAAATCAACTACAGATCTTAAGCTTCTTCCTATTAATCTTTGAATTTCCTGTGTTCTTCCGTCAATTTTTAATTTGTTTATATCTCTTGTCTTTCTTGTTTTAGTCGAACCGGGTATCATCGAGTACTCTGCGGATATCCATCCTTTACCTGTTCCCTTTAAAAAAGGAGGAACCTTATCCTCAACTACCGCTGTGCATATAACCTTTGTATTTCCTACCTCTATTAATACCGAGCCATCCGGATGTATTATGTAATTTCTTGTAATTTTAACCGGTCTTAATTCTTCTTTCGTTCTGTTGTTTTCTCTTTTCATGTTAACTCCTAAGCATTTTATGGAATTATTATATCATATCTGAGCCGAGTGCAGCGCAAGCTCGCTTGCATTGCCGAGGCGATGGTATGATATATGTATTATACCCGATTAGCACTGTATTAACAATTAAAAAAATATGCTCCCCCTTACAGCAGGCATTTTTTATTTTTCTAATATTGATTTTTTTATCATGAAAAACAAAAATATAATTCCTGCATATCCGTTAATAACGTAAATAATATTAACGAGCCGATTGAAGGGAACCTTTAATCCGATTGCCGCACCTGAAACAGCCAATATAATTGTTGCTGCTTTAAATTTATACGTGTCTTCGTGGGCAATTCTCGAGGAAACTATCCACAACAGGGGAACAGCGGTAGTAAATATTTCAGCAAAAATGCTTAAAGAAAATATTATTGCAACAGAAGAACTAATTCCTGAAGCCAGCATAAGTGAAGGTATTTGAGAATATGCAGTTTTTTCTATGTTGGCCATTAAACCTACAGCTATAACCGCTATGGCTAAGGAGTATCCTGCTGCTCCAAAAATTGCTCCTGTGGAAGCAACCTTAATACTCTTTGTTCTCGCTCCTATGGATGACATAAAAACCGAGAGCAAAAGTATATTGAATCCGACGTATAAAAATGCTGAAAACAACCAATTACCCGATGCCTTCATAATATCCAGCTCAGGTATTACATTTGCATTTCTTAAGCCGTCAATATTTTGAAATATGGCTGTCAAGCCCAATAAAATAGCCATGGTTGCTATTACCGGACCTATCTTGCTGATTATATTGACTATGTTGTCTAAGCCGAATATCACCGTAACGATTGAAAGCGCTGCCATTGCAATGCAACCGAAGGATACATCCAATCCAAACTGCTGACTTAATGTCGCACCTGCTCCTGCAATCATAACAAAGAAGGACATATAGGCGAATATTACGGAAAAATAATCATATATCCGACCGATATTTTTGCCGCAATAATATAAAAATATGTCATTTCCTTTGTTAAATTTATGTATATGCCCTGCCGTAACAAAGCTGACCCCTGCATACATAAATAGAAAAAGCACAATTGCGGCACTTATTAAACCCATGAATCCATATGCGGCAAAATATTGCATTATTTCCTGACCTGTGGCAAATCCCGAGCCTATTAAAAAAGCAATAAACGCGCCTGCAATGGAATATACTTGTTTTACGTCATTATTAATCAATATATCCTCCGCTACTGAAATAATATTAAGTACTAAAGCTATATGATTAAAAAAGAAGTTTTATGCCATATAAGAATCCGGCAGAACATTTCCCCTCTGCCGGATTCGCATTTGTTTGATGACATTTCCTCTAAAACTATATTAAATTTACGGGGACATTCCTCTAAAGCTATCCCCATAGGCTATCTCCACTTTAGAGGTGTGTCCCACCTTTTATCCTTTTAAATTCCTGTTTCGTCAAGCTTATTTAAATCGTAACTGTTTATTAAATTCACAAGCTTTATAGCATAAACAGGATCTGTTGCATAGCCGCATCTCTTAAGTGCCCATGCACCCTGCATACTGTTATACATAACCTCTCTGAACGGTTGATATCTGTCTCGTGTAAGCAAAAGATCCTTGTGATCATCCCACGCTTCATTAACATTGTTGTATGCTCTAAAACTATCATCCACTCTGAAAGAAACGCCGTTGTATACCTCCCACGTGTTAGACGTTACAGAACCGTTTGTTGACGAACCCTTAATACCAAACATATTGTATGAGAACTTTCCGTTATATTTATCAACCGGAACACTTTGACCCCATCCTGTTTCAAGAATTGCCTGAGCTGTCTGCAACGCCGCAGACATTCCTGACTTCTTCTGAGCGTCTACCGCAAGCTTAGAAGCAAAATCTAAAAATTTATCTTTTTCAATTATAGCCTGGGCTGGATAGAGCTTACCTGTATAAATTGTAAATTTAACATCTTCCGTCTTAATAACCTTTCCTGCATATGATGACTCCGCTCTCAGACTCCATGACCCTCCGTCGCCTGCAGCAGGAGTGAATGTTTGTCCTGTTAAAACTTTCTGCTCTCCCGTGTCTGTATTAGTTAAAATATATTTTACACTATCTAATGTTACATTGCTTCCTACCTTTAAATTTACCGTATCTGTGACCACTTGCCCCGGGGCAACGCTTTGTAACGATACCTTAGGATTTCCAGCAACATTAACATTTATTTTATTGCTCACAAAAGTATTCCCTGCCGCATCCTTAACTCTTACGTAAAGCTGTTTGCTTCCCGCCATATCAGGACCGGGGAACCATGTATAATTTCCGTATCCTGCTTTGTATAAAACAGTTTCGGATCCTGTATTAGCATCGACAACAACGTATTCGGTTTCCGACACTCTGAAATTTCTGACAGTTCGAAGCGTCACGGAGCCGTCAATTGTTTGATTTTGTGAAACACCTCCAAGTGAGAATATTCTGTTTGCTTCAACTTTCACCTTTGTGTACGGGCCGTAATAGGGGTTTCCCTTAGTGTCATATGCAATTACGCGCAAAGACATATTACCGTTATCCTCCATTTCAGGAACCATGGTAAATGACCCTAACGGATCTTGCTCTGAAGATATATAGTATGCTCCGGTATCAGGGTTTATTATTTCGTATTTGACATATAATGCTGCAAAATTCAATTCTGCAGTTAATGGGACGCTATCAATTGTTACCAGTTGACCTTCCGTCAATCCCTTAAGCTTAATATCGGGTATAATATTGACCTTAACGGGAATCGAATCTCCTGCCAAAAATTTGCCGTTTTTATCATATATTGCGGCAACAAGAACCTTAGATCCACTATCCTCCATAGCCGGAATCCATTTATATGAACCTGTTAAATTAGCTCCTTTTGCTATAACAAATCCTTTTTTGGTATCCGGGTTAAGAAGCAGGTATTTTATTTCAGCCGCACCTTTAATTTCACTTTTCGTTGTTATACTTAAGTTTGATGTGCCTGTTATAACTTGTCCCGGTTTAACAGATGAAATGCTGACATCAAAAAACGGCTCTACACTTGACTTTTCTTTTGGATTAATTACAACCGCTCTTTTATCATTATCCCAATCAATTCCTACTCCTAAGGCATTACTGACCAATCTGATCGGAACGAAGGTACGGTCATCTTGAATTAAAGGCGCCACATCACTTAAGTTGTAAATCGTTTCATTGTCTATCGTATATTCTATTAAATGGCTGTCAATTACAAGAGATACTTGCATATCATCCTTGGAGATATGTACTATTCTTTTTTCATTATCCCAACTCACTTCCGCATCCAATTCTTCAGCTATTATTCTAATCGGAACAAAAGTTCTGTCATTTTTAATAAATGGCTCCGGATCTGAAGTAACCCTCTTTCCGTCAATTATAATTCTGATAGGCCCGTCTGCATATGCCCTTGGCACAACATTAAACAATGCTATCACTAAAAATATAGCAATCAGAATACCACTAAATACTTTTTTTCTCATATTTTCACCTCTTTTATTACTTTTCTGCATTCAGTTATCAATCAAACGCTCATTGTCTTGCTTCTGATTAAATAAATACTTGTCCAACAAAGGTGCACACCTTTGCATCATTGATGGATACATTATATCATATAAATCGACATCTTTTGTTACGGATATATTGCAAGGTTAAATTAATGTAGAAGTCCCAAGAGTATTATAATCCGTATAGCAACTGTACCAGTTGTTACAAACTAAACCGGTACCCGACTGCCCTGTCGCTTTTAATAAAGCTTCCCTGAACGAATGAGTTGTTGGCATCATAACAGGATCTCCGGGCATCCAGTTTGCGGGGGTATAAGCATTATAAGCATCCGTTACTTGGAGAGAATCTATAATTCTTAACATTTCATAAGTATTTCTGCCACATGAATTAGGATATGTCAATATGCAGCGTATCCTTCCGTCGGGGCCGATTATAAACACATCTCTGACACTTTGCTCATAAATTCTGTCAGGATTTACAATATTATATCTCTTTGCAATATCTGCATTCCTATCCTCCAAAAGCGGGAATGGTACAAAAACCCCATAAGTTCTGTATATATCTACCAACCACTCTATGTTTGCAAAATTGTTATCTATTGTTAAGCATAAAATCTGTACATTTCTCTTTACAAATTCTTCATAATGATTAGCCAGTGCTAAAAGAGATGAAGTTGAAGTAGAAGCAAAGTTTCCCGGTTCATCTACCAGAACCACCCATTTACCCCTGAATTGCGACAATGTTATAACTCCTTCGGTTGATAAGGTAGTAAAATCAGGAGCCATCCTTCCGATAGTAATACAACCGGTATCTATATTATTATGATTATCTATACCCATATTTGCCTCCGTCAATAAGTAATACTATATACTATGAAAACGAATGGATAAAGTGAGATAAAATAAAAAGAAAAAGTGACAAATAAAGAATCATAATCTTTATTGTCACTAAATATACTAGTTAATTATATTAATCGGTTCCCCTTTTAAAAATGTTTCAAGATTCTCTATGGCAAAATCCATTAGACGCAATCGGCTTTCCTTTGGAGCCCATGAAATATGCGGTGTTATTATGCAATTTTTTGCTTTAAGCAGAGGATTGTCAGCTTTAATCGGCTCTGAGGACACTACATCAAGTCCTGCTGCATACACCTTTCCTGAATTCAGCGCATCTGCAAGATCCTGCTCCACAATAAGCTGTCCCCGGGAATTATTTATAATTATTACCCCGTCTTTCATTTTCCCTATAGTATCTCTATTTATTATCCCCTCTGTAGACGGAAACAATGGGCAGTGAAGAGAAATTACATCTGATTTGGCAAGAAGCTCATCCAAGGAGGCATATTTTGAGCTTCCGTCATATGCTACTATATTCATTCCTAAGGCTTCGGCAATCTTAGCAGTATTCTGACCTATACGACCATATCCGATAATTCCCATGGTCTTGTCTGCAAGCTCTATGAGAGGGTAATTCCAATAGCACCAATCCGCATTGTTCGTCCAATCTCCACTATGCACAGAATTCGAATGAGCACCTGCATGATGACAAATTTCCAAAAGTAACGCAATTGCCATTTGTGCCACAGCCGTCGTTCCATATACGGGAATGTTGGACACCGGTATGTTTCTTTCCCTTGCTGCCTTTACATCTACAATATTGTAACCGGTCGCAAGCACTCCGATATATTTTAAATTGGGACACTTTGAAATAACTTCTGCACTTAACGGTGTTTTGTTTGTAAATACCACATCTGCATTTTTAATTCTCTCATAAACTAATTCTACCGATGTTCTGTCATGGACAGTGACATCTCCAAGCTTCTTTAATCCTTCCCAGCTTAAATCTCCGGGATTCAATGTGTATCCATCTAATATAACTATTTTCAAATTGGTCACCTCTTAATCTTTTGAATTAAATCCTGAAACCGTTAATATTTTTATTCCTAAAAAGGAAGCTACGTCTATTATAACATCATTGTCCGGCAAATTAACAAGCTTGGATAAAAAAATATTAATTTCATCTAAAGATATTATATTATAATCTTCTTCCTTTTTTGGTTTTTTGGCAAATATCTCAGGTACCTGCACGAAAGCACAATCATTACCGGTCCTGTACTCCGGATATTCAATACATACATTTAATTTGTTTTTCTTATGTAAATAATTCTTTGCTGCATCAGTAATTTTAATAATATTTGCTACATCTCTAGACAACCTATTTCTCCTTTTCAAAATTATTTCATTTATACTTCTTGGTAAATTCAATGTTATTCTCCTTATGTCGTTTCTAAGTTGATTTATTATACCACTAATTACCATAAATTCATATGCTTTTCAATAAAATTATTACCCTGCCCCCCATTGGTTAAAATATCAAAAAAGACACCAACCCGTTACTGTTGATGTCTTTCATTAAGTATCTAATTTTAAAATCTTACTTTGTTTTTCTCACACCGTTTTCGTCCAAATTGTAGCCATCGATGGTGGCATTTCTTGCAAGGGAACCATCATCATAAAAATAATACCATTTATCTCCGATATCCTGCCAGCCCGTGAGTATCTGATTGTCGAAATAATATCTCCAGACTTCTCCGTCCTTAACCCAGCCGGTTTTTAAGGTATAATCATCATTGAAGAAATACCTCGCACCATCAATGTCATGCCAGCCGGATAAAGCCTTTCCATCTCTGTAGTAGTAATACTGTCCGGCATCATTCAGTGTCCAACCCTGTGCTGTTGCAGGATTAATGGTCAGCTTGATATATCGGTAAAGCATGACAGAAACTTCAGCACGTGTTGCGCTTGACTTGGGGTTAAACATATTTCTGTTATCTCCCGTCATAACACCCGATTGCTGCATTTCTGTAATAGCGTCTTTATAGACAATGCCTATGCTGCTGTCATCCGCATATGCAATAACTTCGCGTACCATCGGCAGCCTGTAGCCTACAGCTTTGGCATAGTTTGCAAATATGACCGCTATTTCCTCACGCGTAACGGCCCTGTCCGGTGCAAATTGCTGATTACCTGTACCCCTGACAATGTCATTTTTATATGCCCATTCCACATACGGCATATAATATTTGTCCGCCGGCACATCGGTGAAGCTGCTTGCAGTGTATTCATCGTCATCAACGCTGACCGTCCTTCCGAGTACAGTAACCAGCATTCCACGCGTCATTGCGGTTTCCGGTGCAAAAAAAGTATCCGAAGTGCCGGAGAGAAGTCCGCGCCCGACTGCATAATCAATATATTCCTCAGCCCAATGACTGCCGATGTCAGTAAATTTTGCACTTGGCTTTGTATAGCCCACACCGTATAATGATAAGTGGTCTGTAGTAATAATCAGGCACCTGCTGTCGTTATCATAAGTTGAACCGGGTATGCGGCTTACATTACCCTCTTCATCCACATATACGCCGAACAGATAACCCACAGCTTCATTTTCGCCTGGTGTATAATGTATGGAAAGAGTGGCTGTTCCGTTGCCAAGACTACTGACATTTACAATTTTTCGGTCACTGAAATAGCTTATGGTTACATTGTACACAGGTCGATTACCAATAAGTGACTGTGCCTGTTCGGAAAGCCCTGTAGCCGGAGCAATTGTTATAGTTACATCTCCCGAGCTCTGATTCAGAATTTCCTTCAGTGCTTTCAGGTCAAGTCCGAGAGAAACATTCGTGCCGTTTATTGCAAGCTCGGTTACTCCCGCACTGACAAGACTGTTTAAAGCTGTTCTGCTCAATGTCACCGACATTAAATCTCCCATATCCAGTACCACAGAAATACCGTTTGCGGTCTTGCCATGCTCTTTTGCATATAACTGTGCCTTTGCAATTGCATCCGAGATATCCTTATCCTCTATATTTTTATTTTCAACAGGAATAACTACAGTCACGGGATGTACCGGACTTTCCTCAGGTGCAATTACAATGCCTGATACAGCAGGTGCTGCCGCTCCCGTCGGTCCGGAACCCTGTGATTTTCCTCCCCGCACTATCTGTGCGGAAGCTGCTTCGGAAGCATTGCCTGCGGCATCCTTTGCCTGAAGTATAATAACCCCACTGTCTGCCGCCGTAAAGTTGTTTGATGCCGGATTCAGATGCCCCTTCAGAGTAAATGCTCCATTCTCATCTGCTTTTATCTGATCATTGCTGAGGTTGTCGATACTTACACCGTTTGTTCCGTCCGCAGTGATAACCGGTGTTGCCAGTACCACTGCGGCATTTGATTCTGTTGCTCCCGTAATACTGAACTCACCTGTATTATAGTTTGCAACAAAGGAATCACTGTCCAGCGTAATCATCGGCGGTACATCGTCGAGCCTCAGTCCGATATAATCCACCGTAATATCTCCCTGTGCGCTTGTCGCCGTAACCATAAGATTGAGTGCACCTTCAAAGTCTTCTGGAGTATAGAAGGAAAGCATCGGGCTCATATCATCCACACCATCCGTTTCGGCTATGACAGCATCCGTATCCATGCGTGCAACAACCATACGCGTCGGAGTCCAGTTTCCGTTTACAAAGGAGTTTATTTGTAATAAGCTGCTGCCGTTAATATAAAAGAGCTTCATAGAGTTTTCACTTTCCACGAAGGGTTCAGGCAGGTAAGTAAGCTTTGGGAAAACAGCCTTGGGAAGACGACATTCAAAGCTTTCTGCTTCCTCACTTTCCACAGGGAAATTGCCGTCAATGTATTTGAAGGCCGTTATACCGATTTTATAGTCCTTATCCGCTTCGAGAGGAGATAAGGTATCATCGCCGTTGCCTGCGGTGACAGCCATATCAAGGGTGTATTCACCGCCTGCATTTTCATCAAGATCATCTGACTTCAGCAGATAATTTGCTCCTGTTGAAATCCATTTGCTTCCGTCTTTCTGATACAGCCTGATGTAGTAGCCGTCCACTGGATCACCTGCAGGCTTCTTCCAGCTTGCGCGCATTACCTCGCTGCCTATGGATTTGAGTCCTACATTTAAGGGCTTCTTTGGCTGAATGTCGTTGTTATAGTCAACCATATTATCAAATTCATAAGCATGTGTCCTGATGAAAGCAATTTCATCCTCATCAACAGCTTTGTTCCCGTCAAAGTCATCATTAATTTCCTCCAGCAGCACCGTGGTTACATAGTAGCTTCCCGTCGGAACCGCACCACCGATAAGCGGAATACTTTCGTTTATTTCGCCATTTACCGGAACATCACTCTGAGATAACAGATAATCCGTAGCACCCTTTTCATCTCCTAAATATGTTCTGAGAATGTATGATGCGCTGCTGTCCATATCCTCTACCTGCCCGGTCATTTTCCCGTCAGCGTTGATACTCATGTTGTCAAGAGATGCGTAAGGGCTCGCATAATAGCAGACAATATCAAAGGGCTCTCCCGATGAATCAAAAGTCCATGTTCCTCCCACCGGCAGCTTGACCGTTACATAATTTTCTCCTAAGAAGGTATTTGCCGTACCCTCATTGGTTATCTCACCGTCGCTGTTAAATTTTGCACGGATTGCAGAAAATGTTGTGTAATCGGGATTCGTTATTTTATTTTTTATATCTTCAAAAAGCTCCTCGGAAGTTGCACCCGAACCATTCTTCAATATCAAGGAAACCGCAAGCAGATTAGGGTCAACGCTGTCCGAGATTTCAACCTCATACTTTTTACCCGTTGTGCCTATCTCATTTATATCAACACCCGTAATTCCCGAAGCATATGCACTTTTGGCAGTTATACCCGAAGGAGTTGTGCTGCCGGAAATTCCCATGATATCCGGACGGCTTGAAGCAAGCAGAACAAAGTTGTCATTCATTACAAGAATTCCCGTCTGCTCTCCGGTGCTTTCATTCAGCAGCGCTTGTTTGTAAGGACCGGGATTAAAGGGTTCAAATTTTTCCCACCATGCTCCCACCTTAATTCCCACATTTTTATCCTGGAATATATAATAAATACGGAAAGGAAGCCCCACGAAAGTTCCTGTATACGCAACCCCGCCATATCCCGAAATATTGCGGAATGCATTTTTAGCCGCTTCCTCTACGGTCGTGTTGGCAATTGAAAATTCAGTCTGCCCTCCCAAGGCAAGGTCTATTTGCGCGCTCATAAGAGTCATATCTCCCAAAGCCCATGCTTCTTCCGGAATCTGCACCATTCCATAAATTTTACCGTCCGCACCGAGCATTACATACATATTTTTACCGTCATTGCTTATACCTGAAAATGCCGATGCATTAATCGCACCACCGGCCCTAATGAAGGGCTTATCCTTGGTAATCGCAACATCCAGCTTCATGCCTCCGTTTACCGAAAGACCTTTGTACTCTTTATTACTGTATTTGCGAACATCCCCTCCGAGACCCACGTACCAGCTGTATTCATCAATAATTTCCATTTCAAAAATTTTCCCATCCGAAAGCTTTGCCTCGTAATATCCTGCTCCCACGGTGATGTCATACCAACCCTCGATAATTTCCAGCACGCTCCCTTTTGCCCCCACCGTAAGTCTCAAGGGCGGAATTGCCGAATAATCACCGTTTATTGTCTTTGCCAGGTCCTTGAAGCCTCCCCTTAAACCGTTGAACTCTCCGACCACAATCGGAGGTACAAGGGGTACACCCACCTCGGATGACGCACCAAGTATTAGTGTGTTTGGAATAAGTGCTCCCGTATAAATGCGTGTAAGCTCCAGCTCACCCTCCGCCTCAAACAAATCAAACACATTTACCTCAAGCTCAAATGCATAACGTTCCTCACCTTCAAAGGTGTTGATTTCAGCGGAAGCACTGCCTATCTCAAGCCCCATGAGCTTTTCCGTGTCAATGCTGCCGGATGCTTCCACCCCGTTAATCACGAAGGCACTGTTTTTTGTTCCCATGCCTAAACGCTTCATTTCTATTTTGGCAGCGTCAATAAACGGTGTGGATATACCCATATCCCCGGTAAAAATCAGATTTCCCAGCATATCTGCCGTGACGCTTTCCAGCCTGCACCTGGCTCCGGGTATATCGATGTGAATAATTGCGGCATTTTTATCCGGCTCCATTTCTATTTTAAGCTTGCCGTCAGTATATGAAAATTTGAGGCTGCTGTCGGGAGCCGTATTAGGCTTGTAGCATTTAAACGTAGGTGTGGAAAGATGAACATTTTTTGCTGTTACCGACCCGTTTGATGCCACGATGAACTCTCCGCTCCCATCCCATGTGGCAGTCAGCGAAGGTGACAGCTGAACCGCACCATTTTTAAAAACAAAATTGCCGGAGGACTGCTCAAAGGTACCCCGGAAAACCGCAACCAAATTGCTGCCGTAACGAGTTTTCAATTCCGTCTCATTTTCCCCGGGCTGAGCCGAAAATGCATTTGCGTTTTTGACTATTCCGAGGCAGGCCGCATTGGTAGGAATAGTTGCGGGGTCCGGTGGAATATTTGTGGCTCCGAACTCATACAAATCGCGGAAGCCCCAGAGTGCCCAGGATGATTCATCAAAACCAAAATCGTGATTAACGCTCACTGTGGAATTAACCGGAGAGTAATGAAACGAATGAGCATATCCTCTGATACCGCTGTGCAAATGTCCCCGTATGCCGGAATGCAAGGTTGGTATCCAATTTCCATGACCGTCCCACGCTTCTCCCATAATGTTTACATAACCTCCGAGAGCTACAAACTGATTGGCATAGGAAAAGGAATCCGTATACACCTCGCTAATGTAGCGCTCACCCTGAACAGGTTTAATTGCATCGCTTGTGGGATACAACAAAGACGAATAATGTGTTCTGGTAGTTTTATCACTAGGATAGTCATAGGTATGCGTATAGAAGCCCATACGGGGGCTTCCCGCAATATTGTGTCCGACACTGCCAAAGCCGTTATGACGGGTTATCACGCGTATGCTTGTGTTTTTGGGAGCGTTGCTGATTTTCACCTGGGCAAGCACTCCCCAGGTTCTTCCCGAATCAGAGTCATCATATTCTATTATCTTCCCGTTGTTTCCTGTCTGCGCTCCCTTGTCAAGCCTTACAAGCTCATATGTGATGTCAATCCTTGTTCCGTTATCAAACAAAAAATTCTGCGATAGCTTGGGATTTTCTGCATCCTGTATGATAGTCGCTCCTTTGCTGCGAGGATATATGGGTTGGCTCACATCCGTCTTTATCGGATCAATTTCTCCTCCCGTAAATGTCTGGGCATAAAAGGAGTAGGTTTCCGTTGCCCCCATTTTTTTAACATCCTCCAATGTCTTTTGAGAAGGAACAGTAATCATATTACCGTCCTGCAGTCTGATATAAAATCCTATGTAAGAATTTTGGAGATAATAATAACCGTCCTTACTTCCCACAGCAATTCCGCCTACATCCCTTCTCATTGCTCCCACATAGGCAAATGCGGAAGCAGGGAACAGGGTAAAAAACATAACCACAGTCATAACTGCCGCCATTACCCTCCTGAACATAAATTTTTGTTTCATTGTTTGCTCCTTTCGTAAAAGGGCATAAAAAACCCCTATTATAGTTTTCAATACTATTATAGGGGTAAATTCCTTTTTATGGTAGTAACTGACAGGTCTAAAAAAGTCACTTTTTTTTAATCAGAAAACATATTTGACAAGCTCTTCTCTTCCTGAAATGAAGAGCTTTTCGTACACCTCAAGCATAATATTCTTAACCCTCCCCACTGAAATACATTGCTGCTCAGCAATCTTCGCATATGGAATGCGACGCGCCACCATCTGTGCGATATGGTATTCCCTCAAGGATAATACAAGCGTAAGGTTATCCTTCGTAAAGTGGTTATGGAAAATAATCCAGTTTTGAAATGTTCGCATCCATTGTCTGATTATAACATCATACTGATTAGGAAACTCCTTTAAGATGCACTTTTCCATCAAACCTCCGAGAGCAGTCAAGTTCTCCGCAAATGGTGTAATGAAGCCGTGAGGCAGAGCTATTCCCATTGCCTCAAGCAAAAATCTCTTTGCCTTGTCCTCCTGTTCCAGCGCATGACAAGCCGTTGCACAACACAACCGAAGATATATGCCTGTGAACGTAAAGGTATTCTCAGGCTCATCAAGAGTCAATGCAGTCTGTGCCACAGAAAGCATTGCTTCATACTTGCCTATACATTGCAAATATTTTGCCCTGAGATAAAGAGCATAATAACGAAACTGCATGGGTACATCGTCGAAATTTCCTTCCCTCAGCCACTCAGGGGCAAGATTAGGTACTATACAGCTAACTGATGCGGCTGCAAGGGAAAGCTCAGCGAAAACAGCTACATCACCGCCACCTATTATTTTATCCTTAAGATACGCTTCTATTTCCATGTATGTATGATAATCTCCCAAGCTGATAACGGCAGCAACTGCTACGATGCTGGCACGAAGCTTTACGGCATCGTTGCCCTTTATACTATGAAAGTAGTCCATCGACTGCTGAAAATCCCCTCGAAAATAGGCAAACTCCGCCTCGTATTGAAGCCTTGCACAATCCTCCTTTACAGTATCCAGAATCGCTTCTGCGTTGTGCATAGGCATCGGTGCATTGGTCATTGAGACTACATGTGCCAATTCGGAAGACAGGGTATTTTGAGCGCATTTTTTCCCCCTGCGCGGGTCTGTGGGTTTTTCTGTGCCGGCAGGAAGCATCCAGGCTCTTCCAAGCTTCCTGGCTCCGAGAATGCGCTCCTGCTCACAAAGCTTCTGTACCCTTCGCAAGGATATATTCCATTTTGCTGCCGCTTCCCCTACAGTAATATACTCCATATGTTCCATAAATAATTTCACCGACTTTGCAATAAATTTAATCAACTATATTTTATACGCAATTACGAATAGAATCAAGCAGGGCTGCAAATTTTTTTTATGCCGTATAAAGCAATTTTATATTTTACTCAAGAAACACAAAAGACACCAACCATTACAGTCAGTGTCTTTCATCAAGTGGTTAATTACATATTGCTAACTTTGTCGTGCTCATGTGCTTCTTTATATTTTAAGCGAGTTGCTTTTCCTCCTCTGATATGCCTTTCAGACTTGTTTTTCAGCAAAACTTTTTTTACTTCGCTTGCAGCTGGAGGGTTCAGTTTGGGAAGACGTTCTGTTACATCCTTATGGACAGTGCTTTTGCTCACGCCGAACTTTTTCGCCGTCTGCCTCACGGTAGATTCAGTACTTATAATATATTCCGCAATCTCCATGGCTCTCCGTTCTATGTAATCTTTCATTATTAACCCCCTTTGGCTATACCGTCTTATTTACATTTTTATGCATTTCTTTGTCCTATTAGAACCTTATTGTGCTATTTAATATAGTCCAATGGATTAACATTTTTACCGTCTACAAGTAACTCAAAATGCAAGTGTGCTCCGTCTGCTGATTCAATGCTTGCTATTTTACCTACATTTCCTATCACATGTCCCTGCTGCACCTGCTCTCCCACTTTTACAGAAGCTGTTACTAAATTGCTGTAAACTGTTTTAATGTTGTTTCCATGGTCTATAATTATTTCCGTGCCCATTATTTCTGATGTGTTGACCGATTCTACGGTGCCTGCCAGTGCAGATTCAATCATCAACGTATCATTAGGCTTAATATCCACTCCTCTATGTACTCTCCATTCTCCGATTGCTTCATAATAAATTAGGTCATCCATTGTAAACTCTCTGATAATTTCCCCATCCAGCGGCAATTTCATCGTATTGAGATTATCAGAATTCTCACTGTCTTTCTCGTCTTCTTCATCTTTAGCATTCTCGTATCCTTCCATTATACTTCTATTTTCTTCCTCGACAGGGTCAAGATTAACTCCGATGTTTTCATCTTCGTTCCTATTGTCTGCCACGTTATTTTCCTTACCGGAATTTGAAGTATATCTCCATACGATTGCTGTTGATAGTAAAACAATGCAAAGGGCAATGATAAAAAAACTTGTGTCCTTGTGTTTTAATCTAATAAAGAAATTTTTCATTTTTGTTCTTGCATTTTTAAATCTGTTTTTCATATAAACCTCCGTTACATGCTTCTTTATTATCTGAAAATAGTGTGTCCCATTTTTTTTATTTAATACAAAATTGTTCTAAAAAATTTAATTAATTCATAGTATGATAGTAAACTTACGATGAAGGGGTTGATTTTTTTGTTAAACCGTCTGATTTATGCATTACTTATATTTATAATGCTTTTAGCTATTCCAAATTTATCACTGAGTTTTTTGGAAAGTAAAATGAATGTAAATAATGCATCAACTGAGGCAGAGGATAAGATTTATGATAATAGCAAAAATATAAGCAAAAAAAACGAAGAGTTATTAAAAAAATCAAGTATTGAAGAACCGGAGCTTATAAAAGTCTATAATACAAAGACCAAAGAAATTATGGTCATAGATTTTGAAGAATATATAAAAGGTGTAGTCGCTTCCGAAATGCCTGCAGAGTTCAGCTCCGAAGCCCTTAAAGCTCAAGCGGTTTCAGCAAGGACATACCTATTATACAGATTAAAAAAATACCCGAACGGTCATCCCGACCATCCAGGTGCACCTGTTTGCACTGATATACATTGTCAGGCGTGGCATTCAAGGGATGATTTAATCGCTTTACATGACGAAGGCTGGTATGAACAGTATTGGGGCAAAATAGAAAGTGCTGTTACATCTACAAAAGGACAGATACTGACCTATGATAACAAGATTATTGAGCCGTTATTTCATTCTACCAGCGGAGGAAGAACCGAAAATTCTGAGGATGTTTTTTCGGCACCTGTTCCGTACTTAAGGAGTGTCGAAAGCCCTTACGAAGATGAAGCACCGCGAATGCATGGTTCAATCAAGCTGAATGTTGACGATTTTATCAGTAAGATAAAATCCGTATACGGTGATTTAAATATTTCAAGAAATAACTTAGGTGAAAAAATTATACTTGGAGAAGTAAGCGAAGGCGGTAAAATTAAAACAATCTATATCGATGACAGAGAAGTATCGGGGCGCGAAATAAGATCCCTTTTCAATTTAAACTCAACCAATTTTAATTTCATACAATCAGGCAATGAAATAGAAATTGTAACCACAGGATACGGTCACGGTGTGGGCATGAGTCAATGGGGCGCAGAGGGGATGGCTGATGAGGGCTATGATTATACAGAAATCCTGAAGCATTATTATACCGGGATTGAAATTGTCAGCATGAAATAAGAAGTAAGATCAAAAAAGACTCTGAGAAGTGGGTTTAGAGCATCTTTCGATTGCGCTCAGGATGACAATATGATATTATTAGTTTATAAAAATTAAATTATGAAAGGATAATGTAATGATTTTTATAAACGAAACAGCTTATAAAGAATTCAAGGAACTGCTGGATGAAGCTAATGTTGAATCATATAATATAAGAATTGATTTGGATAGATATGGCTGCAACGGTCCAATCTTTGGAGTTTATCCGGGAGAAGCGACAGAAGATGATGACGTTGACACAATTAATGAAGTAAATTTTATAGTCAATAAAGCGGTAAATAAGGAATTTGGCGGCTTCATAATAGTTTCAAACGAAGAAAATGGCGGTCAGGGAGTAGGGCTGAAGCCCATAGTGCAACCTGCATCAACAGGCGACAACGGAGGATGCAAAAGCGGCGGAGGATGCGGCGGATGCACCGGGTGCAATTAAAGAAAGGATTTGTGCAATTGCACAAATCCTTATTTTAATTATAGTTATTAGTCTGCTACGTATGGAAGTAAAGCAATAGTTCTTGCTCTCTTTATAGCTCTTGTTACCATTCTTTGATGCTTAGCACAAGCACCCGTAATTCTTCTCGGTAATATTTTACCTCTTTCAGTCGTATATTTTTTTAACCTTCCAAGGTCCTTATAATCTATATGTGTAGTCTTTTCCTGACAAAATTGACAAACTTTTTTACGAGGTCTTCTTTTTTGACCCATTCTGTCATTCCTGTCGCCTTTATCGTATCCTTGTCTTGAACTCACTTGATTTCCTCCTTCCCGGATTTCTAATTTATGCTAAAATGGGATATCTTCATCATCTACCGGTTGGAAAATGTCATTGTCTTCATCAGGAAAATCTCCGAAAAAGCTGCTATCCGGTTGAACGGGTTTTCCTTGCGGTGATGATTGACCTTTTCCGCCTCCGATAAATTCTACTCTATCTGCTATAATATCTGTTGTATATCTTTTCTCGCCTGCTTGTGTAGTATAACTTCCTGTAGAAATTCTGCCGTGAACCGCACATTCTCTGCCTTTTGCAAGATAGTTTGCACAGTTTTCTGCCTGCTTTCCAAAAACAGTTACGTTAATAAAATCCGCTGTAGGTTTACCTTGGCTTATCGCTTGTTGCTTTTTTTCACCAAATAATTCCTTGTCTACCGCTAATGTCAATCTTGTTACAGCCATACCTGAAGAAGGTATGAATCTTAGCTCCGGATCTCTGGCCAATCTTCCAATTAATACAACACTATTCATATCTTATCCTCTTTTTTTATTAATTTGATTCATCTACAGTGATCATGTGTCTAACAAAGTTGTCGCTGATTTTACAAATTCTGTCTATTTCATTAACAGCATCTGCTCCTGCAGTAAATTCAATAAATACATAGTAACCTTCTCTTTTTTTGTCAATTTCATAAGCAAGTCTTCTTTGACCCCACTCATTGACTTTTTCTATAGTACCTTGTCTTTCAGTTATTATGTTTTTTACTTTTTCAATTTCTGCATTTCTTACATCTTCCTCTAAATTAGATAGTAAGATAAAAGCACCTTCGTATTTCCTCATTCTGAGTCACCTCCCTTTGGACTTTCGGCTCCTACTTGCATAGGAGCAAGGATAGCGTAAATATTATAGCATTTAGCCATATCTAATACAAGCATTTTTTTCAAAATGTTTATTTCCCTATTCTATATTCAGCTTTTTCATTGCAATAGCTGCAAATTTCATTATCAGTTACCGTTATTTGCGGCGCTGCTTCCATGTCATTTACAAAATCGTCTATTGCGATTTCAACATGTTCTCTGCATGCATACATAATTATATCTTCCATATTTTTCACCTCAATAAGGCATTGTTCGTCATTCAACGATTATATTTCATACACCCTGCTTGATTTATCCCTGTAGGTCATATCCAGAAAAATTCCGGGATTTACATCTATTCCGTTTTCCTTCAGTATATTTTCCACAGTCTTATATGCCAATTGAGGAAAATTATTTTCTTTGCTCAGATGGCCTAGGAGAACTATTTCTTTTCCTCTTTTTACAACCCTTGAAATTAAATTTCCGGCAGTATCGTTGGACATATGACCGAATTCTCCCAACACTCTCCTTTTCAAAGGCCACGGATACGGACCGATGAGCACCATATCCTCATCATGATTTGATTCAACCAGCATTAAATCCGAATCCATCAGTCGATTGACAATTACTTCATTTATACAGCCGGTATCAGTTACCAGGCTAATTTTTTTACTGTTGTAAAATATATTGTATCCCACGGGATGAGCCGCATCGTGGGATATGTCAAAAGGCATTATCGTTAAATCACCGACCTCCTGACATTCCTCTAAAATCTTTATATTGTGTGATTTTATTTCACCTATTAACGGAAACATTGCTTCCCAGGTTTTTTCATTGGCATATACAGGCACATTCAGACGCCTTGACATTATACCTGCTCCCTGAATGTGGTCGATATGTTCATGGGTAACGAAAATAGCGTCAATATTTTTGGGGTCCTCTCCAATATTAACTATTTCCTGCTGAATTTTTTTGCCGCTTAAGCCTGCATCAACAAGAATTGTAGTATTTTCAGTTTTTATGTATTGGCAATTGCCGCTGCTTCCGCTGTATAATGAACAAAATTTTAACCTCAATTCGTCCTCCCCTTATGTAACTCAAACATCAAATTAATTCAATATATACTATCATAATTAATCGAAGTTTACAAATAATTTTATTTCATTAAACAGGTTCGTCCGTTACTAATACTTTTTAATCATATAACAAATTAAATAATCATATAAATGTAAATGAGAACATTATTTTAAAAGGATATATTATGATTATTAAATTGAAATTTAAGTCATTGTTTATATTTTCCGCCGTTATTTTAATAGCGGGAATTGCTTTCAATACGCTGTATAGCTCCGCACAATTAGTTTCAGCGGGAGAAGAGAATGATTTTATTAAATGGGTTGATTTCAGAGTGTCATACGAAGCAATGGATAAGGCATTAAAGGCAGACATAAACAGTATAGATGAGGAGGTAAAATTAAATTGGGTTGAAATATTGGCGTATCTGGGGACGAGGTACGGAGGTAATTTTGCCAGATACAAATCCAAAGACATGGATACTCTCATAAATAAGTTGAAAAACGGAGAAAGTATAGAAAGCTTAACTAAGGATTTAAAATATTACGACTACTACTATGAAGCGTATTCCGCAGTATTGGGTAACTTCGTCGGTCCATATGAAATTCAGGTCAAGGATGAAAATGACCCCAGCAAAAAAATATGGGTTAAGAAATACGGCCTGAAGGTATTTTCTCCAATAGCTGCCGGCTATAGCTACGGTCATTACGATGACTTCGGGAATTCAAGGAGCTACGGCTTCAGGAGGGTTCATCTCGGCAATGACTTAATCGGCTCCGTGGGTACTCCAATAGTGGCTGTTGAAACAGGAAGAGTAGAAGCATTGGGATGGAATCAATACGGCGGCTGGAGAATAGGAATCAGAAGCCTTGACAACATGAGATATTATTACTATGCACATCTGAGAAAAGGGCATCCCTATGTAAAATCTCTGAAGGAAGGAGATATCGTCTATGCAGGTGACGTTATCGGCTACTTAGGTATGACCGGTTACAGCACCCGCGAGGACGTAAACAATATAAATACTCCTCATCTTCATTTCGGCATGCAGCTCATATTCGACGAATCACAAAAAGAAGCCTTGGCTGAAATATGGATAGATGTTTATAAAATTGTAAAGCTTCTGTACAGAAACAGGTCAGCTACGGCATACAATAAGGATATCAATGAGCAGGAAAGGATATACGATATAAAATTTCATAATGTAGAATAAAAGATGGGAGTTTAATGACCTCCCATCTTTTCTATCTTTGAACTGTACTATATTTTCCTAATATTTTTATCATTATGGCTGCAGCTTCGGCTCTTGTGAGGTAATCATCAGGACTGAAGCTTCCCGAGCCTTTTCCTGATATGGCTCCGTTGATGTATGCTGTTTTAATTGCTTTGACCTCATTGTCACTCAATGAAGTTAAATCCTTGAAAATAGAATGGATGTCTAAATCCTTGTATTCATTGTTGTCTGTAAATATGCCATCTATTATACATGCGGCTTCTTTTCTTGTTATGGTACCTAAGGGCTTTAGTTCATGTTCGTAATTGTTTAAGAGCCCATAGTTTGCTAAATGCTGAATATATTCTGTTGCCCATGGATTTATGTCCTGAGCGTCTGTAAATGGTAACTCACCGTTTTTGAAAATTGTCGGTCCTTCATTTCCTATGATTTCTTCAGTTCCGATTACTTTTTCACCTTCTGCCACATTATTTTTTTGATTAAATTCATCAAATTTATCCAATGACTTGCTGACTAAAATTAAAAACTCTTCTTTAGTTATCAGATTTTCAGGATAGAAATTTGCTGATTCACTTACGATTCCTTCATGGTAAAGGTCCATAATTAATTTTCTTGCCCAATGGTACGCTATGTCTTCGAATACGTACCTGCCATGCTCAGTGTCACCGGTACGGGTTAGCCAGTTTCTTTCGATCCAGCCACTTTTATCATCGTTAACTATTACCTTGTACCAATAGTATCCGTTTTGCAATACGGGTCCTTCGTCAACTACAGCCAATGTATTAACTGCAACATCATAAATATATTTGCCTGACGGTACGTCTCTTAACTGATAAACGTCTCTTACACCGTCGATACGAACATAATCTCCCTTTTCATAGAGAGCAATGTTTCCTGAATTTGTATAAACAGGTGTTGGAACAACTAATGATCTGCTGGGTTTTCCGGTACTTGGTAAATACGAGAAATCAATGTTATTTATTGTTTGTCCATATTCTTTCTTGGCAATGTCATATATTAATTGCTGATACGTGTATTTTTTTGCATATGATGACAGCATATGAGGGTTGTTGCTCTGTGCCCAGCCATTGTATGCCCAGAGAGCAAAATACCAGTTTTCCAGCACATTAGGATCCATATTTCCTACACAAGCTACACTCTGATATGAGCTCATGCTCCATTTGCTGAGAAGAACGTCTGCGCCTGCCTCAATATTGTACATAATGTCATATTTCAGCTTGTTTGTATCATATCCGCCATTTTTGTTGTTTATCTGCATCAATCCGATACTTGTACCTGAAATTTTCGGACTTCCGTCCTTGTTAAAATGCTGATAAACCGACTCCACTCTCGCTATAGATTTCAAAATAACCGAAGGAATTCCTCTTTTCAAGGCAACTTCATCAATCATTTTTTCTATTTCCTCGCGGGACGGATTATAATCAGCATATACGAATGTGTTTAATACTAACACTGAAACGAATATTATCAAAATTATTTTTCGGGCATTTTTTAATATTTTCATATTTCTGCCTCCCTGATTTTGATTTAAACCTCTTAGCTGTGAATCTGTACTCGGTCAATTAGGTTTAACACTTCTTCTTTTACTCTTTTTAATACATTCATAGAATCAATTTTGTTTACACCCTTTATTGAAAAATAAATTTTCAGCTTCGGCTCTGTTCCTGATGGTCTCAGCACCAGCCACGAGCCGTCCTCAAATAAAAATTTTAATACGTCTGATTTTGGGTAATTTAACTTTTCAACGTTTCCGTTTGTAAGATTTAGAACTATACCTAATTTATAATCATAAAAATATGGTATATTCTTGCCCGCCAATATTCTGAGCTTGTTTTCTCTGAAATCATCCATAATGGCTCTCATTTTATTCAGACCTGTAAGACCTGCAAAGCTCAGTGATATTGTTTCTTCTATGTAATATCCGTGTTCTTCGTATATATCCTGAAGTATATCTAATAGTAGTTTCCCTTTTGTCTTATAATATGCAGACATCTCACAAATGAGCATAGATGCAATTACCGCATCCTTATCTCTCACGAATGTGCCTGCCAGGTATCCATAGCTTTCTTCGTACCCGAATAAAAAGCTGTGGTCCCTTGTTTCTTCAAAGTTTTGCATTAACTCTGCTATATATTTAAAACCTGTCAACGTATTAAATGTTGACACGTTGTATTTTTCCGCTATTGCTCTGCCTATTTCACTGGTTACTATTGTGTTGACAACAGCACCGTTATGAGGAAGCTTATCTTTTTCTTTCAACGAACCGAGGACGTAATTTATCAGAAGCGCACCTGTCTGATTTCCGTTAAGGGGTTCGTAGTCCCCTTCTGCGTTTTTTACGACGAGACCGACTCTGTCACAGTCCGGGTCAGTTCCTAAAATAATATCCGCGTCCGATTCCTGCGCCTTTTTAATTGCCATTTCAAACGAGCTGATTTCTTCCGGATTTGGAGATTTTACTGTTGAAAACTCGGGGTCCGGATTTTCCTGCTCCTTAACAACAAAAATATTTTTATATCCAAGCTCTGCAAGAACCCTTCTTACCAACATGTTGCCGGTTCCGTGCAGTGGCGTATAAACTACCTTGATATCCTTTTCTACATCAGAATTTAAGCTTAATTTCTTTATTTCATCTATGTATGATGTATCTACATCGTTTCCTATTACTGTAATCTTTTCGTTATTTTCAAGGTCAGAGCAAATTATATCCCTGAGCATAACCTTTTCGATGCTGCTTATGATGACGTCTGCATCTTCAACCACTTGTCCGCCGTATTGGTCGTAAACCTTGTATCCGTTGTAATCTGAAGGGTTGTGACTTGCCGTTATTACAACACCGGCCTTGCATTTAAAATGTCTCACCGCATATGACAGCTCGGGCGTAGGTCTTAAACCTTCAAACAAATATACGTTAATATTGTTCGCAGCAAATACACATGCCGCCTTTTCCGCAAACTCTTTTGACATATATCTTGAGTCATATGCAATAGCTGCACTTATTTCTTCATCTTTGTACTTTTCTTTTAAAAAATTACTGATTCCCTGTGTTGCTTTTGCAACAGTAACTATGTTAATTCTGTTAGATCCGGCACCGATTTTTCCTCTCATGCCGCCGGTTCCGAATTCTAATTCTCTATAAAATCTGTCTTCGATTTCATGATCGTCATTTTCTATTAATTTTAATTCTTCTTTTAATATATCGTCAACATATGGACTGTCAAGCCACATTTCATATTTTTCTCTACTCATAAAAATCTCCCTAATTTAAATTAATACCCTTTAAATAGTTCTTAAAGCTGTCTCTCAATTCTTCCCTTTTAAGTGCAAAATCAACGGTTGCTTCAAGAAAACCTATTTTACTGCCCACATCATACCTTCTGCCTTCAAATATATACGCATAAACCTTTTCTAATTCACACAGTTTTTTTAATGCATCGGTAAGCTGTATTTCTCCCCCTACCCCTTTACCGGTATTTTCAAGAATTTCAAAAATTTTGGGGGTGATAATATACCTTCCGAGTATCGCTATATCGGAAGGTGCTTTGTCAACATCAGGTTTTTCCACAAGATCACTGACGGAATAAACTTTATCGTTGATTTTTTGTCCCGACACTATTCCGTACTTGCCGACATCCCCTCGTGCTACAGACTGAACTCCTAAAATTGTTGAATTATATTCATCGTATACTTCAATCATCTGTTTTAAACACGGCTTTTGTGAATCCACAATGTCATCGCCCAATAAAACAGCAAAGGGTTCGTCACCTACAAATGATTTTGCACAGTATACTGCGTGACCGAGGCCTAGAGGGCTTTTTTGTCTCACTGTATGGATATTAATCATCTGAGAAATTTTTCTTATTTCTTCTAAAAGCTCCTCTTTATTTGTTTGCCGCAGATTGTTTTCGAGCTCAACGGCTCTGTCGAAATGCTCTTCTATAGAACCCTTGTTTCTGCCTGTTATAATTAATACGTCTTCTATGCCGGATCCTATAACTTCCTCTACAATATATTGAATTGTGGGCTTATCTACAATTGGCAGCATTTCTTTTGGAATTGACTTGGTGGCCGGTAAAAATCTTGTGCCCAGCCCTGCTGCAGGTATAATTGCCTTTTTAATTTTCATTTTTAACCTCTATTTATTCTATTTCACGGTCATAGCCGTCAATATATTTAATTGATATGGAAACAATAATCAATAGATTAAATAACCTATTGACTATTGTTTATATTCTTACAATATTTGTTTTTAAAGTGATCCGTAATTTGTTTTTATATTGTCTGTAATCAAAGAATCCTTCAATACATCCATGTGCTCAAGACTCTGTCCCGTACCCTTTGCAACACATGAAACAGCATCCTCAGCGATATGGACAGCTAAGCCGGTTCTTTTTTCAAGCAGCTTATCCATACCCTTAATAAGGCATCCGCCGCCTGTCATTATAATACCTTTTTCGCTGATATCCGCGGCCAATTCCGGTGGCGTTTTTTCCAGTACGGAATGAACTGCATCTGCTATGGACGTTATGGTTTCTTCTAATGCTTCAAGCATATCTGAGGTGGAAATAGTTAAGTTAACCGGAAGTCCTGTTACGAGATTCCTTCCCCTTACCTCCATATACATTTCTTCGTCGGCAGGGAATGCAGCTCCTATGCTCATTTTAAGCTCTTCCGCACTCCTAAGCCCGATCATAACATTGTATTTCTTTCTTACGTATCTTACGATGGCATCGTCACATTTATCTCCCGCAACCTTTATCGATCTGCTTACAACGATTCCTCCAAGGGATATAACTGCTATGTCTGTTGTACCACCGCCCATATCTATAATCATATGTCCCGATGGTTTTGTAATATCAAGTCCTGCACCGATTGCTGCCGCCACCGGCTCTTCGATTAAGTATGTCTTTTTAGCTCCCGCATTCATGCTTGCCTCTAAAACTGCTCTTTTCTCAACCTCGGTAACACCGCTTGGAACGCAAATTATTACTCTCGGCTTCATAATTGAATTTCCTACTGCCTTTTTGATAAAGTATTTCAACATTTTTTCTGTTATGTCAAAGTCAGATATAACACCATCTCTCAACGGTCTGATGGCAACGATGTTTCCGGGTGTACGTCCCAGCATTTTTCTTGCTTCTTCACCAACCTCAAGTATTTTATTGGTATTGATATCAATTGCAACAACAGAAGGTTCATTAATCACTATACCTTTGCCCTTGATGTATACCAACACGCTTGCAGTTCCAAGGTCGATTCCAATATCCATTCTGAACCCCATCTTATCCTCCTGTTCAATAAATGCATTTATTATATTATAATTTTAGTTCAATAAGGGTCATGCCCGTCATTCAACGATTTAATGATAAAAATTATAACATACAACCATATTTATTTCAATTTTTTTGTTCCTTAAATTAACATTAAAATAAATGCCTGTTTAAAAAACAGACATTTTGTTTTTATTAGCATTTTTTTAGTAGTTTTTTGATTTTTTGTACAGGATCCAGCAATTCGCTTAACGATCTGTCATAATTAAGTGTATCTACGATATTTGCAATATATTTAGACATATCTACTTCTATATACCAAGGCTTAGTGATTAATTCAGGTCTTCTGTATATCAGGTTCGTAGTAAATATTTTTGTAATAGTTCCTTCTTCGTAAGCCTTGTCAAATTTAGCAAATCCTTCGGTAAATAAACCAAAGGCAGAAAAAACATATACATTTCTTGCTTTTCTTTCTTTAAGCTTTTTGGCAACGTCAATCATTGAATCGCCTGATGCAATCATATCATCAACTACTATAACGTCCTTGCCTTCTACGTTATCGCCTAAAAACTCATGGTTAATAACAGGATTTTTACCGTTAATTATTACTGAATAATCTCTTCTTTTATAGAACATACCGAGATCTAATTCCATAACGGACGAATAATAGATACATCTCGACATTCCGCCTTCATCCGGAGAAATAATCATCATATGATTTCTATCTATTTTGGAATCCGGAAAAGCTCTTACAAAGGCTTTTATCATCTGATAATGAGGATGAAAATCTTCAAATCCGTGTAATGGTATGGCATTTTGAACCCTCGGGTCATGAATATCAAATGATATTATATTTTCTACTCCCATGGATGTAAGCTCCTGCAACGCCAATGCGCAATCAAGAGACTCTCTGGTAGCTCTCTTGTGCTGTCTGCCTTCATAAAGCATCGGCATAATAACTGTTATACGCTTTGCCTTACCGTTCATGGCAGCAATTATTCTTTTCAAGTCCTGATAATGATCATCCGGACTCATCGGTACTTCCATACCATACATTTTAAAGGTTACTCCGTAATTAAAAACGTCTACTATGATATATATATCCTTACCTCTGACTGTCTCATTAATCACACCCTTTGCTTCGCCTGATCCGAATCTCGGACAAACAGCATCAAGCAAAAATGTCTTTTCCTGCTGATAATCCTCTGAATATATGACCCCGTTATTGTCTTGTCTCCAAGCCTTTAAATAGTAGTCTATCTTTGATGCAATTTCTTCACAGCCTTTCATAGCAATAATTGATATATCGCCGAAAGGATGTGGCTCTTTGTACACATAATCATTTATATCCATTTTTCCTCCTGTTATCATTGCCATGTATCTGACTGTTAATTTCTTTTACATTCTATCAAAAATTTAATAATTGTCAAAAGAAAGTGGGTTAAATTTTGTTAAGTTATCTTAACAAAGTTGAATACGTAGTTATGTTGCAGAAAAATGGATAGTGGGTCAATTCATAAAAAAAACTATAACATCTATTCTCTTCGCTGTTATAGTTTTAAACTCATTCTTACATATATATCTTCGCTATTTGTGTAGATAAATCTTCACATGTAAATGGTTTTTCAATTATTATGGAACCTCTTTTAGTCAACTCTTCATAATCTGCCTGTTTTGCGTAACCGGTTATAAAAAATGCTCTTGTAGTTTTATTAATCTGCCTCATTTTTTCAAAGAGCTGCTTACCGGTCATTATGGGCATACATAAATCTATTACCGAAAAAGCAATTGCCCTATGATTCTGCGAGTAGTAGTCCAACGCATCTAAGGGTTTGTTGAATTTAACTACTTCATAGCCTAAATCCTCCAGAAGCTCTGCTTCTACGTCCAATACATGTTCATCATCATCCACAAGCATAATCAGATTACTCTTAAATTCAATCTTAGATCTTTTTATAATTTGCTTTTTTGAATGTACCGGAAGAAAAATTTCAAATCTTGTTCCGCTATTTACATTACTCTTTACGTCTAAAAAACCGGAATGAGACTTTACTGTCCCGAAAACAACGGAAAGACCTAATCCGGTTCCGTTTGACTTTTCTTTAGTTGTGAAATACGGCTCAAATATTTTCATGAACACATCTTCACTGATGCCGACACCATTATCCTCAACATAAATTGTAATGTACTTCCCCGGTTTTAATATTTCTCCATGGCTTAACACCATCGGAGAAAAAACAACCGTGTCAACGGTACCTACTTGAATTTTGCCAAACTGATTTTCTACCGCATCCTTGGAATTTAATATCAGATTGACTAATAAATTCTCAATTTGTGCTTCATCTCCAAGTATAATTTTGTCTTCAGCTCCGTAATTGTATTGTACTTCAAATTCTGAGCTGATTATGGATTCTACCATCCTGTAGGTTTCATCCATCACCTTTTTTAAATTGATTGGTTTGTTAGTACTGCTCTCCTTTTTTGCAAACATCAATATTTTTCTTGTCAAGTTAGCGGAGTTCTGTGATATGTGGATGATTCTTTCGGCATATTCTTTTATTTTATCCAAATCATCCGTCTTTTGAATCATGGTAGCATTGCCTATTATGCTCATTAATTGATTGTTGAAATCATGTGCAATACCACCTGCCAGCTGGCCCAAGGCGGCCATTTTTTCACTTTGTCTTTTCGCTAATTCCTGCATTTCATGCATTTTGTACATCTCTTCGCTATCAGATGCCATTCTTGGAATTTCTTCTCTTGCAACAATTTGCATTTCTTCGCTTAACATCGTATCCCCTTTACCAATATTTTCTTAATTTCTGTCCCAATTAATATACAATGTAAAGAGTGAAAAATTTGTAGAAAAATGTAGTATAACTAAATTAATTGTTGTTCGCCTCAATAGTCACGCAACAATTAATTTTTTCAGAGGGGATTGACCACACTGAAAGCGTTGAATTACAAGCGAATACCTATTGAATGAAGTAATTTGCAACGGAGTGAATAAAGGATAATTTGCAAAAAAAAACAACATCCAACGTCAAAAGAAGCGTCAAATGTCGTTTGTAATGGTGATCCATCGGCGATTCGAACGCCGGACACCTTGATTAAAAGTCAAGTGCTCTGCCAGCTGAGCTAATGGATCATAAATAATAACTTTTATATAATAACCAACTTGTCTAATCTTGTCAACTGTTTATTTTATATATATTGACTTATATTTTTTATTTTGTTAGAATTAAAGAAAAACGAGGTGATATATATGGGTTTGAATATGGTTGCAGCTCATGCCAAATGGCCGGAAGAAAATGATGCAATATTTGGTTTGGCGGCTAAGGCAAAACAAGCAATTGATACATACGGAAAAGACAATGTTATTGACTCAACACTTGGAGCATTGGTTGATGATGACGGTAATCTGATATGTCTTGATACGGTATTCAACGAATTGAAGTCATTGCCGAATGCACAGATAGCGGCATATGCACAGGTTGCAGGTCAAGAGGATTTCTTGGATGCAGTTCAGACTGCATGCTTTAAAGAATACAGACCTGAAGCTTACATAAAAGCAGTAGCGACTCCCGGAGGAACAGGAGCGGTAAGACATGCTATATGGAATTACACAAATGAAGGGGAATCAATATTGGTATGTGATTGGTTCTGGTCACCTTACGTAACAATTTCCGAAGAATTCGGAAGAAAGGTTACAAATTTTGAATTCTTCAATGAGAAAGGTGAATTTAACATAAGTTCATTCAAAGAAAAGTTTGAAGATTTATTAAAAAAACAAAAGAGATTGGTGACTGTATTAAATACACCGGCTAATAACCCGACAGGATACAGCCTATCTGATGAAGAGTGGGATGAAGTTTTAAATATTGCAAAAGAAAATGCCAAGGACCCGGAAAACAAAATAATTCTATTGGTTGACGTTGCTTATATCGATTATGCAGGTGTTGGTTCTGAAAGAAGAAAATTCTTCTCTAAATTTTCCAATTTACCTGAAAACATATTTGTAGTTATTGCATACAGCATGTCAAAGGGTTACACGATGTATGGAATGAGATCCGGTGCAGCAATCGGTATTTCTTCCAAAGAAGAAATAGTTAACGAATTCTATTATTCGTGTATGCATGCCAACAGAGCTAACTGGTCAAACGGAACAAGAGGCGCAATGTCGGTTATGACCAACATTGCGAAGGATCCTGCAAAGAAAAAGGTATATGAAGAAGAGGTTAACAAATACAAAACTATGCTTAGAAATCGCGCCAATGCATTTGTTGAAGGCGCTAAGGAATGCGGCTTAGATATATTACCTTACAGAGATGGATTTTTCGTAAGTATTCCTTGCGATAATGCAAAGGAAGCATCTGCTGAATTGATTAAAGAAAATCTGTTTGTAGTAGCACTGAAAAAGGGTCTAAGATTTGCCGTATGTGCGGTTGCAGAGGATAAATGCAGAGTTGCACCGGCTAAAATTAAAAAGGTATTAGATAATTTAAAATAAGCAGACGACCCAAATCTCTGATTTGGTGTCGGTCGCTTATACTGTAAGTGAAAGCGATGGATTTCATACAATAAAAGATGAGATTCCTCGTTGCACTCGGAATGACAGGGTTGTCATCCTGAGCGTAACAAGGGATCTCATTTTTTATGTCAGTATTTTATTCAATAATTATATTATTAAGCAGCTTTTCTGATTTTCTTTTCCATCTTCCGGATGCATAGTACGGATCGGATATTATCAGCCTGTAAAACAAATTTTTATCTTATTCCTTAAAGCTATACGTTACTTCCGTTGTTGAAGCGTTGTTCAATTTATTAAGCGCTTGAATCTTATACGGCAGGCTGTAAAGATGAATAAATCCTGTTGCATCTTTCTGGTCATATAGTTCTCCCGTACTGAATGATGAAATAGATTCATTGTACAATGCATTTTCCGATACCATGCCGGCAAATTTGATTGTACCCTTGTACAGCTTCAATTTTACTTTTCCGGTAACCGACTTTTGTGTGGAATCTACAAACGCATCAAAAGCATCTTTCAGACCTGAAAACCACATAGCATTATATACCAGCTCAGCATATTTCTGAGACATCATATCTTTAAAATGTGCCGTATCTTTTTCCAGTACGAAGCTTTCCAGATATTTATGAGCTTCAATAAGCAATGTTCCTCCCGGCGTTTCGTAAATGCCTCTTGATTTCATACCTACCAATCTGTTTTCTAACAGATCTATAACACCTATACCGTGAGTTCCGCCTATTTTATTTAAGCTTTTAAGCATTTCCTCCCCATTCAGCTTTTTAGAATTTAATTTTACAGGTATTCCTTCTTTAAATTCAATTTCAATATATTCGGCTAAGTCCGGAGTTTTTTCAATAGTATTCGTCATCATCAATATTTCGTCATAATCGGGTTCAAGACCGGGATTTTCAAGCATACCGCCTTCATGGCTTATGTGAAGAATATTTTGATCCCTCGAATATATTTTTTCTTTTGTAATTCCGTTTAAATCTATATTTTTTGATTGTGCATAATCAATTGCTTCTTCTCTCGAACCGATATCCCAAATACGCCATGGAGCTATAATCTGAATAGTGGGGTCCAAGGCCGCTATTGCCGTTTCAAGACGAACCTGATCGTTGCCTTTTCCCGTACAGCCGTGAGCGATGTATTTTGCACCTTCTTTGTGTGCTGTTTCAACTAATTTTTTAGCAATTAAAGGTCTTGCAAATGCAGTACCGAGAAGATATTTACCTTCGTAAACAGCATTTGCTTTAATACCCTTATAAACATATTCTTCAACGAATTCATTGACTACATTTTCTATATATACCTTGCTTGCTCCCGATGATAATGCTTTTTTCTTTACAAATTCCATATCATCTTCCTGACCTACATTCACGCAGCACGCAATGATATCTAAATCATTATAATTTTCTTTTAACCAGGGAATTATAATTGATGTATCCAAACCACCCGAATATGCCAATACTACTTTTTCTTTTTCCATTTCATATGCCTCCAAATTTAAAATTAATTTTATAAATGAATAATTATTTATTTTTTCCACAAAAAATTGCCTAGCAAAGAGCCGATGATTACACCGCGGTACCACTCTTTTTCTAAGCAATTGCTTACTCTGCATTTTAACGGTATTTAACCGTATCCTCATACTGTTAATTCTGAGAATCTCTTCATGGGCTCTTTTCAATTAAACACAACTATCGGACTCGCACTCTGTTCCGACTCGCTGAAGTTAAAATTCAATTTACTCTTCCAATCATTAAATTATACATAATTCATAATTTTTATTCAATTATATGTGGGGAAATTTAATTTGTCAATAGTTATTTTAAAAAAATATAAAAAAAAATTTTTAAATATGCAAATCGCTTACGTAATACACTTCTGATTTGTCATCTCTATGAAAATAGCCGACTGTATCATTCTAAGGCGCAGCCTGAAAGAAGTCCTAGCCCTATTAAATATCCTTGTGAACGAGACTGAGAATCTCGGAATTTCAAAAGATGAGCTCCTTCGCTATCGCTCAGGATGACACGGTCAGATTCATAAATAAAGTTCTGTTATTTTTTCGAGAAAAGAGTATAATGGAATAGATACGAACTTTGAGGAGACTACAATGGATTTTGCAGAAAAACATAATAAAGCCAACGGATTTACAAAAAGCAAGTATATAAGAGGATATTTCAAAAAATACTCACTTAATTATATTTTAGGCATAATTGCACTTTTAATAGTTGATATTGCCCAAACGAGAGTTCCTATTATTGTTGGTGAAGTAATAGATGGAATTGAGCAGCAAAGCATTGAACTGTCTGCAATAAGGTCGGCAATCATTTTACTTTTCACTATTGCAGGCATTATGTATGCAGGCAGAATGGTGTGGAGATATTTTATTTATGGTACAGGCAGAAGCATCGAAAGAGATATAAGAAATGACATGTTTGCTCATCTCGAAAAAATGTCCGCGAAATATTATCAGAAGCACAGCCCCGGCGAAGTAATGGCATATATGACAAATGATTTGGAGGCAGTACGTTTGGCATTAGCCCATGGCATTTTGACATTGTTTGATGTAATAGCACTGGGAACCATAACACTGTTTAACATGGTAACAGAAATTGACCCCCTTCTTACATTGGCTGCAGTCGTACCTCTTATGCTGATTGCCGTGACCGTAAGGTTTGCAGGAAAAGAAATGTTTAGCAGATTTGCAAAAAGGCAGGAAGCTTTTGCAACCTTGTCAGATTTTGTACAGGAAAATCTTTCAGGCATAAAGGTAATTAAATCCTTCGTTCAGGAGGATAAATTCATTGATGCATTTAAAAAGGAAAACAGAAATAACTACGAAAAAAATATAAAATTAATGAAGCTGCAATCTATTATGCATCCCTTCATGCAGTTAATTTCAGGATTAGCATTGGCGGTTACAATCGGCTACGGAGGTTATCTTACTATTACAGCTAAAATAAGCTTAGGCGAATTTACTGCCTTTATTGCATACTTAGGTATGCTTGTCTGGCCGATGATAGCAATCGGTATAACCATTAATATTTTTTCACGAGGTGCTGCTTCGCTGTCAAGAATCGAGGATATATTGAATGAACCTGTTGAAATAAAGGATAATGAAAATACTTCAGTAGTTGACCGTATAGAGGGACATATAAAATTTGACAGCTTAAATTATAAATATCCGGACACAGACAATTACGTCTTGCAAAATATAAGCTTTGAGGTAAGAAAGGGACAAACATTAGGGATTATTGGCAGGACAGGCAGCGGAAAAACCACCCTGACCAATTTACTGCTGAGGATATTTGACCCTGACAAAGGTTCCATTTACATAGACGGAACTGACATTTTAAATATTCCTCTGAATTTACTCAGAAAAAGTATCGGCTATGTTCCTCAGGACAACTTCTTATTTTCGGAGACAATTGCAAACAACATTGATTTTGGACTAAGAGAGTCTAATATAGATAAAATAAGAGCGTCAGCAGAGCAGGCAGTCGTTCACGACAATATAGCGGAATTTAAGGATGGTTATAATACCGTCGTAGGAGAAAAGGGTGTTTCCTTGTCCGGAGGTCAAAAGCAACGCATATCCATAGCAAGAGCCCTGATTAAGGAACCGGATATACTTATACTTGATGATTCTGTTTCTGCCGTAGATACTGATACGGAGGAAAGGATACTTCGATACTTAAAAGAGTTGCGAAGTGATAAAACTAATATCATAATAGCCCACAGAATTTCAACAATTCAGGATTCCGACCTGATTATTGTTTTGGATGAAGGTAAAATAACCGAATCAGGGACGCACGAGGAGCTTCTGAAAAACAAGGGTCTTTATCATTCAATTTATGAAAAACAATTGCTGGAAAAAATGCTTAACGAACAGGAATAGGACAATGGAAAATAATTCAAAAAAATACGATAAAAATTTATATAAAAGGTTGTTAAGATATGCTAAGCCATATCTATTATACTTTATTTCAGCGATAGCAATTATTTTGGTAATAGTTGTATTAGAGCTTTACCAGCCTGTTTTATTGGGCGATGCAGTCGATACATTTTTATCTCAATACGGTAGCAAAGGAAACCCTGTGCTCTTAGACAGAACACAGGATATAGAGGGTGTTGTTAAAATCGGAGGCATATATTTATTAACAGTCATAATTATATTTTTTCTGAACTATGCACAGGCATTGATACTAAGCTTTGCGGGACAAAAAATAATTTATAATATCAGGATGGAGGTTTTCGCTAATTTGAGCAAATTGTCGCTAAGCTTCTTTACCAAGAGCCCCATAGGTAAGCTGGTAACTAGAGTAACCAACGATACAGAAGCTCTTAATGAAATGTATACCAGCGTAATAGTCAATGTTTTAAAAAGCTGCTTTGTGCTGGTGGGTATAATAATTACAATGATTTCATATAACCTGAGACTGTCACTTTACACATTCACGGTTATACCTTTCATAATGCTTTTTACTTTTATTTTTCAAAATGTTTCCATGAAAATTCACAGAAATATCAGAAGTAAAATTTCCGGCTTAAATGCTTTTGTTTCCGAGCACGTGTCCGGAATGAAAATAGTACAGATATTTGCCGTTGAAAACGAGGTATTAGATAAGTTTAAAAATGAAAATGAAAAGCTTAGAAATGAACATATGAAGCAGCTTTTTACATTCAGTATATATACACCCACAAACTTTCTTATGAATATAACAGCAACATCAATACTGATTTGGTTCGGCGGGAAAATGGTTCTTGAGGGAATAATTTCAATCGGAACCATAGTTGTGTTCCAAAGATACATAAGTAAATTCTTTGAGCCTATACAGGAACTGGCCGAGCAGCTTAATATCATCCAATCCGCTGCCGCTGCATCCGAAAGAATATTTGATCTTCTGGACGAAGATCAGGAAATAAAGGAAAGCGAAAATCCGGTGGAAATGGATGAGTTCAGGGGAAGCATAGAATTTAAAAACGTATGGTTCTCGTACAAAGAAGATGAATGGATATTGAAGGATGTTTCGTTTAAGGTAAATCCCGGAGAAAGTATAGCTTTTGTGGGAGCGACGGGAGCTGGGAAGACAACCATTCAGAGCTTAATATGCAGATATTACGACATACAAAAGGGTGAAATATTAATTGATGGAATTAATATAAGGGATATCAGAATTTCAGATTTAAGAAAAAATATCGGTCAGATGCTTCAGGATGTATTTTTATTTTCAGGAGATATAAAAAGCAATATAAGGTTAAAAAATGAAAATATAACCGACGAAGAAATATTTGAAGCGTCAAAATACGTAAATGCCGATAACTTTATATCAAGATTGAAAAATAAATACGACGAACACGTAATAGAAAACGGAACAGCATTTTCGTCAGGTCAGAGACAGTTAATTTCTTTTGCGAGAACACTTGCTTTTAAGCCTGACATACTTATACTCGACGAAGCAACGGCAAACATTGATACGGAAACCGAGGTTCTGATACAGGATGCTTTAAGGAAAATAATGAAAAACAGGACAACATTGATTGTTGCACACAGGTTGTCTACAATTCAAAACTCTGATAAAATAATAGTGATGCACAAAGGCGAGGTAAGAGAAGAAGGCACTCATCAGGAGCTGTTAGCTGAGCGTGGTATTTATTACAAGTTATATAAATTACAGTATGAGGAAAGGGGACACACCTCTCTTTGACAGGGTAAGTCTTTGAGGGATAGGAGGAATGTCCACAAATTGAAATAGGAAAGGAGACACACCTCTCTTTAACCGGATACGTCTTGAAGGATAGAAGGAATGTCCACAAATTTAAACATTAATATATGGAGGAATTAATATGATTAAAGTAGTTGCAAAGGGTACATATTTAGACGGCAAGGCTGAAGAAGCCATTGAACTTTATAAGGAGCTCGTTTTCGAAACAAGGAAGGAAGACGGATGTATTTCCTACAGCTTATTCAGAGACGTAAAAAACAGTTCGGTATTAACCATGATTGAAGAATGGGAAAGTCAGGAAGCATTGGACGCTCACATGAAGACAGAACATTTTACGAGGATAGTACCGATTATATCAAAATTAAGAATAAACAGTGAATTGAACATATATGAATTGGTTATGTAAAAATCCCGGGATTTTTAAAACTATATGAAATCTATTTTGGAGGGCTGAATGGAGCAAAACATTATTGCGGTTATATGGGATTTTGATAAGACGCTTATAAGCGAATATATGCAGACGCCCATATTTGAGGATTACGGTATAGATTCAAGTGAGTTTTGGAATGAAACCAATCAATTAAAAGAATATTACAAGAAACAGGGTATTAAGGTTAACCCGGATACAATTTATTTAAACCATTTTATTACATGCACAAAGCAAGGAATATTCAAGGGTCTTAATAACGAGAAGCTTTTAAGTTACGGTAAGAAGCTCAAATATTATAATGGGATACCTGATATTTTTGAAGCCATTAATAAAAACATACATACTAACGAAAATTTCAATCATTTTAATATTGCTGTAGAGCATTATATTGTAAGTACGGGTATGGCACAAATTATAAGAGGCTCATCAATAATCGGTTATTTTAAGGATATCTGGGGCTGCGAATTTATAGAAGATGTTAAAGCATCTGAACTGCTATGCGATGAACAGGACGCAGAAAGAAATGAATCTCAAAAGAACGTATGTAATAATACAGGACCGGAAAAAGAAATTTGCCAAATAGGATATACTATAGATAATACAACTAAAACAAGAGCGCTTTTTGAAATTAACAAAGGTACTAACATTAAAGAATTGCAGATTGATGTTAATTCAAGAGTAAATGAAAAATTCAGACGTATTCCTTTTGAAAATATGATTTATATAGCAGACGGTCCCAGTGACATTCCTGCTTTTTCGGTAATCAAGCAGTACGGCGGAAAGACATTTGCCGTATATCCAAGCAATAATAAAGAACAGTTTAAGCAAGTTGAGGAATTGCGCAGCAACGGAAGAATTGATATGTATGCCGAAGCAGATTATTCAGAAGGCACAACCACTTATATGTGGCTGATTGAACAAACAGAAAAAATAGCTCAGAATATTTATGACAAAAAAATGAGAGAAATAAGCAACAGTACATCCTCCGTTCCAAAGCACTTGACATAAAATAATTATTGTTGTTGATTTACCAATTTGGGGGCATATAAAGGGAGTTGCCTTATGATTAAAGTTCTAATTGTTGAAGACCAAACTTCGATATCCGAGTTAATTGCCATCAATTTAATCAGGATGGGATATGATTGTACAGTTGCTCACAATGGAAAAATTGCTGCCGACTTGATTGAAGAGAATACATATGACCTTATTCTTCTGGACATAATGCTGCCTGAAATTGACGGATATGAGTTGATTAAATATATTGAACCAATGTCTACACCTGTTATTTTTATCACTGCCAAGGGCAGTTTAAAAGACCGTGTAAAAGGACTGCATATGGGAGCTGATGATTATATTGTTAAGCCTTTTGAAACAGAGGAGATGATAGCTCGGGTAGAATCTGTTCTGCGCAGGGTAGGCAAAGGAAAAACATTGTTTGAAATCGACAATGTAAAAATAGACATTATTCAAAGAATCGTGAAAAAAGATGATCAGCCTGTCCTTTTAACGGTGAAGGAATTTGACTTGCTTGTCATGCTTCCATCATTCTTCCGGGAATTTTCAATCCGTTAGGGACATTTTGGATTAGACAGCATCTGAAAGGATTTCCAAAAGAATGCATTGAAGCGGCACAGTCAAGTGGCGCTTCTGAAATTCAGGTATTTTGCCATATTGTTTCGCCTAGCTTGAAACCGGCTGTTATCTCCCTCTTCGTCTTGACATTTGCTGAATATTGGAATGTCATAGATCAAGCAGTGGTATTGATAAAATCAATTCACAAGCAACCACTGTCTGTACATTTGGAAAGTATGCTCAATACTGAACCGGGTATGTTCTTTGCGGGAGCCTGCCTGTATCTGCTGCCTGCTGTCTTTATATTTTTCATAGGTAAAAATTATCTGGTGGATGGATGTGTATTACCCATTCAAAAAAATAAAAAGTAAAAGGAGGAAACCGCTCTCCTCTTACTTTTCTATAATCCTTGATTTTCTCCAAAATGAGATATCTATTTAAATTTACTATTTTTCCTCAGAATCTTTATTAAAGGTCCTTTCCTCAAGACGTTTAAGTACATTGCCGGCAAAGGCTCTGCCGCCCAATCCGAATGCAACAGCAAATGCTACTGCAAGAGCACCTATAAGAAGAATGAAAGCCGCATTAACCAATGTGTTGGCAATGCCTAACTGACTAAGTATCATAAAGCTTCCTATAGTCATAATAGCACACTTAACGATTATTGCATATGTATGGCTGTACTTCTCTAAAAACCTTGCCGCCACAGAGCTTAACAGGATACTTCCGGCTAATATCAGTACTGCCGCCAACGCATTAGGCATATAGCCTATTATAGCTGCGCCTGCGTTAGTGAGAACCTGCAGGTTCAGAATGTTTATACCTTCAACTACAAAGAAAATTGTAATTACAACCTGTACTACAATACCAACAGATTTTGAAATCAAGAAATTCTTCATCCTTCCATCTAACACAGAAGTAAGCTTTGCATCCAAACCGGACGCAGCCACAAGCTTCTCAACAATCTGACCGCCGAATTTCCCTATCATGAAGCCCACAACAATTATGATGAGCCCTACAACGATATTAGGTATAAAGTTGATGATATCGTTAAGAGTTCCTATTGCCGGTTGTGAAATGGCTTCTATGTTCAACGCATTCAATGCCGTAATAATAACCGGAATAAGAATCAGTACATAGACAATGTACGCAAGAGTAGAAGACAATTTTGCTGTCTCCGGCACATCCACACCAACCTTCTCCTGAAGCTTGTCCACCTTGATTTTATCAAATACCGGAATCAATAGCTGACGAACCAATCTGGCTACCAGTAATCCTACGATAAGTATAATTGAAGCTGCTAAAATATTGGGGATATATCCTAAAATGGTATTGAGCAGTCCTGTAATTGGTGCGGAAATGCTGCTCATTCCAAGAGAAGAAAAAATATCCGGAACGAAAAGCAAAAATGCAAGTAAATAAATTAAATTTCCGACAAAGCCATTTATCTTTTCAGCCTCATCATCGCTCAATTTCTTTCCTAAGTGAATTTTGTCCAATAATTTCAGTGCAATCTTTTTTATAAATGTGGCTACGACAAATGCAAGCACAAGAATAGCAGCAGCTTTTATCACAGACCACAGGCCTACCGGAACAAGGGAGGTAAAGATGTTAAAAATTCCATTCATAATATATTCTTCCTTTCTGTAATTTTTTATGAGACATACTGTATGATAATCTCATATTAACTCTATACCCGTAATTTATATGCTTTAACATTTTTCTTGTAAAATTTGTCTTTATCTCCCACAACTTCCGATTTATCATTCTTTCAGATTATATGTTAATAATCTGCATTTATTTCATCTCCATAATCAGGCGATTAATACTTAATCAATTTCAGGAATTTCATTTACCGCCTCGATAGATGTGCCTTTAGTATCACTATACCATGTAATATGTTTAATATACAGCTTATACAACTCATCTGATGTGGCAATAACTGTATGATCTGTGAGCATGATTGCAAATTTTGTCATACTATTATTAATAAGCATATAAGGAACAATCCCCATGTCTTGTGCTAATTTAATGCTGCCTTTGTAAAAATAGCTGATAGATTGTATGTTATCTTCAGCATTCCAGTTAATATATGTTTTCAAATCCCCTCTATCGGTTTTTTCGGCATGCGGAATTAAAAATTCTCCGGCAAACCCTTCTTCTTGCCTAAACAAGTAGTTGCTTTTTTTACCATTCATCACCAGCGTTGTCTGACCAATTACAACACCATTCTCATAAATATTGGCAGTAATTTGTTGATTTATATTTTTATCAAAAGGTACTTTATCAATAATCCATATTGCAATAATGATAAGTACAGTTGCTTTGATAATTGTTTTCAACTTATGATTCATCCTTTTACCTCTCTTCCTAATTATATAAATGATCCTCCTTCAAGCTTAACACAGATAAAATAAAAAGTCATGTATAAGTTCAAATCCTCATACATGACTTTAATGTGGCGGAGAGGGCGGGATTCAAACCCGCGTGGGATTGCTCCCAAACTGATTTCGAGTTATTTGAGGGCAAGTTTCAATGAGATTATCAAGGTAACTTTGAGATGCCTTAAAATCCCACAAACCCGCATGAATCAAGGCTTTTCGGGCGAAAACCATGAATTTACCACGCTTTGGCTCGCCCCCCGAATTTAACGGTTTTCAGAGCAAAGTGTAGAAAAAGCGTAGAAAAATGACCAGCGAAATAACCTTAAGATACTTTAGTTTCCTGGCATTTATAAAAACATAAACCACAGTGTCAGAATGGATAGCCAAAAAGAAATTATTCGGGGTGTGGTACTACAACAAATACCTGATATCCAAAGACTGCCTGATCGAATACATGGCAACCAAAGCCCACCGCATCACTCAGAAATCAAATAAGCACATGAGTCTGATACGAAAATTTTAAGGGGAACCGCAACAGGCTGGACAGTAGAAAAACAAATGCCCGTCATGGCAAGTAAACCATGACAGGCATTTTCTTATTTAAAAGGAAGGAGCAGAGACTCAATTCCATTGCTTAGACAATAAGAACTCACGGATATTCATATGCTTTAGTCCATTCCTGCTCATATCAAATTCATCATAGGACACAACATACTTGGGGAAGTTGTCCCTGACCGTATCATATGCTCCGAATTCACGCTGGATGGTTTCCTCGGATGCCAACAAATAAGCTACCTGAACGTAGAGCTTTTGCGTTTGCTTTTCAGCAATAAAATCAATCTCTTTTTCTCCTGCCTTTCCAACGGTGACCTTATACCCCCGCCGCAGGAGTTCCATATACACGATATTCTCAAAAATAAGGTTGATGTCCTTCATATTCCCGCCGAAAACAGCCTCTCTAATTCCGTGGTCGGCAATATAGTATTTTTCGTTGACAGTGAGAATCTTCTTACCCTGCAAGTCCTGTCTACGAACACGATAGAACAGAAAAGCATCCTCGCAAGCCTTGATGTAGTTGAGGATGGTCTCCGGAGCAACAGTACGTCCCTCGCTTTTAAGATATTTTGAAATCGCCGTGGCGGAGAAAGTGGTCCCGATGTTTGCCGTAATGTATGCGATGATACGCTCTAGCAAATCGACATCCCGGATGTTGTTGCGTTTTACGATATCTTTCAGAACGACGGAATTATAAAGGTCTTCCAGATACTGACGGCTCGGCTGCTCGGCATAGCGGAGGTTGCTCAAGTACGGCATCCCGCCATCGGTAAGGTACTGGGTAAACATCGCTCTCGAATCGGAATTAGGAAAAACGGTATGATACAGCTCCGAAAACTCTCCGAAGGAAAAGGGATAGATAACAAACTCCACATATCGTCCGGCAAGATATGTGGCCAGTTCTCCCGAAAGCAGCTTTGCGTTTGAGCCGGTGATATAGATATCACAATTAAATTCAACCCGAAAGGAATTGATGCACTTTTCCCAGCCAACGACTTCCTGAATCTCATCGAAAAAAAGATATGCTTTCTCAGAGATGCCATTTACCCGCCGAGTGACCTCCTCATGTAATGCCTCGGCAAAACAAAGGTGTGCGTTGCTCATATTTTCAAAATTGATAGAAATAAACTGATCCTCATTCACACCGGAGGCGACCAGTTCTCGCTGGATCAAATCCAGCATGACGGACTTTCCGCTGCGGCGGATGCCGGTTAAAACTTTAATAAGCTCATTTCCGATAAAAGGACGGATGCGGCTCATATATAACTCTCGACTAATCATAGATGAAAGACCTCCTTTGCAATATTCGAGATATATATTATCACGGATACGGATTAAATTCAAGCCAAATCGTATATTTTTATAAGGTATAACTTGCAAAAACTATATTTCCGCAAAATTCAACAGCTTAAACCAAAATTCAGTTAAAAAGCCGGAGAATCGGAGTGCAGAATGCGCTTCAATTCTCCGACTTTTTTTGTTTTTCAGAAGGGAGGAAATTATGTTAGTGCATTACAAGAAAAATAAAAAACCAGCTTGTTATGATTCGGATGCCATCATAACAACAGGCAGAATACCGCCTGACGAACGACCCCACGGCCCGTTTAAGAGCTATGGCAACTGCCCATATCCCTCGCCTGCTACAGCTCCGAGGGTGACTGCCTAAGAACAGATATGCAGAGGATTCACAGTAGTCACGACCAAATCCTTGCCGCCATCCTCAAGGAGCGGACGCCGGAGGAAACGGAATGCGGACTCATGAAATATTATCACGGGGATGACAGCGTAAGTCAGAAAGTCAAGTCCCTCTTTTTCACAGTGGAGCAAGTTGGGAACAAGCTAATGGGTGTGGCTGAATGCCAGATACAAGGGGATTTGAATGATGCGGAGCTGGAGCAGTGGATGATCGGCTCAATGCGGCATTTGCAGAGCTGGCGGAATCCAATGCCGATGTCCGAGATGCTATGAAACAGCAACTGGAGGCATCAATACTGTTAAAGGATCATCCCAAATACGATGATGAGCTGAAACAGATCGCAGACTCATACTTTGAAGCCATGCAGCTTTTATTAGGTGAATACAGTCAGCATATGTACATCCAGGGCGCCAAGGACTGTGTGACAGTTTTATTTTCTACGGATTGCTTTATGGGAATAGGTCAAAGCCTTATGGGGCAAGGGCTCAGACATATCCGTTTTCTACAGAAACAGAAAAAACGCCCTCAAAAGAGAGCGTAGAAAAGAACAAAAAAGGAAGAGCCTGCTGCGGACATTGACCGCAAACAGGCTCATGTGAAAACCGTGTAAAAAAAATTTCTTATTCTTCTCCATAGCAGACCCTCTTTTCATAAAATAAAGCGGTTTTTATGCCGTCATTCTCAAATCCAATTATATCAAAAAACTCGGCTTCGGACTACCCTTGGACGTATTCAAATTATTCTATGCCACGGTCTGTTCCAGAAGGAGTATCCTCTGCTGGATTCTACGTTGCGTTCTTCCGCATGAGGAGAGGTTTTTCTTTTGGGATTGCACGCCGGTTGGAGGTTTCTGCGGCGGTTTCAGGTTATCAGTCCATAGCACAAGAAGAGGCGGATATGGTTGATGTAGATTAATGAAACCGAGAGGCGGCGGTTCTCCATCGACTTTGCGTTTTGTCTGTCTACCGATTGAAACCTCTGCGGAGACAGCGGTGGACACCCTGTCGGTGCTGCGGGGCATAGTATCCCCTTGGCGGAGTGGTTCACACGCTGGCATAGATGGCTCACATGCCATTTCAATGGATGCGGCGGTGTCTACAGCCGCATTGAGAGAATTATCCCTTACAGGGGCGAAGCTGGGTTCACCGTTTTCAGCAGGACTTTCTTCATTAAATAAGGTATCAAAGGCATTTTCCTGAATGGCTTTCATAAGCGCCAGCTTGGAAAGGTTCTGTCCTGCCGCAAGGTCAATATAAAAAGAGCGCTGCTCCTGGGTTTCGCAGCACTCCAGTATAACGGCGTTCTGTGTCCAGCCAAGAGATTGCGCTTTTTCCATGAGAGCTGGGTTGTTTGCATAGATGCGGTAAAAGTCACGCATCCTGCGGAGATTTCGAAGGGAGAAGCCTTTCAGCGATGGAAACCGGGAGGCGAGCATTTCTGCCAAGTGAGCGACAAAGGCTTTTTCTCCCTGACGGCAGATGCATCGGCCGATCAGAATATAAAGCTCCATCAGAGACCGATTGGACGGCTTGTCATTGTTTTCGTAGCAAGCGGTTATGGCGGACACGATCTGCCCCGCATAGAGGGAGCTGTCATTTTTCAGTGCTTTCATGGACTTCTCCTTTCCGGCTCGGTGTGAGCCTGTTTTTTATGTACCCGGCAGAGTCGGCTCTGCCGGTGAGAATCTAAGGGGTATCAGTAGCTTTGTCCCATTTCAAAGCCGCAGTCCTGCTCCTGGGCATCTTCGGCAGAGGTGATGTTGACATACTCTCCGATGATGCAGAGCGCCTTGTCATAGCTGCCGCTGGCGATGATCCGCTCCCGCATTTCTTTTGCCTGTTCTCCAAGTCCGTTCTCTTTCAGTGTTCGGGACGCAATCCCTATCAGATTGAAAATGTTGCCGTCCTGCCCGATGAGAGCGCAGTCGGGTTTTTCCTTTTGGGCAGGCGGTTGATCCATGTCGACACCCAGCCGGTTGGGGAGGTAATCACTCAGCCAAGTGCCGCCAAAGGTTTCATGGCTCTGCAACCGCCACATGGCGAGCTTTCCTATGTTCAGATCCACATTTTCCATAGAAAACAGCAGATTGGTGCAGCCGTCATACTCAAAGACGGACACATCTTTGAAAGCATCGCCGTTTTGCAGGATGCCTTCCTGCGTCAGCATATCATTGATGCCGTTTACCAATTCCGTGAGGTCACCGCCGCAGCCCTGGATAATAAGCCCTTCACGGCCTGCCATGGCTCGAAGCTCATCTGTTGTAATCCGCTTCATATCGTTCCTCCATTCAATTATTGTAGTCTAAGAGGGTTGATTATGATAAAAGTCCGGTGTTAACCTATAACCGGGCCATTTTGCTGGTTAGAATTGGAGTCGCCTTCCTGCTGGCGGTCCCTTTCCATTTCCGGCTGTTCCGAATAGCAATGATTCAGAAGAGCCGCCACTTTCTCCGGTGCATTGTCGAAATCCACATGGTGATCCCGCTCGACAGAAACGGTGTACCAGTATTCGTATGGAATATATACGGTTGACAGGTACTTGGATTGGTCTGGCTTTATGTTCTCTCCGCCTTGTTCGATGACGCCCTTCGGTGTTAAGAAGAAGGTTCCCCAATGCTCGCCGGAGGACTCCAGATCAAGTGTTACGATGCCCAGCCCGATATGACCGGTGTTGCGTCCCTGTATGACAGCGGGGAGCTCAACGAATTCATAACCGCTATCGAGACAGTCCGTACCATAGATGTCTGTAAAAATGTCGTGAATCCGTTTCAGTATCTCTTTGGCATAGCTGTCATCTTCCGAATTGCAGGATTTATCCAGCTTCGGGAAGTCCACCGTGGGAAGCAGATAGTTTAACTGCTCTATATAAACTGTCCGCAAATCTTTATTACCCATATTTAAATTCACCTCTCATTCCATTTTCATGCCGAATTGCTCAGTTTCGTTTTCCGACAGATCGGATTGCTCCGGGCGTGAGATAACGGAAAAACTGTCCTCACCGGGGATGACGCCGAGGGTGCGCCCGTTGTCAAAAGTGCAGTGGAGCGTACCAATGTCATCGACAAGGTTCACCGTACCTTCCGTACCGGGTTCAATGGGGGCATAGGGATCATCCATTCCAATCAGTCGGATGCGGGTCCCTTCCGGGTATTGCTCCTTAATCCGCTGCACCTGTTTGTGCTCCATAAACATCGTGATCCCTCCTATCAGGCCATCTCATGACCTTGTTGTAATTGGCAGCCATCCGCGGACTTGATGGCCTCATACTCGGCTATCAGTCTTTCAGGCGTTTTATACTCATGGGTGTATACTGGCCGGCCCAGCACTTTCTCCACCGCTTCCTGATAAAGCTGCAGGGGCATGCACAGCTTATCCTCATATAACTGAAACTCCACAATTTCCTGCGGGAATTTTCCCTCGTACCACCGGCTTTCAGACTTTGCTGTCGCTTCTTCCTTTGTCATCATACTTACCTCCATATTTTTTATCATCGTATTTCCACCATCTGCTCCCATTGCAGAATGAATTGTCCTTCAACGGTGCGGTTGTCATGGTAGTGCCCGAAAAACCAGTAGTCGAAGCTGCACCGGCGTTTGACCGTTTCTAAGAAGCCGGTCAGACGGTCCGGCTTGTAGGGATGGCACACCTGTGCCGCAATGCTGTCGGGGGCGCAGTGAGTCAGGATGCAGTCCACACGCCATCCTGCGTTCTCCAGATTCTTCAGGGCAGTTTCATATTCCTTATCGCAGGGCATTTCCTCTTTCCACCACGAAATATGGTTGATGCGGTACAGTGCCCTTCGCCGATCCAGCATCTGTTTTCGATACATAAAATCGGGAGCGTCCGGCTCCAGTATGCCTGCGCTGATGTCGTGGGAGGCCGCACCGCCCATCGTGAAAAAGGTCATCCCGCCGATGTCAAAGACCTGTCCGCGCATCAGGTGCAGGATATGCTCCCGCACCTGATGGACATTGCCGCCGTTCCACGCCATAGTCGGGAAGCGGTTTAACAGGTCAAAGTTTTCGTGGTTGCCGTCTATAAACAGGGTGGTGAACGGCTGGTCGTTCAGCCAGTCCAGCCCTTGGTTCGATTGGGGCGTTTCATCCCATATTCCGAAATCGCCGCAGACGATGACGTAATCCTCCGGGCACAGGCTCTGTCCTGCGGGGAAGTATTCTTTTTCAAATCTACGGAAATTGCCGTGGGTATCTCCTGTGATATAAATCATCTTTGGTTCCTCCGCTATATGATCTGCTCGATTTCCGTTCCATCCTTGAAACGGATGAGCAGTTTTTCTTCGCTCAGTACCCTGACGGCGCTGATAAGCTGCCGCACCGCCACCTCGTCAAATCCGGTGATGCCTGTATCCACCGTGTCCAGTCCTGCGGCTATCTGTTCCGCACGCTTGTCTGCCTGTGCAATGTCCTGCTGATTTTTTTCCAGCTCGTTCCGCTTTGCGATCAGTGCGGAAAACTCCATGCTGATTTTATTCAGTTCCTCATCGTATTGGGTGGAGTTTACTCCCACGGATGCGGCGAGCTGGAGGAGCTCGTACTGCTGATTCCGCAGCTCCGACAGTCTGCCGTCGATGGCTGCAATACTGGTTTCCCCGCCCTTTTCAGAGAGGGCGGACAGGATGCTGTCCTGCAGCAGTGCTTTCATGGTCTTTAGGCTGAACATCTCGTTCATGGCCGAGACCACGGCGGCGTGGATACGACTTTCCTCCAGCGTGGGGGCATCCTTGCAGAACTTTTTGCCGTTTTCCAGACGGTTGATGCACCGCCAGACGATTTTCTTTCCCTCCGGCCTCGTCCAAGTGACACGGCGGTAGGGGCTTCCGCAGTCGCCGCAGGATAAAAGCTCGGTCAGCACATACTTGCCGCTGTATTTGGCAAGCTCGGTTTTGGCGGTGGCGCTGACTTTTCTCAGGCTGGAGCGCCGGGCCATTTCTTCCTGCACCCGCTGGAAGGTCAGCTTGTCGATGATGGCTGGGTGGCAGTCATGGACGTAGTATTGGGGAAGCTCGCCGTTGTTCTTCTTGGACTGGCGGGTGAACAGGTCTGCGATGTAGGTCTTTTGGAGCAGGGCATCCCCGATGTATTTTTCGTTTTTGAGCATACCGCGGATGACGCCGTCATTCCACTTTTTATGCCCCCGCACCGTTTCGATGCCGTCTGCCTCAAGGTCAGCGATGATTTTGGCTACGCTGTGCCCCACCAGATACCGGGAGAAAATCCTGCGGACGATTTCCGCTTCCTCCTGGTCGACTTCCGGCAGATCGTCCTCGCCCTTGCGGTAACCGAGGAAGCCTGCGTAGTGGTAGTAAACCTTGCCGTCCTTGAAATTCTTGCGGTGTCCCCAACGGATGTTGCCGCTCATGGACTCGCTCTCGGCCTGAGCCTGACTCATCATGAAGGTGAGGATCATCTCGTTGTCCATGTAAAGGGTGTTGACATTTTCCTTTTCAAAGAAAACCCCTACGCCCATTCGCTTGAGCTTGCGGACATAATCGAGGCCGTCCAGCGTGTTCCGGCAGAACCGGGATACCGATTTGGTGATGACAAGATCCACCTTGCCTTTTTCACAGGCTTTGATCATCCGCAGGAAGTCCTTGCGCTTTTTGGTGGAGGTGGCGGTTTTGCCCTCGTCCGCGAACATATCCACCATGGTCCATTCAGGTTGGGCGGCGATTTTTTCGGTATAGTATTCAATCTGCGCCTGATAGCTGTCGAGCTGTTCCTCGGAGTTGGTAGAAACCCGACAGTAGGGCGCCACACGCAGAGCCTTTTTGCGGATATCTTTTTGGGCATATATCGGATCGGCAGGAATAACCGTTACCTTCCTGATTGCTGTTGCAGGCATTTTCCAATCTCCTTTCCAGCCGATTCAAGGGCTTTTCCGTTGATGAGCCGCAGTCCCAAGCCACCGTCAGTAAGTTGGATTTCCCGTACCGCAGTTCTGAAAGTCCTATTGCGAAAGTCATCATCCATCGGCTGGCTTGTGATTTGCTCCTTCAGTCTTTGCATCTGATGGTAGGGGGTATAATCGGGCAGTCCGCTGTATTTTTCGGCGGCACAGGCCAGTATCAGCATTTTTGTATATTCTGTACCCGGCTCCGCTTTGTTCAGTTCACGGATCACCTCGTTCTGGATACGAGCTGCATCCAGCGTCAGCTCTCCACCGTGCTGTGGGAGGGGCCAGTCTAAGAGGATGGGGTTCTGCGCCAGTGCATCCAGCCGTTCTGTCAGGGCGGCGCGGGTATCCTCGTCCTCTATGTAGCGGCGGTTGGTACAGCCTTCCTTTTCGCAGTACCAGCGGACTTTCTTCGACGCCCTTGTATCGCGGAGCATCCTCCCGCCGCACACGCCGCAGACCGCCTTTTCACGGATGGGCTTGATGTAATCCGGGCAGGGCGTATAAGTGTTTTTATCTCCCTTGATGAGCTGGACATCCATAAAGATTGCCGGTTCGATGATCGGTGGATACTCCTTTTCTCCGAGATAGCGTTCATTTTCGAGGATTCGCTTGACCATGTGCTTATTCCATTGGCTGGTATGCTTATGGTAGGGGATGCCCCGAAGCATCATCTCATCGGCAATTTTGCTGTAGGCCATGCCCTCTGAGTAAAGCCTGAAAATCTCTTTGACGGCTGCCGACTCTGTGGGGCAGCACAGTGTTTCACCGTTTTTCATCGTATATCCGAATGGGATTTTTCTCTGCCATGCCATATTACCGCACCGTCCTTTCCATGGTTTCTTTCAGCGTGAGGCCGTTATAAAGGTTGAGGTTCATCTCGATTTCCGAGGAGATGGTGATGTTCTCCACCAGCGTTTCAAACAGTTCCTCGGTGAGTTCCTCTAAGTATTCGGGGCTGGCCTCCAGATAATCCAGCATCGCTTCGGTGGCTTTGATCTGCCTGTCCTCGCCGGTGGATTCCATGATGCGGCGGCGCAGACGGCGCAGTTCCCGGAGCTTGAAGTCGATTTCTCCTGTTTGGGATAAATAAAGAGCAGAATCTACGTATCCCTTCGACTTGAGTCGAACAAGAACCAGATTCTGCTCGGTGAGCTGGGCTATTTCTTTGTCAATGTCGTTTATCTTGCGGTTGGAGCGGAGTTCCTTTTCCCGAAGCTCGGTAAGCTGGTTTAAGATGGGTGATAGGATTTGCTCACGGTGCCTTTTCAGCTTGTGGTACATTCGGAGGATTGCTGTGATAATCTGTTCCTCCGGTATCTGCGAGGTGGGGCAAAGGTCTTTGTCGCGGTTATGTTTCCGGCATGTCCAGTAGACCTTTTCGTTATCGATTTTTCTTCGGAACAGGGTCCCGCAGTTTCCGCAGTGGATTTTCTTTGCCAGCAGTGCGGAGGAAACCGTTCCGGCTATCTGTTTCTGGCGGCTTTCCATGAGAGCCTGCACCCGCTGGAATTCGTCCTTGGAGACAATCGGCTCATGGCAGTTCTCCACAAAGTATTTGGGCTTTTCTCCTTTATTCCGCACCTGACGGAATGGGATGTCGTTGGTGGAGTAGCTCTTTTGCCAGACCATATCCCCGGTGTAGGAGATGTTGGTGAGGATATATCCTATCGTGGTTGAATACCACACCTTTCGGCCTTTTGTGCGGGGGATGCCCATCTGATTCAGCTCGTCTGCGATGTCATCCTTACCTTGGCCGCTCAGGTAGGCGGCGAAAATACGGCGCACCACCTCGGCCTGTTCGGGGATGACCGCCAGGGTGCGTTCCTCCAGCCTGTAGCCGTAAGGCATCGATGGCGAGAGGTAGTCGCCCTTTTCCATTCGGATGCGGACGCTGATCCGCATATTGTTTGAGTGGTTTTGCGATTCCATTTGTGAGAAGGCGCCGTAGATGGTGGCGATCTGCTCCGACGTCATCTTGCCGGTGTCGATGTTTTCTTTCTCAAAATGGATGGAGATGCCCAGCCGGAGGAGCTCCCTCACATACTGGATATATTCCTTGGTGTTTCTCGCAAAGCGGGATATGGATTTGACGAGGATGCGGTCGATTTTTCCGTCCCTGCAATCCTGTATCATGCGGTTGAAATCATCCCGCTTGCTTGCCACGAGGCCAGAAATGCCCTCGTCGGCGTAAATGTCCGCCATCTCCCAGCCCTCTTGGGCGGCAATGTTTTTGGTGTAGTAATCCACCTGTGCGATGTAGGAGTTCTGCTGGTCATCCGAGTCGCTGCTCACACGGGCGTATGCCGCCACGCGGAGCTTTGCCATTTCTGGCTTTCTTGCTGATATGACTGTGATTTTCGGCTGTTCTGCCGGTGTTGAATTGGGTTGATACATCTTTTTTCCCTCCTTTCAACGACATACACTACCACACCTCTTGGCACATAGCTACTGAATAATTGATAACATTTAGAAACAAAATCCGGGGGTCAGTAGGAGGCGATAATCGTGGGCCGCAGCCTGCGTTCCAAGTCCTTTTTGACCTGTTCAAACTCCTTGTCCGTCATGCCCTTGGCGGTCGCAAGGCGTACAAGCTGCTGCAGCGCGGCAATGAACATGAGGTTATCTGCTACCTGGGTGTTTGTCATGGCGTTTCCCTCCCAAATAAAAAAAGCGCCGGAGCCAGTCCGACGCTGATAATAAGTGCCTGATTGATTTCTTCCATTTCCTGCTGCTCCAGCCTGCCAACCCATTCCCGGAGCCGTATCCGGTCGATGGTGCGTATCTGCTCCAGAAGTGCAAATGACTCCCTGGACAATCTGCCCGCCCCGGCAATGGCCGCATGGGTGGGCAGGGGCTTTTTCGGCTTGCCGGTGATGGCACAGATGATGGTGGTGGGGCTGTGGCGGTTGCCGATGTCGTTTTGCAGGATAAGTACGGGGCGGACGCCCCCTTGTTCGCAGCCCACAACAGGGCTTAAGTCGGCATAGAAAATATCGCCGCGGCTGATGCCTTGCTTTATCGTGTTCAAATTTTGCACCTCCTTGGTTTGGACTTCCTTTGTTTTTTCTTAATGGCACAAATATAGGGACCGCCCTGCTATAAAGGCAGAGCGATCCCCATCGCTTCTGACATTAAGTCTTTTTTCTGTAATAACGGTGCTTAATTCGACACTACTCCCCAAGCACTCTGTGCAGAGCATACGATGCTTTGCACAACAAAGGCGATGGCCTGAACTGCGGCTGGCTATGCCGCATCATGGGAATCCCACCCCCGCCAGGATCTCTGCCGGCTGCCCTCATTGCGTGATCCCCAGGTCTTGTGGGGGCTGTGACTGGACAGAAGTATCAATATAGGATGACGGGATCATTGCGAAACAGGCTGCCACAGCCTGTTTTTCGGTCGGATGGGTACCGCTTTGCACCTTATTTGGCCGTCTTTGATAGGAGCAGAAAGAAACGAGCAAACAGAAAAATGAGTGATTTCGCTTTTCTTGCTGCCTGCCTACAGGTGGTCTTGGCGCATCCTCCGGGGTCGCTTTTCCCTTTCGGGGTCCGTCAGCTAAAGTATTCAGGTCATCGGATATGAAATTTTCAAAGTACGGTTGGGGGAATGAGAAAAACCCCCTCACTACTAATCCGGTTTCGTGAGGGGGTTGAGCCAAATTATTTTTACTTTTCGATAAGTTTTTTCAGACGAGCCAGGACACGAACCTTTCTATTGTGAATGGTCTTTTGGGCGATGCCTGTCTCTCTGGATACCTGATGCTCACTTTTATTCTGAAAAAACAGAGTAAAAATCAGCTCCTGTTCTTCTTTGGTGAGCTGGGCAAGGCACTGATGAAGTTTTTCCGCTACCAGCTTGTCCATGACCATATCCTCCAAACGAGGAGAAGTGCGGTCTGGAATCGCATCCTCACCATTGATTTCCTCAGTATCCATAGCACTATAATAAAACACGCCATGCGCTGTGTCCTTTTCCTCCAGATGTAGTTCACGGCGTTTCATGCGGTAATATGTCAAATAGACTTCTTCGGTGACGGGAATGAGTTGTCCCTGCACTTTAATCCTATACTCTTTCTTTTCTTCCATATGGCTTGTCCTCCGTTTTCTGAAATTTTGATGGCGAGTCAAAATGTCAGAAGCGGAGGAGATCGGCAGCAAGGTTCGACAAACCTACAGTTATCAGGTCTTAAAATTGGGGTAAATTGAAAAACAAACAGATTTCTTGTCGAAAAGAATAAGTCAGCACTTCGCCCATGGCAAAATGCTGACTTTTGTGGATTTATGATATGAAGTTGCAAGTGCAAAGGACGGTATGTACAGATTGCTCCGTCTCTATTTACACCTCGAAAAAGGATGATAGCGCAATATATTCATATGGATACCTCTTTCACCATAGCTCATAGCGAAAGCCGGTATCCTGATACCTGAAACGTCCGTAAAAGCCACAAAAGCCCGCCCTTCATGTAAGAGGGCAGGCTTTCGCTTGACTTTTAGCAGCCAGACTATCATAGTGCCTTAAGACACCTTAGACCCTCGGCTTTGCGTCCCCGGCTTTAACCGGGTTTGCCCTTGGCTATATTCATTTTGTTATTCTGTCTTATAGTGGTTCTTGTATATTTCTAATTTAGTTTCGCGCCGCAGGCTCCGCAAAAGCGAGCGCCGGAAACAACACCGGAGCCGCATCTCGGGCAGAAATTTATTTGCGGGTCGACCTGATAGGTGGCGGGTAAATCCTCATCTTCACTGGAGCCTGTCAGAAACAGCCAGTCGATGTCCTCGCCGTCCTCGCATAAGCCGATGGCTCCGGCGGGCGAAACCACATAAAAGCTGTCCTCATCGATGGGGTTTTCACTGTCGCTTGTCTCGGCAAGCACCAGCAAGCCTTTTACATCGTATCTATCATTGGATGTGGCAAAGCTCCAGCTTCCGCAGAGTGTGGCGGCAAACTCCGCCGCCTCCAGCATGGTAATAAATTTATCCATTACGAAAAGCCTCCTTATTTGAATAACAGGTTATTACACCTCTTGCAGCGGTCATTTTGTATGGGGTTCATCATGGAGCAGACGTTGCAATAGATGATTCGGTCTTTGGATTTATCGTATTTCTCGTATGTACCGAATCTTGGATGAAACCGCACCCTGTCGCCAACGGAGAGATAATCGTACATATGCCGTCCGCTGTCCTTTTCCACGATGGTCTTTTTCTTGCCCGCGTCGGTGTTGATGATTGTGGTATATTCCGTATAGGTTCTGTAATTATCATCCTCGCCGCCCCTATGCTCGCTTTTTTCCTTGCTGTACTTATTGACGACTACACCCTCCCACATGGGCTGCTTGGTCCTTCGCAGCGCCAGCATATTAATTATCAGCATGACAAGAGCGATGCCCACGCCGATGACAAGGGATTCACCAAAGGGGAAATCGTCCATCAGCAGACCGGCGACGGGAAAGCCGATGAGCGGCACGAAAACCAATATCCACATACAGCCAATAGAGGATTTCTTGTTTTTCTGCGCGGCGGCCAGTACCTCCGGGCAGTTATACCTATCGGAAAAGCCGACCAACCCCGCGCCGCCCTGTGGGGGCGCAGAAGATGCCGCTTGGCTTGCCTCCATCGGCTGCGATGCTGCCCGATTGACCGCCATCCCGCAGCCGATGCAAAATTCAGCGCCGTCCGGCAGCTTTGCGCCGCAGGCCGTACACACACCGGGGGCACTGACCTGTGTTTTTGCGCCGCAGCCCGAACAGAAAGCCGCGCCCTCTGGCAGCTTGTTTCCGCAGTTAGGGCAAAACATATCCGTATCACTCCTTGCTTCGATTATTTGAGGCGTGGCGGGTTTCCTCGCCGCTATTTTCTTCTTTTTCCCGCCTCTGGCTGTGCGTATGACAAGCAGCAGCAAAAGCAGATAACCGACGGGGGCGAGGATATGGTAAATGATCGCCACCTCACCCATCTCGCTGAATTCGCACAACATGGCGGGTTTGTTGACGTAGGGGAAGAAGGACAGATAGCGGATGCGCTCGGAGCGTGATTCACCTTCATCCAAGCTCGGCCACGCCTCGTCGCTGCTATATATCACATAACCCCGGTATTCCTTGCTGTTTACCATGAACCAATAGCCCTTGGAAACGGTGCGGGAGCGGTTTTCCTGCGCGGTCGTATCGTCCCGGCGGCTGTCATAGCTGTCCACCGTGCCCATGACGCTATCTCCCCATATCGCCAGAGCCAGCGTGGAGAGGCTCAAATACATGGCAAACAGCAGCACGGCGCAGATAAGGATGAGGATGGGCAGGGGAATGTTTTTGCTCGTTTTCTTCTTTGCCATCGGGACGCTCCTTTCATTGTTGTTCGTAATCTCGTTTTTCGCGCCAGCCCACGCCAAACAGATACAAAGCGGTAAACAGAATAAGCGGCGGCAGCGTGAGCGCGGCATAGGAGCGAAGCGGAACGATCAGCGGAACGATCAGCAGCACCACCGCCGCCAGTTGGATAAGACCGAGCGTCCGGCACCAGCGATATCGGTGGTGCCGCCCTGCAAAGGCCAGACCCGCGATGGCCGTTACAATAGAAAAGATGTACACGATTCCGGCCACGAAACATCCGGCCCCGGCGTATTCGTAGTCCAGCGCCGCGTTGTCTATGAGATGCAAGCACCACAGCAGCATGGGCAGGGCGGCCAGCAGCATCAGAATGGATGTAACTCGCAAAAAGAGCGGTGTTTTGCTGATTCCTTTCTTTGTCACATTTTCCCTCCTGTTGTTTATTCCATACGAATGACATCCCCCAGTGCTGAATATTGGTATCCCTCTCCCTTCCTGAACTGAATATAGTCAGCCCCATACTGCCCTTCGGATTTGTCACATGCAATCAGCTTAACGCCATTGGGGAAATCTTTATAGTTTTCAATGATAAGAGTATGCTCTACCGGGTCAAATACATAGTTACACGTATAATACTTCGACTCATCCAGTGCCGTGTAGCGGGACATGGTGCCTACATAAAATGCACAGGTTTTCTCGTCCAATATTTTAATTGCTACGTCGAGATATGGATCATAATCTGGGTCTCGTGACCAGTAACCCTCAAACCATTTAGCTTCTATCTTCATGCCTCCCAGCGGGATTATTTTTAACTTCACGGCTGGTGCAGAATATGCGAAGGAAAGAGTAAAAGCGGCTTTGTCTTCGACTTGGTCTTCCCATGTCTTATAGAATTTGACGAATGATGGCGTACCCATAGTAATGAAATTATAAAGTGTGCACATAAACTTACCGTTATCTTTACTTCCCGGCGACCAGCTCCAGATAGTAGGCTTATCGGAGGGGGATTTGGCAAATGCCGCTATATAATCCTTATACTCAGTCTTAGACAGAGGAATTTCCTTTCCGTCTACATCGGACGCATAGACACTGAATTCAGTTACCGTATTCATCTGTTTTTCAAAACCATTTATCTCCCAAAGAAGTCTCTGCTTTGCGTCTAAAATACAACGCTCGTAAAGGCAAGCAAACAGCTTCCTTAGTCGGTAACGCAATACGGCCTTCAGCCCTTCCGTATACTTTGTTTTCTCCTGTGTGCCTGGCTCCTGCCATCGGTCCGCTACGTGTATATCCTCGGCGATCATTTTCCGGGCACTCGGCTTCAGCTTCCAGAACACATTTGCGTAATCATCCAGGAGTTTGTCGATTGATTCAAACATTTTTTGAGGGTTGTCACGGTTTTTAATAAATTCCCGCTGGAGAAGCCACGCCCAAGTGTTTCCCTTGTTAACTATTACAGCATCTTCCATTTCATCAATAAATGCTCGCGCCGGCATATTATTAGGGAGGGAACAACCAAATTCTCCGGAATAGTTGGAATAGGAAACATATTCCCAGGTAAATTCCTGATAAGCGTGCTCTATTTCGTTTTCATACCCATAGTTCTTTACATCTCTTATCCCATCATCCACCATACCAGCAAGCCATACTCCAGCTGCGGCAACAGTCAATGGAGCAGCTCCAAGGGCTCCCGCAGCCGTGCTTAACCCGAGCTCGATAATGTCATATTTATTCTTTTTAAGCGTTTCACTCACATTTCCTGATTGATACCATGATAAGCCAACCTTGATTGCAGTCAGACCTGCACCGATCTTTCCAAAACTGTTTCCGAGAGCCTTTGACATTTCATTCGACATCAACCCCGTTGACGATACAAGCTGAATGGTATTATCTGATGCAGAGGTAAGATTGCTGGACAAACCAAAGGAGTCAATTCCAATATTGATAAGTCCGCTGTCCTCTGCCGAGTTTTTTCGCAGCATTGCGATAAACAAATCCTGGTCGCCGAAGCATTTATCAATCATATCATCCAGCTTTGCGGAACTGAAGACTACCTTTGAGAGAGGACCGCTGTTATATCCCTTTTCATATTCAAAATAGTCGAACAAGGCATATGTGGAAAAATGGTCGGTGTAAAAGGTAATCGTGCCATTAGATTCGTCGAGCTCGGAGTAAAGAAGCTCCCATGTGCCCGTACTGTCGTTATAATACTGCACGAACAGTCTGTCAGCCGCATTTTTTGTGCTTTCATACGGCAATGTTATCGTCACATACGTGGGAAATTCAGTCACATCTCCCAGCGAAAAATCATAGCAGTGGGCCGAAAATCCATTTTCGTCATCTTTTTTTACTCCGAGATCTCTAATTTCAAGCGTTTCCTCCTCAGAAAGGTTAAACTCGCCGAAATCTACAGAGATTCCTTCTGTTTCAGCACGCGTGCTTTCAGGTCCCACATCTACAGTAATGGGCTTGGTTTTGTAATCACTTTTACTTATTTTGATTTTTGAATAACCTGTAGGGCCGCTGGCTTCACTGCTATCAGTTTCCACAGAGGATTGATCCGCCTGTAACATGTAGAGATCACTCTTGCCAAACAAGCCGTCTACCGCAAAGCCTGGCCATCCGTACATAGCTACGGCAACAGTTTGAAAAAAAAGTACAATAGCAAGCACGATACAAAGCGAAGCACGGCCATTTTTTGTTTTTGATCCTTTATTCGGGCGTTCCATTTGTGCATAAGCAGGTGCCGTATAAACAGGCTGAGGTAAATGTACACCCTGCGACTGCGCAGTAGGTTTGGACTGCGGAGCTACGAAACCGGTCTGTATAGGTGCTGCAGGCTGCCTGGCTTGTCTTGATGCCACGGGTCGTCCGGCCTTCTGTACAGGTTGAGTTGTCGGCGGCGATAGAGCCTGTGTTGGCATCTGAACAGGTGCGTCGGTAGCAGGTTTGCCGCATTTAGCGCAGAAGCGAGCGCCGGTATGAAGCTCCTTGCCGCAATTCGTACAATATTTTCCCATATCTGCACCTCCTTATGGTCGCACCAGCGCCACAAGCGCCGGTATCCCGTCGGGCGTATCCATCGTGCCGATGGCGTATTGCTTTCCGCTTTGCTCGTAGAACTGTGTCAGGCGAATCGTTCCCGCACCGGATGCCCACAGGCCGCCGTTTTCCCACTTGCCGTTGAATACGCCGTCCTCCATATCCGTTTCATCGAAGCTCTCTCCCTCGTTGGCCCAAAAAATTTGATACCAGTCGAGGGTGAGGCTCAGGCTCTCCGCCGCACCTGCAAGGGCGACATTGAGAAACTCCATAGCGCCCGCATCGTATTCGTTATTGGGGTCGTAAATAATCAGCGCTTTCCAGCTCCCGGTCAACGGGCCGATATTGTCTATGATATTCGCATCGGATGGAACTCCGTCATAAACCACGTCCTCTGTGTACCAGAGAAAGTCCTCCAAATCGGGGCGTTCCTCCGTGGATAAGCTCACGCCTGTTACCTCCGGCGCGGGAATACTACCGCTTTCCGTGGCCGCAGGCGGGGTTTCTTTCTCCGATGTCGGTGTAACGAGCGCTGTTTGCTCCGTCCTCGGCGCAGGAGATTCCTTTACTGCTGCTGACGGCAAATTGGGCGGTATGGTGAGAACGCCTATCACAAGCATCAGCAGATTGGCCGCGATCAGTATTGCGGGCAAGATTTTATTGCCTCTGCCCGCAGATGGAATATTATCTCTCATGGATATGCCTCCAGTTTGTTTGATCCGATTATTGTGCGCTGTTTTCTCATGTTGGCCGACATATCTTGTGCTTGGGGTCGTTTTTACCTCTGACAGGTAATCACGCCCCACTCTTTATCGTTGTGGTCTCGCATTGAGGCACTGAACGATGTTCCGTCAGCGGAGAATACAAATTTTGCTCCCGCAATATTTGCCTCGCCTGTCGACCACCGCACAAAATAGCTGCCGTTGATGTAGGTGCTCTGGGTTTCATTATTTGAGCAGACGATTTTATAGTAAGAGCCGTCGCCAAAATCCTTTTCAAATGTGACTGCAGTTGTCACATCAATGTCCTTACCTGTTTCCGCGACATGAAGTACGCCTGTGAAGGTTCCTGAACAGTCAACCTTTTCCGCCTGCGTTTTTATGGTGAAGGTTTTTTCGGTGTTTGTAAACGGTTTTAGCTTTGTGCTCGCCGCAACCTTACCCTCCTCCCAATCCTTTTGCGTTTTAAAGAATTCCAGTTTTATCGGGAATCCTGCTGTTTCGTGGGCAAGCAGAGTAAATTTCAACTGCCCGTTTGATTTATCATCCAACTTGATTGTCCATGCTTTTGCGGTAGCCTTATCGGAGAGCGGCGCCAATTTGACATAGCAGTTTGCCCATTTGGGCTGCTCGCCCTCTATCTCCTGTTCCTTTATCGTGATGGTATATATCGTGTTGAGCTGTGCGGCGAGCTGTTTATACTCCTTTTCTCTCCGACTGAGAGCATCAAAATACATATCCCGGCTCAGAGACTGGAACATAACCTGAAGGTAATCATAGATCTCAGCTTTGTAATTACTTGATATTTTTTCGCGGTCGCTCTCCGACGGCCACGGATACTTGGACAGATTGCCGTTTTTGTCAAAGGCGTCTATCCATGAATCCCAGTCGCTTGCTGCGACCTCCCAGTATTTGTTTACATAGTTGTCAATCTCGCTCTGCATTTTGTCGAGAGCTGTCTGCGGGGCGGATTTGTTTTCTTTGTATATCTTCTTGAATAAATCGTACCAATCCTTGACACGGCGCTTGTTTTCGGGTCTTGCGTAATAGGCGTCGTACATATTTTTTGTGCTTTCATACTTGGTGTCGATGGCGAAATTCATCACATCGGTAAGCGCGATGTCGATCACTCCAACGCCCACATAGGCCACCTGAAATGAATCCAACAGATATTTCTTTGACGACGCCAAATTCAGCCCCAGATTCAACACGGTTTTCATTCCGCTGATCGACGTTTCCTTGCTTGTCAGCCCGTTGCTGTATGCATCATACGCGAACTGGGTGCAGGAGGTCGCGATGCCCAAAACCGTCAACGCGTTGCCGAACGGTTCGGTGATCATATCGTCGTATGCGCCTCCAAGCGATACGAGAGTTGGGATATTTGTTTCAGCGAACATCGGCAGTGAGTTGTTTGCATTTAGAAACGCTGATATAACATCCTCTTGCCACGACACACCCTGCTCGGCGTAGGTTTTGAGCAGCTGCTCCGCTTGCTTTGTCGTCATGTAAGCGGCGTAGACGTTGACATCGGAAATGTATTCGCTGCGCTTTCCTGCGTTCGTGACCTTAAACACGCTATAGGTGGAGAGGTGGTCGGTGAGAATATGCACCTTGTTGGCTTCAGCGTCCACCGTATAAAGGACATCCTCCCACTGACCGCTCTGTTCGTTGAGATACTTACCGCAGACCGACAGCAGCTCCTCATCGGCGCCAAGCCCCGCATCGTCATAGGGTATGGCCAGCTCGACAGTGCCCTCCGGTTGTCCGGAGGACAGCTTGAAATCGTAGGCGTAGATTTCAACATCGCTGTCTATTGACGCGGGCGATACCTTTTGTATGGTGAGTTCATCGCCAGCCTCCAGCAGACAGCCAAAGTCTATCGCCGCACCGTCCTCTGAGGCCAATGCCGTCTGTCCGTCCTCCACCGTAAAGGTTTCAGATTTCTGTGTGCCGGGAGTCATAGCCTGATTACCAGAGCCGCATCCGGAAAGCCCCGCCATTAAGGACAACAGCATAGCGACTGCAAGCAAAAGGGATAGTATTTTTCGTTTCATAACGATATCTCCTTTCGCACGCTTAGGCTATTGGGAGCTTAAATTTAACGGTATCATACATGACGTTATATTTCATGATGATTTCTTTTTCGTCCGGTTTTAATTGGAACACCGTCCAGCCGCTATTCGTTTCGCCGGGGTCGATTGTCTCCTCAAAATACATTCCTTCGGTTTCAAAATTCCATACATCACTGTTGCGCGAATTGTCCGATAGCTCGGCGTCGTACTCTCCGTCTCGAACGATGCAGAGCAGAGGATCCTGTGCAAACTGTATTTCATCAGAGATATTTTTTACAGTGGCATAAACTTTGACATAGACGGACCCCTCCACATATTTCTGGAGAATGCTCATATCGTCAATGATTTCGATCTTGTCGATTGTAATCTCAATGCCATCGACCTCGGCCGCCTCGCCGATGCCGTAATACTTGTTTTCATCCGCTCCCGCTTTACTGGAGGGAGTATTTCCCGATTCGGTGGGCGCGGAGCTTTCTGACGGTGATTTACCGCCGTTCTTTTCACCGCAAGCGGCGAAGGTGAACATAAGTACCAATGATAAAAATATAATTAATGTCTTTTTCATAAGATTACCTCCTAAAATTCTTGTTATAGCAAGCCAACTTTCAGTCAGTCGATCTTGTATCCTTCGTACCGGGGTCCATCTTTTGTTTCGTCTTTAAATAACATAGTCGTTTCACCTTTTACCTTTGTACTCCCATCCTCAAGGATAAAAGTATATTTTGCATCTATTGTGATTTCACTGTCTTCATGGGGAATCTTTTGAACATATGAAGCTGTTCCCGAAGCCTGATCATAGGATAATTCAAAAGGTTCTTCACCTTTAGCATCGCTGGATGCCACCAATTTATCTCCGCTCTTTGTGAACACGACAGTATGCTTCTGTTCTTTGCCGTCATAATAGGTATTCATCGAATAAGTCCCGGCGATATCGTCGAGGGAAAGCCCGGCCTTTCCCTTTTCCTCTTCGCCGGAAGGGGCATTGCTTGCTTCAGTCGGAGCAGAACCTTGTGCTTGCGATCCTCCTTCTCTTTTCTCACCGCAGGCGGCGAGAGTGAAAATCATTATAAACACCAGAAATAAAACCATAAGCTTTTTCATGATACTACCTCCATCATTTGTTCTCTCCGTTCAGGTTATCCCCAACGGTTCCTGTGACGTTTTTTTCAAAGCCGACTTCGCCAAGCTTCCCGGCGGTTTCTGCCACCTTCTTTATCGTGCTGTCTTTGCCAAGCATCTCGCCGTAGGTACCGCCGACGGCATCGCCGTAGGCATCACCGACTGCGCCACTGGCTGCGTTAAAGGTCCCCTTCACTGTGCCCTTTACCAATGCGTCGGTCAAATCCCCGCCGTCATTGACAGCCTGGGCAACCTCGCCCGCAACCGTACCGCCAAAGGCTGTAGCCGCCTTGCCGATACCCGCATCCATAACGGTGGTTGCGGCCTCGGTGCCGCCCTTAATTGCACCCTCTGTAAAGGAGCCCCAGCTTGCGCCCTTTTCCGCCATGGTTGAAACGGTGTTTTTGATTCCCTTATAGGTGGCGGACACAGTCTTTCCGCCTGGAACTACCGCTTCGCCTGCCGCCATCGTGTAATCGGCAATATCCACGGTAGCTTCGAGAATATCGACAGCTGTGTCTCGCCGCTGGGCGTAATCGTTCATCTTCTGACGATAATCCTCGTCTCTTTCCATGCGTCGTTTAAGCTCATCTATAACCTGCTTTTCGCTGGCGCCGCTCATGCCAAGGTCGGTGGCAACGCGCTCAACCTTCTCCTTGCGGCTTCGCTCCTGCCGCTCACGCTGCAAGTCCTTCTCAAGCTGACTGCTCTCATCACTGCGCTCTTGGTTGCGCTGAGAATCCTCGCTGATATTTTGCCTGAACTGCGCTTCGTCCTGCCGGATGGTGCCGGCATTGTCCGCGCGGTGCTCAAGCTGTTCGGAAAGCTCCTCGGGGGTATAGGTAGCACCGCTGACGGGGTCGGTATAGGTGCCGTCGCCGTTTTGGACAAAGGTGCGCTTCTGCCCGTTTACAGGGTCGGTTGCCTCAATATCTCCGTCGCCGTCAAAGCGCAGCCATCGGCTCAGACCGCTGCCCGAAGGTACGGGAGCGGGTGCGCCGCCTGTCCCCACGGGCACAGTCGGGATGAAGCCGCCCGTATTCCCAAACAGAATGGACAGCAAAATCGCAAGAATGCTGATGGTAATGGTGGCCAACGGTCCGGCATGGTCGGCGTCTTTTGCGCTATTGCCACCAAAATTATATCGGAAGCCCCAGCCTCCGTCCTCCGGTTTGTAATATTCCCACTTTCCCTTAGCTCCTGCGTTTTGTGTAGAGTCGGTATCCTCTATTGGATATGGGTCGGAAAATCCAACTGTCTCCATATCAAAAGTCCATTCGTCGTCGTATGAATGTTCATTTGTTGTGCTCCCCCCCTCCACATCGTAAATTGTCTCGGTTCTGGTACAATGAAATTTTAGTTTGAATAAAATATGATGCTCCAATTCCTCATCGTCATAGCTCGTTGTCTCAAGAGAGCCTTCATAAGGAACCATTCTAAATTTACTGACGTTGGAATAGTTTTCCGAGACCGAAGGTGTCAGCACGGTATAGACAATCTCATCCGGCACTGAAAATTTCCCTACAATCCATCTGCTATCTGTCGCACCGAATTTGCGCTCCATTTCTTTATCTATCCTGTAATTAGCCCTTCCCTCAACGTGGAATGCTGTTATCGAATGGTTGTCGCCATAACCGCGCATATCCGATACGGTGTTGGCAGGATATTCAAAATAGAACCGCCCGTCTTCGTGGGATTTAATGGTGATTTTTTCCGGTTCCAATTCACCGGAATCACTGAACAATTGTTTTGTTATTGTCATAGTTTCCGGCAATGCGATAGGCTCTTCGATTATTTCTTCTGCCATGGCTGTTATGGGGAAAAGCAGCACACAACAAAGCGCCACGAATAAAATTGCGGAGAGTTTTTTTCCTATCTTTTTCATGCCACAGCCACCTCCTTTTTGCCTTTTGAGACAATGACGAATATCAAAGCAGCAATTAGCAGCACCGTTCCCAGCCACGCACACCAGCGCAGACCCATAGCCGATAGAGCCACGCCAAGGGCAAAGCCCAGCGTCATGCCGCTTATACAGCGCGTGACTCCTATGTAGGACGGCGTTCTGCCCTTGGAAAGACTGTTTGCAGCCGAAAAAGCAAGCCCCCATAAAAACCCGCCCTGCTTACCGATGCCCTGCAGCAGCATTATAAAGGCGATAATGCCCACCATGCTGTTTTGCAGTGACTGGGTGCTATTCATGAAAGCGTAAAGGAGCAAAGAAGCGCCTACTCCGCCCAAAAGCGGGGCAACAGCAGTTATGCTCTTAACTGCAATCCCACTGAAAAAGCCCTTGATACCGCCGCCTATCCCCGAAAACGGCGCTTTTTTCTGGAACAGCGGCACAATGGCGGCGTTCAGAAAAGCAGCGACCGCCACCTTGCCTAAAATTCCGCCCACAGCGCCGAATACGCCGCCGAACATCCCGCCCTGTGCAAAGGTAAGGAAGCTGAGAATGCGTACCGGAAGCGGATTGATTCCGAAAGAACCCAGCAGCGCAAGCACCAGCCAGACAAGCCCCAACAGTGCGGTAGGGAGAATATGTTTGGGATTTTTCAGCACCGTCAACGACTGGCGGATATATGTAATGATGAATTTTCCCGCACCCATCGGACTGTGCTGTGGAGCATTACCCGAAGCCCGGTTTATCGGCGGCTTCTTCTTTGTACTGTTCATTGTTTTCGGAATTCCTTGCTCGGATTTTGCGGCCTGCGGTGGTGTCTCCGTACTTATTTGTGCAGATTCATTGCTTTGAAAAGCATTGGCTCCGCACTTTGCACAGAATTTCGCTCCCTCATTCAGAGCCGTGCCGCAGCTTGTGCAGAATTTACCCATAATACTCACTCCTCTTTCATTAATCACTCGCTTTTGCCGCGTTACCATCCGGTGATGTCTGCCGTTACGCCGGTTTCACGAAGCAGCTTTTGTGCGGCATCCAGTACCGCCTGCTTTTGAGTCATTCCGTGCAGCAGCTCTACCCGCATGGTCTGATCCTTATCGCCAAAGGTAAGGTACATCCGCTCCTTATCAATTTGAACGGCGCTCAGGCGCACGCCATGTACCCCGTCGAGACCCCATCGGTAGATTCTGCTGCCAATTAACACACCAAAGGTAGATACTACAGTTTCCTCGGTGTCTTTTTTTATTTGGCGGCCCGGTATGGAGATAAGAGCCGATGGCACTGCGAGGATGCGATTATCCCAAATGAGTGTTGCGTCATAGAGCAGACGACTCTGCCTCAACAATAACAGGAGAGAGATAAGGCTGATAGCTCCAAAGGCGAGTGCCGCTTCCAGCGAAAATGCCATGCCGGACCACACCGCCAAACAAATACTGGCTGCGAATAATAAGACATATCCATTACGTCGTTTGCGGATTGATTTCATTTGCACCATACCTCCCTCCAGTATAAATTTTAGGGAAAGATGCCTTAAAAAGCATCGTTCGAAAGGATGAATTTGCAGAAAAAGCCTCTCATACTTTAGTATGAGAGGCCAGTAAAACCCTGTATTTATGTGGTTTTATGTATCATTCAATCGTTTGATTCTTCAGCAGGGTGCTTATGAGTTCTGCCCGACTACCTACATCATATTTTGAAAAAATGTTCCTTGCATGTGTTTTTACAGTACTCTCACTGATAAACAAAGCCCCGGCAATTTCCCGGTTGGATTTGCCTGAAAGGATTAGCTGCAATACCTCCTGCTCCCGGACAGTCAGCGGATCAAGAGTTTTAGTTTGACGAACAATGTCCGTTTGCTGTGACTGGCTCATATTGTCATAAGCAGCAAGATAAGCATGGCTTTTCAGCAGTAAAACAAGCTGGTTGTTCAGCGGCGGTAGCATAACCAGCGTAACGCACACCACTGTCAGGGCAATCACCGCCACCTCCGCACCGGGAAGCCCCATAGATGTCACAGCCATCCCCAAGACGCCTCCGCAAAGGATGCCGAATACATTGGCGGAAAGCCCAATGCCAAAGGTTTGTGCGGGATTGTCGCTATAATCCAGCATTTCTCCAAGGATGCTCCACCAAAACAGATCAAAAATACCGCAAGCACCGAGCATCAGCGTATCCACAGTCAAATAGTCGGAGGTATTTCGCCCTAACAACATAAAGCTGATGAACGCTCCTATAATCATTGCCATTCCAATATACAAAATTCTGGAACGCTTTGCTTTCATAGGTAAGTTGCGCATAATAACAAGCGCTACGATATAAGGCACGGCCCAATACCAGCTCACCAATCCCGTCAGATGCTCAAAAGCAGGATTGATGACCTGATACATCAGTCCAGAATTAATTGTGATGATAAAGACAAAAAAACACAGCAATATCAGTTGGTTTTTAATGCCGCCATGCGTCTTGTTTTTAAATGTTTTGTTCTGCTCATTCTCCTGCCCCAACGGCAGCATCCAGATGAAGGCTATACCGATTACAAGACAAAGCATCGAGAGGCTTAGCCCGATAAACGGCGACCGGTTCATGGCAAACACGTTAACTGCAATCATCAGCAGATTGGAATAAATCAGAACATCGGCGCAGGATTTAATGCGCTCGTTCTTGGGCGTAAAGGCCCTGAGAAAAAATCCCCATGCCGCCACTGCGCAGCCACTAAAGTATCCGCTGACAATCAGTCCGCTCAACCATAGAGAGGAGGGAGCAAAAAAGAAGGGAACAGAAGCGGCTAAGCATAAGCCCATGCCGCCGAGCATCATGCTTCTGGCGGCCGCTTGTGATTTGACAAACAGACCGCAGGTAAAAAGCCCCGCAAAATGTGCGATAATTGCAGCCAGTATGTAACGGTCGGCGTCTGTTCCACGCAAATCCAGCAGGCTGTACAGCACCTGCCCCTCAAACTGAAACGACAGAATATAGGCAAAGAGAAATGAAAATCCGGCAACAGAAAGCCTGCGGGCATTGAAAGATTTAAGTCCGTTCATTTGATAACCTCCCGCTCATCGGAGGCTCCGCCTTTTTTAACCCATTCGTCTATATCAGCGGTTTTGAAACGCCAGAGCTTTCCCACCTTGGATGCGGGCATACCGCGCTGATCAATCCATCGCATAATAGTATGGCGCTTCACGCCAAGATAATCGCAAACTTCTTGCAGGGATATCCATCTGTCGTTATGTATTGTTTCAGGCATAGATGCCACCTCACTTTGATAAATTCGCACAAATATCCTAATGGATTAATTGTAACATAATAATATCAAAAGGACAATTGATATTTGTTGTTTTGTGTTATATTGAGTAGTATTACTCTTGTTTATGTATTGGAATATTTTGATTGAGTCTGTCCACAATTAATTTAATTCCCTGCCTTCTATACTAAACAAGCTGGTAACCCTACGAACCATACCTACCTCTTTCGTTGCCATTCTACCTTAAGGCATCCCAAGATACAGTTTGTTCTTTTTCTGTGATAAGCCTTTCTTAGAGTGAGAGATTCTGGTAGGTTCATGATGAACCACACCTGGGTTCAGAAAAATAGCAGTCGTTCCCCTTGGTGGAAAGACTGCTATTTTTCTATTACAGCTATTTCCTTAAGATCAGCCTGTTGCTGGTATTGCTCCCATTCTCCCGATAGCGCGGTTCCTTTTCAATGAGCCCCGCTTTGACAAGATCATGCAGGGCACGCTTGACGGTGCTTCGGGAGAGCTGCAAGTCGGAGGCAATCGTTTTTACCGCAGGCCAGCAGTCCGATCCTTTGCCTGCCCGGTCACAAAGATATATATAAACAGCCCTCGCCCGATGGGGAAGCTCATCAGGCGAGGCGGTATAAATGTGGTTGAAGTAACTCATGGAAACCTCCTTTACGTTTTGAGTACATTACGGCGGCGCATGGTATTTTCAGATGGTTCGGCTACCGGCGTATGAAGGGTTCCTGTTCCTGCTGGCGGCTCCAATATTTCTCCGGTTTCTTCGTCCACCATTATGCAGGCCATGTGCTTGCGGACGATGTTTTCCTCCAGCGTCTGCTTATCAGCATAGACTACTTTTCGGTGTGCCTTTTCCTCCACGGTATAAGGTGCTCCGAAACGGATGCCCCAATCAAGGAACAGCCGCAGCTTTGTCCGCATGGGATGGGTGCCGGTTTTCATGACAACAAAGTTGCCCTTGGGAATGGATTTAAGCTCATCCGGTGTCATGAGGGGACGCTCCATCATCTGCAGCGATTGCGATGGATCGTTCTTTCCACGGCTCACGCTGCCGCTCAAGACGGTGCGGCTGCCCAGCGCCTTACTCAGCACCTCGGCCGTCTGACTGTTCGGGGCGAAGCCACCGAAGATGACGTCCTGACAGTTATCTATAATTATTTCTGAGCCTTCCTTGTCGTAGTTCTTTACCAGTTGGCCCGATATGCTCTGCACCACGGGTACCAGAAGCAGCGAACGCGAGCGGGAGGCGCTGAACATGAGTTCCAGCGACTGGATGGGCGGTATCGTTCCGATCTCATCCATGAAGAACACCGCACGGTTTTTGAGCTTTCCTCCCATCTCATCGGCCACCGAAAGAATCTCCCTGTAGAGCTGCTGGATGAGCAGCGACACCATGAAATATTTTGTGTTATCTTCTTCCGGCAGTACAATAAACAGTGCGGATTTTTCATTACAGAATTTCTCCGCATCGATGGCTGTTTCAAAACACAGAATCTGCTCCATTTCTGAGTCGAGAAAGGCATTTAAACGGGATAGCACGGTGGAGAGCACCGATGCCATGGCCTGTTCCGCGGAATTGAGAGCTGCTCCCGCAAACCAGCGGGCCTTGTGGTCGGAGGGCAGCTTATCCATGAGGAGCTGGAACTGACTTTTACCCTTTACCTTGCTGGGCGCCAGCAAGTCCTGCACCAATTTGAACACACTGATGATATGACGGCAGTCCACCTTTTTTCCATCTGCCTCAGTGGGAGGAAGATACTCGGCAATCAGCAGAATCACCGAGGACAGGAGTCCTTCGGCGGCATCGTAGAAAAACTGATTTTGCCCATAATTCTCGCCGCTAGCGTTGATGATGGTTTTGGAGATGAGCTTGGCATATTTCTCTGCTTTTGCCTTTGCCACAAGGTTGTTTTCATCGGCAAGGTATTGGTCCATATAGGTGTTGACCAGATGGAGCATATTGTTGCCGTCCGAGCGGGTAGGGTTTCTGAGGTCGATGACCGCTACATGATAGCCGTAGTAGTCACGGGCGATGGCGCCATAGTTTCTGTACAGGTCGCCCTTGGTGTCGGTCGACAAAAAACTCATCCCGGTGGCACAGGCGTATTCCAAGTTGGGGTACAGGAAGAATGCTGTTTTCCCTACGCCGGAGGCGCCAACCATAAGGCAGTGGACATCATCGGTATCCACCAGCGCCGTGACGTTATTTTTTGCACCTGTGCTGCCGAGAATGATTCCCTGCTCGGTTTTAGCAGGGAGGCTTTGCCTTTTCCTCCACAGCTCCGGCTGAAAGGGGATGTGCTGATAGGTATTTTTGATTTCCTGCTTTGAGGCGAACCGCGCGGTACCGTGCTGGCCGTCACCCACCGTGCGGGATTTGATTCCATTGAGGGTGTAATAATGGGCCAAAAGAGAAAGGCCGCCGATGACACAAAACATCACGGCGGCCGCTGCAATTAAAATATAGACTTGGGATGGCATGATAGTGTCCTCCTTCTTCTAATTTATTGGGGTTGTCAGAAGCGGAGGTGAAGTGTTGTTTTCCGGATGTTACATAGACAATTTCATTCCCTGGTTTTGCTCCATCTTTTGCCGGTGCTTCTCCAGCAGAATCGCTCCCTTGAGGCCGTGGGCGGCAATGTGTTCATAGCACTCTGCCAGCTTCTCCTTTTCGCTGGCAGTCACCACACGCTCAAAGCCCCGCAGGGACATGATATCGGATTCCAGCAAATCCAGCCGGGTTTTTAGATGCCCGCGGTTTTGATAAGTCCTGAAACCGTTATGCAGACGGCTTCGTACAGTAGAAAGGTCACGGCTGTGATCCATCTGCCGGTACTCCCTCGCAGCGGCCGCCACAGAGAGGCGGCACATCTCCCGCAGGCAATCATCTGCTTCGGAGAATTGTCCCCAATGCAGATGGGAACGGGCTTTTGTGAGCAGGGCTGACAGGATATCCGCAGAGCAGTCGGATTTCACAGTCATTATCGATTCGGTAAGCTGCTTGCAGATTTCATCCCGGATTAAGTGCTGGGGATGTTCCTCCGCAGGGATAGCCGGTAAGCCATGATTGGCTTTGATATCCTCGTTCCAGTCCTTGTGTATGGGTAGCTCCCTTTCGCATAGAATCCCTTTTTCAGTGAGCAGATCGTGATACTTCTCCGAGGATTCGATGCCCGCCTCGTCATGATCAAGACACAGAACCACATGATCCAGGTGGGGATGCAGCTCCAGCATCTTCAGCATGGCGTAGCCCGATACTCCGCAGAGCGCCACATAGCTGTGCTTCTGCCAGTCCTGGGGATACAGAGTGATGTAGGACAGTAGGTCGATGGGCGCCTCTAACACATAGAGGCTGTTGTCGGTGCCCGCATAGTGAAAACTGTATTTTGGATCGCAGCCATCCACATTTCCCTTGAAGCCGGTTCCCTCGGTATAGAGTCCCCGCTTGTGGGCATGGCGAGGTACTCCGTTTTCATCGTATCCTACAAATACAGCGTTATGGTATTCCTTCGTGCCGTCCTTGGATTTTTCGCAGCTCTCATACAGGAGCTTTGCCTTGGCAAAGTAACTGACCACTTCACGGTCGATGAGCCGGGTTTTCACCAAGTACGCATAGACGCGGCGCATATCGCTGTGGGGATTCGGGAGGGCAAAGGGCTGTTTCGGTTCCTGCTTCTTTTGTGAGGCGGGCCGGTAGATTTCGCCCTGCTCACCGCCCAGCAGCATGGTCACGGCTTCGGGGAATGTGAGACCGTAGAAGTTCCGCACGAAGTCAATGGCATACCCGCCGCTCTCTGCGGAGTGATCGTACCACTCGTTCCCACGGACGGTGATGCTATGGTCAGACTCCAGCCGTTTATCACGGCCGCTGGGGATCAGCTTCTCACCCTGTCGCTGGAGAAAGTCCACAAGGTCCACATTGTTGGCACGGTATTTCTGGTCATCTGTAAAATGCACATATACACCCATGGTCCACCTCCTATTTGTGGCGATTGCCGATTCTATGAAAAAAAGCCGCTCTTTTTACAGGACGGCAATGGCTTTGGAGCAAATTTTCCTTGATGGGGGGCTGCTTAATTTTCTTTTTCTGTTTCTTCACGGTTATCCTCCAATCGTTATAATGACATGGTCTGCTCATGGTCATCCCTCGCATGGCCCTGCGCCTGCTTTTTCTCACGGAGCTTGCGAAGGAGTTTGCGGTCGGTTCGCTGACCGGGCGGTTTCAACGGCGGAGCGTTGTCTGAAAATATTCGGCTCATGTGATGCAGGAGCCGTGTTCCCGCCAGCATAACGGAGGGGTCTTTGAAACTGTCCATATGGTCGAGGAAAAATTGGGCATAAATATTGCCCTGTGCTGCTGAGAGGGTAAACCATCGGACAGCGGCATCCTTGTCCTTTGGGACATCTTTTCCCATCAGGTACAGCTTGCCGAGGGTGTACTGCGCATATTGATTTCCCTGTTCAGCGGCAGCCGTCAGAAATTGCAGGGCGGCCTGTATATCCTTGGGCGCATCCTCGCCCATGAGATAAATCTTGCCCAGCCGGTATTGTGCGAACTGGTTTCCCTGACCGGCAGACCGTTTCAGGTATTCCAGGGCTTTCGGGATATCTTTCGGAACATCGCTTCCTTTTATATATAGGATGCCGAGGGCATATTCGGCAAATTGGTTCTTTCTGTCGGCGGCAAAGGTCAGCCAGCGAATGGCGGACTCCACATCCTTCAGCACACCGTCACCGCCAAGGTACAGCTTTCCGAGCCGGTATGCGGCAAAGTCATTGTCCTGTTCTGCCGACATGGTATAGAGCCGTACTGCCTCGGAAATATTCTGCGGAACGTGCTGCCCCTTTTCATAGAGCTTGCCGAGAAAATATGCGGCATAGGGATTTTCAGCCTCCACCGCTTTCCTGAGATAGCCGAGGGCTTTCTCCACCTCCTGCGGCTGTGCTTTTTCGTCGGAGAGGATGAGCTTGGCAAGCTGATAGCAGGCAAAGGGATTTCCCACAGATGCCGCCTTTTCAAAGTATTCCTTTGCCCTGGCTTCATCCTTGTCTGTACCCACGCCATTCAGAAGCATCCAGCCCAAACGGTACTGGATCTTATCGTCATAGCTCTGTTCCTCCATGGACACAAAGCCGAGAAAGGCTTCCTTGAAGCGGCGGTCAGAATCCTGCTGATTTTTCACACAGCCGATTCCGTCCCGCAGCATTTTTCCAAGCTCGAAACTGCCATAGGGAAAGCTCTGATCCGCCGAGCGGGTATAGAGGGCAAAGGCAGATTCATGATCCTGATCCACGCCTTTGCCATGGTAATACAGGCCGCCAAGGGAATACTGTGCGTACTTGTAATTCTCAGCCGCAGACAGGGTGAGCCAATCCGCCGCCTGCAGATAGTCCTGCTCTGTGCCAAGTCCGGTGGCATACATTTTGCCGATACGGTACTCGGTGTACTTCCAAGATTTTTCTTCCTCGGCAGCATGGAAAACAGCAAGGGCCTTTTCGTACCAGCGGTATGCTTCATCGGTGTCCGCTTCGCAGCCAAGACCATTCGCAGACATTCTGCCCAGGTCACACAAGGCGAGAGGGTTATCTGCCTTCGCTTCCATGAGGAAGATTTCATGGGCTTTTTCAAAATTCTGCAAAATCCCGGCATCCTCATCGCCGTACAAATATTGCTTTGCCTGTTTGTAGCCATCCGTCCACCATGAGTCGGAGGATTCCTTACCGGCAGAGGCTTCATCGCTGGAAGACCGTTCCCCGGAATCATCTGCCGGTTCTTGATCTTCTTCATCCGCCATGTCAGAGGAGGACATCTCCAGATCATCCTCCGGTTCCGACAGGGCTGTTTCCACAGATGCCGGTTCCTCAAAGGTCATGCTCCCAATAAGCAGGGCTTCCTGAATGACCATGTTGCGGATGGGTTTAAAATCATCACAGCGGGAAAGGGGCGGCGGCTCTGACGGGGTTTCGGTGTAGATGGATTCGATCCTGCCCCTGACCTCCCACCACAGGCGATAGGCTTCTGCGATACGGCTGTCCTTGGCAAGCTCATCCACGATTTCATCCACCACATTTTTCAGTTCTGCTTTGAGATAGCCATACTGTTTTTTACCGGAGGTGTTTTGCAGACGCTCGGCAAGATGTGTGAGGAGCTGCTCAATGCGGCCGCTCTGTAAAACACCGCTTTTCATCTGACGGATCAGCTCCCGCATGGATTCGGCCGCCTGTTCCTTCAGGTCATCCCGCCGTTGGGTCTTTTCTCCGTAAAGTGGAATAAGCTCCTGACGGAAAATCTCATTTGCCAGTGAAGACTTCATTTTTTTAATGCCCTGTTTGGTGAGATAGCCCTCTCCTCGGTCGGTGCTGTAGCAGACCATGTGGATATGAGGGTGGTGGGACTCGTTGTGGAAAGCGGCGTACCATTTCAGATGGTCAGGGTGGATTTTTAAATTCTCCGCAAGCTCCACGGCTTTTTCGGAAAGCAGAGCCTTCCACGCAGGGGCATTGTCATAACCCAACCGTGCGGCATCCTCACGACGGAGAGAAATAATCGGGGTCCACACATTTCCGGTGTGACCGGATACTTCATCAGCAACCTGTGATAAGACCAGCGGTTCATCCCCGGCCGTGAACAAGCCGTGGCTGTCAAACTTTTCGACACGGGGACGGTTTGCAATGTAGTCCAGGTATTTTTCCCGGCCGTTGATTTTATCAAGATTCTGTTCCAGGGCAATGGTGATGAATTCAGAGGCGTTTCCCCGGTTGGGATTTTCGAGGTAATCCTCATATTCAAACAGTTCCTTGGCATCGGGAAACTCCCGGAGTATCTGTGCAATCAAATCCTTTTGTTTTTTGGTGGAGTGCCAGAGCTTATGACCGCTTTCCATTTTTTCTACGCCGTCGCGGGTGGCGATGTATTTGACGAGGTTACTTAAATGGGCGGCAGTCTTTTCCCCACCTTTGAGGTAGGGACATTTGAGAATGATGCGGGCCATTATTCTTCCGCCTCAGGGCTGCTCTGGAAATCCACCGCATCGTCCAGACGGATTTTTCCTCTGGTCCGTTTTACCTCGGCAACACACCGACCGCGGAGCCGGTGCAGTTCCTCATCGGTAATATCCAGCGTAGTTGCCAGCAGATGCATCATCATGCTGATTTCCACAGAAAGCCGAAACAGATTGTTTGCCACCCGGTTTTCGGTCTTTTGCAATGTGCCCTGAATGGATGCAAGCAAAGCCTTGGAGAGATAGGAGGAGATGTCCTCCGTCCCAAGGTAGCCCATGTAAAAGCCGAGCGCTTTTTCAATAAACTCGCTGCGGCTCTTGCAGTTATCCTTTGGCAGCCAGCCGTCCAGCCGTTCCATGGTTTCGGGGTATAGCCAGACCGCTGTCCGTTCCTTGTTATTTTTCATGTTAAATCCGACCTTTCGTGGGTGTCCACCTATGAGGTGACCGTGCAAATTCCTTTGTTTCCCTGCATTTTCTCAAATCCCGACCACCCTGGCTGTGACAAACCCGCAATCCGACCACCTCATGGGGAAGTGCGAGAAACGCCCAGCACTGCTGGGCGAAGTGGGCGGCGGGAGGGCGCTTGCGACCACCCGCCTTTATCCTGCTCTCTTTTCGACCATGGAGAAGGCAGGGTCTTTCTGCATCCTTTCGCTGGATGGTGGTTTTTTGTTGCTCCCCACAAAGTCCTCACAATCGGTTTTAGTAGGTGCTGTGGGTAAACCTGCCACCTCCCCCTACAAAAGTCCACACAGGGGCGGACAGGGGGCAACGGGTTGTCAACGGGGGTGGGAGCCAAGCGCCTTACCGCTCCGCAGGGGTTTGAGCACCATTTGAGGATGGGGCTGCTCCCATTTTTTCTTTCTGTTTTTTGAGTGAAGGAGATGCTGGGGATTTTTCATTTGCGCTTTCATCAATATATTCCCGGACGGTAGCAGGCACATATTTCTCATAGAGCTTTTGCAAAGAGTCGCCAAGCTCCTTTTCTAAATTTGCATCCTTTTTCTCCATATAGCGTTTGACCGCACGGAGCTTTTCCGCTTCCATTTGTATGGTGACGGTTTCTTTTTTCATTGTGATTGCCCTCCTAATAATTAAATCCGATAAAGGTGATGCCGGGTTCAAGCTCCGGCTCCTGTCCGGTGAACTCAGGAATTTCAGAAAAGAGCTGGCTGTATTCGGCAATTTTACTTTTGCTGAGAGAGGTGAAATTCCCATCACAGGTGGTGTCGCAGACAAAAAAAGGGCCGCAGATAATATCCGCGCCCAGCCGTCTGTTGGGTTGCATTCCTCTTAATTTACCTTCTTCATTGCAGACTACAACACAGCCGTTGGGAAAGCTGATGCATTCAATCAGGCCGCCCACCTCCGCCTGCAGGCTTGCAAGGTCATTTTGAATTTCCTTTATTGCGGGTACCTGCTCTGGCTCAATTTTCAATACTCTGATCATGTTTTCTTTCATAAGACCTTCCTTTCTTTTATCATGGCAGATAGCTTCTTGGATTCTGTTTTTCTCCGCCAATCCTGACTTCAAAGTGCAAGTGATTTCCCGTGGAACGGCCGGTGGAGCCCACCTCGGCAATCATCGTTCCCGCCTCCACCTGTTGTCCTTCGGTGGCAAGGATTTTGGAGCAGTGGGCGTATAAGGTTACGAAGCCACCGCCGTGATCGATCATCACATGATAGCCGTAACCGCTGTTTGCATAGCGGACGACATAAACTGTGCCGGGCAGTGCGGCACGGATCGAAGTGCCTTTTGGTGCGCCGAGATCTATGCCGCCATGACCTTTGGTCTGCCCTGTGAATGGGTCTTTGCGGTAACCGAACTCGGAGGTGACCATGCTCCGCCAGTCCTCACCCAGAGGAGAACAGAAACCGTCCGCCCCGATAAACGGTGCGGACGAAAGGGGCAGACCGTCCGACCATTGGTCGAACGCATCGCCATAGGTGGGCGCCGGTCTGCCGTAAAGTACACGGTAGTATATCTCCGTAGCATTGACCTGGCTTTCATGGGTGGCAGATACGCCTATGGCGGAAGTGATATTTGCGTATACCACAGCCAGCTCCCGAATGGGAACGGCCACAGTATAGGTTTCTTCCGAGGTCGTGCCATCCTCATTTTCCACAGTGCGAGTGCGTTCCTCGTAGGTGACAAAGCAGTCCACATATCTTCGGTGTTCCAACCGGGAGGGAGATTCTGCACCGAAGAACAGAGAATAAAAAATCGCCTTGACTCGCACGGAATCAAGGCCGTTGCTGTCCTCCATATCTGCGTTGACGGTGGCTATGGCTCCGTCTATGAGGGTGAAGCTCTGCCGCATATCTCCGATGTATTCCCTGTAATCCGCGGGCATACTTCCCGGAATCACACCGCCATGAAAGCACAGATCCACTGCCGTGTTGTTGTGGTCTGCGGTGCCGGAGAGCAGGGCGCAGACCAGTACGATGATTAAGATGAGCGGGGACAGAATGGCGGCGATGATCCATCCGATGGTTTTTCGGGTGTGTTCATCCGAGAGTACGGCAGCGGCTGCTTTTGCAACAGCCGTAATGGTTGCGGGATCTGCCATGCCGTCACCACCATTTGAGGCCGTCAAAGCCGAACAGATTTTGTTGTTCCGGCTCCGGCTCGCTTCCCATGAGCTGCTCGGTATAATCGATTGCCTGCTCTAAAACAGAGGGGTCAAATCCTGCACTTTTATAACCTTCAAGTATGGTGTTGTAATAAAAATCTGACGGATAGCCCAGCCTGTGTCCCGGAGTCATGATATAGACCATAGCAGAAACAAGCTTGTCATCCAGCGAAAGCTCTACGGTTTCCTTGTCGTAAAACCGGGGGAACCCTTCATAAATATCAAGGGCAGCCTCATCTTCCGGGGTGATTTTCCAGAGCAAAACAGGAACAGAAGAACCCTCGCAAGGCTCAATAGTCGCCACTGCGCCATTCCTGCCTCCCCGAAACACAAGGGCATAATGCTTAATTGCAGAAGCCCCAACCACCTTGGCGGTGGGACATCTCCCAGCCATCTGCGGCAAATTGAGATTACTGCCGTAGGCAATATACAGTTTGTTTTTCATATGAATTCCCTCACATTGACATAGTAAAAGCGGGGGATTCTTCATCCTCCGCTTCCAAAACAATTTCTTCAGTTGGTTGCTGTTCTGCTTCTGCGGCTTGTATTCGCTCCGCTTCACGCTTTTCCCGCAGCCGTTCTTTTTGTCTTTCTGCTTGTGCCGGGTCTTTCCATGCGATGCATCCCTCTAAGTGATCCAGCAAATGCTTCCGGGCTGTTTTAAACTCATCCCCAATCAAGCCAAGCCGCAAAAGCCACACACGAAAGGTATATTTTTCGTTGGTGGATTGGGTTTTAACTGGACTTGCCGACCGCTGGTTAAGAGCCTGTGCGGTGATGGCAAGACAGAACTGGACATAGGCTTTAATCTTTCCTGCATGCAAGTCTCCATTAAAAGCACGGAATTCTACAGTGCCTTTTTGAAACACGCTGTGCAGATTGAGACAGCGATAGCGGCTGGAATGATAATGCTCCCGGCTGCCATCATCGCCATTGTACCAGATACGTTTAAGTTGTTCTAAGGTGGAAGGCTTTTTTCGATTCATCTGCTCCAAAAAGACGGGATCAATTTTCTGGCAGTAGCTGCTTTCCCTGCCTCGTGAAACCTTCAGTGCCTTATAAATCATATCCTCCTTGGCCGCCATGATGTTGACCAGATTACGCAGCTTTGGTGCTTCAAAGGGAGCGGCGTTGATGTGGATGTGAATGCCGCAGGAGGAGTTTACAAAAGCACCTGCTTCTCTCAGGTTTCGGATCATCTCTTGCACAGCTTCAATATCTTTGTACTGACAGATGGGACTGACCAGTTCCACGCTGTAGCTTCTATCAGCACTTACTTTCCGCCGGTCTTCTTTTCTTTGGCAGTCAATACTGGCATCGCTCATGACTATCCATTTGCGCCCCTCGCTGTCACGGGCATAGTAAACATCGTAATAGGTGCCTTCATATTCCTTGGCTGTGCCAAAATATTCGGCAATCACCTCTGCGGCACGGCTCCTTGTAATGCCGGTCATTTCAATTTCAATTCCGAAATCCTGACCCTGTATCTCCATTTAACCACCGCCTTTACCACATCCTGTGCTGCAGGGTGTGGTCTTTTTCATGTAGGAGTCCTGCCATTTCAGCGGCGGAGTTGATAAAACTACAAAGCCTTTCCCTTCGCCAAGTATCAATCAAAGACCGGTCACATTCCTCATTGAGGGCATTGATTTTTAAGACCGTATCCCGAACACATTCAGAAATTGCGGCGGGATCATCCTCAGCTAATATGAGATCGTCGATATATTCGTCTAAAATCTTTCCCATCAGGGACACATCCTCCGGTGTATAATGATAGCCACCTGCGTAGGGATTGGGGTATTCCTTTCCGTCCATGCAGCATCGCAGGCTGTCTAAGATTTCGGACCGTTCTTCATTTTCGGCTTTCTGGTATTTCTCCATAAAAGCCAAGATATCCGCTTCCCGATTCGGAGTGTAGCGGATAAAAGATAGCATATCATCCAGGAGTCCTGCTTTCGTTTCCTTATGATTTTGTAGTCTGTCCATGTTTTTTTCTCCCTTCTTCATTATCTGCCACCTGCTTTTCCGAAGAGTTTTTCCTTATAGACAGGGGCGTGGACTGCAAGGTTATACCGCTCTATGCCGCACTTGTAGAGGCAGACACCACGCTGGGGAAAACGGATGAGGTTGTATTCGCTTTCTTCAAGCTGGAGGGAATCGATATAAAACTGTTTGTCGATGTTGCCTGCATTGAAGAGAAAGGCGTGGGTCGGGATAGAAAACAGCGGCTTGGTCAGCTCCCGGATACCCTCAATGTTGAAGTCCTCCAGATTCTGAGAAGCTAAAATTACTGCCGAATCCTTCTTTCTCACACGCTTCATAAAGTTGCGAATATACTCAATGGCAGTCAGATTGGTCAGGAACAGGTACAGTTCATCAATACCGGCAACGGTATTGCCTTCGGTCAGCAGCTTATCGCTCATGAAGGAAAGCACATTAAATAGCAGGGCGTTCTTGACATTCTTACTGGCCTGCAGCAGTCCCTTAACCCCGAACACAATGAAGCGGTCAGAGGTTACATTGGTGTGGCCGTTGAAGAATTTACTCTCAGCACCCATACACATGGAGTGTAGCCCCAGCAGGATTTCCTGCAGAAGTTCTGCGGTATAAAGCTGATGCTTGGTTTTATCATAGCTTTTGTACTCATTCTCAATGAAACCGTAGAGGTCGGACAAGATGGGATAATCCGCAGCCGTCATCCTCCTGAAATCGGTTCTGTCGCTGATGCCGTGTTTTTCGTACAGCTTGCCCAGCATGATTTCAATGGCGTCAATATGACGGTCAGAAAAGTCTTTATAGCATCGGAAGAAATCCTTGAGAAAGCTGATGTGCTGACTGAGCTTGGTGGATTCATGGAATGCCTGAGGTGCATCGGTATCCTCCGGGCTGCCGCCTTCATCCCAGGTTTTTGGTTCCAGTGGGTTGATCATATACCGGCCGGACATGAGGTCGATAAAGCAGCCGCCAAGATTTTCAACCAGCTCCACATATTCGTGCTCGGGATCAAGGCAAAGCATAGCCTTGCCCGATTCGAGGATATTGCAGAGAATGAGCTTAAGAAGGTAGCTCTTGCCCTGACCAGAGTTTCCGAGGATCAACACATTGGCATTCGTCTTGTCATCATCACGCTTATCGAAATCCGCAATGATATTGGAGCCGAATTTGTCTCTGCCAAGGTAGAATCCATGAGGGTCGGTCTTGCCGGAGTAATTGAAGGGATAGAGGTTTGCCACAGAGCTTGCCGGAAGCACACGCTCAAACTGGCTGCCGAACACATTCCGTCCTGCCGGACCGACCGAGAGAAACCCCTCCCGCTGGCGGAGCATGAGACGATCCACATTGAGTTTTGAGCGAACCAGCTCGGTCAGCACATCGGTTTGGAGCAGTTTTAGAGCGTCGATATCGTGAGCTGTCAGCTCGATGAAAACAGCACAGTGCAGGAGCGGCTCACGGTTTCGGTGCATGGAGGAAATCAATGTGACCACATCCTGCAAGTTGCTTTCAGCGGTGACCGTCTGCTGAAGGTCATTGGTGTTGCTCTTATCCATACGGTTTTTATTGGCGGCATTGTGGATGATTTTCTTTTCCTCGGCTGCCGTTACCTGTCTGGTGTAGATGCGCAGGGTTACGCCGTCCTTTTCTCCGAGATGGCGCAGGATGGCCTGCTCGTCGGTGGCAGTCGGATATTCACGGAGCGCCCAGACACACCGATAGGTGTTGCCGCACACAAAATGGTCCGTATTAAACTTAATGATACCCGGCGCAACCATGTCGAGGAAGTCCTTGATTTTCGTTCGCTCAGCCTCCGGTATTTCTTTTTTTCTGATTTTACTCACCAAATATCACCCACCTTTCTCCGTCATAATCCTCATATTTTTCTGTTGTTACGTTCTGCTCGTAGTAGACACCCAGTAAGCGTTTTAAGTCTGATTCATCCGCCTTGTGTGCTGTGAAGCCTTGATCCTTGAGGCTCTTTTCAATGCGGGAAAGATAGGGATGCACATCCTTTTCTTTTTCGCCCCGCAGACGGATGATGATTAAAAATTCCCGCGCTGTTGCCATCTGCACCTGCATACGGTCAAGGGCTGTCATATCCTGCATAAGCAGCTTGCGGATGACAGGGTTCTGCTCGGCCTCCATTCTGGCTTTGAGATAGCTCTTGTTGCCCTCGAAGTTTTCACGGCTGTTCAGACACAGTATTTCAATATCCGAGATCCCCTTCAGCACATTCATAAGGGCATAAATCCTTGCACCAATGCTGGAATCGGACAGTACGCTGATGTTAGTAGGTTTTATCATAAAAAATACCAGCTCGCCGTGAGGAGTTACAAGGCTGTGGCCTGTGATGTCCTCAATGCCCATGAGCTGGCGGGTGGAGGCTTTTTCCCTGGCCTCCTGTTTCTTTTTTCTGTTCATATCACGCCCTCCATTCATAGGTCTGCTGCTTCCCGAAAAGGAAAGTGGCGGCATAACGGATAAAATCGAGGATGCTCACATCCTCAAAGCGTATGGATAAAAAAGCATAAAGTGCCGTCAGGACGATGGGCGGCAGCCAGCCAAGCTGGGAAAGAGCGAATACAGAAATCAGGCATCCGACACCAATGATGCCGATATCCCGCAGTTCCCACAGCCACAGGGTAGCCTTTGATTTTAAGTTGTCGGGGTAGATGTACATGGGGGTGTTTCCTCCTGTTCCTCATGAATTTTTCGCAAAAAATATGCGATACCGCGGAGGACAAAATCCACGCATGGTATCGCTACACTGTTACCAAGTGCCTTGTAGCGGGCAGAGTCGGATGCTCCCGGTATCAGCGTCCAGCCATCGGGAAAGCCTTGAAGCCGTTCACACTCCAGAGGGGTGAGCCTGCGAATGAGGTTGCGATTTTCCACGATGCACTTGTCCTGGCTGACATACTGGCTGCCGATGCCTTTCTCATCACCGCGGCAAAGGGCCCCGACGACCTCTTGATATGGTTCGCACACCGCATGGCGGTCGCTGGTGGTAATGGTGTAACTGACATCCGTTTGACAGCCCAATCCGTTGCCGCCGTTTTCCGGTTGCCGGTCAATGGTGTTGCCTGCGATGCAGATACTTTCCTGCAATATAGCGATGCCCCCCTGATTCTTACTGGGATCCGGATTGGTGGTGTCGATGGTTCTGGCAACTTCCGTTTCCCGGCATCCCGAATGGGGATTGGCTGATTTCATGCTGTTGGATTCCTTGGAGTCAAGGGAAAAGGCAACAGGGCTTCCCACAAGCGGGACATTATTCCCACCTGTACCGTAGGTTGATGTTACAGTAGGCGCTACCTCCAAGGGCCCGGTATATCTGCAATCCTTGGCATGGTTATCAAACAGCACAGGTTGGTTGTTGCCGGAGGTTCCTGCGGCCGATGTAATGGTTGGGCAGATGCCCTCGCCAATTTCCGCGCCGCCCTGCTGGGTTGCCATGACCAGCGGCTGATGTCCATGCTCCTGGGCACGAAGGGTTCCTGTTATATCCTCCGTGCAGTGCATCTGGCTGCCGCCCTGATCGTTGAGGCAGAGCACCGATGGAGCAGTGCCGGTTTTAATGGTAGGTGAACACTCGTCCTGGTAGCCGATTCCTCTGGCCTCGGCACTGGCGCTGCCGCAGAATCCCGCAGTCAGCACGCAGGGATAGCCCTGTCCGGCCTGCCCGCCGCCGTTGGTGAGCGAAGTGTGGGTTTCGGGTGTTAAAAAGCAATCGCCATCGCCCTTGCTGACCACTCCTGCCGCAAACAGAAGCCCCGCCGGGTTTCTGCCCCCGCCGCCTCGTCGTTGCAAACTTCGCTCAGTTTCTTCGGGCGCTTCGCACCCGAAATCCACACGCTCCGTTGCACCTCCTCTCCCCAACGAATCTGACGATTCGCCGGGGTCCCCTTTGGCGGCAAGAGTCGGCGCCACACCCTCCGGAGTGAACACACGGCTTTGCTGTGTATCCCATCCATTCAGACAGTTGGGCTGTGCCACCAACGGGGGATGCCTGCCCATGCCTGCACGGAGTGTGGGCGTCACTTCCTCGGTGATGTCCATCCGTTCCCCGCCGTGGTCGTTTAAGCAGACCAGCGGTTGCTGAGTGACAAAGGTCTGCATCTGCATATTGCGGGTTGCCAGCAGTGCGCCGGATACGCCATCAAGGTCGATGACCTCATCTCTCTGGTTCACATGAAAGGCGTTGATTTTTTCCGTATCCGCTACAAAAGTCTGCTGTTTCATGCCCGGCTGGGCCTGTATTGCTCCGGCGACATCGTGCAGATCCCGCACCTCGTCACGTTGGTTAGCGGCAAAGGTGGTTGATGTGATTACACCGTTTCTTCCGGTAGACATTCCGCAGTTAACACCAAGAGTAGAAGCCAGCTCCCCGGTTAAATCACCGTTATAACCGTCAAATCCCGACACCTTTTTTTCTTCTGTCCTGATGTATCCATGACCGCCGCCTTCGCCGCCATAAAGAGAGGGCCATGTTCCGGTTTCCTCAAAGATGCGGCGGCTCTGCACATCCCATGGGGTCAGGCAATTCCGGCCTGTATCATCAGGGCCTCCTTGAGCTGAGGCGGCAGCTCCTTCCCTCTGGCTTCGGCTCTCCGCAGTATCCCCAAACAGGCTGTCTTGCTTAAATAGTATTTGGGGTGCGGTTGTGCCTCCAAAATCTGCGACAAGGAAGATGCGGCGGCGACGCTGGGCGACTCCCCAGTATTGTGCGTCCATGACACGCCAAGCCAGGCTGAATTCATCTCCCAAAATGGCAGCCCCAGCAGATTCCCAGCGCCCGGACTCAGGTCGAGGCACATCACAGGTACTGTCTTTGATGCGGACGATCTCCTCGATGACCGCCCGGAAGTCCTCCCCCTCTGCGGAGCTGAAGGCTCCGGGGACATTCTCCCAAACGAGGTATCGAGGTCGAACAAGGTGAGCTGGTATGTTTCGCTGTTCATCGGCTTTTCTCATCTCCTTCGTGATCCGTGTCTGCTCCATAAACAATCCGGAGCGCTCTCCCGCCAAGCCAGCACGCTGACCTGCAACCGATAAATCCTGACAGGGCGAGCCGCCCGTAATAACATCCACAGGCGGCAGAGTTGCTCCGTCCAGCTTTGTAATATCCCCGACATGGAGCATTTCGGGAAATCGTATTTTCGTCACATCGATGGGGAAGGCTTCGATTTCACTTGCCCATAAGGGAGCGATACCGTTGCGGACAGCGGCAAGGGGGAAGCCTCCGATCCCATCAAAGAGACTCCCCATCGTCATCATCAGACCATACCCATTGCCAACAAGGGAGCCTCGGCCGGTACATTGTCTTTTACTCTGTCTATGACAAAGCCGTTTTCCTGTTCCATTACCCGGCACACCGGGATTCCGAGTCTGCCCGCTTCCTCGATTTCAAGGCGCATCCCCGGTGAGACCCGGTCACCATAGCACCACAACTCATCGCAACGGAATAGCATGGCAATGCCCATGTCGAGTCCGGTCTGCCGCTCATGGGGATTGGCGTCGTTGAGGAGCTGCGGATACATCAAATGGGGCGCAAAAAAAGCATGCCCCTCATTCATCACATGGCGGCACGCTCTCTTGGCAAACTCGGTATTCTTTTGGATGTCCCCGGCATAGGGGGACGCCACATAGATTAATTTCATAGTCTATTTCCTTTCTCAGTTATTTTGCCACCGCCTGCACGATGGTGCGGGTGGTACTGACAGCCGCCTGTGCGGTATATACAGCACTCATCAGATTGGCTTTCGTGCTGGTGTCCAAGCCAAAGGCCCCGGCAATCCTTGGCACTTCTCCGGCTGACAGCATCAGCCCAAGACCCAGCAGGGCATGGGTTCGCAGTACCATAAGCCCCGCGGCAAGGATGGTGGCCTGCAAAAATGTGGTGAGGCACAGGCCGATGATCTGCTTACTCCATTGGATAAATCCATCCAGATACCCGCGAGGAACGGAGAACATATACAGGCTGCCCACGGCAATCTGTATCAGCAAAATACCTCCGCGCTTCAGGTTGGCAAAGAACACTTTAATGACCGCATAGCCCATCATGATTATTATAAAGAGCGTCAAGATGGGGCTTGTAATGACTGCCAGGCCTCCGAAGACGCCGGAGCCCATGGCACCGCCGACATCCGGCGAGCTGCCAAGCTCGGCAATGATATTTCCTGCAAGGTCACCAAAGCTGCTTCCATAGCCGGTGATCCCCGCCGTGATGCTGCTCTGGAGATTGACCGAGAGCTTGAACAGCTCCACCGGCAGGATTGTAAAAAGGGACACCGCCATAAAGCCTTTGAGGGCATTTAAGGCGGCATCCTTCACGCTGCCCCGGCCATGCTGGTACTCAATGCCGGTTTCAAATACCGAGACCACAAGTCCGGTTCCATACAGCGCCCAAGCCAGATAAGAAAAAAACAGGACGATGGACTGTACCCAATTCATTTCGAACAGCTCCATGCCCATGTTTCCCATCTGTGCAAAAAAGTCGGCAAGAAAGCCAACCACCTGTCCATAGAGCCATTCGATAATCTGATCCATCACGGTTCCAAGGACAAAATCCCATATAAACACTTGAGATTCACCTCCCTTAATATATAAAAATCTTGTTTGCCAGATTTCGAGCAGTGAGTAATACTTGAGAATAGTTCAAAAACAACTTGACAATCAGCTCCTTCAGAGTTTCAATACCACACAACGGTGGCCACCGAAATAATTTTAGGAGGTCAATTACGTGGCAGATTACAGAAAAATGTATGATTCGCTGTTCAACGATGTGACGGATGCCATTTCGTTGCTTCAGCGTGCGCAGCAAAAAACAGAGGAACTTTTTATCTCTGGTGACGACGGCGTTGTGCTTGAGCTTGGGAAAGAGCTGGGGTCGGAAAAGGAGAAAGAGTGAGTAGAAATCATTTTAGGAAAACAAGGGGAGCGACTCGTGCCGCTCCCCTTGTTTTCTGATGTAAATGCGACTATCCCTTACATTCCAAGTATCTGCCAGAGTATCCTTGCATAAGGGTGGTGAACGGACTTTTTTAATAGTATCTGTGTCCTTTCCATTGTTCATATTTGTTTGATTGAAAGTTCCGATTTACTATGGTAAACTCACTTTATATATCTACCGTGTAAAACTTTTGTGAAACGGTAGCATGGGAAATTAACGCTCGGTGAGCAAGTTTATATAATGTGCGAGGTGGTGCAATAAATGTTTAATGAAATTTGTATCTATGAGGCAAAGATTGAAAAGCAAGAGGAAATTGAGCAACTTATGAAAGAGGTTGCCGCCTTTTATATGGAGCAGGATGGTGTTATTGAAGTTAGATATATCAAACGCACCCACCGCCAAACAGATTTTAATGCCGTTAAAGAAGGGGCATTGCCTGTTCGCCTCACACGCAATGTAGGCAAAGTCACTTATGTTTTACATTGGACTGTTAGAGATGAAGAAACTCACGCAAGGGTGTCAAAGTTAGGGTTAGAGCATTTTTACAAGCGGTGGAACAGATGCTTAACCACTATGCCAAAAATTATTTTGGGTGAAAACATTGTGTAAAGGTATGAGCACACCCTCTGTTAGTGTTTAACTTCACCTACACAATAAAATCTGACTTATCACGAAATTGAGCCGTTGCATCTAACTTGACGCGACGGCTCTTGCTTTGTCTACATGCCAAGAATAGTCCAGAGTATCCTTGCATTAGGTCGGTGAACGGATTTTAATTTTCATAAACAGCGCTTCCTTTCATATTGACATTTTTTGATATGAAGCATATACTATATCATATCAAGATAATTTGATGTGAGGTGATAAACGTTGGAGCTTACTCCGGAGAAGAACGCTAATGTATTTAAGGCATTTTGCGATGAAAAGCGGCTTGCCATTTTGGAACTGCTGCGCAGCGGTGAAAAATGCGCCTGCATGCTCATTGATCAAATGGAAATCGGTCAGTCCTCCTTGTCCTATCACATGAAGATTTTATGTGAATCGGGTATTGTTGAAAGCAGACAGGAAGGCAAATGGACACATTATAAAATCAGTGAACAGGGCAGCCACAAGGCCATGCTCCTGTTAAAAGCAATTACCACCCCCAATGCAACCGCTGAAGATACTCGTTGTTGCAATCAATAACGGCCATCTGATGGAAGGTGGCTTTTATTCGGCACAACATATCAATATTTTTTGATATGACTATTGAATTTTAGAAAGAGAGGCGCTTACCCTATGGAGATCCTTCAAAATATGTGGCTGTTCTTTCAAGACCAAGTGCTTGGAATGAAATGGCTCAACGCCCTAATCGGTAATCTGCTCTCGCTGTTCGGTCTTGATGTAACAGGACGAATTGGTGGAAGCGTTCAATTCTTTATCTATGATGTACTAAAAATCACCGTACTGCTCTGCGTGCTGATTTTCATCATCTCGTACATTCAAAGCTACTTCCCGCCGGAGCGAAGCAAGAAAATCATGAGCCGCTTTCACGGCGTGTGGGCAAATATCATGGCAGCACTACTTGGCACGGTAACGCCTTTTTGCTCTTGCTCCTCCATACCTCTGTTCATTGGATTTACCAGCGCTGGACTGCCCCTTGGTGTGACTTTTTCCTTTCTGATTTCCTCACCCATGGTAGACCTTGGGTCGCTCGTTCTGCTCATGAGCATCTTTGGCACAAAGGTCGCTATCGTCTATGTGCTTGTGGGCCTGGTTATTGCGGTCATTGGCGGTACGCTGATTGAAAAACTTCACATGGAAAACTATGTGGAGGAATTCATTCGCTCGGCAAGCGGCGTAGATATTGAATCGCCTGATTTAACCCGCAAAGAGCGTGTCCTTTATGCCAAGGATCAGGTGGTGTCAACCTTCAAAAAAGTCCTGCCGTACATTCTCGTTGGCGTGGGTATCGGAGCTATCATCCACAACTGGATTCCTGAAAGCTGGATTGAGACGGTGCTGGGCAGCCATAATCCTTTCGGCGTTGTGCTGGCAACTCTGCTTGGCGTTCCCATGTACGCTGACATTTTCGGCACGATTCCGGTGGCCGAAGCGCTGCTCTACAAAGGCGCGCAGCTTGGTACCGTTCTCTCCTTTATGATGGCCGTCACAACGCTTTCCCTGCCCTCCATCATCATGCTACGCAAGGCGGTAAAGCCGAAGCTGTTGGGCACATTTATTGCCATCTGCACCATCGGCATTATTATTGTTGGCTATCTGTTTAATATTTTCCAGTATCTACTGGTTTAATGGGAGGGAAAGAAAATGGCTAAAAACTGGTATCCAGTCATCGATTATCTTGCTTGCACCGAATGTGGAACCTGTGTGGATTTTTGCTCCCACGGTGTTTATAACAAGGCAAAAGCCCCATCCCCTGTGGTGATGAAACCCGGAAACTGCATTGACCGTTGCCACGGCTGCGGCAACAAGTGTCCGGCAGGCGCCATCTCCTATGTAGGCGATGATACTGGCTGGACACCACCAAACGGCGAATGCATTGCAGAAAAAAGCGTAGATTGCTGCCGCGGCGGGGCTTGTGAGGAGGATTCCTCCAAGGCTGTGCTTGTGGAATATCTCTATCTTGATCTCAATACCTGTGACCGCTGTATCGGCGCCGATGCGGTACTGGAAAAAGTTTTGGGCAGTATCGCGCCCGCTTTGGAGGCTGCCGGATATACCATGCGGCTTCAAAAGGTACAGATCGCCACAAAAGAACTGGCGGAGCACTACCGATTCCTTGCATCGCCCACCATTCGGGTAAATGGGCAGGATATCTGCGGACCTGTTGCGGAAAACATCTGCGGCTGCTGTGGTGAAATCAGCGGAACCGATGTGACCTGTCGTACCTTTGCATACAAAGGTCAAGCCTATGAAGTACCACCCAAAGCCATGCTGGCCGAAGGAATTCTAAGAACTGTGTTCGGCATAGTGCAGCCCGTTTGTGACTGCGGCGCGTATTCACTTCCGGAAAATCTCAAAAACTTCTTTGAGGGAAAAGCTGTGAAGACCGGTTGCTGCTCGGGAGGTACTTGCGGATGAGTAAACAAAGGATATTGAAAATCGTTGTGCCAGCCTTGCACGAGGCGCTTTTTTGCTCCTGCGCTATTTCATTGGGTGCGGAATTGTCGCCGTGATTGCGGGAACCTCTATCGGCTTTGTGCAAAAGCTTTCACGAAATGAGAAGTATGGCAAAGCAAGCACCATTTTGAAAATCGTCATGAACGCTGTGATTGCGCACATCGGTTTCTGCTTGTTTTTATAGGTTTCTAAGAATAAATTTTAGGAGGATTTTATTATGGCATTGTTTGGTTTTGGTAAAAAGAAAAATGCAGAGGAAGAACTGGTGCAGTGTGATTGCGGCGGAATGTGCAATCCCTTCGAAATTGCTGCAAAGAAAGCTGCCGAAGAAGCAAAAAGCTCCGGTTGCTGCTGTGGCGGTGACTGCAATACAGAAACGATTGCGGAAGCCGAAAAAGCAAAAGTCAGCGGTTCATCCGTCAAGGTGCTTGGCTCGGGCTGTGCAAAGTGCAATCAACTGGAAGCGGCTACCTTGGAAGCGCTCAAAGAGCTTGGCATGGATGCCACCATTGACCATGTGACGGACTTTACACAGATTGCTGCTTACGGCGTGATGACAACTCCTGCTTTGGTTGTGGACGGCAAGGTCGTTTCCTTTGGCAAGGTTTTGAAAAAGGACGAGGTCGTTAAAATTCTGCAAAAGGTACGAGGGTAAAGTTATGGCAAATGAAAAATCACAAAGCATTGGCTTCTTTCAAAAATACTTGACCGTGTGGGTCGCTCTTTGTATGGTGGCAGGCGTGTTGATTGGCAAATTTTCACCTGCCGTTCCTGCATTTTTAGGCCGTTTTGAGTATGCCAGAGTGTCCATTCCGGTCGCCATCCTCATTTGGGTGATGATTTATCCCATGATGATGAAGGTGAATTTTCAGAGTGTCAAAAATGTGGGTAAAAATCCAAAGGGGCTGTTTGTCACTTGGGCGACAAATTGGCTCATCAAGCCGTTCACCATGTACGGTATCGCCGCGCTATTTTTCTATGTGGTTTTTAAGGGCTTGATTGCCCCTGACCTCGCCAAGGAGTATCTGGCGGGTGCAGTACTCTTGGGTGCGGCACCCTGCACAGCGATGGTGTTCGTCTGGAGCACGCTCACCAAAGGAAACCCTGCCTACACCGTAGTACAGGTAGCAACCAACGATTTGATTATTCTGGTTGCCTTTGTGCCGATTGTGAAATTCCTACTGGGCGTTTCCAACGTGTCCGTGCCATGGGACACGCTGATTTTATCGGTCATTTTATTTGTAGTCATTCCGCTTGCGGGCGGTATTCTGACCCGTGTGCTGGTGACAAATCGTAAGGGCACAGAGTATTTTGAAAACACCTTTGTCCATAAATTTGATAATGCCACCAGCATTGGTCTGCTGCTCACTTTGGTATTGCTGTTTTCCTTCCAAGGTGATGTGATTTTGAATAATCCGCTTCACATTCTACTCATTGCTGTGCCGCTTGTTTTGCAAACTTTCCTTATTTTCTTCATCGCTTATTTTGCTTGCAAATGGCTGAAGCTGCCCCATGATATTGCCGCCCCTGCGGGGATGATTGGCGCGTCCAACTTCTTTGAACTGTCGGTCGCTGTGGCGATTGCATTGTTTGGTACTACTTCACCGGCGGCTCTTGCCACCGTAGTTGGCGTGCTGACCGAGGTGCCGGTGATGCTGTTGCTTGTAAAAATCGCCAACAAAACGAAAGGATGGTTTCCAGTATGAGCAAACCTAAAGTAGCATTTATCTGCGTACACAACTCCTGCCGCAGCCAAATTGCCGAAGCACTGGGCAAGCACCTTGCGTCTGATGTCTTTGAAAGCTATTCTGCCGGAACGGAAGTAAAGCCGCAAATCAATCAGGATGCTGTGCGGCTGATGAAGCAGATTTATGGCATCGACATGGAGCGAACTCAGCGCAGTAAGCTGCTGGAGGAGATTCCCCCAGTTGATATCGTGGTGACTATGGGCTGCAATGTGCAGTGTCCTTTTTTGCCCTGTATGCACAGGGAGGATTGGGGGTTAGATGACCCAACCGGCAAAAGCGATGTGGACTTTGAACGTACTATAAAAGCAATCCGCTCTAAAATTGAGAATTTGAGAGAGCGAATCGCTGACAACAAACTATAAAGAACGAGGCTGGCGTTTGTCAGCCTCGTTTTCCTATTCTCCGTTACATCCCCAGTATCGTCCAGAGCATTCTTGCAAAAGGATGGTGTAGAAAGTATATCTGTACATAGTGTCGTCAAACAGGAATTTGATTTTAACTTTTGGGGTACAAGGCGAACAAACACTTTAATAACAAAAGCCCGGAAAACCAAAGGGAACACGTTCATAGGGATATGATGTGAACCTACATGGCAAACCGGGTACGTAAAGCACAGCCGGACAGGAAATTTCCCGTCCGGCTGTGCTTTACTTAATATTTGTAGCATTTTTCAACTTTCTCGCGCCGTTTCCGCCTATCTCGCAGCCGTCCACTTTGGTACTCTTGGTGAGAGAGCCGTCGGCTTAGCGAACCTCGTTTATTTCTTTTCCACCGGTAGCCAAACCTCACACCGATAGTCCTCGGCCTGTTGATTTCCTTCGAAATATACTTCAATATCTGGTGCATCGGCATACTCATAGCCGGAAGTCGGAAGCCATTCCCTGACGATACGCTTTTGCAAGGCTTGGATAGCCGTTGGCATGGGACCGATGCAAGTAAAAATCGCCCATGTGCAAGCCGGAACATTATATTCATACAACCCTTCCGGTACAGCCATGTCGCTGGGGGCGGCAATGTAATAATCGAAATCCTTGCCTTTCATACTGCTGGTTACGCCCATGATTCCTTTAGGCTCTTGATTCACGAGTTCTAAAATCTGCGAAAATATGCCGCTCTGCACTGTTTTCTGCCAGAATACCGGAATCTGCGTGAAATTTTCTTCCACATTCAGAACATAATGCTCTTTAGCTCCCACGATTCTAAATTCGTCCTTCTTTTCAATACGATAATCCATTTCAACCTCTCCTTTTATAGTGATTTTGAAGCTGATGGGCAGGTAGGCTTTTAGAACCGCTCCGGATTTTCGTGCTTTTGAAGGCGCGATTCCATGTATGCTCTTAAAAGCGCGATTGAAAGCCGTAGGCGATTCATAGCCATATTTTAAGGCAACATCAATGATTCGCACACTGTCATCTTGCAAGTCAGCCGCCGCTCTTGTCATTTTCCGTCTGCGTATATATTCCCCGAGCGGCACCTCCGCCAGATAGGAAAACATACGCTGGAAGTGAAAGGGGGAGCAACAGGCAATCTGCGCCATTCGCGTTAGGTCAATCTCGTCTTCTATGTGATCTTCCAGATACGCGATTACTGCATTTAACCTGTTCAGCCATTCCATACCATCATCTCCTATCTCTATTTTAAAGAAAGTAATCCGCTTCGTCCTCTCTTTTACCAACAGGAATCAGAGAGATTATTTTTTATGCGTTCGATATTATCGACGGGGAGCCAGTCGTCCATGTTGCCGTAGCTGCTCCGATCAACTGCAAAAGGTGTGATTTCCTGCAAATTTTCCACCTCAATCAGCACAAGATAGCGTTTGCCGCCCCAGCGCTTAATCTGATTAGGGGTAAGACAAAGCATTGCCTGATAATCTGAAATTAGCTTTTGAGATTCTTCCTCAGTCAACTTTTCTGAGCTAAACACCTTTTTTACCGTGGCGCAGCATCGCACCAGCCCGTCGCCGCTGTTTTCAACAAACCATAAAACCTCGCCGGGATGAACCCGCCCGTGGGGCAGTTTTCTTCCGGCAGCTCCCCGGATAATCATGCTTTTCTGGCCACTTTTGAACTTGTCCAATTCCTTTTCTTTTGCATCAAGATATACAACATGATCCATTTGTCAAATCTCCCTTCCCATTTTTTCACTGACGAGTATGAAGGACAAAGGAAATCCCTTATTGTTATAAACATCTGACAGCCCGACATCATAGTCGTACTCGCTCAGCTTTTGTATGGACATTCCTGCGTGAATCACAGCATTGATAATGTCCGACAGCGTATGCGGAAAGTTCGTGAAGGTCTTGGAATGGTACTCCGGAGTAATGTAGCTCATGCCGTTATTTTCAACCCACGGCTCCTTCTTAAAGTAGGAGTAGACCGCACGATTCAAATGTTTCGGGTCGTATGCGCCCTCGCCAGGCGTGGGTAGCATATTCGTGAACGGATGGTAGTCGTTGATGAGCAATTTCCCTTGCGGGGATAGGCACTTGGAGACCTTAGAAAAAAGCAGCTCCAAGTCCTCAAACCATGTGATTGCGCCTACGGTAAAGAAGATGAAGTCAAATTTGCCATGATATTTTTCGTCAATATCCAGGAGATTGCAGGCTATAAATTCGCAATTTGCACGCCCGATTTTAGCCGCCATTTGTGTGGCCTGTTCGATGAAATTTTCGGCGATGTCAAAGCCGATGCCGTGTTTTGGGTTTAACTGCATAGCGGATAACAATTCTCTACCGTTGTTACAGCAAAACTGTGCAATCGTCTTGCCGTCAAGCCCAACTTCTTTTAGCTCAACAATCACATCTTGATTAAAAAACGGAAGTGTTTGGTTGATTAGCTTTTCCAGGTGATTCTCACCCCAGCCCGGTCTACTATTATCAAAGGCATCTTCCCAAGCTTGTTTGTTACTATTGATGTAGTCCATATTGTAACCCCACCCATTTATTGATTTGGTTTAGATTTTTCATTGCTTCATCCCATTTCATATTTTGCGCTTGTTCTGCCAGCGGCAAAATAGCCAAGAGAACGCAAACATTTGCAAGGCGACTTCCGGGTATCCGATGAGCGGGTTGAAGGAAAATCGAGTATACAGGAAGCCTTCAATCGACCCCGGACCAGTAATGACCGCACCGATACTGGTAAGCACAAACAGTAAAAAGAACAGCTTGAGCCAACCAAATCTGCGCCCGATAATGACCTCGCGGAACGGAAAAATTGCAAGTGCTAATAGTGCACCGCGCAATACTTGTGCAAGGGGCGCAAGCCCGACGTACAATGAATCGGAGGGCTTCATCACCAATTCAAATATTGGGTCGTTTTTGAAATATTCAAAATATCTGCTAACCAGCATAAAGAAAATTCCGAAGACCAGATAGGTCAGCGTGTGTATTGCAATAAACCGTAGAGTAAATGGGATGACGGGGCGTTGGTTTATTGTTTTTTTCATGATCAATCCTCCTCTGATCCGTCTTTTCATTTCATATTCATTATAAAAAATATATTGTCACAGGATAAGTGGCTGCAGAAATATATCAAGTAATAAAACGGAAGACACACCTCCGGCTCTAAATTCAGCATTAGAGTTTGCCTGTATTTCTTGGGTGTGTGGGGAACAAGGCCGACAACAGCAGTGCTATGGAGAACACTAATGTCGCGCCCCCAAGCCACGTGGACAGAATCGGAAAAACCGAAGTTATAAATAAGTATTTCTGGCAAGCGCACCAAATTAGAAGTCCGAGCAGGATAGATGCTGCACCAACTTGAAGCAGTCTGAAACTGGTTCGCTTGTGCTGATAAAAATTTATAAGCAGCCTAAATACCATTAGAAGGCTTGTTGAGATCAACATACCGATCACAGCGCAGAGTACGTAATGCCCCCAGATAATCCTTCCCATGCCGACAGAAGGAAACCCTCGCCACTGCGCCCAATCACTTAAAACATATGCAATGAAAGGCCAGCTTCGTTGGCTGTTTGTGAGAATCACGATGGCGTCGCCTGTCTCCGGCACAGCCTGCATATGCGTCATGATGCCGTTGCCTTGGCCGCCGTGAGAAACTGAGAGCGCACCGTTTGGCAGCTTTTCAATATAGTGACCAAATCCATACGCCTCAAATATCAAACCGTAAATGCCAATTTTATGGTTTTGTGGAGCATACAGCAGCTTGATACTTTCATCACTTAACACAGGGTTTTCTTTCATCCCCGCCGCCGCAAAGCGAGCAATATCGTGAGCTGTGGCAAACAGACCGCCTGAAGCCTTTGAGGGATAGAGATAGACCGGCACCGGTTTCCCTCTAAGGTTATACCCCGTGGGTGGATAAGGATTCGCTGCCGTGTGTATATCAAAGAAGGCGCTTTTCATACCCAGCGGGAGTAAAACTTCCGTGCGTATATATTCCGAAAAGCTTTGCCCCGTGACATCCTCAATTAAAATTTCCAAAAGATTATAGCCTGTGTTGGAGTAAGAAAATCCCGTCCCCGCCTCGCGTGTCAGCACCGCTTCCCTCGTCATCACATCCCGGTTAGAGGGCATTGTTTCTCCGGGGGCGTAGACATTGGTGAAATCCCCCAATGGCATCCCCGCAGTGTGGCTTAAAAGAAGCCGTGTTGTAATTTTCTCTGTCGGATAGTCCGACTGCGGAAATTTCCAGCTTTTCAGATACTGCGACACCGGATCGTCCAAGTCAATCAAGCCCTTTTCCACAAGTCGCATTACGCCCCAGGCTGTAACGGATTTTGTAATGGATTGAACGCTCATAGGCGTATTGGCCGTCAGTTCTCTGCCGCTTGCCACATCTGCATACCCATAACCTTGTGTCCAAACGACTTCGCTGTCCTTCACAAGCGCGATGTTGCAGCCCGGAATACGATACTGCTTCATCAGAGCAGGAATACGCTCATCCATATGTGCCTTAAATTCATCAAGCGTCGCATCGGCACGCATATTCCGCTTGATTTGCAGACTGCTGGAAAGCAGCGCAACGAGCAAGCTAATCAGTATGGATAAAAGGATAAACCATACCCAAATCCTATGACCTTCGAGTATTCTTAATTTTTTCATACTTACACCTTATAACCTTCTCACCGTTCGGCACGCGCATTCCACTCCAATTGTCTGAGCCTCAACAGGGTAAGAGCCGTCATAAAAACGATGAGCAGCACTGTCACAGCTATCGGGATAAGTAACGATGGAGTAACCGACGGCATAAGTTTCTGTGCTTCAACCAACAATCCGGAAGGGGTCCACTTCCCAAATCGAAGCAAGGAAGAAATGAAGTGTATTCCAAACGCCGTTACCAGCGTCAAAAACCCGGCGGGAATCGGCCTTTTCAATAAAACACCCCACATTATCAGGCAGGAGAGTAAAAATAACACATAGATTCCTTGTAGCAGCCCGCCATATAAAATAGGTATAACGCCGATTTCAAAGCCAAAGAGAAACCCGGAATAACCGTAATCGACAAGCAGCGCTATGATGGGGATTAATACCATCAGAACACCGAAAACCAGCAGTTTCGCACCAACCATCCGCCCGAAGCGTTTACCGGCGCACAAGGGCAATACCCATGTATTATCCCGAATCTCAGACGCTGTAAGTCCGCACAGCGTAAAAGCAATGATGATTGTTCCGATCTGCAATACATCGTCCATATAGTTACGAATACAGTCAAGCTGTGTCATATCGGTCAGGCCGCTAATGCCCTGTGAAGCTTCCCCGGCAAGCTGACCGGATAGTACCATTGGAAGTACCACCTTTAGCATCACGGGGGTAAGCAACGCAAAAAATAGAAAGCTCGCAAATAGAATCAAAACTCGACCACTTCTTCTGGCATATCGCAGTTCCTTGATAATCTCAGTTCTCATTTCGTGTTCACCCCATGCAAAAACAAATCCTCTAAGCGCGTCTTGCGCAGAGAAAAGGATTCTATCACGATTTCATGATCTGTCAAGAACCTCATCACTGATACGGAAACCGTATTGTCCGCTACTTTGACAGTTAAGGATCCTTCTGATTTTGTTAAGGATACTACACCTGTAAGTCGTTCCAACGCATTTAAAATATTTGACTCGACTGAATGAGCAGGAATGATGTCAAAAATAGGCTGCGTATTCTCTTTTTGAAGCTGCCTAAGCGGTTTTTCAAACATCATCTGCCCGGCGTCTATCATACCAACTGTGTCGCAGACGCGTTCCACATCGTCTAAAATATGCGTGGAAAACAGAATGGTTTTACCCATGCCTTTCAGGTCCTTGATAAGGCGCAGCACCTCGCTTCTTCCCTCAGGGTCAAGGGCAGAGGATGGCTCATCAAGAATAAGCAACTCCGGGTTGCGTATGAGAGCGGCACCAATGCCCAGGCGCTGCTTCATGCCACGAGAGAATCCGCCCACGCGGCGATTCCGCGCATCCAATAATCCCGTCCACCTCAGTATCTCTCCAGTATGTCCAGTGTTCCGCCCACCGGACAAGTAGTCAAGGGTTTCATGCGCGGTCATCCATGGATAGAATTTAGGATCCTCGGGGAGGTAACCGATTTTGAGATCACCGGGATGAGTAAGCTTTGTGACATCCAATCCGTTCACGGTACATTCACCCTGCGCGGGGCGGGAGAGACCAGCGAGAATGTTCATCGTCGAGGTTTTGCCCGAGCCGTTTGGGCCTATAAAGCCATATATTTCGCCTTTTTTTACGTGCATATCCACGTTCTTTAGGGCATAAAAATTTTTAAACTTCTTTTGAAGTCCCTTTACAGTTATCATTGATATCCCTCCTTTCCCTTTACCATAAAATAGAGCCTATGCTAATTTTCAATATCTACAATGATATTCCGCCCATCTTCGCCGATATAATATTGGAATTTAATGCTCTCGCCTGTGTTAAGTTCCAAATCTCCAAATTCATTCTTAAGCTCGTCAGACAACATAAATACCTGAATTGCTTTTTCTTCAGGAACACCCGAAATAGCTATCTCTATAAAGCTACTGTCGATTTGCCCCTGATAAGTTCCCGTTTCGATTTTGATGTCTGATTCAGATCCGTCCTCGCTCTCGGTCTTGTCAGAAAGCGTATCATCTGGCGACACATACTCGTCTTTAGTTTGAGGCTGCTGTATCTCTTCCTCTTGTTTTACCGCATCACTTGGATTATCCACAATATTTGAGTGCAAGAAAAAACCACTTTGCCCAACAAGCAAAATTATGAAAATTACTAAAGCTATAAGAGAAAAAATCAAAATAATCTTTTTCATATAGTGCCTCCACAATTTAAATATTTTATAAGCCTTTTTACCGCAATCATTTAAACTCTTTCTTTCTTCCTACCAAAAGAAATAAAACAGGACCGATTACATTAACAAACAAGCAGATAAGAAACCAAGCCCACTTGTTTAGGTTTTGAACACCTTCCCTGAAGATTTTTATGCCGCAGTACACCGCCAGACTAAGTTGAAGGAGAATAAGCGGGGAGAGGATTAGGAGCATATCCTTTGTAAGTATAAACTCGTTCATAATGTTACACCTCCATGATTGATGGGTTATTTGTCTCACAGTTTTTTATTTGCAGAAACCGCTCCAAGAACTACGCCTACACCAGCTCCGATGCAAAGCCACAGAACCACGTTTTGCAACAATGCACCCAGCACAATACCAACAGCAGTACATAAACCTATGGCTGTCCCCATATTCCAATAATCTGATAGCTTCCTCTTTTTCATGCAATTCGACCTCCATTCGTTTACTTTGTTAAAATAGTTGTTTCCTATTGATTATATCTCTGACCTCACAACATGTTTACTCCTTTTTCCGCTGGGCTGCGTGCATCTCGGCAACATAGAAACTTGGGTGGGCATATTCCCGCGATAGATGTCGCAGAAATTGAACTATTTTCTTAAAGATACTCTTTATAAACCTCATTTTAAAACCCCTCCCGAACACGGCTTCTGGTTTTACCATGTTCAGTATAGAAGATCAAGCGGTCATATGATAAGTTACCGGAGTCATATATCGGGTAATAAAAAACGGAGGCCGTAGCCCCCGCTCTTAAAAACCTAATCTTTAGAATCCCAATTTTTTGAAGTGCAATATAGCGTTTGCTCGGTCAGTAATTCCTGCTTTGCTATAGATTTGACTGATATAGTTCTTGACCGTGCCAACTGTTAGAAAAAGCGACTGAGCGATTTCCTGATTGCTGTTTCCTTGCATCAGCAAACGAATGATATCCTGTTCACGCTGGGTAAAGTCCTCAAGCGATGTTTCCGGTTTGACTTGTTTACCGATATGCTTTGTGATTTTGGCGGCAATATTCCCTGGTAAAATGACGCTTCCCCTCACGGTGTCACGGATGGCTTCGGCCAGCTTTACCCCGCTGATGTCCTTTAAAAGATACCCCGAAGCGCCGTAGGTGATGGCGCCAAGAATGGATTCATCATCATCAAATGTGGTTAATACCAAAACCGCTGTATCAGGAAAGTCCCTCTTAATCAGGCGTGTAGCCTCCACTCCGCCCATTTCCGGCATTCGGATATCCATGAGAACCACCTGCGGGTGATGGATTTCCGTTTGCTCATAGGCCTCCATACCGTTTTTTGCTTCCGCAACTACCTGAATATCAGGATTTGTTTCAAGTAAAGCGCTTAGCCCATCCCGAATAATTGTCTGATCGTCCGCCAATAGAACGGTGATTTGATTCATTGCACATCCTCCTTTCTTTGCACGGCGGCGATGATGAGGCTGACGGTAAGCCCCTCTCCCGGTGCACTTTCTATTTCCAGTGTCCCACCTATGCTTTGCACACGCTCCCGCATGATGGATAGTCCGGAGCCGAACTTTATATCATCCGTTCCGCTGCCGTTGTCTGTAAAAGCCAGCCGTAGCCGTCCTTTATACTCGCCAATCAGGATGTCCACATGCGTTGCCTGTCCATGTCTGATGGCGTTGGTTGTACATTCCTTTATCGCCGAGAGCAGTATGCCGGCTTGAAGCGGGGGCAGGGCAATTTCTGATTCCATCACAAGATGAATATCAAGCCCGGTGTCAGAGCGGATTTCCTGCAAAAGCTGCTCAAGGACGACGACAAAATCGGTTTCATTTCCTGCCCTAACTACTTTAACAGAAGCGCGAAGTTCCGAAAGTCCTCGCCGCACTTGTTCTTTGCCTTGACGCAGCTTTTGTGCCGCTTGCGGCTCCGATACAAGTCCCTCCGCCGCTTCTAATGTCAGGACGGCTGCAGTCAGTGTATGGCCGACCGTATCGTGCATTTCGGCGGCAATACGATTCCTTTCCTCCACGACTGCTAAGCTCTTAAGCTTTTCGGATTGCTCATTCACCGTACGGAGAGCTGATTCTAACTTGACACTTGTAATCATCTGCTTTTTTAATGTGTAAAAAGCAAGTAAGGCAAGCAGAACCACAATTGTGTTGACGAAAAAATAGCGGACCAGATCAGCCATTTCAGCGCTTTCGGATAAAAGTATTGTTCTTGCCGTGCTGCCCAAAAGATAAGCACCCAGCGCACCGATTCCATAGACCTTTGCGCGGGACAGCGATGTGTGGTTGATTGCGCTGAACCCCGCAATGATGGAAAGAAATAGGTTGTCCCCCGAAACATCCAGATATTGAATTGGAATGCATAGAATAAGCTGCAGCATTGGTAAAAGCGGTTCGGATATGAAGCGCTTTTTCTCAGGGAGCAGATTATACAGCAGCATTGTGAGAAAAGAGATTGACAGCAGCCAAATCAAGGGGATGTACGTAGGAGTTCCGACATTCTCTGCCAGCATATGCAGCCCCATCACTTGATAAGCAATCAGCAGCAGCAAAAAGATACCCTTATTTGTGAGGTGGTTCGCCCTTTCCACTTCGGCAGTGGTGGTGTCCTTTGGTGGTGCCTTTTCAGCGCGAAGCAGATGGAAGGCAATAGCAGCCAATCCAAAAATGGCGATAGACAAGATATATAGGGCGCGATGAAATGGCTCGCGTTTATCTTCTCTTACGCCCTCCACAATACAGAGGATCTGCATCAATAATTGAACCAATACGCCCGGAAGCAGAAACGGCCAAATATCCCTAATTTGCATATCCCTACCTCACCTTCTCAATCAACCGCATGGTTTCGGTGAACGCATCCTTAGCAGGGACTACCACATCTGGAACCAGGGGCGAATCAGACTTAGATGCGTCCGGTCGTATAAAGTATTTATAGGACACGGTAAAAACAAGCCGTGCATTCGGCGTTTGAAAATAAAGAATATCCCCATAAGAAGAAGGCATGTTGCCGGGAACCTCCCCGACCACCGTCCCTAATTTATTATCTGAAATCAATGTTGCAAAGTCCATGGCCGAGCTGAACGTATCTGTCCCGGTAAGTGCGTATACATCACCTGAAAAGACCGGTGTAAGCTGTTGATTTTTCCGGTTCTGCGGCTTGTTCTTCCATAGGATTGGGCCGAAACGAACCTCGGAGGTACCGATGAGATAGCTATCTACCGGGAGATAGCGGACAAACTCATTCGCAACCATTGAATTCCCGCCCGGATTGCCCCTTAAATCCACAATCACGCTACGGATATTGTTTTCCTGAACAGCCGTGAAGAAATCCCGCAGGCCGTTCTTGTATTCTTCATCATATACGCATTGACGAAGAGTGAAAATCTCCATACCGGAAGATGCATCAACCGAATAATCAAAATTTGGTTTGGTTTTTTCTGCACCGACAGCGACACTTTCATGCAGTGCAAACATTGCGGTTATGCGGCCACCGTTATTCGGTTCTTCCAGCAAAAGCGGAATGTCCTTTTGTGTATCTATGCCGGTAAAAGATAGATATTCACCGCGATTCAATCGCGAAGCGAAGGAATGGCGTGCCCAAGACTCCAGCTCGTAGGAAAACTGAGTGGGAAAGCGTTGGTAGAGATCATCCGTCGAAACTCCACCGATTTCAACAACGATATATCCATCATATTCGCCGCTTGAACAGGTCAGTGTGTCATCCTTCCATGTAAAGGCGAGAGGCAAGCGCACCCTGTTCTCGTAATTTACACCTACGGCGGTGTGGGCGTCCCCCAAACTGCTCAAAACGCTCGCTGCGCTTTGCCAGAGTGACAAAACCGATACCTCCGGAAGCGTAGTAATTCCCATGCGCTCCCGCTCATATGCAAGCTGTACGCTATCGGGCAGACCGTTCATACATGCGGGATGACGCTCTGTCAAGCGTTGTACAATATAATCCAAATCCTCGATCGCTTGCTGCGAGGTTAACACTGTTTCCAATTCTTCGGACGGGCGCAAATCGCTCGCTGTGCCGCGGTAAGGGTTAAACCAGAGCTGCCAAGCACTCCATAGGGCGATGGCGCACAATATGAAAGCGCATAGGAAGAATATAATATGTTTACTCCATTTTCTTTTCATGCTTCGCCACCGTCCTTATAAGATAATGTTCGCTTTTCTCGCTTGAGCGCATAAATCCTTTACCGCCAAAGAGTATTGCTTGCCATCCTTGATGAAATGTGTACCGCATTGGCGGAATTCAAAGTGAACATCCTGCCGTTTGCATTGCTCTCGAATATCCAAAACCCAATCATAATCCAAGGGCCGTGCGTCTCTGTCCGATTCGCCGCCAACAACGACTAATTCTACATCATGAAGATATTTTTCAATATCCAAGCTCCCAAGCAAAGGCTGACAGATGATGTTATCACCCTTATGAATGTAACAATATTGACAGCCTTCACTGTATCTGCGACAGCCACGCCACGGATTCCACATCGGCATATAGCTTCACCCCTTACTCCGCAGGCTTTAAACGTCCATCCATAGGCTTTTCGGCATCCTCCGGGATAGCCCAAGTCCATCCGAGCCGATAAGCGCCTTTAATCCTGCCTTGCTTACACAGAATCTGTACCCGCCGGTCGGATATCCCCCATTTTTCACCGGCTTCTTTTGCCGTAATGAATTTCATAAGCCCACTCTCCTGCATAATTCTTCACTTCACATTATATGCGAAAGAACGAACAATGTCCAGCCGCTATAAATGAACTTTTATGTCTGAGAACGATAAAAAAGAACTGAATTTGATGATCACAAATTTATCTCTGAGTGGAGGGAAAAGCGCAGTGGGAAGGTTTCCACTGCGCCCTTTGATTTGCTATCCATCATCCTCGAGCTTTTTCGATTCCAGAACTTGCTGCAATGGTAGTTGATAGCGTATGGTGAAGGCAAGCAAAGGAGGTAGGAAATATGTTTAGTGAAAACCTTAAAAATCTTCGCAAGCAAAAGGGGCTTTCCCAAGAAGAACTAGCGGAACGTTTACATATCGTGCGCCAGACTGTATCCAAATGGGAAAAAGGTCTGTCAGTGCCAGACGCAGATCTACTTATTCGCATTGCTGAAATTTTTGAAGTATCTGTAAGTGTGCTTCTTGGTGACACAATCGAATTATCTGATAAGGAAGAGGGTAATATCATTGCACAAAAGCTGGAGCAACTCAATTCGCTATTAGCTGAGAAAAACAGACGGAGCCGACGCATCTGGAAAACAGTGAAAATTGTTTTGCTTTCATTTACTGTGATAATCTTACTACTGCTGATATTAAACTTCTCTGCTTTTCAAAAGTTGGGGGAGAGTTCTACTGTCACTACAGAGCAAAACGCTCAAATAACCGAAGTCAACAAGACAGAAAGAAGCTCCCAACGGGAAATAAATTAAGGCTGCAATATGCTCAATATATTAAGTGCGATGGTAACTTCCAATCTGTAGAGCAAGCCGAGTCCCGCCTCAAGGATTCGGCTTGCTCTTTTCATCACATCCCCAAAATCGTCCAGGGTATCCTTGCAAAAGGACGGTGGAAGTGCCTTCAAACATATGGTATGATAGCGGTAAACTGGAATTTGATGGAGGATTATATCATGTTATTACTTAGTGGAATTATGAACCTTATTGCGGCAATTTGCTTTATTGTATATGGCCTAAATGATGGAATGAACATTATTTGGTTTGGAATAGCACTGATTTTTATATCAGTAGGAGCCGTTGCCATTGGCTCACACATCAGAGGCAAGAAGAGTTAAATTGTAATTTCAGAGCAAGCCGAACCCTGACTAAAGTATTCGGCTTGCTCTTTTCATCACATACCCAAAATAGTCCAGATATAAAGCGGCGCCGTCAGTGTAAACACCAAGCAAGCAAACAGGATTGCCGGCGCCGCCCATTCGAATTGCCCATGTTTGCGATAATCAAAATAAGCGAGCCCAAGTTTGGCAAAGAAGAATACCGCAAGAATCAGGTCAATGGCGGGGAACACCACCTTATTGACAACGGTCTTGATTTGCCCGGAGGCATCCCGCCAAGTGCCCTCAATCGCCCCTGCCACATCGCCGGTTGGAGCGGCGTATGCAGTCGTTCCAAACGCAAGCGCGATCAGCAAAACAAGGCAAAAAATGAGCGCAAATTTTCGCTGTTTTTTCATAGAGACCACCTTTCTAAAGTTGAGAAAAGGCCGCAGAATATCTCCCGCGGCCCTGTTCTTTTTCTATTTTATGGTTAAGGCTTCTTAGGGCCAATATGCCAGTCCTGCCACAAGTTGCCCCTTATGGTCAAGCTGTCTGTAAGATTGGCGGACAGCATTCCATCCGGAGTCCATCCATCAATAAGCCATGTATTGACGGTGTAGGCTCCGTCGGGCATCCAGATTGGGCTGAAATGGGTGCGGTTTTTGTAGGTGGAATAATGGTTGTTCTGAAACTCAAACCGCCCCGAACCCATACGCTCCAAGAGCCTCCAATAGGTTTCGTAGCCGAATTCGGGGAAATAGCTGACGGCATTCTGCGGCTGGGTAACTGCCGAGCTTTGATTGGAGCTGATGCTTCCTGTGATGGTCTGATTGATGCCATAGCCTGATTTCATCGTCCTCTCGCTGGCGGTCGGATTTTTATCATCACACTTGATGCTCATGGCAGAGGTAAGGCTGGCGCTGTAATGGTTCAGGTCGAACTCCCACCATCCATGATCGCACCAATATCCGTTATCGTTTCCTTCATCGTCATAATCACTGTGCCATACCCAGTATTCCTGCCACCACGGTCGCCAGACACTCCAGCTTGCCGAGCTTTTTACCGCTCTGCTTGGCACGGCAGAGGCACGGAAGCTGTCGTTGCGGTCATCGGCTACAGGATTCGGTGGAGGGTTCTTATCAATGTCAATGATTTTCACATTGAGGGTCGTCTTGGCAGTGCTGCCGGGTCCGGATACCGTCACTTGAATTGTCATATTCTGCTCAGTATCAGGGGTTTTCCATTTTACCCACGCAAGTTGACTGTCGCCTTCGGGATAGTAAACATTGCCCACGCTGTAGGTTTGCCCGCCGATATTAAAGCTGACACGGGTGGGCCTGTCAGGGTCGGACTGACCGCCACTGACTCTGACCGCCGTGATGACGTCGGTGTTTACACGGTATTCATAATCGTAGGCGTCAATGTGAGGTTCCTCCGGCTTCTCCGTAAAACGGACAATGCCAAGCCCAAGGCTGGACTTGATATCCGCATTGGATGCGGCGCTGGTTTTACTGCCTCCCCATGCGGGATAGCCGAGGTCGTCGGTTTCTAAAAACATGGCCAGAGGTAGATTCTTGTGGGAAAGTGACACCATTCTCTTTCGGAGCAGACCGCTTGTCTGCTCGTCATAGAGCGCCGCTTCCATAGCGGTGGTGGCAATCATGGTGCCCTCAAATTTGTAGTAGGCGATGGGCTCTAAAAGGATTTTATACTCACCGCCGATGAGGATGTCATAGTTCATGCCCGTGTGATTAGCAATCATCTGTACGATGTATTCTGAGCAAAAGTATTTTTTGATTGCTTCAATATTGTTGTTGCCGTTGGTGCTGATAATACGTGGCATGGACTTTGGCGGATTAATATATTGATATTTATTTGTTGTCGGTGTCAATCCACTGCCAGCGCTATATTGCAGCTTACTCACTTTCCCAAAATGGACTTGGATAGTATTGGGGGATTTATTTGTTAAATCAATAGGTGTTGTTACAACGGAATGATCACTCGCACGGACCACCGTTATTCTCACACCCTCGTTACCGCCGCTCCATGTATTGGTGCTGGTTCCGCTGCCCATTCCGCCGCCTCCGCCGTCGATATTTCCGCTCCCACCGGTATCCGCAAAAGCAGTCATAGGACAAATTAGGCAGAAAATGAGGAACAGCGGCAATGCTCTAAAAAGTAATCTTTTCATTCTGTCCTCCTGTTTGCGAAATAAAAAGGCACGGTATATTTCAACCGTACCTTTATGCAAATATATTGTTTAATCCATGTTTCCGACCTGTTTATTGATGTCACCATCACTTTCTCCAACCGTACCTTGACCGCCACCGCCTTCATCGTCAATCCATCCGAAACCCGGCACATAAATCTTACCGTCCTTGGTTTCGCCGCCCTGCGGCTGGCTGTCGTTTTTCGGGGTATCTTTTGGCTGCTCTACCTTATCGTGATCGACAGGCTTATCCTGCTCCGTGACTTTTTCGCCATTGGGTTTATGCGTGGGGTCTTTGAGCTGTTCCTCGGTATATTCCGGCTTGGATGCATCGCCCTGGATGGTTTGCTCCGTGCCGCTGGAAACCGCACCGTTGTCGGTGCTTGGCGGCTGGGTGACATCGGGCGGGGTTACGCTGATTACTTTCTCTGTGCTGTCCGGCACCTTCGGGTCTATCGTCACATCGCTCACCCCGGAGCTTTGGGGCGGGAGCGAATCATCCACCGGCTTTGGGCTTTGAAACTGCTGTCCGATCAGCGCCACCAGCACCACGCAGAGGGCGAGGCAGCCGGTTACGGTCAGCCATTTCTTCGTTTTATCATTTATATTTTTCATAAGAGTGTCCTCCTATTTGTTAAATTTTGAGAGTCTCCTTGTTAAGTCACACCCTACCACGAACTTTTCAAAAAGTCTATCATTATTCCAAGAAACTTTTCCGCAGTGTTAAAACCTCGGTGTGTATCCGGCGCTGGTCTTGACTTTGATCGTCATGGGGGGCAGCAGTTTTCCGCCGAAGGATACGGGAACCTCCAGCATGATGGTGCTGTCAGCTTCAAAGCGGGCAGAAGCTTGGTCGCCTGACGCAAAAGGAGCGTTTCGGATATCCACCTCCAGACCCCACACCTTAAACTCCAGCTTTCCGTCCAGGGTGCGCTTTTCATGGTAGAAGCTGCTCACAGATAAGCCGAGTATACTATCCAGCCTTTCATAAATATCGCCATAATCGAGGCTTTCCTCAAAATCGTCTGCCATGGGCTGGTAGGCGCCGCTATAACCCTCCCGCACACCGTGATACACATCTTCGTAGTTGTCGTTGACGGTGGAAATAACGGCAGACTGCACTGCATCCCGCACACCCTGCGCAACGATCATAAGCCGGAAATATTCCGAAATGCCGGTAAATATTATCACCAGCGACAGGGTGACGGCGATAATGAGGGGAACGCCTGCACCACTTTTGTTCTTGAGGATACGTTTGATTTTTTCCATCTCATTACCTACTTCCAATAGACTTCTGATTTTCCAGCCGCATCCGCTCTTAGCGTAATCGGGAAGGAGCCGAACCCGCCGAATAGCCCGATGTTGGTCTGGTAGGTGACCGTTACCGTGACTTCCTCATTGAGCTGGATTCTGCCGGTCTTGGACCATGTCACGGTGGGGGTCAGCCCGGTCTTTTCCCGCAGAAACTGCTCACGGCGGCCGGTTTCGCTGCCGACCTGTCCGGCGATTTCCGCTTCCCGCATGAGCTCAGTCGCAAAGGTGTCGATCTGCTGCTTTTGGATGTAGACGGGGAACACCTTCACGGCAAGGGCAATGACCAGCATGGCGCAAAGAACAAGTACCGCTACATCAATGTATCCCTCGCCACGCTTATTTCTTAGGATTCTCAGCACATGGTCACCCCCTGATCGAAGGGAGACTGTTCTTGTTCCGGCTCCCGGATATAATCGCTTAATATATGCCATGCGCCCTCGCTGAAATTGGCGTCGCAGACCTCCTGATCCAGCAGTTCCTCCACAGGGACATCTCTGGCAAACTCAGAGCTGCCGGGATTTCCTTTCACACTCTGGCCTGCCAGCAGAAGCTGTGCAGTTTCCGGTGTCAGGTACACATATCCGCCGGGCGTCATCATATCAAACGCCACATTCGGGTGCGCTTCAATAAATTCCCGCACGGTGACTTTTTTATCCGTTGCAGGGATCGGCATATATTCCGGGTCGAGGGTATAATCCTGTTCCGCATCGCCCTTGTCCATCAGACTCCAGAGCGCATGATTCAGTTCCTCGCTGAAATCAACAGTTTGCTCCGATATCCACTGATCCCTTGCAACCTCCAAGGGATTTTCAAAACGCAGGAGGTATTCCATATAATCCTCCGGGTACCCGCCGCCGTACAGTTCGTTATATACAAAGCGGGCGGCTGTGATCTCATCGCTTTTTCCGATGAGAACGCCTTTGGAAAGTCCGTCCAGCTCACGGAGGTAATCGCTCCAGTTGCGGTCGAGCTTTTCTCGCAATGTCTCTATCATCTGTTCTCGCTGCATTTGCGCACCTCCTTAAAACATCCCGCCGAGGGATGTGATAATTTCATAGACAATAATCGCCATATAGGTCATAAGAAAGCACATGAGCATAGCAAAAGAGAACACGCGGATTTTGGGTGGGATTTTCATGGCTTGTGCCTTGAGGCGCTGAAGCTCCAATTGCTTCATGTCATGACTGAGCATCTGGAAATAGACCACACTGTCATCTCCGCGCAGTACGCCGATCAGCCCCCTTGTGATATCCGAGAGCATAGGCGAATTGAACCTCGCCTCAAAACGGGTCAGTGCGGCTTCATAGCTGGAGGAGCGCATATCCGCCGTGAGGATGTCAAGCTCCGCGGCGAAGTCCTCGCCTGCATTTCTTTTGAAATTCTCCAGCATGGACAGCACATCCCGGCTGGCTTTCAGCTCCTGGGTGATGGTTGCAACGAAACGGGGCAGCTCCTGTTCGATTTTGCCTCGCTTGGCGGCCAGGGCCTCATCCGCCTTGCGGATTTCCTTGAAGTAGATCAGTATGGCGGTAAACAGCACAATGGGAGCCAGCAGGGGCAGGATAATCAGGCAGGGAATGGTACAGAGTGCGATAGCCGTCGCCTTGACGATTGCCATTGCCATGAACAGCTCCGGCGAGTCGGAAAGTCCCGCCGCCGACAGCACATTTGCCATTCTGCTTTTTTTATACTCATCCATATGGATGTAGCGGGAGAGCCGGACGGCGGCATTGCGCAGCAGAGTATCGGTGGTTTTGGGCTTTGCTTTGGCCTGCTTTCCTGCCGACAGCATAGCCTTTTGGGTGGCCAGTGTGGGCAGCCTCAGCAAATCGGCGGCAATGAAAAAGAGTCCTGCCGACAGGAGGACTCCGAACAAAATGATATAGATTGTCATGGGCGTCCTCCTATCTTCGATATTCAATGGGCTGGGTGAGCTTGATGACAAACGCCGTGGAAATGAAAATCACGGCGGCGCAGATGGTCAGGATAATCTGCCCCAGCGGTGTGTGCATCAGCGTGTGGTACCAGTCCGGGTTCAAAAAATACATAAGCGGGATATTACCCACCACAAGAATCTGCATGATGATGAATTCCTTTCTCGGCTCAAACACCATGTTTTCCAGTTCACCGTTGACCACCCGCATATCGGACAGCTTGCTGACGATGGGGGTCAGGGTGGTCTTAAGGCTGCGGTCATGCTGGCAGGCGATGAGAGCGTCGCACCACTCGGCATATACAGCGTTGTCAATGCGGTCTTTCAGGTCATGGAGCGCCGCCGTTATATCGGGATCAACCAGCCTGATGCGGGACACAAATCCCTTGAACACCGACAGCACGGGCGGATTCAGATATGGAATGTTTTCCTCTACTGCCGTCAGAATATCCTCGTTTCTGAGGTAGGCTGTGGTGATAATACTAAGTGCCGTTTCCAGTTCCGCCGCAATATCCCGCTTGAAGTGGCTGGCTGTGAGCTTTACCCACCAGAAAGGCAGGAACATACAGCCTACCGCCATCACAGGAACAAGGAAAAAGTTCGAGAGCATGATGGCGATGGATGCACCCACGGCAAAGCATAACAGAGACAAGGCGCAGAGCACGGGAAAGCGTGCCGTCCTGCCGGTGACCTTGAGGATGGCTTGCACCTCGGCAATTTCACGGCGTAGATAGGACTGCTTTTTCCTGCGGGTGAATTCGCCCACCTCATCACGGAGAGACTTGGGCCTGTCGGTGAGCTTTCCGAATACCGCTGTGGTGAACTCTATCGGGGTAAGGCCGAGTAAAATAAAAGAGCCTGCTATCATTCCGATACAGGCGATTAAAAGTACCGTTGTCATGCGCTTTGCGCCTCCTTTCTCCGTAAGCTCTCGATGACCGCCTGGGGCATACCGTTCTCCAGCAGCCGCTTGGCAAGGCTGTCCGAGATGGTGTTGACTTGCTCATGATGCCCTTCAATCATAAAATTGCCGTCCTCCATGCGGTTTTCGGTAATGACATACTGATAGAGTGGACGGTAATGCCTTGTGCCGTCCGGGAGGATTTCGCACTCCTGAATCTCCATCATGCGGCGCTGCTTATTTTCAAGCTGCTTGCAGAACACCACAATAGGGTAGGCTTCGGTGACGTAGTCCATTAAAGTCTGATCCGACATATCCACCGCACGTTTGCAGAGGGACACCATACGGCGGTAGGTGGCTTCGCAGGAGTTGGAGTGGATGGTGGTCAGCACCGCCACACCGGTTCGGGCAGCTTCCTGAGCGGCATTGGCTTCCGCACCGCGCATTTCTCCCACCACGATAATGTCCGGATTAAATCGAAGCGCATAGTCCAAGAGGTTAGTCTGGTCGATGCGCTGGCGCTCGTTGTCGCTGTCGCGTGTCAGTGTATGGATGACCGAATTGGCCACCCTGCCATCCTTTTCTCTGACGAGAGCCAGCTCACGGGAGCCATTTTCGATGGTGTAGATTCTCTTGTTATCCGGGACAGTAGTCAGTACCCAGCCTGCCACGGTGGTTTTGCCGGAGCTGGTGGCTCCCGCCACACAGACCGATATGCCGTAGCGGATGCAAAGGGACAAAAAATCCAGCATGGGGTCAGTCGCCGTACCGCTTCTGACAAAGTCCTCTTTTTTCATGCTCTGGGGGTTGACGATACGGATGGAGGCCGCCACGCCCACATCCTCATCCACAATGGGGCTTTTCAGGACGGCGATTCGGATGTTCTTGGAAAGATGCCCCAGCACGATGGGACTGGCGTTGTCTAAGACCATGCCGCTGATGTGGAGCATCCTGCGGATCACATTGACAGCGTGCTGTGGGCTCTCAAATCGTTCTTCCAGCTTGACCGTGCGGCCATCCGAATACTGCACCTCAATATCCCGCCACGAGTTGATGTCGATTTCCTCAATGCCGGTGCCGAAGATATATTTCGTTAGAAAACCGAACTCGGCCATTTCGGTGTAGAGAGCATCCGCCAGCTTGCCGCCGCTCATGTCATTTACCGATACTCGACGGTCCTGAATGTATTTGGTGATGTAGCGTTTGAGATGTGATTTAGCATTCTCGCCGCCTGCGGTGAGAAGTGTGCTGTAATGCTCGGAGATATACTCCTGCACATCGGCAAGAACCGAGGAGAAATCCTTGCCCTCGGCTTCTGGTGTGAAGAACAGCGTATGGGCGCGGTTTGCTCCTACAAAATCCACCGGGCGGTTCACCGAAGACTCCGGATCCATGATGTTGCTCAAATCGGGAGCCGTCGCCGGGGGTGTGGATGGCTGATTTTGTTCTGCTTTTTTCTGTTCCAGTTCAGCCTGCGGCGTACTTTCCCGTTTGAAAAATGAGAAAATACTTCTTTTTTCTCTTAACATCCGAACACCTCCTTTGCGATTTTTTCAATTTCCCTGCGGAATAAGCGGCTGTCCTTGAGGGACAAATCCGCAAGCAGATTCCCCGCCAGATACTGTTCCTCCAGCTCCTGCGAATGGGTCAGGATAAAGGTCACAGAGCCCAGCGCCTGTCCAATCTGTTCCCCGGCCTGCTGGGGCTTTACATTGCTGGCAACTTTGTATTGCTTATCTGCATCCCACTTGGAATCCCGGAGCAGAGGAAGCTGGCTGGAGAGATAGCTTACCGATTTCAGGTCGGCATTGGCGAGACGCAGGACGCTGTCGGCCTCCATGAGAGCCACGGCGGAAAGGATATCGTTTGCGATATAGCTGCCGCAGTCCACTACCACAAAAGGGGCAATTTCCCGCAGCCCGTCCATCAGCTCCTGTGCCTGGGTCTGTTCATAGGGCGGATAGGTGTACTCGTTCTCGCCCTTTTTCATGCCGAGGATGGTGAGATAGCTGTTTTTCTTAAGGGTCACCAGATTGTGCTTGATGAGGGCTTCCGTCACATGGGTAGCGGCAAGGATACTGCCCAGCGAATGCTCACTCTCCAGATCGGAGGGCGGGCAGACACAGGGCAGCATGGGAGCGGTCATATCGCAAAGCAGAAGCACCACGTTTTTCTTCCGGTCGGCAAGGCGCTTTGCAATCTTTACGGCTGTAACTGTTTTGCCGCTGCCGGGAGAGCCCCAAACAGCCAGTATGCCACTTTGAGAGGACTGCTCTTGGGGGGCTTCATCCTCTGCGGTGTGGCGTGCAAAGATGCCGCTTTTCTTAAAGTTCAGCATTATTCCACCACACTTTCTGTTTGGGGTACTGCCCCTTCCTCCGCCTCCTGGGATTCTGGCTCAGGCGAATTGTCCTGCACCGGCTCCACAGGGTACAGAGCTGCTATCACATTATCCTGTGCTTCTATAAACTTAGCGGTGTTGGCTGAATCGCCACGGTAAACGAGGGATAGGTGGAGCTTGCCGTCAGACTCCAGCTCCGCCAATACTTTGCTCTGTTCCGGAGAGACCAGCAGAGTTACTGTGGAGGGTAGCTCACGCTCGTCATTTTCGGACTTGGCTTCTCCGGTGTTGGCGTCATAGCCGGAGGAGGCGGTCACGCTGATGACCTCCACATATTTCAGCTCGGCGGGGATGACGGTCATTCCTTGCTTCTTATAGTCGGCGGCAATGACCGACACGATGTCGCCGCTCTGAAGCTTGCCGGACAGACCGTTTGCAAAGCTCTTGATGGTCACCGATATGGCCTGTTTGCTGCCGTCCAGATTATAAAGGTAGGTGTTTTCTACGGCCTTGGTGTCGGACAGCTTGGTATTTAAGATATAGTCACCGATGGAAAGATCGGCCTTGGCGTATTTGCCGATGACCGTTTCGCTCTGGCGGATGACATTTTCGGGCAGTCCGAAACCTCCCACCTTTACGGTCTGGACCATATCCTTGGTGATTTCATCGCCCGCCTTGATTTCCTTGGTCACACGGACAATCTCGGTTTTCTGGCTGACGGATTTGTTAAACAGCGGCGTCACGCCGAAGCAGATGAGCAGGGACAAAAGGATGCAGATCACACCGACGACCGTGCGGTTTTTGAAAAGATTCATAGGATGTTTCCTCCGATCTTCATAATGGTTACAATAAAAAAGCCGAATGATAAAAACGGCGCCATGGGTAAGGCTGCCTGGGATGCCTTTTGAGATTCCAGCCTTTGGAGCCTTCTGACAATCTGAACCGAGAGGTAAAATAAAAGGGATGCGGTCAGGCCGAATATCAGTCCGGCCGTGCATCCCCAAAAGCCCAACACAATGCCTGCGGCGGCAGTGAGTTTGATATCCCCGCCTCCGATGCCCTCCGGCTTGCATAAAGCGGCAGTGAGCAGTGGCAGCACCGCAAGAACTCCCAAAAGCCTGACGGGACTGAAATCAATCAGCCCCGTCAATGCAATCAGGAGGCAGACACTGTCCGGGATGATCCGTCTCTGGAAATCCCACACAGAAGCTACTATCAGCAGAAAAGAAAAAAGCACCGCCTGTGCGATGCCGTTAGCCTCCATAGTTAAACATTTCTTTGATACGCTCCGTCAGGGTCGGCAGCACCGTTTCCCCAAACAGGGCGTAAAGCCCAGCCAGTAGCAGGGCACCAAGGACAACAGCCAGCAGGATTTTGATAGCCGTGTCAATGTAGCCCTCCCCGCAGTTACCGGAAAGGATATAGCGGCTTCTGGCAACTGCCGTGGCAGTCTTGTTCTTCAGCTTGCAAAACAGATGTTTCATGGATTGTCCTCCTTATTCAAAGTGGTAGGTCACCGAGTAGGTGATATTGCTCTTGTTGTACATACAGTTATGATTCGTATAATAGTAAAACTCCAGCTTGGTATACACACCTGCACCAAGGGTGTGGGTGAAGGTGATGCCGTTTGAGGTCGTACCATAGTCAAGCTGATCCCACTGGCCGGTCAGCCTGTTATATCCGCGTACTCTGCCGAAGTCAGAGCCGCTGTGACCGCTGACCGGCGGTACGGTGAAGGTATACTCCGTGATGGTGGCACCTTCAAGGCCGTTTTCCAGAATTACTGAATCGGGGCCGGTGAGGGTCATGCCGCCGCTGCCGTTTGAGTCAGCCACAAAGAACACGATGGCAGACCAGGGAGATTCAGCTCCTGCAGAATCCACCGCTTTGACACGCACCACATTCCTGCCCAGCGGGTAGGTCTGCGTTTCGGCATTTCTGCCTTCCCAAACGAGGGTGACAGAATCGCCATCGGGATCGGAGGTGGTGGCCTTGATGGTGACCGGCGTTCCCGGCGGTACGCTGTTGCCGCTTGGTGTTCTGGTAATGACCGGCGCAGTCGGGGCGGAGTTTGTAATTGTAAATGTCCTCGATACCCACTCCGAATACAGCCCGGTTGCATCCTTGGCACGGACACGGATGGTATGGGTGCCAACGGCATAGTAGTTGTCAGCCGCCTTGTTTTCCCATTCCAGCGTGGTTGCATCGCCGTCCGCATCGGATGCTGCGGCGCTGATGTTGACAAGGAACTTGCCGTTATTCGCTGTACGGGTGGGGGTTGCGGTCAGGGTTACAGTTGGTGCGGAGCTGGTGATGGTAAAGGTCTTTTCTGCCCAGGGAGAATAAGCTCCGGCAATGTCTTTTGCACGGACACGGACGGTGTGGGTCCCTGGGGCATAGTAGTTGTCAGCTGCCTTATTTTCCCATTCCAGCGCGGTTGCGTCGCCGTCCGCATCGGACGCCTGGGCGGTGATGTTTACAAGGAATTTGCCGTCCTTGACGGTGCGGGTCGGTTCGGCCGCCAGGGTAACGGCGGGGGCGGCATTGGTCACGGTGAAGACTTTCTCGGTCCACGGTGAATACGCTCCGGCGATATCCTTGGCACGGACACGAATGGTGTGGGTACCCGGCGCATAGTAGCTGTCAGCCGCAGTATCCTCATACTCCAAGGTCACCGCATCCCCATCGGGATCGTCAGCACTGGCGGTGATGTTGACAAGGAACTTGCCATCCTTTGCTGTACGGGTGGGAACCGCCGTTACCACAGGGGCATTCGGCGCCGTGTTGGTTATCGTGATGCTCTCCGAATAGGAGGTTATACGCCCTGCGCTGTCGGTAACAGAAGCGGTCAGGGTAAATTCACCGGTGTCGCGGATGGCGATTCTGCCGCCGTCATTGCCAAGGGCTCCCTGATAGGGTGCGGTATTGCCGTCCTTTTGCAGTGTCCAGACTACGGCATAGTTGCCGATGTGCTGAACATCCTTTGCGGCAACATCAAGCTGCGCACCATAGTGAACGGTCTGCGGCATGGTAAATGTGTACTGCACCACCGGCAGGATGCGGATATTTTCGCTGTGGGAGTAGCTGCGATTCAGGTAATCGGTCATGGCTGCGGTGAGGATATATTCGCCATCGTCTCGGAAGGTGATTTTGCCGCCCTGGGGTGTGAGGCTTCCGCCAAACGCCTCGGAGAGCGGAATGCTCCCGCCGTCCTTGCTGACAGACCACTCCACCGGCAGGACATTGTTGTTGCCATGGGTTCTGAGGTCAATGGCGGTATCGGTGTAGGCAAAGGCGGGAAGCTCAAAGCCGATGGTCAGCACGGGAAGCACCTCGCACCTGTCACCGCTTTCGTATAAAAAGACCCGGCCCGTTTCATCGGTGATTCTCGCCACCAGCTCATAGATACCGGCTCTCTTGAATCGGACGGTGCCGCCGTCGTTTGTGAGCTGGCCGTTGACATAGGTCGGCCAATCCTGAAAACCATAGGTGTTATCCACCAGCCATTCGATGGTGAGACCGTCCAGATCGGCAGCTGCAGTTTGGACCGCGATGTCGGTGTCGGTATGGGCGTGCTTTGGCAGGCCATAGCTTACGGCAGGCACAGGATAAACCTTGAAGCCCTGCTCATAGCGGTAGCTTCTGCCGCCATCATCGGTGAACTCCGCTTTCAGGACATAGCTGCCCTTGGAGTGGAACTTCAGCTCGCCGCCGCTGTTGCCCGGCGTACCCTCTGCCGCATCGGTGAGGGATAGCTCTTTGCCGTCACGCAGCAGTGACCACCTGGCAGTATGGCTTCCGATCTCCCCGAACACCGCTTCTACCATCACGGTTTTATCGGTGTGGAAGATTTCGGGCAGATAAAATCCTGCGGAGCCCACCGGATAGACGGTGATGTCCGCGGTACCGGCAAACACTCTGCCGGTTGCATCAGTAACAGAGGCAGTCAGCGCATACACACCTTTTTCCTTGAAACGAATGCTGCCATGGGAGGGGTTTCCTTCGATAAATGTTCCGATTTCGGTGGGTTCGCCGTTTCGGGTCAGGGTGTAGGCCAGCGTGAGACCGTCCGTTTCTTTCGTTTCTGTCTGTAGGGTGATGGTTTTATCGGTATGGGAAACTGTTGGCAGGGCGAGCGTCACCTCCGCCACAGGATAGATGGTGATACTCCTTTCGGCAATAATGGCTTTGCCCAGCTCGTCTGTGATGGAAGCGGTCAGCGTGTAGCTACCTTTTGCATTGAACAGCACCGTACCGCCCGTGGAATCCAGCTCTCCGGTGAGGGCTTGCCCTATATCGGCTGCAACCCCGTCTTTGTGAAGGGACCATACCACCGAATTGATGCCAAGGTTTTCCGTGGAAAGCTCCACCGCTACGGCCGTGTCGGTATGGGCGGTTTCCGGCAGAATGAAGTCAGCCGTCACCACCGGGTAGATGCTGATCGTCTGCTCATGGGTCACCGTGGCGCCCCGGCTGTTTTTTGCTGTGGCAATGAGGGTGATGCTGCCTGTCTGCGTGAATTTCACCTTACTGCCGTTTGCGGTCAGCGCACCGTCTGCCAGCTCAGAAAGCTCGGCTGGAAGTCCGTTTCTGAGAGCTGACCATGTCACGCCGCTCACATAGCGGCTTTCCGGCTTGATCTCAATTTCATCGACAGTATATGCGGTTTTGGGCAGCGTAAAACTGAACTGCGGAGCGGGGACATAGGAAGATCCGCCGCTGTTGCTGCCGGAACCGGATGGCTTATCCTCCGGCTTGGGTGGTTCTTCTTTCTTGATCTGCTCCTTTGCCTTATCCGCATCCACTAGCATCTCAAAGGCTTCTGCGCGGGTGGCTTTTCCGTCCGGCTTTACCGTACCGTCCGGGTAACCATCCACAATGCCGTACTTTTTCCCGGTGCAGACACAGGCTTTATCCTCATCACGGAGCCCGCCGTCATCTGAAAAGCCTGTAAAGCAGGGGCAGGATTCATCATGGTCGCCTTTGCCGATGGCTCTCACCAGCATACGGATCATCTCCATGCGGGTGATGGGTTCGTCCGGCAGATACTTCGTGCCGAAATCGCCCTTTTGGATAACTCCCGCAATGATGAGCGCCTCCACATACTGCTCCGACCAGTGACCGGCAATATCGGTGAAGTGAATGGTGACTTCACTTTCACTCGGCTCCGGCAGCTCCATGGTCCTGGCAACCAAGGCTGCAAACTCGCCCCTGGTGATGATCGCATCGGGGTGTACCAGACCATCGGGATAACCGCTGATGACCCCCTTGTCCGTAAGAATTTGAATGGCTTCCTCCGCCCAATGACCTTTGGCATCCTCAAAATATCGGCTCACCGCATAGACGCTGCCTGCAAGCAAAGAAACCACCAAGCAGACTACGAGGATGATTCCGAGTGGTCTTTTCATTTTTTCGTTCATCAGCTACCTCCTACATCCCGCCCATGGCAGGCTGGCTTTGCTCCTGCCGGGGTTCGGGAGATTCCTGTTTCTGTGCGGCAGCCTGCCCTTGGGTGAGCACCTGCTGGTAGGCGCCGATGACCGCCTTGTCGAATTCCGCTTTGGCCTCCTTCGTACAAGGGAAGCAGATATCCTTGTACTCGCCGTTTCCGGCCTTATAGCTGGGCATGGAAACGAACAGCCCCTTGGAGCCCTCCATGATCTTGATACCCCGCACGGCAAAATCGCCGTGGACGTTGACCGAGGCGGTGGCCTTGCAGCTTCCCTCCGGGCGGATGGAGTGGATTTTCACATCGTACTTGGGAACGGCCGGTGTTGTATTCTTAGGCATGATTTTTCCTCCTTCTTAAAATCTCCGGCATCTTTAACCGGCGTAGTTGAACATCTCCTTGATGCGCTCGACCAGGGTCGGCAGCACAGTTTCCCCAAACAGGGCATAGAGTCCCGCAAGGAGCAGGGCGCCAAGAACAACAGCCAGCAGGATTTTGATGGCTGTGTCAATGTAGCCCTCACCGGCATTGGCTGAGAGGATGTGCCTGCTGCTGAATGCGAGACTGGCGGCGGTATCCTTTACTGCCGTGAGCTTGCGGGAAACCGCCGCTTTTACCTTTTGGATAACATGAACCATATTGTTTTCCTCCGTTTCTGTTGATGGAGGGCATAAGAAAAAGCAGCCCAAGGCTGCCTACATACTCATGCCCATGGTTTGGGTCTGATCAGGTGACTCAAAGTTGATTTTCTGGAATCCGAAGCGGTCGCAGTAGTGGTACTCGCTGCCTTGCGCGTCGTAAAGCTCCACCACATCGGACATGAACAAAGAGTGTCCGTTATATCCCGGCGGATGATTCATATTGCACCTTGCATAGATAGCTTCAAGGTCGTTGGTATCAAGCTGGCCGTCATAGGCGACACGGTAGTTTTCCGGGGTAGGTTCTCCGAACTGCCGCACCATTTCTTCGTAGGATATAAATTTCATGAGAATATCCACATCCGGCTTGAGCTGCCAGATACGGACATTCTTCAGCTGGGAGGCGGCTCCCATGCCGCCCAGCCGTTCCCCGGCGAGGAGCCGCTCCATCACGCCGTCTGTCCACTGCGGCGTTAGGGAGCGACTTTTAAGCCAGCCGGACAGCTCATCGTTTCGGAAGATACTGTCCACCACGGCCTTTTCATTTTCTGTGTATCCCGCCGGGTTTCCGTAATAGGAAATGAGGCCGTTTTTTAATAAGATTCCAGGCATATACTCACCTCCGTCACTTCATTTCCATCCCTCCCATACCGGTCGGTTCCTGCTCCGGCCCCTGCAGCTCTTGGAGCTTCTCTTGCGCCCAATCGGGCAGATGGCTGTCGGCCAGCACGCCGACAATATCGCTGCGATTCCAGCGGGTTCGCTCACCGTCGGCAAGGCAAGTGGCAAAGACCGCCTGCCCCCTCGACCCGGCGTGGCTGCCGAAGCCCCCGGTACACAGCCAGAGCTGATCCCGCGCCGTCAGGCAGCTTTCCTTCAGCGTTTTAGGCGAGAGGACAACCACCTTGCCCTCAAAGTCCTGCTTTTCGGTATCAGGCAGGCAGTGGGTGTAATCAAACAGCCCAAGGCTCTGATATACCCTGCGGTACTGATTGACAAAGCCGTCCAGCACCGCGGGGTGGCTGTCCACGGTGAAGTAGGTATTGCGGTCACTGTAGGCATCCTTGTCGGGCGGGATGTAGGTCTGCTTCGCCCAATCGTGATTGCCGCGGGAAAACCGCCCATCATAGTCCTTTTGCTGTAGGGAATTGGCGAGGACATACGCCACCCGGTGGTAACCGAACTCGGCAATCACCCTCCCGGCACAGTCTTTGTCGAGATACATGCCGTCAAAGCCGTTGCGGATGGCTTCTTCAATGGCTTTCTTGCAGGCCACATTTTCCTTGTGACTTTCCTTCCAGCACGCAAGCTCGTTCAGCCGCTTCGCTTCGTGGAAGGAGTAGGGGTAAACAGAGAGGAATTCTTTATCTGCCATAGACGATTTCCCCCAGCATAATGCGTTCATCCAACTCAGCGAGGCAGACTCCGCTCTGTGCCAGCACCGAAAGAATACCGGGCGACACATCGCTGATGTCCTGCTGGACGTCGGCCATCACAACCGTAATTTCTCCGCTGTCCTCATCCACATAGGCTTCCAGCTTGGCGCCCGCGGGGATGCCCGCTTCCTCCAGCAGATAGTCGGGAAGGCTGACAATCTGGCTTTCATCCAGCAGGTCATGACAGAGGGAGCAGTTCGCCACCCACTCGGAGGGGCCGTCCTTGCAGCCATTCAGCATGGCGCAGACCGCATCGCCGCCGCAGCTCTCGCAGTGTTCGCTTTCATCATCGCCGCAGTTGTCGCAGAACCCGCAGGCTTTGGCGAGATGGATCGTCATATCGCTTGCCATCTCACTGAGGGTGGCAATGACATGAGAGAGTTCCAGAGCGGTCAGCTCACCCTTGTGGATGACGCATACTCCCTCGGCGGCCAGCACCGAAAGAGCCTCCGCATCGGCAAAGCCGCAGCTCTGCTGAATCTCCGTGGAAATTTGCAGGGTCTGCCCATTTTTCTTCTGATTGTTTTTCATGGTCTGTTTCCTCCTGTTACTATATATTTGGTTGAGGACATGGCCACCAGCCATGTCTTTATCCATCTTGTTGCCTAAGCTGTTAGAATGAGAGGACAATGGCCTGGCGGTTTTCTCCAAGGACTTCGCGTCCGGTTTAAAGTCAGTCAGCCATCCTCTTATTCGCAGCGTTCGATTTGTGCAGGTAGAGCCGCCGCCCGGTGCGTTCGTGTCATCAAACAGATAGAATCGGCAGTGAGAAAAGGATGGTTCGCCAATTGTATATCTGTGATAGGAGCGTGGGTTATGAACGCAGTTGGAATTGATGTTTCCAAAGGGAAAAGCATGGTGTCGGTTATCCGTCCCTTCGGAGAATTGGTGGCGAAGCCCTACGAGGTGCGTCACACCTCCAGTGAACTCAGTGAGTTGGCAAAGCACCTGAAAAGTCTGGAGGGTGAAACGCGGGTGGTGCTGGAGCACACCGGGCGGTACTATGAGCCGGTGGCCCAGCTGCTCCACGATGCCGGAATTTTTGTCAGTGCGGTAAATCCGCTGCTCATTAAGGAATACGGAAACAATTCTCTGCGTAAGGTGAAAACCGATAGAGCGGATGCTCTCAAGATTGCCCGGTACGGTCTTGACAACTGGGCTGAATTGCGCCAACATACTCCTATGGATACGATTCGTTACCAACTGAAAAGCATGAACCGGCAATACAGTCTGTACACCAAGAACAAGACGGCGATGAAGAATAATCTCATTGCCCTGCTTGACCAGACCTATCCCGGTGTAAACGCCCTCTTTGAAAGTCCCACCCGCGCGGATGGAAGCCAGAAGTGGGTGGATTTTACCGCGTCCTTTTGGCATGTGGACTGCGTGCGGGGCATGCGACAGACCGCTTTCGTGGAGCATTACCGCAAGTGGTGCAGGCGGCACGGATACAATTTCAACGCCGGCAAGGCTGCCCGGATTCATGCGGAATCGAAAGACCTGATTGCCATGCTGCCTAAAAACGCTCTGTCGAAGATGATGGTGCAGGAAGCAATTACACAGCTCAATGCCGTCTCAAAAACAGTCGAGGTGTTTCGGAAGGAGATGAACCGGCTGGCTCGGCAGTTGCCTGAGTACGATGTTGTGATGTCGCTATACGGTACAGGCCCTTCTCTTGGCCCTCAGCTCATGGCCGAGATTGGCGACGTACGCCGCTTTGCTCAAAAAGGCTCTCTGACGGCGTTTGCAGGGGTGGATCCGGGAGCCAACCAGTCCGGAACCTATGAAGCGAAAAGCACACGCTCTTCAAAGCGGGGTTCTCCGGAGTTGCGGAAGACGCTCTTTGTGCTCATGACCATACTGCTCCAAAAAGCTCCGTCGGATGACCCTGTGTTTCAGTTCCTGGATAAAAAACGAGCTGAGGGCAAGCCCTATCATGTCTACATGACCGCCGCATGTAACAAGTTCCTGCGCATTTACTACGGCAGGGTGAAGGAAATCATGAACACCCTCAATGAACCTGTGGATATGGGCTCCACCGGGCTCTCTCGCTAAACCCTTTCTACCATACTTCAGGTCGGCGCTTTGGCGGTGGTCTGTTTCTCTTGCCCAATTCCACTTTACAAACTTTCTTCATTCCCCTATTGACTTCTTATTTGCAGGCTTTAAATGTTAAGATCTACTACGTCAAACAGGTTGAGCTGTGATGGGGTATTCTTCTCGCGTTCATGCAGATCGTAATTGGCAATGAGGATTTCAGGGAATTGCGCCCCATTGTCATACCGCTGCTTGATGTTGTTGATGCGGGTAAAGGCTTCCATCTGGATACCCGGTGCATCATAGAGATTGCGGATAAACCCGCAGTCGTTATAGGACAGCAGAAATTTACCCTCAATCCGCAGCAGCGCGTCCCGCAGGCGGATGTGGTCTTTTTCTGTAAATCCGTCCTCGCCCACATTCTTGTAGTAGCTTTCGGTTTCAAAGTACGGCGGATCGCAGTAGAAAAAACTGACGGGACGGTCGTACTGCCCGATCAGCTTTTCAAAATCCTTATTTTCAATAACTACCTTGGCCAGCCGCCGATGGGCCTGTTCAATGACCGGGAAATTGGCGCGAATATCATGGGCCTGACTGCCGTAACTGGTAAGCCCTGAAGCATAGCTGTACCGGATGAGCTGGTAAAACCACGCCGCTTTTTGCACATCGGAAGCAGGGCTGTCACGGGCGAGAGCATTTTTTACAAACTCAAAATCCTCACGGGAGTTGAGGACATATTGCAGTGCTTCCATCAGCTCATAGGGCTTTTCCCGCACACAGCGGTACAGATTGACCAGCAGGCTGTTGAAGTCGTTGTAGACCTCAAAGTCATTGCCGGGCGCCTTATGAAAAAGCACCCAGCCGCCCCCACCGAACACCTCGATGTACCGCTCATAATAGAGGGGAAAAAGTGTGACGATCAGCTCACGCAGGGATTTCTTGCCGCCGATCCAGGACATAAAGCTGTTCAGGAGTCATCACCTCCCTCCAGCGGCAGGCGCATCTGCGTATCGTCAAATGCGGCGAGGGAGCGCCTGAGCCCTGTGATGGCTGCACTGATTCCACTGATGCGGTTTCTCATGTGCCGGATGGTCAGGCGGACTTCTGCTTCTGTCTTTGCATAAAAATATCCGCTTTGGTCGCTGGCGATTAGGATACCATCACGGCGCAGGGCATTGACCAGATCCCGCAGTTCCTTGCCTGAAATGCGAAAGACCAGTTCCAGCGTTTTGCTTATAACGGCATTTTCTGCGCCGTGATGGTATTTGTGCAGATGCTCTGCAAGCTGCTCCTTTTTCATGGCTGCTCCTTTCCGGTCGTTTCCCCGGAAAGGAAGGCAAAAAGGGCACAAAAAACAAGGCCGAATCCTGTTGGGGAAACGGCCCTGTTTTGATTTTGGGTCTAAAAACCACAGACGTGATTGTCTGTGCTACTTGATGATCCCGAACTCTCTTAAAACTGTTACGCAGTCCTTGGCACCCTGAATGTATAGATGCTGTAGATATTCACCAAGCAGTAGCTGCATGGCTTCAAAGTATGAATCCACCAGTTGTTTCAGTTCCTCGTCGTACTTCGGATGATCTTTTACCAGCACCGATGCATCCAGTTGCTGTTTGACAGCTTCTCTGACATCTGCGTTGGATTTTGCCAGCTCCACAAAGGCTGCGTCAAAGCGCTCGTCCATTGCAGTCTGCAGGGATTCTTTCCATTGCTCCATTCTATGCACCTCCTTCAAGCACAACACAATGCCACAGTTTTTAGGGAATAGCTATACCAAATACAAAGATTCCGCTATTTCATCTCCATGCCGCGGCTTGGTTCAGGGCGTGCCAGGCATTGCTCCATGGTCATGCCCTCCGGCGTGAGGAGGATACCGTAGCCGGTGCAGGACGCACCGTGCGACTCCATCAACTTCTGCCCATAGTGTTGGAGGTCCCTGTTCGCAAGCAGAACACCCTTTAGCGGGATATCGTGCTTTGCGAGCTCTGCCCTGGCATATTCCAGCGGAGAGACAATTTCCCGCAGAAGCTGAACATCCACCGCTTGCTCCGCGAGATCCGCCGCTTCGTCCAGCGTAAGGTCTTTGGGCCCTGCCTCCAGCATTGCCTTATAGACGGGAAGCCGCCCCTCACGGTCGAGCTTGTGAAGCAGCTCCGCAAGCGCATCGACCACTGTGATACCGCCATCGCATTCATTGAGCTCATCGGTTATCAGTTCAGCGAGACTCGGAGCGAGGCAGTCCTCCACATAGAAGGTGCATTCCCGCAAGGAGGCCGCCCCCACAGTCTCTACCGCTTGGGAAACGACCGCATCATCGGCGGGAAGCTTAAGCTGCACGGTCAGGTCATTGTCGTATTCAGGATCGTTAAAATAGCCCTTGCCGATGGACAGCAGTATGGTGTAGTCGGGATTCTCCAGCGGGATCGCATCACCGCTCTGATAGGTCTTTGCAATCTCTCCATTTTGGAGCACATAGCCATGGGGAGTAAAGACACCGCCCTCGCCCTCACGCATTTCTTTGCCGATTTTTTCAAAATCCAAACAAGAGTAAACCTCATCCGGCACACCTTCGAGCTTCGGCACAAAGTCGTTATCGGCATAAAACTTGCCGAGCGTCCTGTCGTCATGTGCTTCGTAGACGACCTAGCAGTCGCTCATGCTGTGGGTCATGTTAATGAGCCGTTCCACTGTGATAGGCGCATACTCGGTTTGAATTGCATCCATCATCACCATACCCTCAAAGCAATCCAACTCCCATTGACTGAGGGATGCCAGACGTTTGGCCAGATGGTTCAGCTCATAGAGATTTGTACTTGAACTGATAAACTGAGGCAGATAGTCCAGCTTACTGTCCAGAATCTCTATAGAGTAGATGAGTCTTTCATCAGTGATACGGGCTTTCTCTAACAGATCCCTCAACTCATATGGGGTTGCAGGAAGAGAACCCGTTGCCGATGTCCCCGCCCTAAACAAACCGGGGCGGCTGATTTCCAGCTCAAAAAATGTTACTTTATCCAAATTACATACCTCCCATTTTCATACCGCCAAGTGGCTGCCCGTCCTGGTGGGCGTCGACAATGTCCTGCAATTCCTGCTCCGCGCTGTCACGCCTTAGAACATAACCTCCAGCCGTGTAAGCGCCGCCATGATTGGCATAATACTCAATGCCGATTTTCGTATAGTCCAGATAGGGCTGGACGTCCTCGTCAAAGGGCATCACACCCGTTTCCACAAGGTAAACGCCCAGCTCACGGTCTGTACTTGTTTCTGGAATCAGCAGATAGTGATCCAGCCGTTCTCCGATGGCGATTACATCATCCAAGCTGCTCACGGACTCGGCGTTCAGAGCGCCTTCAAATATGCGGCACTCGTCACGGTCCAAGCCACCGGTGATTTCCGCGATTCGGTTCAGTTTTTCAAATTGTCCGGAGCCGTTTACATCGGTATTTTTCAGGTACTGGCTGATGCCCCATACATTGCTGACCGCCCCGACAATGCGGGTGGAGGCAACGTCATCGCTGATATTGTCCAGAGCGGCCCATGCTTCGCCAATCTCCGCGGGACTGGTCGGCAGCGGCAGATACACGCCCTCATAATCATCAGCGCGGGTCAGATGAAGTGTAATCATAGCTGCATTCCTCCCATCTCCATGCTCTGTGAATCATTTTGGCGGAGCAGTTCCTCCACAGCAGGCGTGCAGCCCCGGTATGCGATGTAGCCATAATCGGTGAAGCTACCGTTTTCTCTTTGGATACGGTGTTCTCCATATCCCTTGAAATCAATGTATTCCTCCAGATTCTCATCAAAATCGTAGTGGCCGGAGTCTATGATCATGTATCTGCCATATTCCGTAGGCGTTTTAAGTCCAGGCACCACGGTGAATTCATAGAAGTTATCCGCAAGCACTACTACATCCTCCGGTGTTTTGGGCTGTGCTATCTCAACAATGGCGTGAAAATCATTCCGCGCCTGTTCATCAAAACCTGTATAGCTCCTTGCCAGATTGTTAAGTGTGTACAGGTGCTTGCACAGAGGATAGTCCTCTGTGAAGATTTGATGGACCTGTTCGCTCATGCTTTCGCAGTCCAGATGAGTGGCACATGATTCAGGCGAACTCAGTCCCAGGCGATTGACCGCCTTTTCTATCTCCACCTCCCAGCAGGGCAGGTAGAGGTATTCATATTTGACGCCGCTGTGGTAATCGCCGGATTCCAGGGTAACTGTCGCCGCATCATCACTGCGCCAGTGATACTCAGGAAATTGCTCACCGTTATATACCTGTTCTGGTGTGTTGCCGGTAGGGTACAAAACGCCATAGGTTGTAACTATTCCTTTGCCGCTGCTTAAGAGCATTTTTCCTATAGACTCAAAATCTGTGTTCTTCATCTCGTCCATGGGGATTGCCGTTCTCCGGCAGAGCTCGTATCTCTGCCCGACAGCGGAGATATCCGAGAAGTCGGATATCAGTGCGTAGCAGTGAAGGTTGAAGCTGAGATTAATAAGGTCTTTGACCTCGGTCAGCTTTTCCTGCTCTGCCGCCGCATAAAAGGTGTGCAGCTCGTTTTTATCAAAGCTGTCCATTCTCTTGGCGAGATATTGAACCTCATCGGCATTGACCAGCGTTCCGATCAAAGCCTGCAATCCCTTATCCTCGTTCTGGACAGCATCGACCACGCACAGTTTTTCCGTTGTGATACCAACGCCGATTTCATCCATCGCTTTCTGCAAGTCCGGCTCATTGGCTGGAAAGGTGATGACCGCCGTGCGATAGGAGGGAGCATCACGCTTTCGCAGTTTCATTTCTAACATCGGCTTTCTTCCTTTCTGTTTTTTCGGTGGATCTTATTTATATCGTTTCTCAGGCAATCGCCCTCCGAGCTGTAGCAGATGAAACCGTGGGAGGGATATGGGCAGCCCGCGCAGCTTTTGAACGGACCGCGAGGACGTTCCTCCGGCTGTATCCTGCCTGTTGTTATAAGGTTGTTCGAATCGTAACAGGCATTTTTCTTATTTTTCTTGTATCGTACCAGCATGGTTCTCCTTTCCGAAAACGCAAAAAGAGCCGGAGAATGAAGACGCTTTCACGCCCGTTTCTCCGGCTCTTAAGTATTTTCTTTTCTGTTTTTAGGGGGAATAAAAAAGGGCGCTACTTTGCCATGCAATTGGTGAACGCAAAAAGGGCGCTGACTTCAACCGGCTTTTAATCAGCCGTAAAATCAGCGCCCTTTGGCAGTTCAATTTTGCTATTTGATTTGATTTTGGGTAGCGCCCTTTTAAATTATGCTGTCCCCTGAAAAAGGGCGCCACTCCTGAATGCTTTTACTTGCGGGTTCAAGCCCCGTCAGAGTGAAGCTTTTACCCCAATAAATCTACGAAAAAAGAGCTTCCACTTTTCACAGTGAAAGCCCTCGAAAGGCGTGGATTTACTGGCTTTGAGACCGATAAATCTTTTTTACCTTTTGTTTTTGGCGGAGGCGGTGAGATTCGAACTCACGTGCCCGTGAGGACAACCTGATTTCGAGTCAGGCTCGTTATGACCACTTCGATACGCCTCCATATTTTATTTTAATACACCAAGCCCCGCGTAGAAGTCAAGGCAAAGTGTAGAAAAACCGTAGAAATCGCTAAAACACTAAATTTTCAAAATCCCGCAAACCCACGGAAACTCAAGGGTTTCCGGCATTATCAAGGCAACTGACCGAGTGGATTTCGAGTCAGCCCCGTTATGACCACTTCGATACCTCTCCATGTATAAAATTTTCAAATGCCACCGTATAGAACCCAGCTCGAACAGCCTCAAAAGTTGAAGCAGCCCTAACTTGGAATTTCCTAATGAAACAATTTTATATTTAATATGAAGTTTTGTCAATATAACAAGTATATATTTATATGCTTTACAGCTTTTTTTAATATAAAAAAACACATTTTATGGATTTTTTCGCTTCCGCTCGGGATGACATATAAAAGGACCTCCGTTATGAGGTCCGTGTAATAATTATTTATTAAATTCGTCTTCAATTTCCTTGAAAAGCTTTTCGAAATCCTTTATGTCTCCGGAAATTTTATATTTGTGCTCAGGAGCGGGAAATGAACCTTCTCTTACTTCTTTTATGTATTCAGTGAAGCCTTCTGTCGCTATTTTCGCAATTTCAGCATATTTTTTTGAGAACTTAGGAGTGAATGCTTCAAACATACCTAAGGCATCCCCGATAACCAGCACCTGTCCGTCCGTATCTGCACCTGCACCTATTCCATAAACAGGTATTGGGAGAATCTTATGTACAAAACTGCATACCTCTTCGGGTACTCCTTCCAATAAAACTACGCGCGCACCTGCCTCATATACGGCTATGGCGTCCTTTATAACGTTTCGTGCGCTGTCTGTCGTCCTGCCCTGTGCCTTAAATCCGCCCATTGAAGCCGAACTTTGAGGCGTTAATCCTACGTGACCGAATACAACTATTCCTGCCTGTGAAATTGCTTTTATTTTATCTGCTACGGCAACTCCTCCTTCAAGCTTAATTGCATCTACATCTCCTTCTTTCATGAAACGAACAGCATTTCTTACAGCATCCTCCACGCTTTCGTGATAAGATCCGAAAGGCATATCACCTATTATGTATGTATTTGGTGCTCCTCTTCTTACTGCCTGACAGTGGTTTATGCTCATATCCATGGTAACGGGAATTGTTCCTTCATAACCGTATACTATCATTCCCATTGAATCACCTACCAATATCATATCCATTCCTGCCTTTTCGGCATAAGAAGCAAAGCAACTGTCGTATGCAGTCATCCAGACTGCCTTTTCTCCCGTTTCCTTCATTTTGTACAAATCTAAAATTGTTTTCTTTTTCATCTGTCCCCTCCATATATTTATTGTGTTAAAGGCTATTGCCCAAATATTTCTTTTTTTAATTTTAATCCGGTAGGTGTTACGGCAATTCCGCCTTGTGCCGTTTCTCTCAATTCAGGCGGAAGCTGTCTGCCTACTTTGCTCATGGCCCACACTACTTCATCAAAGGGTATCTTGCTTTCCACTCCTGCCATGGCTACATCTGCCGTAGTAAGGGCACTGACTGTTCCTGCATAGTTTCTCTTAGCACAGGGAACCTCCACTAGGCCTGCAACAGGATCACAAACGAGCCCGAGTATGTTTTTTAAAACCATTGCTGCAGCATTTAATGCCTGAGCCGGAGTTCCTCCCATCATTTCTACGACCGCCGCGGAGCCCATTGCTGCAGCTGAACCGCATTCTGCCTGACAACCTCCTTCGGCACCTGCTAATGTTGCATTTTTTGCTATTATTATTCCGACTCCCGAAGCGGTAAACAATGCATTGATCATATCATCTTCATTTTTATTTAACATTTCTGCCGCAGATATAATAACAGCAGGCAAAATACCGCATGAACCGGCTGTGGGACTTGCAACTATTCTACCCATTGCTGCATTTACTTCTGAAGAAGATAATGCACTTGCCATTGCTCTTACCATGAAGCTGCCTGTCAACGTGTTTCCTCTGTCCGCATATTTTCGAAGCTTATATGCATCTCCTCCTATAAGTCCGCTCACTGATTTAATTTCCTTTTCCTGAGCAAGCATGGACGAGCTCAGCATTACATGAAGATTTTTTCTCATTTTCTCAATGACATCTACTCTGGTTAATTCGGACTTCTCCATTTCTTCCCTTATGGTATATTCCCATATGGGTGTATCTTCCAAACTGCATATATCTATTAATTCACCACCGGTTGAAACAAACATCAGTTGCCTCCTTCCATGAGAGGATTTATAAACTTAACATTTTCTATTTCTTTTATATTTTTAATTTTATCCATCAAGTCTTCGGAAATTAAGCTGTCGGTTTCTAAAGCCATCGTCTGCATTTTTCCTTTTTGACTTCTGAAAACCCTCATATTTGCTATGTTGATATTTTCTTCATACAATATTGATGATATCTTTGATATAACACCCGGCAAATCCTTATGACTTGTAAGTATTGTAGGTCGTTCCCCTGTAAATTCCACAACCTGACTATCTATGTTAATTACTGTAATGTTTCCTCCACCTATGGACGAGCCAATTACTTCAGTTATGCTTCCATCCATCTTGGTTATAATAAACTTAACTGTATTTGGATGGACATCACCTAAGTCTGTCTCAGCAAATATTATCTCTATACCTTTTTCTTCCGCAATCTTAAATGAATCTTTTAAGTTTTCATCCCACGGGTCCATATTTAATACTCCGGCAACTAATGCCTTATCTGTTCCGTGACCCCTATAGGTTTTTGCAAAGGAACCGTGCAGCAAAAAACTTACTTTTGTGATATTTCCTCCGGCTATAATACCCGCAACCTTGGCCAGTCTTGCGGCACCTGCCGTATGAGAACTTGACGGTCCAATCATTATTGGTCCTAAAATATCAAAAACACCATAATCTCTCATACTTATCTCCTTAAAGAGTTCAATTCATCAACAATTTTTAAAGGTTTCAACCGCATGCTTCAGTTTTTCAACTATTGGCAGATTGTACGGACATTTTCTTTCGCATTTTCTGCATCTTACGCATGCCGTTGCCTTAACAGGCAATGCATCGTATCTTGATTTGCCGTATTCAGGCAGATTGTATCTTGTTACGTATCCTTCAAATATAAATACCGACGGTATGTCTATGCCCTCGGGACATGGCTTACAGTAGCCGCACCTTCTGCAGAAATTATTGCCAATCTCCTGAACCTCATTCTTTATTTCGTCCATTTCCTCTTGTGTCAGAGGTTGCAGGTTTTCAACCGCAGATACATTTTCTACTACCTGCTTTACCGAGTCCATTCCCGGTATTGCAACAGAAATTAAATTACTGTTAGCAATGTATTTTAATGACAGTTTATGTTTAGTAAACGCACCGCCTGCCATCGGTTTCATGGCAATCGTTCCGATACCCTTTGCCAAGGCTCGCTCAAACAATTCTGTTCCCTGTGATTCAACGGGATTGTAAGGAAATTGAATCGTTTCTATTTCATCGTGCTCGATTGCTTTCAGCAATACCTCTTTTATATGCCCTGTTATTCCGATATGTTTTATTATGCCTTTTTCCTTTGCTTCTAAAAGTGCCTTGATTGCACCATTTTCTGAAAATGATTTATCAAGCTGTTCCATTTTGCTTACATTATGTATCTGATAAAGGTCTATATAATCCAACTGCATAGATTTTAAGCTGTTTTCTATGGCAGCCTTCATTGAATCATAATCATGACACATTGCTTTAGTTGCTATGTAAAAATTTTCTCTTCCTGCTTTTTTCAAGGCGTTTCCTATATATTGTTCACTGATTGTGTATCCCTGTGCCGTATCAATAAAGTTTATTCCTCTATCCCTGCATTCCAGTATTATTTCAGTCGCTTCTTCCTGACTTACTCTTTGGATCGGAATTCCGCCAAATCCTAAAACAAATACCTCCATACCTGTATTACCAAGTAAAACCTTTTTCATTCTTCTTTCCTCCTAAACGAGGACATTTCTCTTATCAAGCAAAGACTTACTCTATAATAAGAGGTGTGTCCCTCTTCCTCTGACGTCATTATTAAATAATTATATATCAGTTGGTTAAAAGCGTCAATGCATGTTAATTTAATTGCAGAGATATAGATATCAGGGTTCACAAATAAACATCCCGCGTCTTAATTAAGCCGCGGGATGTTTATATGATTTGGAAGAAGATAAAAAAAGTATTATCTGTACTATAGTTATTAACATTTTAAAGTTATTTATTCATATATTTGTTAATTTTTAATATTTATTAAATAAGTATGAAAGGGTGGTTGTTTGAAAAAGTTTATTGTTCTATTACCTGTCTTTATATTATACATATCTGTTTTCAGGTTTATTTATCTGGAAAACGGCCTGACTGTTATAATTAACGTTATGCTTCCTGTTTTTATGGGAATAATTATCGCTACTTTACTGAACCCCTTTTTAGTATATCTTCAAAAAAGATTAAAAATCAAAAATAGATATTTAGCTATATTTTTAACTTTTTTGTTTATTATATTAATAATTGCTGTTATTGTTACAATAATCACTCCTAATATAACAAAAAGTATTAAGCATTTAATAAAGGATATTCCTGTTTTATTTTATAAAGCAGAAAGCTATATATCTGATTTTGGTGATAAAAATTCAATATTAAAAAGCTATCTTGTCGAAATAACATACAAATTTTCCTCAGTTATGTCCTCACTTTTAAATTTTGCCATTGAAAAAGTTATAAACATTTTTGCCGCAATCGGCAATTTACTTTTATCCGTAATTATTTCAATATACATACTATACGACAAAGAAAAAATTGAAAAGTGGCTTTTTAAATTGTTTCACACCCTTTTCGGAAAAAAGGTTGCAAGTGAAATTTTTAAAATTATTCACAGCTTGTACGACAATATATCAAGCTACATAACAGGAAAAATAATTGCTTCTTTAATTACGGGATTCTTGGTTTATATCGGCTCAAAATATATAATCAAAAATCCTTACCCCGTCATCGATGGTCTTATGATAGGAACTGCAAATATAATACCCTATTTTGGAACCTTGATAGGAGGTATACCTGTGTTGATAATAAATATTCTTCATAATCCACAAAAGGGATTTTTAATGCTAATATATATTTTAATAGTCCAGCAAATTGACAATCTTATAATTGATCCTCATATTTTAAGCAGCAAACTTGCAATAAAGCCCATTATAATTATTATTTCCATAATAATCGGAGGAGGTTTGTTTGGAGCCGTAGGATTATTTTTAGCTACTCCCGTTGCAAGTTTAATCAAGCAATTTATAGATGCATATATGAACTATAAGCTCGCGGAAAAAAGTACTCATTATTTGAACAAAAATTAATTAATGTGCACATTTGTGGATAAATCTGTTGACAAGTGGGTAAAAAAGCATAAAATTTGTGTATAACTATTTTTAACAAGCAGGATAAACTGTGCATAACTAATTAAAAGACGGGTGAAATCATGTGGAATGATAAGAGATATCATACTTTAGATTACGAATTGAAAAAAATTTTTGGTGAAAAAACTATAAAGCTATCTATTGACGGGGGCTTTACCTGCCCTAACAGAGATGGAACAATAGGAAGCAGAGGGTGTATTTTTTGCAGCGAAAGAGGATCCGGAGATTTTAATTCAGACAGAAATATATCTATAACGAATCAAATAAGAGAACAAAAGCAAGTAATGTCCAAAAAGTGGAGAAGCAATACCTACATTGCATATTTTCAAAGCTATACAAATACATATGACTCTGTTGAAAACCTTCGGAAAAAATTTTATGAGGCTCTCAGTTGCACAAATATAAGAGGTCTTGCAATAGCAACGAGACCTGACTGCATTAATGAACAAGTTTTGGAGCTTTTGGATGAGTTAAATTCAAAAACATTTTTGTGGATAGAATTGGGACTGCAGTCAATACATAATGAAACTGCCGGTTTTATACGGAGAGGATACAACTTAGAGCAATTTGAAAAGGCTTATGAATTGTTAAAATCAAAAAATATCAGGATGGTTGTTCATTTAATTGTCGGTTTGCCTGCAGAAAGTAAAGAACAATATTTAGAAACCATAAAATATATTTCTAAAAAAGAAGTTTGGGGAATTAAGCTGCATATGCTCCACGTTTTAAAAAATACCGATTTAGCAGATTATTACGATAAAAACAACTTTAACATACTATCCCGGGACGAATATATCAATATTGTTTGTGACAGCCTGGAGCTGTTGAATCAATCAACGATTATACACCGGCTTACAGGAGACGGAAAGAAATCGGAATTAATTGAACCGCTATGGACCTTAGACAAATTAAAGGTACTTTCCGATATTGATAAAGAATTAAGATCCAGAGACAGTTATCAGGGGAAAAATTTTTCATTGTAATTTTAATGTAATACTATATATGTGGATATATTATATAATAGATGTAATAAATGCTAATTATATAGCATTTTTTTTATTTGATTGGGTGACTGAAATGAGAAAAACATTATTTATAATAATATTAATATTAACCTTATCTATGCTGAACACCGCTTATGCCAAAAGCTTCCCTGATGTAAATAAGGATAGCAACTTACAGGAAGCAGCGGGCTTGTTATCAGGCTATAAGATTATGGAAGGATATCCTGACGGCAGCTTTAAACCGGATAAATATGTTACGAGAGCTGAGATGGCTAAAATAGTAACCGTTGCTGCAGGTTGGTTTGAATACTCAAAAAATATGACTTCTGTTTATGAAGATATGAACGGACATTGGGCTGAAAGTTATGTAGAGCTTGCAAATGTCATGAATATTGTAAAAGGTATTTCACCTAATTTATACGGTCCTGACAACCTAATTAAATTTGAAGAAGCTTACACTATGGTAATCAGATTATTGGGTTATACTGATGAATCCTTGGGAGGATACTGGCCGCAAAATTATTACCAAAAGGCATTGGAGCTTAATTTATTCAAAAATATTGATACTACAAAGGAATTTGCTTCAAGAAGAGATGTTTCCATAATGATATACAATGCTTTAAGCATGAATATGGTAAGTGTAAAGGATAACAAAATTACACAGACAAACAAACCTCTTTTAACAATGCTTGGTAAAAAGGAAACTAGGAATGTTAATATCGGGGATTTAAAAATTGAAAGCTTCGACTTAACAGATTATTTGTTTAATAAATGGGATGTTTATTACGACATCAAAGGAAATATTGTTTATCTGACAAATCCGAGCTACAATGAATTCTCGGGAAAGGTCACAAGCCTGCTTTCTAACAGAGTAATTTTTGTGACTGATGATTATGGCAATGTAAGCGCTTTTCAATTATCTAACGTTTCAATTGTTATAAATGGCGAAAAAGGAAATTTTAACGACTTAGAGGACAGCCGTATAAAAATTGTTTATAAAAATGATTCATTTAACGGTGATGTAATTGGTATAATTGCATATAAGGAAACAGACGTAGTAGTAGTTGACAAAGATAATTTGTATAAAGAAGGCAGCAAATCATTTGCAGGTAAAAATCTTCCTGTTAAAAGTAATTATGAAATAAACTACAATAAGCTGCATATATCCGGTGATGCGCAAGCATTACAGGATATAAGAGAAAATGATGTTGTTTATTTCTATGAGACTAAGGAATCAAACAAAACAACAGCTCTTAGATTAATTGTTCTGAGAAAACAGACCGACGGAACGGTTACAAACGTGCAAAGTGAAAACAACAACACATTTTATACCGTAAATAACATAAGCTACAAAACAGGCAGCAGCTTCATCTCAACAGAAAAAGCATCTGTTAATGATGAGGTTAAATTAATACTTGATAAAAACAACAATATTATAAAAATTAATATTTTAAGCTATGGAAAAAAACCCACAACATTTGGAATTGTGTTAAGTGCGTCCAACAGTAAAAACAACAGTGCTTCCGCAAGAATATTTGACGAAAAGGGAAATCTCAAAACTTATTCATTGGCTGATAACTCAAACGTTGTAAAAGTCACTGAAGACGGTTCAGATTTATTAAAACAAACATCTTTAAAGAAAAATGATTTTGTGAAATTTGACCCTGTTTCCGGCGGCTCCGTAAAAATTATTGATTTTGTTCCTTCTCCCCATTATATTGCATATAACTATAATGAACATGACCGGACATTGTCAAACGGATACAGAATATCCTCAGATACATTTATTATTTATGAATCAAACGGAAAGTATCAATTGCTTCATCCCAGCCAGTTAGACACATATCTGGAGGGAAAAGCGGTTGTAGGAAGCAACGGACATGTGGATGCCCTGTATTTATCAAAGGGAATAAAGTCCGCGAGCAATGTGGAAATACCTCCCGAAACGCCTCAGAACTACAGCGGTAAATTTTACAGCATGATTAAGGGTATCACTAAAATTAATGATACTACAAGTCATATACAGTTTTTTGAAAACAGCAATGTTTTCTCAGTTTCCAATACATCAGCAGCAGGTAAGTCAGCTCCTTCCTTGCTAAACAACTATATAAAGGCAGATATAGTAAACGGTGTAATAACAGGCTTGGAAAGAGTAACTCCTGAAACTGACAGAGTTAAAATTACACAAGTTTATTCTACACAAATGCAGATAGACAGTATAACATACATGGAATATGCTGATAATATAGCTGTATATATATGTACCACAGATAAGACTGGAAATGTTATAGCTTTTAAGGCAGGCTCAAAGTCTGATTTGAAGTCCGGCTCAACAGTACAGCTTTACGACCTGTACGGAAACTTTGACGGGATAATTGATGTGGCGATAGTGTACAATTAAAAATCAATGAAAATTGAACAATGAACAGTATAAGAAAAAAAGGGCAAACGCCCTTTTTTATATTTTACGATGCTTATCCATTGTTAATATACCGAGATTCCTCACTGCGTTCGGAATAACACAAGGTGTCTTATCAATCGCAAATCAATTGCTGTTACACTATCTTCGTAGTGAAGTTTTCGATGTTCCACACATCAGTTATAAAGCTTTCATAAAAATACGGTTCATGACTTACTAACAGAATCGTACCCTTGAATTCCTTCAATGCCTTTTCCAACTCATCTTTCGCCTCAGGGTCCAAGTGGTTTGTGGGCTCATCAAGAACCAAAAAATTTAATTCCTTTAATAATATCTTGCATAATCTTACTTTTGCGTTTTCTCCTCCGGATAAAACCTTCATCATGCTGGTTATATTATCGTTGGTTAACCCACAGCGAGCCAGTTCCAGACGCACCTCATGATTTGTCAGTGAAGGATATTCGTTCCATACTTCGTTTAGTGCAGTATTAGAGTTATCCTTGGAATCTTCCTGTTCAAAATAACCGTACGTAACATTTTCTCCAAATGTTACGCTTCCGCTTATAGAAGGCAATATTCCCAATATGGTCTTTAACAGGGTTGATTTTCCTAAACCGTTTACTCCCGTCAATGCAATCTTTTTATTTCTTTCTACCTGAAAGTTCATCGGTTCTGTCAATGGATGGTCATATCCTATTATCAAATCCTTAGCATCAATTAAGAATCTGCTTGGCGCTTTTGTTTCCTTGAATCTGAATGTGGGCTTCGGCTTATCTCTCGGCTTTTCCAAAATATCCATCTTTTCAAGCTGTTTCATCCTGCTGTTTGCCATGCCCCTCGTTGCAACTCTTGCCTTGTTTCTTGCTATGAAATCTTCAAGACGTTCAATTTCTTTTTGCTGTTTTTCATATTCACGCTCTTCTTTTTGTTTGTTAAGCTCATATATTCTTCTGAATTCTTCGTAATTACCTACATATCTCGTCAGGCTTAAATTTTCCACATGATAAATGATATTGCAGACATCATTTATAAACGGTATATCATGGGAAATTAAAATAAATGCATTTTCGTAATTTTGTAAATAATTTGTAAGCCATCTTATATGATTTTCATCCAGAAAGTTAGTGGGCTCATCCAATAAAAGTATTGTTGGATTTTGTAATAACAGCTTCGTTAATAAAACCTTGGTTCTCTGACCGCCGCTGAGCTCATCAACTAACTTATCTAATCCGATATCCCCTAATCCAAGGCCGTTTGCCACCTCTTCTATTTTAGAATCAATAGTATAAAATCCGCTGCTGTCTAATATTGTTTGTATTTCTGCAGCATCTTCCATCATCCTGTTTACTTCTTCATCATCGGCAGTTGCCATATCTTCATATATCTTTAAAAGCTCCTGCTCCATTTTAAACAGCTCGTCAAAGGCGAGACGAAGATTTTCTCTGATTGTTGTTCCGGGCTTTAACGCAGAGTGCTGATCAAGATATCCAACCGTAACTCTTTTAGACCACGAAACTTCTCCTTCGTCAGGCATAAGCTTACCTGTTATTATATTTAAAAATGTTGACTTTCCCTCTCCGTTTGCTCCTATCAATGCCACATGCTCCCCTTTTAACAAGCGAAATGACACATTTTCCAATATGGCACGAGCACCGAATCCGTGAGTTACATTTCTTACATCTAATATACTCATAAAAACTCCTTACTTTTGTATGTTTGTCATTCAGAGGGCTTTAGCCCGAAGAATCTCATCCTTTAAAATGCTGAGATCCTTCGCTGACGCTCAGGATGACACAATAAGTATAATATAAAATAAATACAGAATTGTAAATATGTTTTTGTAACAAAGTATTTTTTTACATTTTATTGATTTGCTTTTATCAGTTTGTTATAATTAGCTAATAGTAAAAATTAGGAGGGCTTAAATATAATGAACGAAAAGATACGACCTGCCTGGGTGGAGGTAAACAGAGAAAAAGCAATTCATAATTTTCTGGAAGTCAGAAGAGCCGTAGGTCCAAATGTAAAGGTATGTGCTGTCGTTAAAGCCGACAGCTACGGAATGGGGTCAATGGAGCTTTCTAAAATGTACTTGCAAAACGGTGTGGATATGCTGGCCGTAGCAGTTATAGGAGAAGCATTTGAGCTTAGACAGGAAATAAAGGACACGGATATTTTAGTGCTGGGCTATACGCCGGAAGAATTTTTTGATGATGCGATAAGTCAAAATATTACGATTACAATTTACGACTATAATCTTGCTTTAAGACTGAATGAAATAGCAAAAGGAATGAACGAGACCGCAAAGGTTCATTTAAAAATAGAAACGGGAATGAATCGCCTGGGCTTCCTGCCTACAGAAGAAAATGCAGATAAAATTTCAGAAATTTCTAAATTATCAAACGTAAAAATTGAAGGAGCATTTTCACATCAGGCAAAAGCCGATGAAAAAGATAAAACAACTGCTCATAACCAAGCAAAAAGATTTATTGATTTCATGAGCTTGCTCGAAAAAAGAAATGTTACGATTCCTATAAAGCATATAGCTAACAGTGCAACTATTATAGATCTTCCGGAATATTATTTTGACATGGTCAGACCGGGTATTATATTATCCGGATTTTACCCTTCAGATGAAGTTAACAAACAAGAATACAAATTTAAGATTTGTGTAACGTTAAAAGCAAGAATTGCAAATGTTAAAACGATTGAAGCCGGTGAAGGGGTCGGTTACGGACATTTATTCAGTGCGAAAAAGCCAACTGTTGTCGGTACAGTTCCGTTAGGTTACGCTGACGGCTATTCAAGATTGTTGTCAAACAAGGGTTATATTGTTGTAAAAGGTGTAAAATGCCCTATATTGGGTAAGGTGTGCATGGACCAGTTCATGGTTGACTTATCCGATGTTAAAAATCCACAAATAGGTGACGAAGCAACAGTTTACGGTGACGGCACTGACGGAGCAATGACTGCTGAGGATGTGGCTGACATGAGAGGTACCATATCTTATGAAGTACTTACTAATTTAGGAAGTAAACGACTACCAAAAATATATGTATAGGAGAATAACATGAACTTTGAATTAATAGAAAAAAATGATAAAGAACTGTTTGATGCAATAATGGAAGAAAAAGAAAGACAAAATATTAACATCGAGCTGATAGCCTCTGAAAACTTTGTATCAGAAGATGTTTTGCAAGCGATGGGAAGCCATTTGACGAACAAATACGCTGAAGGATATCCGGGCAAAAGATATTACGGAGGATGCGAATTTGTTGATAAGGTTGAAAACTTAGCAAGAGACAGAGCTAAAAAAATATTCGGTGCCGACCACGCTAACGTACAGCCTCATTCAGGTTCAAATGCAAACTTTGGCGTATATTTTTCGGTTCTGAAGCCGGGAGATAAAATATTAGGTATGGACTTGTCAATGGGAGGGCATTTAACTCACGGCAGTCCGGTAAATATGTCGGGAGCATATTTCAATGTAGTATTTTACGGTGTGGACAAGGAAACTGAAACAATTGATTATGATAAAGTAAGAGAAATTGCTAAGCTTGAAAAACCCAAAATGATCGTTGCTGGGGCCAGTGCTTATTCAAGATTTATAGATTTCAAGCTTTTCAGGGAAATTGCGGATGAAGTTGGCGCATACTTTATGGTTGATATGGCTCATGTTGCAGGTCTTGTTGCAGCAAATCTCCACCCGAATCCTGTTGAGCATGCTGATTTTGTTACTACTACCACCCATAAAACACTGAGAGGACCCAGAGGTGGTATGATTCTCTGCAAGGATGAATTTGCTCAGAAAATAGATAAGGCGATATTCCCCGGTATTCAAGGCGGACCTTTGATGCACGTTATAGCTGCTAAGGCAGTATGTTTTAAGGAAGCTATGGAAGACAGCTTTACAATATATCAACAACAGGTTTTAAACAATGCTAAAACATTATCTAAAGAATTATCGGATAAAGGTTTCAGAATAGTATCCGGAGGAACAGACAACCATTTAATGCTTGTGGATTTAAGAAATAAAGGGTTAACGGGAAAAGAAGCAGAAAAGCTTCTTGATGAAATCCATATAACAACAAATAAAAACACTATTCCTTTCGATCCTCAAAGCCCATTCGTTACAAGCGGTTTAAGAATCGGTACTCCGGCAGCTACCACAAGGGGTATGAAGGAAGCTGAAATGATTGAGCTTGCAAGTATTATTGACGGAGCATTAAGTCAAAAAGAAAATCACGATTCATTAAAACAAAAAGTTTTGAATTTAACATCAAAATTCATATAAATATGTATAACTTGGACAGCTTTTTAATATAATAATTAAAAGCTGTCTTTTTTCAATGCGGGCTTTTTGCCTGTCAATGGAATATGCCTGCCATGATGTGAAAACAGCTTGATTTATAGTGCCGAATTAAAACATTTATTATGCAGTGTACGCACATTACGGAAAGTTATACTTTGAATGGCGGAAAAACATCTTGCGTAAAAATACTTTCGGTGTTATAATCATAGAAATTTATTATAAATTTTAATAGGTGAGGAGAAGAATATGAAAAGAAAATTATCGTTATTATTATGCCTGTTAATGGTACTTGCCAGCTTTGCGGCATGTGCTAAAAATGAGGAATCTGATGTAATAAAAATCGGGGTGTTTGAACCACTGACCGGCGAAAACGGAGGAGGAGGTTTACAAGAACTCGATGGTATTAAGTATGCAAATAAAATGTATGGAGAAGTATTAGGAAAGAAAATAGAACTTGTAATAGTGGATAATAAAAGTGATAAAGGTGAGGCAACCACAGCAGTAACAAGATTGATTGAAAACGACAAAGTTGTGGCTATTATCGGTTCATACGGTTCAGGTGTTTCAATAGCAGCCGGAGACATAATCAAAAGTGCTAAAATACCTACTATGGGTGCTTCTTGTACAAATCCGATGGTTACACAAGGAAATGAATATTATTTCCGCGCGTGCTTTTTGGATCCTTTCCAAGGTAGAGTAATGGCAAACTATGCATTACAACAGGGAGCTAAAACAGCAGCAGTTATCATGCAAAACGGAGATGACTATTCAGTTGGTTTAGGAAATTTCTTTATTGATGCTTTTAAAGAGCTGACAGGAGATCCAAATAGTATAGTTGACATTTCTGAATTCCAAGTAAATGATTCTGACTTTAATGGTATACTTACAAACATTAAAGCGAAAAATCCTGACGTAATATTTGCTCCAAGCTCAGCAACAACTGCACCTTTAATTATCAGACAGGCAAGAGCTCTTGATATCCAAAGCTTAATAATGGGCGGCGATACCTGGGAAAATCCTGCAGTTATAGACGTAGCAGGTGAATATGCCGAAGGTATAGTACTATCTACATTCTTTGATGAAAATGATCCTGCAACAAACGAAGCAAAAGTATTCGTTGAAGGCTACAAAAAAGAATTGGGAGATAAGGAACCTATAATCCCTGCAGTTGCAGCATTGGGATACGATGCTTATCTGTTAATAAGAGACGCTATTGAACGTGCGGGCTCAACAGACGGAGATGCTATCAAGGATGCACTTAATGCAACAAAGGACTTTGAAGGCGTTACAGGTGTGATTAATTTCACAGAAGAAGGAGACGCAGATAAAAATATAGCTGTTATTAAAACAGTTGAAGAAGGAAGATTTGTTTACATCGACACAGTTGAAGTTAAATAGTTCAATAATAGACTTACAGGGCGAACCGGTCGTTCGCCCTTTTACAATTGAATTCAACTGTTATTGGAGGAATAATATGGTTTTAGTATCATTTGAAACTTTTATGCAGCAACTTGCTAACGGTATTTCCATAGGCAGCTTGTATGCTCTCATCGCCATAGGTTATACAATGGTTTATGGAATACTGAGGCTTATTAACTTTGCACACGGTGATATCTTTATGATGGCAGCTTACTTTATGATATTCAGCATGGTTAGTTTTCGTCTGCCTTGGTATGTATCAATAATAATTGTAATAGCTTTTACTGTGCTGCTGGGGGTTATTATTGAAAAGGTGGCATACAGACCACTTAGAAATGCTCCTCGTATGTCAATAATGATATCGGCGATCGGAGTTTCTTTTCTTTTGGAAAATTTAGCAACATATTTATTTACGGGAGTTCCTAAAGGCTTCCCTGATATTGCTTTTCTTACAAAAGCGATAAGAATAGGCAATATATCCTTAACAGTAGCAACGTTATTAACACCGATAATAACGATCATATTGCTGTATGTGGTATTATTTATAACTAATAAAACAAAAATAGGAATGGCCATGCGTGCCAGCTCAGTAGATTTTGAAACAGCAAGGCTGATGGGCATCAATATAAACAGAGTTATTTCAACAACCTTTATTATAGGTTCGGGACTTGCTGCCATAGGTGCAGTATTGTGGGGCTCCAAATATCCGTCAATATATCCTTTGGTTGGTGTAATGCCGGGACTTAAATGCTTCATAGCTGCCGTATTAGGCGGTATAGGGAATACAACCGGCGCTGTTCTCGGTGGATTCATACTGGGTATGGCAGAAATAATGCTGGTTACATTCCTGCCTGCATTGACGGGCTACAGAGATGCAATTGCATTTGTTATATTAATTGTAGTATTGTTGGTTAAACCGACAGGACTTCTTGGAGAGAAGGTGACGGATAAGGTATGATAAATCAAAGAAAAGATCACAACATTAAAGCTTATATACTGTTGTTTATTGTATTTGCGGTACTCCTTACCCTGCTTGATTTAAAGTATATAGGAGATGAATATGTAAGACGTGTTTTAAACCTTGCGGCTATTTATACTATTGTGAGCGTTTCAATGAATCTTGTAAATGGATTTACGGGACTTTTCTCATTAGGGCAGGCGGGTTTTATGGCAATCGGTGCATATACTGTAGCAATATTTACGGTACCTCTTGAATCCAGAGCTTCAATATTTTACGTTGTTCCGCAAAATCCTGCACTCGCGGGAATTCACATCCCTTTTCCTGCAGCATTACTTTTAGGAGGTCTGTTAGCTGCTTTGGTTGCAATATTAATAGGAATACCTGTATTGCGCTTGAAAAGTGACTATCTGGCAATAGCCACACTGGGCTTCTCGGAAATTATAAGAATTGTTTTTACAAATGCTAAAACCATTACAAATGGTGCACTTGGAATCAAAAGCATACCAAAAATGCCGACTATGTGGGTTTTCTTCGGGGTAATGATACTTTCCGTTGCATTCATTGTATTTTTGATTAATTCAAGCTACGGAAGAGCCTTTAAAGCAATCCGCGAGGATGCGGTTGCTGCCGAAGCAATGGGTATAAACCTGTTTAAGCACAAGGTTATGTCCTTTGCCATAGGTGCTTTCTTTGCCGGTATAGGCGGCGGCTTATTTGCTTCACTGTTAGGAACAGTCGATCCAAAGCAATTTTATTTTACTATGACATACAACTTCCTGTTGATGATAGTATTAGGCGGTATGGGAAGTATTTCGGGTACCGTTATTGCTTCCTTTATAGTTACAATAGGATTAGAGGTTCTTAGATTCTTCGACAATCCTCTGACTCTCTTCGGAGTTACTATTCCAATATTCAGAGCCGGCTTCAGAATGGTTATATTCTCTGCATTATTGATGATATTGGTGCTGTTCTTCAGAAACGGTCTCTTAGGGCAAAAAGAGCTTTCCTGGGGCATGGTAAGAGATTGGTTCGGACGGCTAAGGAGGTACAAACGATGAGTGTTTTAAAGGCAGATAATATTGTTATGCAGTTTGGCGGCGTTACAGCCGTAAATGATCTAAATATAGAGGTTGAAAAAGGAAAAATAGTTGCACTTATAGGTCCCAACGGCGCCGGAAAGACAACGGCATTCAACGTAATTACAGGAGTTTATCAGCCCACTAAAGGAAGTGTATACTTTAACGGAGAAAAAATCACCGGCCTTTCTCCTGATAAAATAACTAACAAGGGTATTGCAAGAACATTTCAAAACATTCGTTTATTTAAAAACTTAACTGTTTTAGACAATATATTAATAGCAAACCATCTTCATGTGAAGAGCAATTTCTTATCATATACAACAAGAATGCCTTGGTCAAGAAAAGAAGAAAAAAGCATGAGAAGCAAATCTGAAATGCTTTTAGAAAAGCTGGGACTTCTGAGTTTAAAAAATGAAATAGCTCATTCACTTCCTTATGGAGAGCAAAGAAAGCTTGAAATTGCGAGAGCTTTAGCGACAGATGCAAAGCTGCTGCTGTTGGATGAGCCTGCTGCGGGTATGAACCCCAGCGAAACTATGCAGCTATCCGGCTTCATTCACACCATACGAGATGAATTTGAGCTTACTATTTTTATGATTGAACATCACATGGACCTTGTAATGGAAATATCCGATAAAATATATGTTTTGGATTTCGGTCAGCTTATAGCACAAGGTACGGCAGATGAAGTCAAGAACAACAAAAGAGTTATCGAGGCGTATCTGGGGGTGGAAGAAGATGCTTGAGATTAAAAATTTACAAGTTAATTATGGCGGAATTTCTGCTGTTAAGGGTATCACACTCAGTGTCCCCGAAAAATCAATTGTAACGCTGATTGGCGCCAACGGAGCAGGAAAAAGCACGACACTGAGAACCATTGCAGGTCTTGTTAAACCACGCTCAGGCGAAATAACTTTCTTAGGTGAAAATATCATAGGTATGGACACCATAAATATTGTTGCAAAGGGAATTACATTAGTTCCCGAGGGAAGAAGAGTATTTGCCAATTTAACCGTTCTTGAGAATTTAAAAATAGGCGCTTATCTTCAAAAAGATAACATAGATGATGATATATTGAGAGTTTATGATTTGTTTCCAAGATTGAAGGAGCGTTCGTGGCAACTGGCAGGTACATTATCAGGAGGGGAGCAGCAGATGCTTGCGGTCGGCAGGGCATTAATGGCTAAGCCGAAGCTCATAATGATGGATGAACCGTCTCTGGGTCTTGCACCCTTAATAGTAAACGACATATTTGATATTATTAAGGAAATAAATAAATCAGGGACTACAATATTGCTGATTGAACAAAATGCCAATAAGGCATTGAAGGTTGCCGACTACGGATACGTTCTGGAAACAGGCAATATAAAAATGGAGGGAAAAGGGTTGGATCTTTTACAGGATGAAAGAGTTAAGGATGCATACCTTGGAACTACAAAGAAATAGATTATACTTAGTAATACAAAAAGGTCGTAAAATACGACCTTTTAATATGTTTATTCTTACTAATTTACTGCTTCTTTTAAGGATTTTCCTGCTTTAAATACAGGAGCCTTTGAAGCTGGTATTTCTATTGTTTCGCCAGGATTTCTCGGATTTCTTCCTTGTCTTTCTTTTCTGTCTCTAACTTCAAAAGTTCCGAATCCAACTAATTGAACTTTGCCGCCTGCAACTAATTCATCTTTTATAGTTTCCATGAATCCGTTTAATGCTTTTTCAGCATCTTTTTTAGTAAAACCAGTTTTTTCTGCAACACTTGCTATTAATTCAGCTTTATTCATTATAACCCTCCTTAATTAATTTCTTTTGTTTTTTTATCTAAATTCCTAAATGGAACTTTGATTCTTCCCATAGCTCATCCATTTCATTCAGAGTCATTTGTTTTAAATCTTTTTTGGCATGTTTTTCAATATATTCAAATCTGTTTATAAATTTGTTGATTGTTCTGTTCAACGCAACGTCAGGGTTTATATTTACAAAACGCGCAAGATTAACTAAAGCAAATAACAAATCTCCGAACTCGTTCTCCATTCTATGGTCATCATACTTTTTGTATTCCTCAATGAATTCAATGAGCTCTTCTTTTATTTTTTCGATTGCTCCCTCTGCATCTGGCCAATCGAATCCCACTTCTGCAGCCCTCTTTTGTATCTTGTAGCTTCTGCTCAATGTGGACAGTGATTTTGGTACATCCTTTAAATTATCAGTATATGTATTTAAATTCTTTTGCTCAGCCTTTGAAGATTCCCAGCTTTTCAATGCCTCATCAGCATCACTTACCTTTATGTCTCCAAACACATGAGGATGACGAAAATACATTTTGTTACACAGGTTATTGAGAATGTCATTGAAATTAAAATATCCGTCCTCGCTGCCAAGCTCTGCATGAAACACTACCTGAAATAATAAATCACCGAGCTCTTCAATTAAATTGTCTACATCATCATTATCTATTGCATCTACAACTTCATATGCTTCTTCTATAACATGCTGCCTGATAGATTGATGAGTTTGCTTCATGTCCCAGGGGCATCCGTCAGGTCCCCTCAAGGTCCTGACAATTCTTAACAGATTATCAATATTATACACCGTCTTTTTTGAAATATCAATAGGCATAATGCAAAAATAGGTTGAAAATCCATATTTTTTTTCTTGATCCAACATATATAGAGGTATTTTTTTAACTTTTTCATCCAATACATCTATATTTAATACTTCGGTTGTGTCCGGATACGTCTCCATAAGTTTCAATTTCACTGAAGAAGCCATTTCTTCATCGTAGATCTGAGTAATAATATTCATAGAATTTACGTCAAAGGAATACTCGTCTGCTTCGAGACAATCTACTATCTTTATGGATTTATAATCGGAATAGCCGGATAATTTTATGCATTTGTCAAGAAAGCTTATTCCATCAATTATTATTATATTAATTTTGTCCTTATATTCATTTAATAGCTTTTTTGTAACAATATCGCCATAGTAAGGACTTCCCGCGGTACAATAATTGATTTTTTTATGCTGTTTTGATAACTCTATTATATTATCGGTTATTTTTTCATAAACTTCATCAAAAGTTTCAAATTTTTCAAAAAAAATATCAAAACTTTCTATCTTTATATTTTTTTTTAACTCATTTACGGTCGGATGCCTTTCCGTTCTTACAAAAGTTGGTATATTTTCATTTAATGCATTGTATGCCTTTACTGTCAAATCATCTATGCACCCTGCACCCAAGCCGATTATCTGGACTGTATTCATGTTATTTCCTCACAAATCTTTGCAATTTTTCTCCTTTTGGTATTAATTCTAAATCCTCTTTCGTAATCGCTCCCGTTAAGAACAAGCATACAACATAAACTACACCTGCAACTGCTATTGCACTCAGAGTTGCTAAATTTCGGCTGCTTAACAAACCTTCAAACACTCTGAATGATACAGCCGTAGCTATAGACATTACAGCAGTTGACAATAAGGGTCTTGCAGTTATTTGAACAAAATTAATTCTTACTTTTGTGTTGTTTATATCAAACCAGTTTAGTATTGCTACTGCTAGATAAGCTATCATAGTGCTTATTGCTGCACCTCTGATATTTATTGAAGGTATACCTATCAATATATATGACAAAATCACCTTTACAACTAAACCAATAGCGAGGTTCTTAACCGGATGGAACTGTTTATTTATGGATTGAAGTATTGCGGTAAATGCCTGAACAACCGTAAGGAAAATAACGCTTATGGCCAGTATCTCCAAAAGTGCTCCCGAGCTGGCATGAGTTTCTGGTCCCAATGACGGATACAGCAATGCGATAATCGGTTCGGCCAGCAATAATAAGCCCATCCCGCAGGGAAGACCTATGATTAACGACATTTTTACACCTGCATTTGCGGTTATATTAAGCTTCGTTATTTGTTTTTTTGTAAATGCCTCTGTGATAGCGGGTACCATGCTCATGGCAACGGCTGTTGAAAAAACCTGAGGGAAGTTAATTAATGTTTGTGCCGTCCCGCTTAATTCCCCGAACATATCCGTATATTGTTTAACCGTATATCCAATAGCAGCAAGACGATTTGAGACTATGAATGAATCCATATTTCCCATAAGCGGCGCAATGGAAGCACCTATAGTAATAGGAACTGCTATGTATAAAAGTTTTTTAGTTATATCCCATAGAGGCTCTGTCCTGTTATTTTTAGATAGCTTAATTTCTTTTTTAATGCTTTTTCTGCTTAAAAAGAACATTAAATATATAAGTATAAGCGCTGCTACCGCACCTGCAGACGCTCCGAAGGTTGCACCTGCCGCAGCTTCTTCAAGTCCTCTTCCGACTAATGCATATGCTAAATACAATCCTACGGCTACTCTGAATATCTGCTCGATTATTTGTGATATTGCAATCGGAGTCATGTTTTGTGTTCCTTGGAAAAATCCTCTGTAGGCAGATAATAAAGGAACGGCAAACAAAGCAGGAACAAGAGCCAGCATTGAATAATAAGAACCTGGATAGCCAATAAAACTGACTATATTTTTTGCAAAAATCAATATAAATAAAGATGAAACCAGCGCTATTAAAAACAATCCCCATAGGGATATTTTATATACCTGGTAAGCTCCTTCATAATTTTGCAGTGCTCTTTTTTCCGATACTATTTTAGCTATTGCCGTAGGGAATCCCGATAGAGACACAACGAGCAACAGATTATATATATTATAGGCAGGTTGATAGTAGCCTATTCCTTCTGTTCCTATTAAATTTGTTAACGGTATTCTGTATATTGCTCCCAGTATTTTAACGAGCAATCCGGCTATACCCAATATTGCAGCACCCTTAATAAAATTTTCCTTAGACATGATACTCCCTTTCTTGCTTATTAAGTTATTTATTTTCTTATATACTAACATATTAATGTTTGTTTTGCCTTAAATTTAAGCAATTGACCTTAGTATATTATCACAATTTTTTAATTAATAAAAGAAAAATTTGTAATCCTATATTATTATATCACATTACTTTTATTTTATGGTATAATTTTGCTATGTTAACGTAAGGAGAGCTTGCATGGAAACCTTAAAAGGTATGATTGTGGAAACAATTTTCAGGAATGATGAAAACGGATATACGGTAGCTGTAATGGAAACAGAGGATGAAGTTATAACGGTAACAGGAACCTTCGGAACCGATATTGCAGGAGAAACTATTATTATTTACGGGAAAAAAGTTAAACATCCGAAATACGGCGAGCAATTTCAGACCGAAATGTATGAGACCGTTCTTCCCTCAAATATTGATCAGATAGAAAATTATTTGGGCTCCGGCTTAATCAAGGGTATCGGAAAATCTACAGCAAAAAAAATAGTTGAATTATTTAAAGAAGATTCCTTTGACATAATTCAGAACAAGCCTGAAAGGCTGATGGAAATTGAAGGTATAGGCGACAAAAAAGCAAATATGATTTCTAAAAGCTTCTCGGAGCATGCTGATATCAGAGAAATAATGATGTTTTTGCAAAATCATGACATAAGCACGGGCTACAGCGTTAAAATATATAAAAAATACGAAAAAAACACTATTAAAGTAATAACTGAAAATCCATATAAGCTTTCGGAAGATATTTACGGTATCGGTTTTAAGCTTGCTGATAAGATAGCAAGCTCCATTGGTATTGAAAAAAAATCGCCCTATAGAATTTCTTCAGGTATCAGGTATGCTCTGATAGAATATTCGCTCAGAGGTCACACATATATGCCATACGATTTTTTGGTAAACGCAACCGTAAGCTTATTGGGAATTGACAGAGAAAGCGTTGAGGATGAATTGCGCAACATGGCCTTTACCGAAAAAATACATATAGAAACAATAAACAATGAAAGAGCCGTATATTATATACCGTACCACACGGCAGAGGTCAACGTATGTAAAGATTTAATCAATCTGGCGTCTGTTGATTTTAACATTACCGAAACTGATATTATTCCCTATCTTAAAAATGTTGAGAGTGCAACATCAATTAATCTGTCGGATAAACAAAATGAAGCCATCGTACAATCAATTATTAACGGTGTAACGGTAATAACAGGAGGTCCGGGAACAGGAAAAACAACAATTATACTTTCAATAATTGAAATATTTGAAAGTATGCACAAAACCGTATTTCTTTGTGCACCAACAGGCAGAGCCGCAAAGCGTATAACCGAATCCACCGGCAGAGATGCAAAGACAATTCACAGGATGCTTGAATATACCTATGGTGAAGTCGATAGTAATCTGTCCTTTAATAAAGATGAAAATTCACCTCTCGATTGTGATGCAATAATAATAGACGAAATGTCCATGGTTGATATTTTACTGATGAATAACCTGCTTAAAGCCGTTAAAAAAGGAACCCGCCTTGTATTGGTTGGAGATGTGGACCAGCTTCCGTCCGTAGGCGCAGGCAACGTACTATCAGATATTATAAACTCGGATACAATAAAAACAATACGTCTCGACACCATATTCAGACAATCTGCCGGAAGCATGATTGTACAAAATGCTCACCGTATAAATAAAGGCGAGATGCCTGTATATAACAAGCAAGACGCGGACTTCTTCTTCATGAGAGAGGATGCTGATGATATCGTCGATATTATAGTAGATTTGTACGTTAATCGCCTGCCTTTAAGATATGCTTATAACCCCGTTAAGGACATTCAGGTCTTGTCACCAATGAAAAAAGGGGAAGCAGGTGTAATAGAGCTTAACTTAAAGCTTCAGGCAGCTATAAATCCGCCTGCAAAGCATAAAAAAGAGAAGTTCTTTGGTAAATACATTTTCAGAGTTGGCGACAAGGTTATGCAGATAAAGAACAATTACCAGGCACAGTGGACTATAGAACCAAAGCAGGGAAATATTGTTACAGGCGAAGGAGTTTATAACGGTGATATCGGATTTATAACCTTTATCGATGAAACAGAACAAGAAATCTATGTGACCTTTGATGAAGAAAAGGAAGTAATTTACCCCTTCAACCAATTAGACGAGCTTATACTCGCTTATGCAACCACTGTCCATAAAAGTCAGGGAAGTGAATTTCCGGTTATTATTATGCCCATTGTCTGGGGTCCTCCGATGCTCCTGACCCGTAATCTGTTTTACACTGCAATTACCAGGGCAAAGAATCTGGTTGTATTAGTAGGTATAGAAAAATTTATGCAGGATATGATTAGTAACAATAAAATTGACAGAAGATATTCGGCTCTGAATTATAGATTGGAATCTTTAGTTGCCAATTACAGAATGTTATCGGAAGGATTGTTTGAATGAAAAAATATGTGGATTCTTTTTTGGAGCTTATTTATCCTGAGAAAAACACCTGCTTCATTTGTGATAAATATGATGAAGAAATAGGCGAAAGGTATATATGCTTCAACTGCGAAAGAAAGATTAAGAAAATCGTCCCACCGGTATGTATAAAATGTTCGAAGCCAATTAATTATGATAAGCCCACTGAGCTTTGCAAGGAATGCAGCGCAGATGAAAGATATTTTGAAGCTTCCAAATCCTTGTATGCTTATGAAGGTGTTATTAAAAATGCCATTTATAATTATAAATACTATAATAAGCCGTACTTTTACAAGCTTTTCGGCAGTTTAATAATTGATCATATAAAAGAAGAAAATTACTCAGACTATGATTATATATTATCGGTTCCGCTCCATCGCTCAAAACTACTCCACAGAGGATATAATCAATCAGAGCTGTTAGCAAAATATATTGCAAACAACTTATCCATACCATACATTGATGGGCTGAAAAGAATTAAAAGAACCGAAAAACAAAGTGAACACAGCAAAGAAGAAAGAAGAAAAAATTTAAAAGATGCTTTTCTGGTAAAGACATCCTCTGATAAAATCATTAACAGCTCCGTTCTTTTGGTAGATGATATATACACAACCGGCTCCACAGTCAATGAATGCTCAAAAGTACTCATAAATTATGGTGTCAGTAAGGTTTATGTAATAACAATCGCCAGATAAAGCAGATGACCCAAATCTTTGATTTGGTGTCAGTCGCTTATGTAAGTGAAAATAAATTAGGATTTATGCATTAGCATAAATCCATATCATCAACTGTTCATTCTTCAATGTTCAATGTTCACTGAATTATTCTTTCTTCGGTGATTATCATATCCATCTTTATATCGTGCGATTCTGTGGGAACCTCATCAACTATCTGAAATTCATATGCCACCGCTATAATTTTTGCATCTTTTCTTTTGTTACTCAATATCCTGTCATAATATCCCTTGCCAAAACCCACGCGATTTAAGCTTTCGTCAAATACGACTCCCGGAGCTATTATTAAATCTAATTCCTCTGTATTTACTTGCTTTACCTTTCCTAATACAGGTTCATAATATCCAAATGAATTTAAAACCAAATCATCCTTTAAGTTTTTTATTTCCGACGGTATTATTTCCGTATTTTTAGTATCAGTATAAGGTATAACAACTCTTTTATGCTCTGAAAGCATTCTTTCAATTAAATCATAGGTTTTTACTTCATTTTTAAATGACATATAAATAAAAACAACTTTGCTGCTTTTATATTCATCTAAGGAAGTAAGCTTATCCATAATAATTTTACTTTTATAATCTGCTTCATCCGGTTTTAACACGTTCCTTATACTGAGTATTCTTTTTCTTAATTCTCCCTTATCCATATTTTCACCTTAAAAGAATATAGAAGTTAATAAGTTATATAAAAATAGTATCGGCGGAGTAATAATTCTTCCCACCCCTCTGAACACTATTATAAGAAGCATCGCAAATCTTAGCTGATCATAATATTTATAATAGAAGTTCCAAACCCTGGCACCGCCTATGCTTCCTAAAATATGATGACCGTCAAGAGGCGGTATTGGTATTAAATTAAATACCATAAGCACAAGGTTAATCCATACGGTGCTTCTCAGTACCTCCCATATAATCTGTGTTGTCATTGTATACGGCATGTACATATCTGTAAGCTTCATAAGTCCTACAAATAAAAAAGCTATTAATAGGTTAGCCAGCGGACCGGCAAATGAAACTACCGCATCATCTCTTCGCGGGTTTTTAAAATTTCTTCTATTTATCATTACGGGCTTTGCCCACCCGAAGCCAAATAAAAGCAAGCACATAAATCCTAAAGGATCTAAATGCTTCAATGGATTCAATGTCAATCTCCCCTGCATCAAGGGTGTATCATCACCCATTTTTACTGCTGCATATCCATGTGCAAACTCATGTATTGAAATTCCGAGCAATATGCCCGGAAGTATTAATAATTTCTCCATTAAATAACTCATATAACCCTCCTCCTGACGAAGACGTTCCTCCTATCCAACAGATACTCTCTCTGTAAAAGAAGTGTGTCCCCTTTCCGATATATGGTACAGGATAAAGCTTAAGAATATCTGAATTAATCTACGTAATCGGTAGTATCCTTCACTTTATATACAATTGCAGTCTCCAGTCTTCGACCCTTGATTTCTGTAACCATTATTTTTAAGCCGTATTCTTCAAGTTCCATAGTGCTGCCATCCTCCGGTATTATACCGAGCACTCCGAACACAAGCCCTCCGAATGTATCAAAATCATCATCAGGCAAGCTGATATTCAGCTCCGTTGAAACATCTTCTAAATATGCAGAGCCCTTTATCTTCCATGTATCTTCATCTATTTTTTCGATTGTCGGCGGCTCGGGATTCAAATAATCATCATCAAAATTTCCGACTATTTGTTCAAGGAGGTCATTCATTGTTATAACACCGCTCATACCGCCATATTCGTCAAATACAACAGCAAAATGATTCCTTGTTTTTTTCATATTTTGGAAAAGAACATCCGTCCTGACTGTCTCAGGCACATAATAAGCAGATTTTATTGCTTTGTTCATTATGTTTTCTCTTGATTTATCCTTCAATCTGAAGTAATCCTTAACATTCAAAACTCCGATTATATTATCTGCGCTGCCGTCGCATACGGGATATCTTGAATGCCTGCTCTTAGTCATCTTTTGTGCCCATTCTTCATCCGTTTCATCTAACCACAAAATGGTTACCTCAGTTCTGTGGGTCATTACCTCTTCGGCAGTTTTATTATCAAATTCAAACACATTTTGAATCATTTGTTTTTCGCTTTCATTTATAGAGCCCTTTTCACTTCCCACATCCACCATCATTCTTATGTCTTCTTCGGTAACTTCTTCATCTTCGGAATCGGGATCTATTCCAATCAATCTTAAAATTCCGTTAGTTGAAGCTGTCAAAAGCCATACTAACGGCGAGAATAATTTAGAAATGAAATGTAAAAATCCGGACATGAATAAAGCCAATTTCTCAGCATTTTTCATGCCGACTCTTTTCGGAACAAGCTCTCCGAACACAAGGGTAAAATAGGAAAGTATCAGAGTTATTATAATAACCGAAATTGTATTGAATGTAGCTGCCGGGAAATCAAGACCGCTCTTGATCAGTATACCTGTAAGCCTGCTGGCGAAATTGTCAGCCGCAAAAGCACTTCCAAAGAAGCCCGCCAAGGTTATTCCTACCTGAATTACCGAAAGAAAATATGATGGCTGTAATGTAAGCTTGCTTAATTTAATGGCGCGCTTATCACCTTCTGTCGCCATTTTAGCCATTCTGTTATCGTTCATTGATATGACTGCTATTTCTGCCGAAGCAAAAACAGCGTTTATAGAAATTAAAACTAATTGCAATATAATAGGACCCCATATCGAGCCGTCTTCCACTAAAATATACCTCCTAAAAATTGAAAATTATTACAAAAATGATACCATATATATTATACCCAGTCAATATTCATTTATGATAGCACATTTTTTAGTGAATAATTCAATATGTTGTTGATATATTATAAGATATATTGTAAAATTATAGTAACTCTAAATATATGGAGGAAAACATGTTTCTTGAAGCATTGGTATTAGGAATAATTATCGGTTTTCTAAGAAGAGGCAAAATTTCTCGTCTTGCTTATGTACGTTTTAATTTCAAATTTTTGATTTTTATATCTGCATTACTTTATCTTGCTATAATTGTAATGAATTTAGGGCTCTTTGATTACAGCTCAAATTTATATTCAATATTTCTTTTAATGACATATATCTTTACAGGTTTATTTTTAATAGCTAACCTAAGTATGAAGTTTATGGTGATACCTCTTATAGGTTTAGGCGCAAACTTATTAGCATTTCTGGCAAACAGCTTTAAATTCCCCTTATCATCAGAAGCCGCTGCAAAGCTATATGGCACGGAAATATACGAATTACTTATAAGCGGTAAAATGTTATTTTTCACACCGGCAGAAACAGCATCATTAAGCTTCTTAGGAAACATTATTACAATAGGAAACTGGATAATCGTAAGTGTAGGAGATTTAATAGCCGCAATAGGGGTTGCAATGGTGGTCCAATCAATTATATCTGATAAATTTATTCAAAACAGAAACAGAATCACATTTTCCAAAGACATTTTACGATAATAAAGATACTAAAAAAGAATGGTCAATTCAACCATTCTTTTATTATGTTTATCCTTATATCTTTACTTATTGCTTTCCAACTTCCGTAAGCGCCGATGCAAGCCCTGCAAGACCCTGAATGTCTGACGGAACTATAATCTTAGTTGCCTGACCGTTTGCAGCTTTTTCATACGCTTCAAAGCTTTTTAATGTCAATACTTCCTTATTAAGCCCCACGTCTTTTATTAATTTTAACCCTTCTGCAGTTGCTCTTTGTATACTTAATATTGCTTCTGCTTCACCCTCTGCCTCTCTTATGGATGCTTCTTTTCTCGCTTCAGCTCTCAGTATTGTAGCTTGTTTTTCTGCTTCTGCTTCCAGAATTGCAGATTCCTTTTTACCTTGTGAAACCAAGATTGCAGCATTCTTTTGACCTTCAGCAATAAGTATTGATTCTCTCTTTTCTCTCTCTGCCTTCATTTGCTTTTCCATAGCATTTTGAATTTCTTTAGGAGGCATTATATTTTTAACTTCCACACGATTAATTTTAATTCCCCAAGGGTCTGTCGCTTCATCTAATACCACGCGCATTTTCGTATTGATTATTTCCCTTGATGTTAGTGTCTGGTCCAATTCAAGATCGCCTATTATATTTCTTAATGTTGTTGAAGACAAATTTTCTATCGCAGACATTGGTCTATCCACACCATATGCAAAAAACTTCGGATCTGTTATCTGAAAAAATATAACTGTATCAATCTGCATTGTAACATTATCCTTAGTTATAACCGGCTGAGGAGGAAAATCTACAACTTGCTCTTTCAAATTTACTTTTTTCGCTATTTTGTCAATTAGTGGCACCTTTATGTGAAGTCCCACACTCCAAGTTGATTGATAAGCACCAAGACGCTCAATAACATAAGAATATGCCTGAGGCACTATCCTGATATTTGTTGCTAATAATGCGATTACAATGATTAAAAGAAAAGCTAAACCTATATATTCCATTCCTTACCTCCATTATTTTCTTTTTACTAAGAGCTTTACACCTTTTATTTCGACTACTACAACCAATTCGTCTTTTTCGATTATTTCATCGTTTGTGGATTTTGCCGACCATATTTGCCCTCTTGCCTTTACGGTTCCCTCGTTATTTATATTATTGATTGTTTCAATAACCTTAACCTGTTCCCCTATTAAAGAATCAGCATTTGTTCTTGATTTTCCTATTTTTAGCTTTTCAACGGCAATAGGTCTTGTTAATACCAAGGTTATAATTGACACGAACAAAAAAACCATAATTTGCACATGAAGATTTACTCCGGTCAAATAAATTAACCAGGCAACTAAGGCTCCTATGGCAAACCAAATTGTTGCAAGTCCCAGTGTAGCTGCCTCTATTATAACACATACTGCAATTATAATAAGCCAAGCCCATCCAATAAAATCCATAATAAGCTCCTTTAAAAGTATTCTTATTAATTATATACCACATTTCAATTGAGGTAAACAAAAAATTAACAATTAATCAATTATGCCGCTCAGAGTCTGGTAAGGATTAACATAAGTATTATAAATGCTGACGGCATAATGAAGATGCGGACCGGTTGAAAATCCGGTTGTTCCCACAGTTCCTATTATATCTTCCTTTTTTACTTTATCTCCTTTTTTAACCGATATTGAATCTAAATGGTAATATGATGTAAAAAGTCCCATCCCATGGTCTATTACAACTGTATTGCCCGGAGATAAAAGCCCCTCCATTGCAAATGTAACGATACCGTTGTTTGGTGCTTTAATCTCCGTACCTATTGGAGCCGCAAGATCAAGCCCCGAATGTCTGGATGAGGATTGTTCATTATTTACAAATCTTATTTCTGCAAAATCAGTGGTCAGCCTTCCTTCAACCGGCATAATGAAGGTACCCTCCCACAGCTTTTCAGGTACAGAATTTGTTCTTGCCGGTTTCACAAGCTGTGCGAACTCGTAAATGGCAGTATTATCATTATTAGTTTCGTTCATTTCTTCTGAAACGGTCAAATATTGTGTTTTAAAGGATTTATCTTTTATTTCAAAGGGTTTGAGTATTGTGTACTCTCCGACCTTTCCTTCGTTTATAATTACGCTTAAGTCATAGGTACCTGATACTGCATATAAATCAATCGGGCATATAAACATACCTCTTCCCTTATAAGGATATATCTCCGCAGGAATTTTAACCGTCTCTGTCTTCAAGGTAACTGTTTCATCGGGATTCAGGTTGTTTACAGAGACCAACAGTATATTGCCCGGGTAATTATCTTTTGTTACAATCGCAGCATCTGCAGGTTTATCTACATTTACCGTAAACCTGACAGTTTGATTGCCGTAGCTGTTTGAGTTGTCCTTTAAAAACCACTGTGCCTGACATTCAATATCGTATTCACCGTCCACGTTCAAATTGTTTAAAAGCTCCTGCAGATTTTTACCCGTACCGACTAGATTTTCCTGAGAAAACACTCTTATTACCTGACTATCCGGAAGCCTTTCATAACCTATATCCAATGATTCATTTCCGGTATATATTATTTCATCATTTGATTTTGATTTTATTATTCCTTCCTTTTTCGCATAATGACCGTCTATATTCTTATATGTCCACTCATATTCTACTTCAGGAAAATAGCTTTCTTCATTATAATCTATGTAAGAATCGTAAAGAGTATTATCAATATATACATGAGAAAAATTTTCATTTAAAAACAACTGCTTTGCTGCAACCTCATTAACCTTGAAATTCTTGCCGCCGTGTGATACATATATCGATTTGTCAGATATATCAAAATTCAATTTATAATGGTTTGTTGCAGAATTCTTTATTACATTTATTTCAAAAGCTGAAGCATCATCAACGTTAATTTCAGTTTTATCATTGTTATTAAGCGCCTTTAAAATAACAGCTGCATCTTCACTGTCTCCGGGAATAATTACTCTTTCACCGTTTGATAAATTTATTGCTTCTATTTCGTCAACCTTCTCATTGATACCGCAGCTCGTTAACATTAACAGGGATAATAGTACGATTAATATTTTTTTCATAGAGGCCTCCTTTTTAGTTAGCATTATTTTTAGTTTTAATTATTTTTTTTATACATTCAAGCCCTGCAATTCAATAGTATGTTTTAAGCTCTTATATTATTCTACCACAAAAAACAGAAAGAACCCACATAAATTGTCGGGTTCTAACATTGATAGCCTGAACGGCAACGAGGCAGGTGAGCATTTTCAGCGACCTATACTTATCTTTCTTCTCGGTAATAGTTTATACCGCAGCTTGCAGGTCGTGTATTTTTCTTTGATTTACGTACAGATGTAATAACCAGTATCAGTGCCGTTATAACAAACGGAAGCATATCGTAAAATGCATTTGGAAACGTAAATATGTCTTTCGGGAAGTAATATTTTAATACATTGAATCCCCCGAAAATGAATGAACCGAAAATTGCCCTTACCGGACTCCATGATGCGAAAATTACAAGCGCTACCGCAATCCATCCAAGGCCGTTTACGCTGTTGCTCATCCATACTCCGCCATTTATTATCAATGAACAGTAGGCTCCACCTATACCGCAGATACCCCCTCCCAGTAAAATATTAAAATATTTATATTTTGTTACCTTTATGCCTGCCGCGTCAGCTGATGCAGGATTTTCTCCTATGGCTTTTAAATTAAGTCCTGTCTTTGTCTTATTTAAATAGATACTAAGTATTATTGCTGTGATTATACCTATATATACAAAAGGGTTGTACTGAAAAAACAACTGCCCCAAGACCGGTATATCACTTAATCCTGATATATATATATTCTTTACCTGCTGCGATATTACTTCCGGAAGCTTTAAGGAATTGGTGTGTGAGTTTACAATCATATATTCACCTATGAAATTAGAAATTCCTATGCCGAAAATTGTTAATGTAAGTCCTGTTACATTTTGATCTGCCATAAATGTTACGGTAAGTACCGCATAAATTAAAGCACCCAATAAACCGGCAATAAACGCGGCTGCTAAGGCAATTAAAAAGTTATCGGTCAGATAACCGACCATGAATCCTGCACATGCACCCATTGACATCATGCCTTCAACACCAAGATTTAAGTGTCCTGATTTTTCATTCATAATTTCGCCCAATGTACCGAACAAAAGAGGTGTTCCGGCAAAAACAGCCGCTACTAAAAAATTAATAAATTTAATCATGACCTTGCTCCTCCTTTATTGCCAAAAACAAATTTATATCTTACAAAAAATTCACAGCCTAGTATGAAAAATAAAATTATTCCCTGCAAGACTGCAGCCGAATATGTGGATAATCCGTATGTTGACTGCATTACGCTGCTCCCTTTTTCCAGAATGCTGAATAAAAATGACACCAATAATATGCCTACGGGATTTAGATTAGCAAGCCACGCCACTATTATTGCAGTAAATCCAACACCGCCTGCTACAGATGCAGCCAGAGTCATATCGGAGCCGGCAGACTGTATAACACCTGTTAAACCACAAATACCACCACTTAAAATCATTGTTCTTAAAATAATTTTCTTAACGTTCATTCCTGCATATCGTGCCGTAGATTGACTTTCTCCTACTACGTTTATTTCATATCCCTGCTTTGTGTATCTTAAATAAATGAATATAATTACAACTAATATTATTCCTATAATCCATCCGAATTGTATACCAAAAACCTTATCTAACTGAGCATTCGTAACAAATCTCGCTATTTTTGGAAATCCGGAAGAGCCCGGGTCTTTCCACGGACCATCTCTCAAAAATGATATTACGTGAAGTGCAATATAATTAAGCATCAGTGTAAAGAGAGTTTCATTAGTATTATGTCTCGTTTTAAATATTGCGGGAATCAATCCCCATAGTCCGCCCCCGATAAATCCTGCAACAAACATTATCAAGAGTAATAATCCATGAGGTAAATTACTGTGAAACAGTGCAAAGTATGATGAGAATACCGCACCCATTATTATCTGACCTTCTGCACCTATGTTCCAGAACTTCATTTTAAAGGCAAGAGTAACTCCCAATGAGGACATTAAAAGAGGAATCATAATTTTTATGGTTGCCTGTATTGCCATTTTGCTTCTGAAAGCACCTGATATGATAGTTCCGTACAATTCCACCGGATTATAACCAATCATTATGATAAATAAGCCGCCAGCAACTAAAGCAAAAATAAATGCCATTATTCTCAGCCTTAATATTTCAAATTGAGATCTCTCTAAGTTTTTAACGGTTCTTATAAATGTCTTACTCATCATCATCAGCTCCTTCCATGCTGCGACCTGCCATCATCAATCCTATTTCTTCCTTTGTAGTGTTCTTTGCGTCTACTATGCCCTTAACCTCACCGTGGCACAAAACCATAATTCTGTCAGAAATCTCCAATAAAACGTCCAGATCTTCACCTATAAATAAAACTGCAACACCCTTTTGCTTCTGCTCATTCAATAAATCATATATCAGATATGACGAATTTATATCGAGCCCTCTGACCGGATATGCCGTAATAAGAACATTGGGGTTTGATTCAATTTCTCTTCCTAAGAGTACCTTCTGTACATTTCCCCCTGACATCATCCTTACGGGCATGTCAACATTTCTTGTTACTATTTCCAACTTCTTAACCAATTGCTCCGATAATTTTCTTGCAGGATTCTTATCTATGAAAAACCCTTTATTTTTCTTATACGATTTAAGCATTACATTTTCAACCATTCCCATGGAGCTGACAAGTCCCATTCCCAGACGGTCCTCAGGAACGAAGCTCATGCTTATGCCTAAATCTATTATTTCATCCGGCGTTTTCCCAATTATATTTTCCTTATTGCATAAAACAGCTCCATGCTTAATTTTCATCAATCCTGCTATCGATTCGCACAATTCTTTTTGACCGCTTCCGGCAATACCGGCAACACCTAATATTTCCCCTCTTTTAAGCTTGAAATTAATATTTTTAAGAGCTTCTCTTCCGTCCTCACCCACTACTGAAAGATCCACTACTTTCAGTATAGTTTTTTTATTATCTGTTTCCGGACGTTTAATTTTCAAGCTTACAGGTCTTCCCACCATTAATTCCGTAAGCTTATTTTCATCCGTACAGCAGGTTTTCACAGTGTCGATTAAATTTCCTTTTCTAAGAATTGCAACCCTGTCGCTTATTTCCATAACTTCATTAAGCTTGTGCGTTATGATGATTATGGCACTGCCTTGTTCTTTCATCTTTCTGAGAATTCTGAACAGCTTTTCTGTTTCCTGAGGGGTTAACACGGCTGTGGGCTCATCCAATATAAGTATTTTAGCACCACGGTACAGAACCTTCATAATTTCTATGGTCTGCTTCTCACTTACGGACATGTTGTATACTTCTTTATCAGAATCTATTTCAAGACCGAATTTATTGCTTATTTCTGATATCTTTTCCTTAAGAACTTTTGGTTTTTGATATTTTCCCTTCGTACCCAGCACTATATTATCAACGGCATTAAATGCCTCAACCAATTTGAAATGCTGGTGTATCATGCCTATACCCAAATTAATTGCATCATTAGGTGAGGAAATGGTCACATCCTTACCGGCAACGGTTATCGTACCTCCGTCCGGATAGTAAATTCCGGAAAGCATGTTCATTAAGGTTGTTTTACCTGAACCGTTTTCTCCGAGCAATGCAAGAATTTCTCCATATTTTATATCAAGGTCTATACTGTTGTTGGCAACGACACTTCCGAATTTTTTAGATATACCTTTAAGCTCTATGGCATAATTTTCTATATTTCTCTCTATCATACTAACTCCTCTTTAAGCAGATGACCCAAATTTTAATTTGGTGTCAGTCGCTTATACTGTATGTGAAAGCAGATGACCCAAATCTTTGATTTGGTGTCAGTCGCTTATACTGTTATGTGAAAAAAAGAGCCGGCTACAGAATGCCATTTGCATAGCCGGCTCTTATATATATTATTTCACGCTGACTGTTTTAAAGTACCAGTTAATTCCTCCGGTGATTGTTGCATCATCAAGTGTTTTTCCTTCTTCTCCTACTGTGCTGCCATCATTGGTTTCGATAACGCCGTCAAAAACATTGAAGCTTCCGTCAAGTATTTTTTGTTCGGCTTCTTTAATGGCTTCTGCAGTTCCTTCGGCTACAATATTTTCATTTAAAGGAGAAATTGCTATTAAGCCCTCTTTCATACCACCGAAATAGTTTTCGTTTATCCAATTTCCTTTTAAGGCTTGTTCTGTAGCATATGTGTAATATGCGCCCCAATTCCATATTGCTGATGTTAAAGTTGCTTTTGGTGCATCCTTAGACATATCTGAATTATAACCAATACCGAATTTTCCTGCTTTTTCTGCTTCCAACTGAGGGTTTGGTGTATCACAGTGCTGAGCTATAACATCAACACCTTCTGCCAGCAACGCTTTAGCGGCATTTGTTTCTTCTTCCGGTGAATACCAGCTATTTGTAACCTTTACATAAACTTTTGCATCCGGGTTAACTGAATAAACACCCAATGCAAATGCATTAATACCACCTGTAACTTCTGAATTGTCCTGTCCCATTGCAGCTACATAACCGACAAGGTTTGTTTCTGTCTTTAAACCTGCAGCAATACCTGTTAAGTATCTTGCCTGATAAATTCTTCCAAAATAATTATTGAAGTTTGAGTCATTGCTTTTGTATCCGGAACCGTGTGAGAAAATAACTTCAGGATATTCGGCTGCAAGTGCTTCCATTGTATCCATGTAACCCCAGCTTGTACCGAATATTATGTCCGCACCTTCCTCTATACATTCAAGAATTGCAGTTTCTGTTGCTGTAGGATCTGTATCATTAACGTTGTTTTTTCTTATTATCTGGCTATCGGATAAACCAAGTGCTTTTTGCATTTCCACTATTCCCTGATCATGCGCATAAGTATAGCCTGAACCGTCTGCCGGATTTCCTATGTGGATAACTCCAACTTTAAAATCGCTGTCGGCATTTGTGTTTCCCGGCTCTTGAGGTTCCTGAGGTGTTTCTGACGCTTGCTGTGAACAAGCCGACAGCGAAAAGATTAATATAAGTGATAAAATAATAATAACTAGTTTTTTCATTTTTTTCTCCTTATTCTTTTGTATTTGTGAATAAATCAATACGAACACCCCAATAATCAGTCAAGCAATACAAATTTGTTTGCTCCTTACGTCGCACAAATTTGGTGCTTGTTGCATTTGACCTACCGCTATTTTTCAGAAAAAAGACTCTGAAAAAATAGGGTTAGGGCATAAAAAATGCGTATAGACAAACTACACGCATCATTATAAAAAATTAAAACTATCAATAGTCAAACAATTTACGGTCGTTTGGTAGAAACTTTGGAACCATATCTTCCACATTATATTGATGCGTTCATATTAAATTTTTCTTTTGTATGGATATTATACCATATAAACGGGAATAGGCAAGTACTTTTTTTAAAATAACCTTCGTGATTAGTCAAATGATTATACGTTAATTTGATATCATCGTTTGTTTATATGTGAATTATGCTTTCAGTATCAATCCTACGGGACAATGATCACTTCCGTAAATTTCAGGGCAAATAAATGCATCCTCCAATTCATCCTTTAATGATTGTGATGTCACAAAATAATCGATTCTCCAACCTACATTTCTTTCTCTTGCCTTAGCAAAATTCGACCACCAGGAATATGCATCTTCCTTATCAGGATAAAAATGTCTGAATGTATCGATAAAACCTGCAGAAATAAGTTCCGTCATCTTATCTCTTTCTTCATCCGTAAAGCCTGCATTTTTTCTGTTGGTTTTAGGATTTTTTAAATCTATTTCTTTATGTGCAACGTTTAAATCCCCGCATGTGATAACCGGCTTATTCTCTTCTAATCTTTTCAGGTGCTTTCTGAAATCATCCTCCCAAATCATTCTGTAGCTTAATCGTTCAAGCCCTCTTTTTGAATTGGGAGTATATACATTCACTAAATAAAAATTATCAAATTCTAATGTTATTACTCTTCCTTCATTATCATGCTCTTCTATTCCCATACCGTAAGAATATGATAACGGTCTATGCTTTGTAAATACTGCTGTACCTGAATAACCCTTTTTCTGTGCATAATTCCAGAAATCATAATATCCTTCTAAATTCAAATCAATCTGGCCTTCCTGAAGCTTAGTTTCCTGTATACAGAATATATCTGCATCCAGCTCCTTAAATACATCAGCAAAGCCCTTATTTACACATGCCCTTAATCCATTTACATTCCAAGATATTAACTTCATAAAAATCTCCTATCAATAATAATCGGGAACGGTTCAAAAGAACCGTCCGAAAAATTCAGTCCCTTTTGTTATTCGTCACACTTAAGCACGCCTGCCTGTGAAAAATTTTCAAAGTCCATTTCTCTGATTATTATTTTTACTGCTTCCTTTGGACAATTAGCTGTTTCAACAATTGCCTCAGTGACCTTTTGAGCTAAAGCTCTCTTTTGTTCCAATGTTCTTCCTTTTAACATTTCCACTTGTACTATCGGCATATTATCCTCCTATGATTTTAATTATTCAATTATTTTTTTGGTTATATATTGAGACAGTGAAGTAAAAAGCATCGCCTGGTACAAAACATTAAATTCAACTATGTCTCCAAGCTTGTATTCTATTTCGCTGTCATGAATATCCAATATTGTGTGGTCGCTGCTTGCACCTAATACAATAATATTTTTATCCTTTGGAACTAACTTGGATGAATCCCCCACATCCTGATTTCCCAAGCCGATCAATGCTCTTTTTCTTATGCCCCGATCTTCGTAATGACCATATTCTCCAAATGCATTAACCATAAGCTCACCGATTGGATAAGTAGGTTTTTCATTAATTTCTATTATTTGTGCTTTTAAAACGAATGTATCCTTATCAAGACCCTTGATATCCGTATCCCAATACAGGGGTAAATCCTGTGTATTATTTATCCCTTCTCCTATACGGAGATGATTTATCTTTTTCGGAACACCTCCCTTAATCATCAGTGGCAATGTGGTAGTTCCTCCACCTGATATTATATGTAACTTTCTCTGCAGAATTTTTTCTATTTCTTCCGCTGCATCAGATAATTCAGTCAGGTTCTTGAATGTAGGCGCTACGGACCCGTAACAGTTTAAGTTAGCTCCGATACCCTCAAGAGTAAGATTCTTAAGCTCATATTCAACAAGCTTGGATAATTCAATCAGTTCATTCCTATAAAAAACACCTTCTCTTAAATCTCCAAGGTCGTACATTATAATAACGCCGTATTTCTTATTCTGTTTTTCTGCTTCCCGATTTAATTTAATCAAAGTTTCTCTTTCTGATACGAGGCACATTTCGCTGTATTTAACAACTTCCTCTAATTCACAGAACATTGGAACTCTTACAAGTAATAAAGGCACATTTATATTTGCTTCCTTTAAGCTTTTAAGCTGCTCTATCCTGGAGCTTCCCATCTGTGTACAGCCGCCTTCAGCCATTGCCTTTGCAGCCTCAACAATTCCTCCGAAGCCCTTTATTATGCCCGCTACTTCAATTCCATTATCCTTACATAAATTAGTAACTATTTCAGTATTTGTGCGTATTTTATTCAGGTCGACTTCAAGAACAGGATACTTCCCCATACTACACCTCACTTTTTGTTATTTCTTAGCTCTATAAAAAAATCCTTTAACAGATTTGAACAATCCTCTTGCAATACACCAAATTTCACATCTATTTGATGATTAAATTCTTCAGTCTGTACAATATTTATAACTGATCCGCAGGCCCCGGTTTTATAGTCGGGAGCACCAATTATTAATTTTTCGACTCTTGCATTAACCAGAGCACCGGCACACATGGAGCAGGGTTCTAAGGTTACGTACATTGTACAGCCGGGCAGACGCCATCCCCCTAAGTTTTTACATGCATCTCTTATAGCAGAAATTTCTGCATGCAGGGTAGCATCCTTCAAGCTTTCCTTTTGATTATAACCTCTGCCTACGATTTCTCCGTTTCTCACTATAACGGCTCCAATCGGCACTTCATCTATTTCATATGCCTTATAAGCTTCCTTTAAAGCTTCTTTCATAAAATATTCATCCATATATTTATTATAGTTTACTTTTAACATTCAAGTCAATACATATGTCTGATATTACCTATTTACTTTGGTGCTCAATAAGGTATAATTAAACTAAGGAAATTGGGAACATTTTTAAAAATTTTTCTGTCTAATAAATAGAAGTATGTCTTATGGACAAAAAAGCAGGAGGACGTATGATAATTAAAAAAATAGCCGTGTTGGGATTGTGTATAAGCTTAACTATAAACTCAGTAGCATATGCGGGAGTATTAGATTCAATAATAGACGAATCAACAACAGTTGAAGAATTAGATACTGAAGATTCAAACGAAAAAGAAGATTCAGCTACAGAAGATTTAAGCGAAGAAGATACAACAGTTGAGGAGCCTGCCGTTATAACAGCTAAATTCTCCGATATAGAAGGGCATTGGGCTAAGAACTGGATAAATGAAGCCATTAAGCTTGGTTTTGTTTCCGGTTACGATGACGGTACATTTAAGCCGGACAGAACAATTACAAGAGCAGAATTTTCCAAGCTGCTGAACGGTGCTTTGAAAACCGAAAAGAAAGCTGACTTCAACTTTACCGATGTGAAAAGCAGCGAATGGTTTTATGATGAGGTACGTAAATCTGTTGCTTCGGGGTTTTTTTCAGGATATGAAAATAATACATTCAGACCTAACAACCCCATAAAGAGAGAAGAGGTTGCGAAGGTTGTTAGCAGTGCAATGACAACCGGAGGAGTTGACGGCGAGGGTGCAACGCTTTTATCAGATTACGGCACTGTGCAGGAATGGGCCAAGCCAAGTGTAAATGCAGTCTATAACAAGGGATACATCCTTGGCTATCCGGATAAAACCTACCAGCCTGCAAAAGCGCTGACAAGAGCCGAAGCTGTTAAAATCATTTATGAAATAATAGAAAATGAAAATATAGAATACGGAATCAACATTACAAACTACGATGAACTATACACAAGCGCCGTAGTAGTGGGAGATATAAATATACTGGATTCGGTGGGAACAGGAAATGTCTATCTGAAAAATGTCGTTGTTCTGGGAGATATAGTAATACATGCCACCAAAGCTAACACTGTTCAACTGACGGATGTAACTGCAAGAAACATAGTTGTTAAGGGTGAAAACAATCCTGTGAAGATTGTAAAATAATAAAAAAGATTCATCGCGCATCAGTCGCGATGAATCTTTTTTACCTCTTATTCAATTCCCAAAAATTCTCTTGTATTCACAAATCTTTCACCTAAATTTATACTGTAATAAGATTTTCCACGATTGTTTCGGCCATCTTCTATGCTTATCTCTATATAACCTGAATATTTCTCCATTGAAGGCATCTGGTAATCGTAGCTGCACAATGCTTCAAAAGCCCCATCAACACTGTAATTGAACATACCATCAATGTCCTTAATTAAATGAAGTCTCAATTGTTCCATGTCAATGTTTCCGTCAATAGATGTCCCGCTTTCATCTCTCAACTCCAGCTTATAACTGTCCTTATATCTTTGAAAATAATCCTCATCATAGAGATAAAAATATGTTTTTTCTTTCAATTCATCAGATTTCAAAATCTGAGCTGCAATTTCATCCTTTACTTTATTTTCAGCATTAGCATCATTTATAGTTCTGTATTCTCTGCTTATCATACTTCCGTCGTTCATATAATAATTTATTGTCATGTTGTTCATATATGAATTTTGGCTGTTGTATCCCTGATTATTCAGGACCTCTCTATGCATCCTCGTTATATTTTCTATATTTCCCTTATTTTTAAAAAGCACTGCGTTAATATCATTATAGCGTTTTTCGAACTCAGCCAGTTTTTCATCATCCAATACATCCTGCTCTTTGATCGCATTGTTAATCACCCTATAATGCCATCCTCCAACACCGATGTAAGCTACTTTTACATCTTTCGAATCCGGAACAGTGTTTTTATAAGGAGTTGCAATCAGTACGGTTGCACCTGTCAAAACAATGAATGCTGTCATACTTACTAAAAACACCTTTATTGACAATTTTGAAATACGGAACGCCTTCTCCATAATGGCAATTATTAAATAGTAGGACAGGGCAGCCAACAGCAATGCCACCGTCATTTTACTTACCACACTTCCGTAGAATTCCATTGTGAATAATGCGGGAATTATAAGGCTTGCAAGAACCGCAACAAAGTATTTGTAACCATCAAAGGCCATGAAGCTTCCCGTATTTTCATTTTTTCTTCTTTTAACCATCTTGATTATAAGCAGTGTAATAAACGCAATTATTGAGCCTAATATCAGAAAGTACAATACATCTATTGTTCTGTTGTAAGTATACACAATCAGATAAATATAATCCAGCTTATAGAATGCATCCACAAAGTATTCCATCAATACATCGGCGCTAAATCCCGGAATCAGATCTGCCAATATCGAAAACATAAAATATATTATAAGATAAAATATACCGGGCAAAGCAAAGTTAAATATGGTCATCAATCCTGCAGCAACAGTGTTACCGGATAATACAGATGACAGAGCAGACAGGAATATACCCACCGAAAGCCATGGTATTACAAACTTGTATACCTCTAATAACTCTATGGCACTGTTTTGAACCGTTTTGGACAGTAAAACCAATGCCAGTAAAAACACCGTAAGTATGTGATTATTAATAATGTTTATGAAAATCTGGTTTTTGAGTGAAACAGGCTTCGACTTGTAGTAGGCAAGCTTGGAATCATTATGTAAAAAGCTGTTATCTACAAGGCAGTTTACAAATACCAATATAAATATTTCAACAATACCAAATGCAATAAAAACTTCACCTTCTATTCCCAATATAAAGGGAATCAGCGTGGTTGTAATCAAAATTATTACTGTAGATAAAAGAAACCAGTTCTTTTTACTTTTTAACGAATACAAAAGTAATGAAGTGAAATTATTTTTTCTCTGTTCCATAACCAGCACCTCCTAATTCAGTAATGAAAATTTCCTCAAGGTTCATGGAAAGCTTATCAAACAAAAGAACCTTATATTCTTTTTCTAATTGCTGTTTAAACTCATCAGCATTTCCGGTTAAAGTACATATATTAATGCTTCCTATTTTTACTGATTTAATAATATTAAATTCTTTAAATCCATCAGGATTAAATTCTCCTTCAACTGCAAATTGAACTCTTTTGATTTCATCCTTCATTTTTTCAAGGTTTTCTTCCTTCAATATTTTGCCTTCGTGCATAATACCTACTTTATCACATATATTATCTAATTCCTTTAAATCATGGGAAGATATTATTACGGTCATTTCATTTTCCATAACTTCCTGTATCAGGACATCCCAGAACTTTCGTTTAATCACTGCATCAAGTCCATCCACTATTTCGTCAAGAAGTAATACCTTCGGCTGGGCTGCAATTGCCAGTACAAATGCTGCCTGCTTTTTTTGACCCTTGGACATTTTATTTAAACTTTTATTTATCTCTATATTAAAGTATTTAACTAAATTATCAAATTTCTCAGTTGACATATTTTTATATAATAATTTTTCGTAAGCAAACAGCTTACTCAATGTTGATTGGTACGGGAAAAATAAGCTATCCTGAACAAAATAGAAATCACTTAAAAATTCAGTATTTTCTTTTAATTCCTTATCGTCATAATAAATAGTTCCTTCATCCTGTTTGTAAATCATCATTATTTGCTTTAACAGCGTGGTTTTGCCGCATCCGTTAGATCCAACCAATCCATATAGCTGGCTGCTTTCAGGGTTTATATTTATATTGCTTAAAACTTGAAATTCTCCGAATTTCTTGCTTAAATTTTCAACCTTTAACATTTTTACCTCCTTAACCTACATTAGGCTTAAGTATTTTCCTCACTAAATCAATTATATATTCATCATTTAACCCAAGCTCTTTTAATGATTTTATTGCCTCACTCAATTTTTCTTCCATATTCCTTATATGTATACTCCTCAGTTCTATGGAATCCTTTACGAAATTTCCTACTCCCTTCACGGTATAAATATAATTGTTTTCTTCTAAGCTTTTATATGCTTTCTGTATGGTGTTCGGGTTAATCTTTATCATTGCTGCCAGTTCTCTTACCGATGGTAATTTTTCATCCGGTTTAAGCACTTTTGACAATATTAATCTTGTCAATTCGTCATATATTTGTTCGTATAGGGCTTTTGAACTATTATTATCAATCAGAATCATCTCACACCTCCTGTTAAATATTGTTGTATGCCAATTTTCTGTTCACATAATCTGTCAATTTTCCCTCATAAACTTCCTGAAGCTCCAATGTGTTATAATCATCCGGTATCACAAGCGAAATTTCTTTCTTGAATGGTATTATACCCCATAATAAGTATGATACGAAGCTTGAGCAAACATAATAATATTGCCTTTGCAACGGAATATTAAAGTACATCAAAACTATATTCAAGAAGCTGTATCTGAAGCTTCTTGGCTCATTTAAGAACCTGTTTAATCTTTTTAAAATTGTATTATAATCTGCTTCCGTCACTTCTAATTTATATATTTTGCACTTTGTTTCAGGATGCATTTTAAACACACCGCTATTCGGATTCTCTTTAACAAATCCTCCTATCAGAGGAAACCAGTTTATTTTCCTGCCAAAACTAAACATCGTTGAACAATCATCTTCAAAAGATATTGATATATGATTGTAGGGTTTTTTTGATACAAGTTTCAATGTTTTTGATACAACTGTATTTGTTTGAGTTAAAACTATTTTTATCTCCTTCATTTTCTTCTACCTTCTATGCCTCTTTATTATGTTATGTGTGTATTAATACACTTAATACAGTAACTGTATTATATAGCATAGTACACTCCTTGTCAACATAATTTTTTGCATTATAAAAAGAGGGGTTTAAGCCCTCTCAAATTTATGAAAAGTATATTCCGGACGCTTTAGCGACCCATAATCTTTTTGTAACCTTCAAGCTCCCTGTCATTAGCTAAAATATAATGCTCCGGCTCAATTTCTACCCATTTTGGCCGATTTGAATCGTAATCAAAATGACTTTTTTTCGGTTCATATACTTCTATTATTTTATTTCTTTCAACGTTAGGATTAGGTGTCGGTATTGCTGATAAAAGTGATTTTGTATACGGATGAAGCGGATTTGCAAACAGCTTTTCCGATTCAGCCAGTTCAACAATATTACCTTTATAAATAACAGCTATTCTGTCTGAAATAAATCGGACAACCGATAAATCATGAGCTATAAATAAATAAGTTAATCCTTTTTTCTTTTGTAAATCGGATAACAGATTTATAACCTGAGCACGAATTGATACATCCAGAGCTGATATAGGCTCGTCAGCTATAACCAATTCAGGCTCCATAACCAACACTCTTGCGATCCCTATACGCTGTCTTTGTCCTCCTGAAAATTCATGTGGAAATCTGCTTGCAAATTCAGGTAACAACCCAACATCCAGCAATGCCTGCTCCACTTTCTTTTTTCTGCCTTCCTCAGAGCCATAGTTTTTTAAATTATATAAGCCTTCTGATACTATATAATCAACCTTTGCTCTTTCATTTAAAGAAGCCATCGGATCCTGAAATATCATCTGAATTTTTCTTGTAACCTGACTATCCAATTCTTTATCTATTTTTCCGCTTATCTTTTGGCCGTTGTAAATTATATCCCCTGAAGCAGCAGGATTAATTCTTATTATAGCTCTGCCTATAGTAGTCTTACCTGAACCTGATTCTCCAACAAGTCCGAAGGTTTCGCCCTTATAAATATTAAAGCTTACATCATTTACCGCAACAAATTTTTGCTTCCCTTTTCCAAATTCTACTCTTAAATTTTTAACCTCTAATAAACATTCCTTGTTACTCAAGACGTTCACCTCTCTTTACTTCCATTTCCCTCATTTTCTGAATTGAAAGAGGTGGCTCTACCTTTGGTGCCCTTGGATCCAATAGCCATGTTCTCGCCTTGTGAGTAGGGGTCACTTCGAAATAAGGCGGTCTTTTTTCAAAGTCAATTTTTAGTGCATGAGGATTACGCGGTGCAAAAGCATCGCCCTTTATTTCTTTAAATAGGTTTGGAGGCGTACCCTTTATGGAGTATAACTCCTCACCCTTTATCCCAAGCTGAGGCAATGAAGATAACAATGCCCAGGTGTAAGGATGCTTAGGGTCGAAAAACACCTCTTCCGACAAGCCTAATTCTATTATATCTCCTGCATACATAACTGCTATTCTATCGGCAACATTGGCAACAACGCCTAAGTCGTGGGTAATGTATATAATTGTCAGTTGATATTTCTTCTGCAGATTCTTCAATAATTGAAGAATCTGTGCCTGGATAGTAACATCCAGAGCCGTTGTAGGTTCATCGCATATTAAAATATTTGGGTTACATGCCACGGCTATAGCTATAACAACTCTTTGTCGCATACCGCCGGAGAACTCGTGAGGATATTGCTTATATCTCCTCTCCGGTTCGGAAATACCAACGTCGTTTAAAATTTCAACAGCCAATTTTTTAGCTTCTTCACCCTGCAAATTCTGGTGAAGCTCTATTGACTCCTGTACTTGCTTTCCTACCGTTTTAAGAGGATTTAAAGACGTCATGGGATCTTGAAAAACCATGGCTATTTCTTTTCCTCTTATTTTTATCCAGTCATCTTCAGTTTTATATTTTGCTAAATCATTGTCCTTGTATATTATGGACCCGCTTTCGATTCTTCCGTTAGCATCCAAAAGTCCCATAAATGACTTCGTAAAAACTGATTTACCGGATCCGGATTCACCAACTATCGCTAAGCTTTCACCTTTATACAATTCTAATGACGCACCTCTGATTGCGGTTAATTCCTGTCCGCGTAAATTAAATTTTATAACTAAGTTATCAACAGATAATACTTTTTCGTTGTTTGTCATGGCAGCCTCCTATACGTGATTTCTTGGATCGGCAGAATCTGCAAAAACATTGCCAATCACATAGAAGGATATAGTAACAACAGATATTACGGCAGCCGGGAAGAATAACTGGTACCTTTGGTTAGGATCCATCATCAAAGCTCTTCCTTCATTAATCAGATTTCCAAGTGACGGTATATCAATCGGCAAGCCCATACCTATATAAGACAAAAATACCTCGTTGCCTATAGCGGCTGGTATGGCAAGTGCCATTCTGAGCATTATAACAGATACCAAGTAAGGCAAAAGATTCTTGGTTATAATTCTGCTTGTGGGAGTACCCAGACACCTTGAAGCAAGATTATATTCCCTGTCCCTGATAATTAATATCAGATTTCTTACAAACCTTGCCATTTGAAGCCATCCGGTCATGCACATGGCAAAAATAATAGTCGAGATGCTTGGCTTCATAACGTATGTCAATATAATCAAAACCACTGTGGTCGGTATGTTGTCCCAAACATTGTATACTTCGGTAATTACGGCATCAAGCTTTCTGACATATCCCCAAAGAGCACCTATAGTAATACCCACTATTGCTTCAAATATGGCTACAGAAACTCCTATGAACAGGGACGTCCTCGTACCGCTCCAAATGCGTGCCCATAAATCCTGTCCGATTGAGTTTGTTCCGAATATAAAATTCTCACTTACAGACGGGTCATTCGGTCGAATATTTCTGTACTGCAAGCCTGTCTCCGGATTTATATATATTTGTGTAGGGCTTTTCTGATTTGGTAAATACGGTTGTATAGCGGTAAATAAAACTACAGAAACAATTAAGATTAATAGTGCGACCGCAACCTTATTTTTCATGAAAACCTGAAAAGTCGATTTCCAAAATGAATAGTTTGAATATCCCGTCAACTCACTTTTGGTTTCATCGTATTCCGCAAATTCAAACAAGGACGGATCTATGTTGTCATTTATGTCATTCATAATTTTTTTTCTTGTCATTATCTTGATCCTCCTTCATGTGATAATTTAATTCTCGGATCAAATGCGGACATAAGTATATCTCCCAACATCAATCCGACTATTCCAATTGAAGAATACAAAAGTACCAATGCCTGAACCAATGTGTTATCCTGTCTTTGTATTACGGTAACCAAAAGTCCGCCTGTTCCCGGTATTGAAAATAATGATTCCACATAAATAGATCCGGCCACAGTATAAAGTATTGATGCCGGTAAATATTGCGCCATAGGAACAAAGGCATTACGCATAACGTGCCTTATCATAATCTCCTTGCTTTTTAAGCCCTTTGCCCTTGCCAGTCTGACATAATCCTTGTTCAGCTCGTCAACCATGTAACGCCTTATCCACATAGCATAATAAGCTGTGGTTACCAATGACAAGCAGAGAATCGGCAGTATCCAGCTTTTGGGGACTGATTTGTCAAACAGCAGAGGAAGCTTGAATATGTCTGTAAAAAAAACCTGTATGAGTAGATAATATATTACGGCAGGCACCGCGTTTGCCCCCACAACGTAACATGTTCCGAATTTATCCCAAAACTTGCCCTTGTGTCGTGCCATTAAAATACCGAGGCTCAATCCAACTATCAGCGACAACGTCAAGGAAGCCACTCCGAAGCGAAGTGATGTTATCAGCTTATCTCCCAATATTTTTGTATTATCAACCTTAGGCCTGTATGTGATTGATTGACCTAGGTCTCCTTTTAACAAACTAATATAAAAATTTTTAAGCTGTACGGGCAAGGGGTCCAAAAGCCCCAGATTCTTAAGCTTAGCTTCTATCTGACCGGCATCAAGTTTATCAAAGCCTGAGCCGAAATATCCTTCAATAGGCATCATACGCATCAAAAGAAACACAATTGTTATAACTATCATCAGCGTCAAAAAGGATCTAAAAAGCCTTGTTACATAATACTTCATTATACTTCTTCCTTTCTGTTTTGATTCAATGCAAAATGGGGGCTGAGAGCCCCCATTTTTTAAGAACTATTTCGCTGCTTCCTTTAAAGCATTTTCACGTTCTGTCTGCCACTCTTCCTGTGCATTTTCAAATTCTTCCATGCTTATAGGATCAGCAAGAAGTCTGGCTCCCTTCCATGTCATTGTTGCAATACCGAAAGGTGCATACGGTCTTTCAAACGGAAGTATAACCGATGCTACATATCCGTCTCCTGCGCTGACCTTAAGCGGCATAACAAAAGCATTGTTGATTAAGTATGCTTCCGCATTTGCAAACAGCTCATATCTTTTTGTCAAATCAATCAGCTCTGCCTTTGCTTCTTGAATCATAGACTCATATACCTCGTAGATATTCTTTCCGTCAGCATCTACTTCTGTTGTGTATTCAGGGAAATTATAGTTTCCGTCACGTCTGAACGGATCTGTATATGTCTGAGGATCTGCATAGTCAGGACCCCAGTTTACCTGCATAAATGAATAGTTACCTGCTCTTCTTGTTCCGTCAAGGAATCCTGTAGGAGCGTGCGGAAGAAGTGTAACCTGAACATAATCACTGCCCAGAATAGTTTCTAGCCCTTGCTTAACAACCTGTGCTTCCTGTGCCCAATATGAGCTGTTTGTATTGTAAGGCATCAATATCTTTACAGGGAATTTTGCTCCTGCTGCAGTAAGTTCTTCAACCGCCTTCTCTTTTAAAGATTTGGCTTCTGCCTCATTGTAAAAATCTTTTCCCTTCAGTGCTGACAACTCACCTATATCTGTATAATCCAACCCGTCCTGAGAAGTAAAGTTCGGAGGTGTAATAGTATTGAGCACCCTGTAATCAGGATTGTATGGGTCTTCCGTTGCAACAGCAGCACGTCTGTTAAGTGCAGCCACGATTGACTTTCTGAAGTTAACATTGTTTACTGCTATTTTCCAGTTTTCAGGCTCATATTCTGCATCAAACTGAGGTTTAAAGTTAAATACATAGAAGTATGTATATGTTCCTAATCTGTCCGGAGATATTTTATCTTTAAGCTCAGGATTTGTCATCCACTCATCAAGGTTAGTTGTAGGAATAACTGCGTGAGAAACCTCTCCTCTTCTGAAGAGCTCTCCTCCCAAGGAGCTTGCCTCTTTGTTATATTTGTAGTCGAGCACTTTTACAAATACATTATCCTTATCCCAGTACGCTTCATTCTTTGTGCTCAGTCTCTTAATCTGAGGTTCAAATTCAGTTAACAGATATGGACCGTTATATAATATAGCTGAGTTCGCAGTTCCGAATACATCTCCCATTTCTTCCAGGAATGGTTCATAAACAGGGAAAAAGCTTACATATGTCAGCATTGATTCAAAATATGGAACCGGCTCCTTCAGCGTATATACTAATGTATAGTCATCTGTTGCCTTAACTCCTACCTGTGTAAAATCAGTAATCTCTTCATTGAAATATTCTTCTGCATTTTTTATTACAGAATAAACAACGTTTGCTGATTCTGATTCATTTACTTTTGTCAATATATATTTAGCAGATGCAACAAAGTCGTTTGCGGTAGTTTCCGCAACTTCGTTTCCTTCAAAATCCACCCATTTAATTCCCTTTTTCAAATGGAATGTCCATTCAAGGCCGTCCTCCGACACTTCCCATTTCTCTGCCAAGGCTGGTTGAAGAACGCCGTATTTATCGTATTGAACCAATGTATCCACAAGATTCGCCGCAACGCTCATATCTATCCATGTTGTGTTTATAAGATAGTTTAGAGTTGTTATTTCTTCAGCATATGTATACTTGTACACCTGCTCAGCAGCATATTTTCCGCCTTCAGTTATGTCTTCTCCTTGAGAAGGTCCTTCTGGTTGCTCCGGTTGCGCAGGATCAGGATTTGTTCCACCTGAACATGCTGTTAAAACCAACGTGAGTACTAATATTAAGGATAATAATCTTTTCATTGTCCCCTCCAAAATAAATTTATATAATAAAATTAGCATAGACTAATATTATTAAAAATGTTATCGTTTTCTTTTGTTGCAAGGTGGTGCACCTGAGAGGAATCGAACCCCTGGCACATGCCTTAGGAGGGCACTGCTCTATCCTTCTGAGCTACAGATGCACATTTAGCTTAAAATGAATACTACACTAATTTGTTCATTTTGTCAATATGCTTATTACTTCATAAAATCGTTAGAATCATACTTATTATGTATAAATATAACAGTATTTAAAGTTGTGTTTAATGACTTTAATTCTGAATTAAACACAAAAGCGCTTACAGATTTTTCGACAAAATTAATAAATATCCAAAGCGCCTTTTTATATATACTGAAAATATTTCAAAATATTAAATTTTTAACAGATGTTAATCAGCTGAAAATGCTCCCGAGAAATCTAAATATCCTGACAAGGATATTAGCTTTTTCTATATTTTTATTTACAACCGCATCTACCTGTCCGACTTCTTTATCATTAACATATATACTGATAGTGCCAATTTTATCACCTGATTTTAACGGCGCCTTAACAGTATCATTATATGAAATTTTCGTCTTAATTATATCATCATTTTTTAACATTTTATTATAATCTGATGACGGAAATACTTCTACCTTACCATCCTTGGAATTGGTAATATATACGTGGTCTGCTGCTTCTGTCTGTTTAATAATTTTATTATAACTGAAATTGTCTCTGCCGTATTCTAACAGCTCTTTTGTTTTATCAAACCTGTCCTCATGAGTTACCGCACCTAATATAATACCTATCAATCTGAAATTCTGCTCACCGTCAACTGGTAAAGATGATACGAGACATAGACCGGCTTTATCCGTAAAACCGGTTTTTAAACCGTCGGCGCCTTCTACAAAACCAAGTATCGGATTTGTAGCTTGTTTTCTGTAATTCCTTTCCGTTACAACGAGCTCATCCTGTCTTGTAACTTCTAAAATCTCAGGATATTTAGTTAATATATGTCTGGTCAATTTATATAAATCTGCTGCAGACATATGATTTTGACCTGTTTTCTCATCGTTTATCGGCAAGCCGTGAGGATTGATGAAGCTTCCGGACAATAACCCTAATTCAGAGGATTTTTCATTCATCATTTTGACAAAATTGTCTACTGTCTTACCTACATGCTCGGCAATTGCCGTTGCACAATCGTTACCTGAAACTATAAGCATACCTTTAACAAGCAGGTTCAGCTTAATCGTTTCGCCAGATACCAGTCCAAATTTACTGCCATCTGTAGAAGCAGCATGCCCACTGATTACAACATCATCATCTAGGGAAACATCTCCGTTTGATACGGCATCCATCATTACCAGGTACGTCATAAGTTTAGATATGCTGGCAATTGCCAATTGCTCGTTTATATTATATTCATATAAAACCTCGCCGGTTTCTAAATCACCTAACAATGCACCATTTATATTATTGTTAATATTAATGTCACCATATACAACAATATTAGTCAGAATAACTATTAAAAGGCAAACAGACAAAATCTTTTTCATATGTATCCTCCAATCCATCATAATATAATTATATATTAAATTTCGACAAATTGCATTATTAATTTGATTATTGTAAATAATTAACTGATGGAATCCTTTTCTCCTGCCCTAACCGGTAAAATAATGAATAATAATCTATTGAATAATAAAATTCAAATTACATAATATTATAGTAAAATCTGAATTGAGGAATTTACATGAACCTATATAATAAAGCAGCAACAACCTTGTTGCTTATCTTTGAAGTAATCTTAATATTCACCGGCTTCACTGCTTTGATACAAAAAGATTATGGTGTTTTTAAGCTTTCACTTCTGGCCGCTTTCAGCATACTTATACCTTTTATATTATCTTGCTTAGCTAAAAAGAAAAAATTGAATCTTCCCTTAGGCTTTCAATTGTTCGGTATTATATTTATTTTTACAGCGCAATATTTCGGAGAAATAAAAAACTTTTATGATAATATATGGTGGTGGGACCTAATGTTACATGGAGCTTTTGGAAGCTATATGGTTATAACCTTTCTTCATTTAATAAAAGGAATTATCAGAAAAGAAGCAGAAATTACACACAAAAAATACGTTATGACGATTGCATTATTTGCATTCAGCTTCGCACTCTCTCTGGGAACATTGTGGGAGATCTTTGAATTTTCCGGCGATTTTATATTTGATACGGGCATGGTAAAAGGCGGACTTGAGGATACAATGAGTGATCTCATAGTGAAAACTGCATCTGCGTTAATAACTTCATCGATTTATTATTTCAAAAAAAGAAATGAATAAACCTGAGCGTACTTCGCCGTTACGCTCAGGTTGTTGATAGTTATAAGCTTATTTTATCCATACCCCTCATATAAGGTCTCAATTGCTTAGGAATGGTTATTGAGCCGTCTTCATTTTGATAATTTTCCAGTATTGCAGCAAATGTTCTTCCTACCGCAAGCCCTGAACCGTTTAATGTATGAATTAATTCAAGCTTTCTTTTATCTGCAGGTCTGTATTTTATGTTGGCTCTTCTTGCCTGAAAATCTTCAAAGTTAGAACAGGAAGAAATCTCCACGTATCTGTTATAGCTTGGCATCCATACCTCCAGATCATATGTCTTAGCTGAGCTGAATCCTATATCTCCCGTGCAAAGCTCAACAACTCTGTAAGGGAGTTCTAACCCCTTTAATATTTCTTCGGCAAAATTTGTTAATATTTCAAGCTGTCTGTAAGAATCCTCAGGTACAGCATACATAACCATCTCAACCTTGTCAAATTGGTGATTTCTGATTAAGCCTCTTGTATCCCTTCCGGCTGAGCCTGCTTCTGCTCTGAAGCACGGTGTATATGCAGTCATATAAATAGGTAACTCAGCTTCATCTATTACCTCATCCCTGTAAATATTTGTAACGGGAACCTCGGCAGTAGGAATTAAATAATAATCCTTTTGACTTAACTTAAACATATCCTCTTCAAATTTTGGAAGCTGTCCCGTTCCGTACATACTTTCCTTGTTTACCATAAATGGAGGCGCTATTTCCGTAAATCCGTGATCAACAGTATGCTTATCAAGCATATACGCTGTAATTGCCCTTTCTAACCTTGCTCCTGTCCCCTTAAACATTGAGAAGCGGGTTCCCGTAATTTTAGTTGCCCTTTCAAAATCTAAAATATTTAAGTTAACACCTAAATCCCAGTGGGGTTTTAATTCAAAGTCAAATTCCCTTGGTTCTCCCCATCTTCTGATTTCCTTATTGTCGGCATCGGAAGCTCCTACAGCTACATCCCGGTTTGGAGTATTAGGTAAGCTTAATAGCTCTTCTTCAATTTTAGCATCAATTTCTTTTATATCACCGTCAAGTACCTTCACCTTCTCAGCCAGATCCTTCATTTCCTGAAGAATTATCGTAACATCTTTTCCTTCCTTCTTTAACAAAGGAACCTGCTTAGAGACCTTGTTTTGTTCGGCTTTCATATTTTCAGCTTCAACAAGCTTCTCACGTCTTACTTTGTCTAATTCTAAAACATTTTTCAGGTTTAATTCCGGATTTCTTCTTTTTAATAAATTTTCAACTTCTTCAGGATTGTTCCTTATTCTTTTAATATCTAACATATTCTCCTCCAAGTTTTAACATTTTTTATTACTAAAACAAAAAACCCCCGCCTCTATTTTTAGAGACGAAGGATACTCGCAGTGCCACTCTAATTATTATACATATGTATAATCACTTGATAAGTTAACGCCTATAACGTCTAAGGTTGCTACCCCTGAATACTCCGGAACGGATTCAACAATTCTTTATATCGACTCACACCGTCTGCCGACTCTCTTGATAAAAATATTGTTTACTGCTTTCCATCATTGATATTATATCGATATTATTTATATGATAATATATTACAACATATGCTTTGTCCAGAATTATTTTTTAATGAATTGCAGGAGAAATAATGCACAAAGCTTCCGATTCTCCGTCATGGCTGTTAAAAATCATATGTCCGTTGTTTTCAGGAACACAAATACTGTCTCCTTTTGATAACGTAAAAACCTTATCTCCAATATGACATTGTATTTCACCCGACAAAACATAAATACATTCTTGCGCTTCGTTTACTATTACGTTTTCACTTATCCAGCTTTTTGGTTTAAGTTTAAACAAAAATGCCTCAACCTGAGAATTTTTTTCACCCTTGTTTAAAACAGGTGTAATAAATTCTAATTCTACATTGATGTTTCCAAACTTAACCTTTGTTCTTTCGTTTTCGGCAATAGTAATGACACTTTTATCGTTATCTTCTGAAAACAAAACTGAAAGCGGCATTTCTAATGCATAAGCCAATCTTTTCAGAACAGAAAGTGAAGGAGATATTAAATCTCTTTCTATTTGTGATATATAACCGGATGTTACATTAATTTTTTCTGACAGTTCCACGATTGTTAAATTTTTGCTTTTCCTGATACTTCTAATCTTTTCTCCAACCAATTTCATCCCCTCATCCCATTAATACTCTACTTATATTATACACAAAAAAATAATTATGTCACTAAAATGTTTACAAAATTTGAAAAAGATTGTAAAATAGTAGATTTATTCTTTTTGTAATTTTGTGTGTGTTAAAGTTTATTCTTCATCGCTGGTGTATTTTTATTTTTCTTTTCATATAATGCATATTATGTTATAATAATCTATTAATTATATAAATTCGTCATAGTGTTAAAGGGGTTTTCATAATGGAATATAGTGAAAAATATATAGAGGAAAATAATTATTTAAATGAAGTTATACATCTGCTAAGTTATTATCTAAGCATCGATACTGAAAAATTAGCAGAACAAAAATCAGATTTGATAGAAGCAAGAAAAGAAATGTGGGAGAATACTACTCATACTTCTGCCGATTTTGATAAGCTGACCGATTTAAATCAGTATTTAAGTGCATTGCAGCTGCAAACTTTAAGCTATACAGAGCTTGAGAAGCGTATTACAAAGCATGAAAAAATGCTTAGTAATCCATATTTTGCAAGGATTGATTTTACCGAAGAGGGATACGATGACACCGAAAAAATTTATATAGGACTTTTTAATTTAATGGATGATGAAACCCATGACATTAAAGTCTTTGATTGGCGTGCACCTATTTCAAGCTTATACTATCGTTCAGAAATCGGTCCTGTAGAATATAAGGCACCTTCAGGAAAAATAAGGGGAATCGTTTCTTTAAAAAGACAATATAAAATTACTAAAGGCGTGTTGGAATATTTCTTTGACAGTAACGTTAATATTGTTGATGAAATGCTTATGGAAGCATTATCAAAAAATATGACCTCGAAAATGAAAACAATCGTTGAAACTATACAAAAACAACAGGATCTTATAATTCGTGACTTGAAAAATGATTTACTTGTTGTTCAAGGAGTTGCAGGAAGCGGAAAAACCTCCGTGGCTCTTCATAGAATAGCCTTTTTGTTATATCAGGGTCTTAATATGAAATTAAGCTCGAACAATGTAATCATAATATCACCTAACACATTATTTTCTAAATATATATCCAATGTACTACCGGAACTGGGTGAAGAAAATATACGAGAATTTACCTTTGAAAATATATTTAATAAGCTTTTTGAAAACAATTTATCAGTGAAAACGAAAAGTGAAAACTTTGAAAATATTATCTGCTCAGAAGCTGAGAAAAAAAGAAATTTCTTAAGATCATATGATGAGTTTAAAGGGTCCTATGATTTTATGAAAATTATTGACAGGTTTATTTATTACTTTGAACATAAATTGATACCTTTTGAAGATGTTTACTTTAACGGTGAAATAATTGAGAACAAACAACTCATTAAAGCTTTCTTATTAAGCGGAAAGTTAAATATGTCTACTTCCAAAAAATTAAAAATCATCGAAAACAGAATAATGGATAAGGTTCGTGATCATAAAAACAACCGAAGAGAAAAAATAGAAAAAGCAGTAAGCAAATCCAACGGGCATGAGTTTGAAATTAAAAGCTTTACCAGAGTTATGGCAGCTAAGGAAACAAACTCCTTAATCGAACGAATTCATAAATTTACCGAATTTAACAGCTATGAGCTGTATAAGAAGCTATTCAGTAATAAGGATTTATTTAAAGCTCTTGGCAAAGGCTTGAATCTTCCGGAAAACATTGATGAAATAATTGATTATACCTATAAAGAAATTAGTGATTTATACAACATACCTTATTCTGACGGAATTGCTTTAATGTATCTTAAAATAAAAGCTGAAGGTGTTGATAAATTCAGCGACATAAAGCAGGTTATTGTCGATGAGGCACAGGATTATCATCCAATGCATTATTGTGTGCTGAAAATGTTGTTCAGAGAGGCAAGATTTACAATTGTTGGTGATGTTAATCAATCTATTGAAAAGAAAAGTGATTTATCCTTCTATGATGAAATTATTTCAATATTTAATTTTGAAAAAAGCAGCAAAATTTATTTAAATAAAAGCTATAGAAACTCATATGAAATAAGCAAATTCAGTGAAAAACTGTTGGAAGAGAAAAGCATTGATACCGAGTATTTTAAAAGAAATGAAGAAAAACCCGAAATAATTTACGAAAAGACTTCCGAAAACTTAGATAACAGAATTGTTGATGATATTAGTAAGTATAAGACACAGGGATACAATTCTGTTGCAGTCATATGCAAAAATAGAAAGGATGCCTCTGATTTATTCTTCAGATTGAAAAGCAAAATCGATGTTAAGCTTGTTGATTACGTAGGAGAACAAAATTTAACCGGTGTTATAATAGTCCCTATTTATTTAGCAAAAGGGTTAGAATTTGATGCTGTAATGATATATGAAGCAAACGATAAAAATTACAACAACATATTTGATAAAAAGCTATTGTACGTAGCGTCAACAAGAGCACTTCACAGATTGTCATTATATTATACGGGAAAGGTAAGTAAATATTTAAAACAATAACTGCCGTTCAATCTATTGCTTGATAAGCACTCAAAAAGAAAGTATAATATTATTATACAACATTAAAAAACATATTGAAAGGAGTTATTGATATGAAGGGAAATCCAAAACTGATTGACACTTTGAATTTTTTGCTTGCTGATGAGTTGACCGCAATTAACCAGTACATTGTTCATGCTGAAATGTGTGAGGATTGGGGCTATAGCAAGCTACACCACAGCTTTGAAAAGAGATCGATTGATGAAATGAAGCACGCTGAAAAACTGATTGGAAGAATACTCTTCCTCGGAGGAACACCTATTGTCAGCAATTTGAACAATATTCACATCGGCGATGAAGTTCCCAAGCAGATAGAAAATGATCGCGTTGCTGAAGTCGGTGCAATCGAGGCATATAATAATGCCATTGCTCTTGCGGGCGAACTTAGGGATTACGCTACGAGAGATATTCTCATACAAATTCTGAACGATGAAGACCGTCACATGGATGAAATTGAGGAACTGCAAGATCAAATTGAGCAAATGACACTTCCTATTTTCCTGACAACTCAGGTAGGTTAGTAATTTATAAACGGCATACATAGAGGAAACACCCCAATGCTTTGTATATTTCAAGAGTATTGGGGTGTTTTTTCCTATTGTCAATGCTGCAAAAGCAGTTATCGAAGCGGGTGATGGGAATCGAACCCACACAGCCGGCTTGGGAAGCCGGAACTCTGCCACTAAGCTACACCCGCATAAGCTACTGAGCGGATTTGAACCGCTGACCTACTGATTACGAATCAGTTGCGCTACCAGCTGCGCCACAGTAGCACATTAAATATGCTCTAATAAGAATTTAATACTTTTTTTGTTATTTGTAAACAATTATTTTGTATTTAACTCTAAATAACACTATATTTCATTGTTACGAAGATGACAATCTATTATTGCCAAGGAAATAGTAGGGTAACACACTATTAATTTGTACATATATTAAAATATATAAATTTTATATTAAGGAGCATATATATGGACAACAATTATAACAATAATCCTCATATTTATGAAGAAGCAGAAGAATTCAACACGAATGATAATATAGATATGTATGATGTATATAACACAAGATTCAACAATAATAGACGATACATGGATGATTATTACGGAAGATATGATGACATGTACAGATACGACCGGAGATACGATAGAAGATATGACAGAAACAGGTATTATCAATATCCGTATTGTGACAGATACGGCAGATGTGAAAATCCAATCTGGTGGTTATTCTGGCCTTTCTTCTTTCAATAAACTAACGGCTGGAAAACAATTGTGCAATAACAGCACAACACTAGGTGAATAATTTGTACGGGGATGCTTCGCATCCCTATTTTTATAATCGTTATACCGTTGTTCTCATATGTTCTAAAACTTTCTGCTGCCCGGCTTTATCGGTTTTGAGCCGTCACTGCAAAGCGGACAATTATCAGACTCGTAGGTTTCAAATTCTAATTCTGTTGCACTGTATATTGGTAATGAAATCCGGCTTGATTTTCGGTCAACTACACATCCGATTCCAACAACTTCTCCTCCTAAGCTTTCGAGTACCTCTGCTGTTTCCATGGACGATTTGCCCGTGGTAACAACATCTTCCATTATTAATATTTTTTCTCCGGGATGTATTTCAAAACCACGTCGTAGGGTCATTACATTGTTTTCTCTTTCAGTAAATACGGCTCTTATGCCTAATTGTCTTCCAAGCTCATAGGCAGCTGTTATTCCGCCCATAGCAGGACCTACTATCACATCTAATTTTAAGTCCTTAACCTTTTCAGCTATTAATGATATAACTTTTTCCGACTTGTCAGGATATTGCAAAAGCTTTGCGCATTGGCAATACCTGTTACTGTGTTTTCCTGATGATAACAAAAAGTGACCTTCCAATAATGCTCCGCATTCCTTTAATATTTCAACCACATCTATACTCATATTTTCCTCCATCGCTATACTATTCCCCTTATTTCATCAAGTGAATCAATACCTTCTCTATCCATGAATTCTGTTAATCCGTCAATAATGTCTATGGCAGCATCCGGCTTTATAAAATTAGCTGTTCCTATTTGTACTAAGGTCGCACCTGCCATTATAAATTCTATAACGTCCTGAGTAGTCATTATACCACCTAATCCGCATATGGGGATTTTTACGTTTTTTGCTGCTTCATGAACCATTCTCAATGCTATGGGTTTCACGCATGGCCCTGACAAACCGGCATAAACATTATCAAACACCGGCTTTCTCTTTTTAATATCAATCGCCATGGCCTGAATCGTATTAATCAGCGAGATGCCATCTGCTCCTGCTTCTTCACAAGCAATTGCCATTTCAGACATGCTTTCCGCATTAGGAGATAATTTAACCATTAAGGGTTTTTTACAAATTCTTTTTACCTTTGATACTATATTGTAAGCAACTGATGATTTCACTCCAAATGCCATGCCTCCTGTTTTTACGTTAGGGCATGAAATATTTAATTCTATTAAATCTACATCTGATTCATTTAATTTATATATTCCTTCAAAATAATCTTCCTCGCAATGTCCTCCTAGGTTTACAGCAATTACGGTATTATAGCTTTTCATCCTTGGAAGCTCATACTTTATAAAATTATCAACTCCTGGGTTTTGCAGCCCAATACTGTTTATCATGCCCATGGGAGTTTCCCATATCCTTATGCCGCTGTTGCCTTGCCTTTCACGGAGAGTAAGCCCCTTGCTGCAAATTCCTCCAAGCTTTGATAAATCATAGATTTCTGAAAACTCTTCACCAAATCCAAATGTGCCGGAAGCGGTTAAAACAGGATTTTTGAATTCCAACCCCATTGCATTTGTTATTAGCCTTATCATATTAACACCTCAATTCGTCTGCTGAAAAAACGGGACCATCCTTGCATGCCCTTTTATATCCATCCTTTGTTTCAACCGTGCATCCAAGACATACCCCCATGCCGCATGCCATCCTTCTTTCTAAAGAAGCAAAACATTTGACATTATGTTCTCTGCAGCTTTCAATTATTTTGTTCATCATTATTTCGGGACCGCACGTAACGACTGCATCGTAATTATTATAGTCAATAAAATCTGTAACGAAGCCCTTTTCACCTATACAACCGTCTTCGGTGCATACAACCGTATTACCCGCATATTTTCTAAATGAATCATCCATGTATACATCATTTTTGTACCCCAAATAAACATCGGCATTTTTACCCAGCACCTTTGAAAGATACAGCAACGGTGCTGCACCTATACCACCGCCTATTATAGCTGTCTTGCACTTCAGTTCATTTATATCAAAGCCGTTTCCGAGAGGTCCAAACAACTGAATAAGATCATTTTCTCTCATCGTGCTTATTTTTGTAGTACCTGTTCCTTCAGTCCTGTACAGGAATGTCAATTCATTTTGATTAAAGTCATGTACACTTATGGGACGGGGCAGTAAAAATGAGTTGTCTAAGGTTTTTATCATAAAAAATTGCCCCGGAATTATACTACCTGCAAACTCGACTTTAAGTTTATATATTTTATTGGAAATTAAGTTGTTTTCTATTATCCTGCTGTTAATAACCTTCATCTTGCCTCCTCCTTCTAATTGGGGACATTCCTCCTACTCTAATAGACTATCTCCGAAAAAGGAGGTGTGTCCCCTTTCCTCTAACGTCATTTCTCCTATCCCTCAAAGGTTATCCCTTTCAATAAGGGGTGTGTCGCCCTTCATATATTTGCTCTGATATCGTCTCTCATTCTTATAACTTCATTGCGGGCATACATGGCAAAATTATCTTCTCCGTTATTCTCTTTTTTATAGGCTAAAAGTATTCCCCTTGATGAATTAACTACAGCACCGTTTCCGTTAATTAAATACGCTTTTATATCCTCTGCCTTTCCGCCTTGTGCCCCGTAGCCAGGTATCAATAAAAATGATGTTTTTAATCTTTTTCTGAGTGATCCACTTTCTTCGTTATTTGTAGCTCCTACTACCGAACCGATTGAACTGAAGCCGCAGCTGCCCAAATTTTCTTCAGCAAGCTTTTCTACCATATCAGCAACATTTTCATATAAATTTAATCCATTTTCATCCTTAATGTATTGAAAATCTTTTGCTCCCTGGTTTGAGGTTCTGACAAGAACAAAAATACCCTTTTCATTTTCTTTTATATACTTTAAAAACGGTTCTATACTGTCGTTTATACCCATATATGGACTGAGTGTAACAAAATCCGCCTCAAAATCACCGGAAAAATGCCCTGCAGCGTACATTTCAGCCGTCTTTGATATGTCTCCTCTTTTAATATCCGCAATTGATATTTGCCCTTTTTCTTTTATATATTTTAAGGTGTCCGAATATGCTCTCAAACCATCTATGCCCATTGCTTCATAATATGCTATCTGCACCTTGTAGCAGGCTGCTAAATCATAGGTTGCATCGATTATATCTTTGTTGAAATTATATATTGCTTCAGCTTTACTTTTAAATTGCTTTGCATATGCCTCAGGAAGATAACTGTAATCTGTGTCTAATCCAATGCAAACATGACCTCTCTCTTTTACATGCTCAAATAACTTGTCGACTATCATTTTTCCTCCATGATTTTCGGGGACGGACCTGAAATGCAGGTTACCGCCCCCAATTTTTTAATTTTGCTCATAAGCTGTATCACAGTATACACAACGGTATACCTTGTTATTTTTATCTGTTAATTTAAATTTATGTGTTATTTCCTGTTCTATTGAAGTAATACATCTTGGATTCTTGCAATTTACTACATTTTCTACTTCATCAGGCAGCTCTAAGTTTATCTTTTTTATTATAGAACAGTTATCAATTACATTTATGGTAATGGTAGGATCAATAAATCCAAGAACCTTTAAATCCATATTGATATTATCCTCTACCTTTATTATGTCCTTTTTGCCCATTTTCTTGCTTTTTGCATTTTTTATTATTGCAACGCTGCAATCCATCTTATCGAGATTTAGGTATTTATATATCTCCATTGCCTTTCCCGCTTCGATATGGTCTATTACTAAGCCCTTTTCTACACTATCTATATTTAACATTATTTCTCCACCCCCAACAATTTCATTAATAAAGCCATCCTGACATACACGCCGTACTTAGTTTGTTTAAAGTAACATGCTCTTTCGTCCTTGTCCACTTCAACCGATATTTCATTTACCCTTGGAAGCGGATGAAGAATTATCATATCACTTTTAGCCTTTTCAAGCTTTTCCATATTTAAGATATAGCTGTCTTTTAATCTTACATAATCCGCTTCATTAAAAAATCTTTCCTTTTGAACCCTTGTCATGTATAGTACATCAAGTTCTTCCATTACACTTTCTAATCTTTCAACTTCCTTAAATTCTATATTGTTTTTTACTAAAATTTCTTCTCGTATATATTCCGGAACTCTTAATTCATCGGGTGATATCAGTATAAATCTTATATTTTCGTATCTTGATAATGCTTTGATAAGTGAATGAACTGTTCTTCCAAACTTTAAATCCCCACAAAGTCCTATGGTGAAATTTTTTAATCTTCCTTTCAGGGATTTGATAGTTAACAGGTCGGTAAGTGTTTGAGTCGGGTGTTGATGACCACCGTCTCCTGCATTTATAACAGGCATATCGGTACTTAATGATGCAACCTTGGGAGCCCCTTCTTTAGGATGTCTCATGGCTGCTATGTCTGCATAGCATGAAATTGTTCTGATTGTGTCTGCTACGCTTTCTCCCTTTGCTGCGGAGCTTGATTCTGCTGATGAAAAGCCCATGATACCGCCACCTAAACGAAGCATCGCAGATTCAAAACTTAATCTAGTTCTTGTGCTTGGCTCATAAAATAATGTAGCAAGTATTTTTCCTTTACATACTTCTGAATAATCTGCGGGATTTTTAATAATTTCATCCGCTAAATCCAAAATTTCGTCTAACTCTTCGATAGATAAATCCATTGGTTCAATTAAACTTCTACCTTTTAACATGTTTCCTCCTTTTTAGCCTCTCTGGACTATTTTAAAGATATTAGCAGGAGAATGCATCAAATTTATTTGCTTACTAACCTCCGCATAAATTTGGCATTCTGTGCATAAGTGAAATAAAAAGCTTCCATTGCAAGGCATAGGAAGCTTTAACTCTCATAATAATTTTGTGATCCTTCCCAGCCTCTCTGTGCCAGATTAAAGGGCTATTCAATTCTCTAACTATCTTATTACATCTTCGATAGTGTGTCAATACATTTTTACGCCCTAACCCCATTTTTACGACTGTTTACTCTTTATTTGATGGATCTTCAATAGGCTCAACCTGACTCACTATTTTTGTAATTCTTCTTTCAACCTCACGTCTAGGTAACCATACTTGTCTGTCACAAGTTGTGCACTTTATTCTGAAGTCAGCACCTACTCTTAAGATTTCCCAATCGTATCCGCCGCATGGATGTTTCTTTTTTAATTTTACTACATCTCCTACATTTAATTGCATTGGCATATTATCAACCCCTTATATAGTTATAGTTTTCTCAGATTCAGTTATAATTTCTACTATATCATACATATTTGAAATTGACCCAACCTGTAAATTGCTTTTAATTTCAAAGAAATCTAAACATGTTCCACATGAAACAATTTTTACTCCGTCTTCATTAAGCTTCTTTAAATCTTCTAATGAATCAGATCCTAATGTAGTCAGTTTAACCCCTGAATTTAAAAATATCAAGAACTCCGGATACGGTTTTGTTTCAGATAATGTATACAAAAAGCTCTTCATCAGGATCTTTCCTAAATCATCTGAGCCCTTGCCAAGCTTATCAGTAGTTATAACGTAGCCACTTTTCGTACTATTTTTTTCTATAACAATTGCTGCTTCCATTATATCTTCATGTTCATTCGCTTTGGATAATGTAATATAAATACCATCCTCTTTATTTTCTGATTTAATATCGTATTGCAATTTAGTACCGAATTTAGTTACATTTTGTTTCGCTGTATCGTTGTCTACTATGACAGTTATTTTTAATTCGCCTGAGTCTGCTTCTTTTTTTGTTAATAAAACAGGCTGAGGGCACGCTAAACCTCTTGCATCTACTAATTTCATTTTTCCTCCTAGTTGTTATAAAATCCTTTATATGATAAATAGTTCAATATTATATTGTTGTTATAAAATATTTTGCTTGATTCGGAGCTTAATACATCCTTAGCTACACCGTTCTCCTGCATAAAACCAATCAACGGAGATGACAACGCAAAAATTATGTATAATATTATAATCCCTTTAACAAATCCGGTACCTGCTCCGAAAATTCTGTTAGTAATATTTAATATAGGGAGCTTAAAAATTAAGTTAATTAAATTCGACAGTGCAACAAGTATGGCATATATTATTAAAAATGTTATAATAAAGCTTATTGATCTAACTACTATTATACTGATATTATTAACAAAAACTTGAAAAGTATCTGCCTGTGTTAAATCGCCTGTCTTGATAATATTACTAAGTATGTTTTGTAATTCAGATGGTACGTTAAACAGCTTATCCACAGATTCTATAAAGTTAATTGAAGATTTTGTTTCAATGAAATCATGTACTTTAGTAAAAAGCTTCGTATTGTCCATTAAGAAATCTTCCATAAGATAATAAAATTCCTTACTGAGAAAGAATGCGACAATAACCCCTAATGTATCAAAAAGTGTTTTAATAAAGCCTCTTCTGTATCCTTGAAAACATGAAAATCCTATGATGAGCAACACAGCTGCATCTATATAGTTCATTTTATATTCCTCCTTTATCTGTAGTATCTATTTTATCAGACCTTGTACGATCTTATCATTAAATAATATGGTGATATCCTTACCTTCCACTATAAAATCAACAATAATATTTTCTGTATCTTCATATATTTTATCTGTTTTGTTGTTATGAAGCATATATATAGAGTTATTGCTATAAGTAAAAATTTTATTCCCACAAACTTTCAATTTCCGGGCATTAGTAGTTACCCTGTTTATTTCTAAAACTTTTCCCTCAAAATTATATGTAATCAATTCATTGTGGTCATCTTTTTCAAACAGCATGAATAATTTTTGTTCATCCTTTTTTATTTCATAGTCTAATATCTTATTGAAGATACTGTTTTTCCACATTAGCTTTCCATTGAAATTATAATAATAAATATTATTTGTTCCTATTGCTATAACATTATTGTTTACAATTTGTATCTTAACCAATATTTCATTTTCAATTGTAGTCTTCCACAGTTCTACATCATCTAACAAATTAAAGTACACCGTATTGTTAATGGTTCCATCAAATTTCATAGTAATAAGCGAATATCCTTCTGACCGGTCACTTATGGATACACCTGTAATTTTATCATCAAACTCTTTGTTCTCTACAAGTATATCATTATTATCATTAATGATATACAAGGAATTATGTTCGGATTCATTTCTTAAAATCATATACGTTTTATCATTTTCACGTGAAACATTTATTAAATCGCCTTTAATTTCAGTTATTACATACTCTTGATTATTTTTATCTATAACCTGTACATTATTTTCTGTCTTCCTATATATATATTTATCTGCAATGAATACTTGCTTTGCAAATTCTGCATCTTCATTTTCCCAACCCACATCGTTATTATATTTAAGAAAAACGATCTTTTTATTATTATAGGTTATAATTCCATCATTAAAAAACATATATTCTTCAAGTGTATAAATATCTATCTCTTGAGTGTCTTTTACACTGTATACCCTTTTTTCGTCTAACAATCTCAATATTTCTTTTCCGTATGTAAAATATATTAATCCAAATATGATTATTAAACAAATTATAGTAAAGCTGATATATTTTTTCATAATTTTTATCCTATTAATTTTAACATATTTTCATTATACCAAATTATTGTAATTCTTGCATTAAAATTTAATTAAGCAGATGACCCAAATTTTATATTTGGTGTCAGTCGCTTATACTGTAAGTGAAAGCAGATGACCCAAATTTATATATTTGGTGTCAGTCGCTTATGCTGTATGTGAAATTTGGTGTTGGTCGCTTATCCTGAGCGACAGCAAAAGATTTTGTATTCCAAAAGATGAGATTCCCAGTCTCATTCAGAATTATCACGTTATCCACACCACAATAAACGAATAACCCCGTAGTCGTCATCCTGAGCGGTAGCGAAGGATCTCAACACTTCAAAAGATGAGGTTCTTCGGGCTAAAGCCCTCTGAATGACAGTATCGGACGATGCGTTTATTCACAGCAATGACAAAAGTGAAAAATAATATGAAACAGCAAGATAATTTTTAATAACTATCTTGCTCTACTCTTTTAATTGTTTTCTGCAATTTCTTTCAAGGCATTCACTGCTGCTTTTATGTCCGTCATTTCATTAAATGGCCCTACACTAAATCTTACTGCACCTATATTTTCCGTGCCAATTGTTTTATGAGCCAACGGCGCACAATGAAGACCGGGTCTCACAGCTATACCGTATTCGGTATCTAACATAAAAGCCAGCTCGGATGAATCAACACTCTCTAAATTCACCGAAACAACCCCACATCTTTGTTCTATATCCTCTGGGCCGTATATTTTAATTTTGGAGATATTTCTTATTCCCTTGATGAACTCCTCCAAAAGTTTTTTTTCGTGGCTGTAAATGGATTTTGTGCCCTTGTTTAAAATGTACTTTACTCCTTCATTTAAACCCGCTATACCCGGAAGGTTATGAGTACCGGCTTCTAATTTGTCAGGATAAAAATCCGGCTGGTAAATATTGCTTGATTCACTTCCCGTTCCACCTTCCTTTAAATGTTTGATTTCATCATCACAATTGATTATTAAGATACCCGTTCCCTGTGGTCCCAGCAATCCCTTATGTCCCGGTGCAGCAAGTAAATCAATATTGTACTTTTTCATGTCAATATCTAAAACACCTGCACTTTGTGAAGCATCCAACATATATAGGACATTTCTCCTTTTACACATATTCCCGATATTTTCTATTGGTAAAATTGTACCTGATAAATTAGACACATGTGTAGTAACTATTAATTTAGTATTAATCCTAATAGCTTTTTCTAATTTTTCAGCATTTATACTTCCATCGCTGTTACTATGCACTATGGTGTTTTCTATACCATACTTTTCCAATTCCTTTATCGGTCTTAAAACTGAATTATGTTCCATGGTAGTTGTTATAACATGATCTCCCGGATTTAAAACCCCTTTTATTCCTTGATTTAGGCTATCGGTTGCATTAAAAGTTAATATAACGCGCATCGGATCATCTATGTTAAATAATTTTGCTAAATTCTCTCTCGTTTCATAAATTACCCTTGCACCTTCGATTGCCATAGCATGGCTGCCTCTTCCGGGGTTTGCACCATACTCTTTCATTGCTCTCATTACTTCATCATATACAGTCTCCGGCTTTGGATATGTTGTTGCAGCATTGTCTAAATAAATCATAACATCACCTGCTAATTATTTTATTATTTATATTATATGTAGTTAATCGTACTTTGATAGTCATTGTATACTATCCTCCCTCCGCAGAGAGTAAGTTTTACTCTACCTTGAAGCTCATGACCTAAAAATGGCGAATTTGAGGATTTAGAAATAAAGTTATCAACCGTCCATCTTTCGTCAATATCAAATAAAACTAAATCTGCTATTGCCCCCTCTTTTATACGGCCCATCTCAAGATTATAAAGCTTAGCAGGATTTATCGTCATTTTTTCTAATAGTTCGGTAATATCTAAATAACCCTCTTTAACCAAGTAAGTTATTCCCAATGCCAATGAAGTTTCTAAACCGATTATCCCGCTTGGCGCTTTATAGAATCCCCTTTCCTTTTCTTCATTGCTGTGGGGAGCGTGGTCAGTTGCTATAATATTGATTGTATTATCTTCTAGACCTTTAATTATAGACAATCTGTCTTCATGAGTTCTTAAAGGAGGATTCATTTTTGCATTTGTACCATATTTTATAACCGCTTCTTCCGTAAGTGCAAAGTGATGCGGAGTTGCCTCAGCATAAATATCTGCACCCTTTAACTTAGCATGCCTTATTATATCAACCGATTGACCTGAGCTTACATGCTGTATGTTTACTCTTGCTTTTGTTTTTAGAGCTAAAATACAGTCTCTTGCGACCATCACATCCTCAGCTTCCTTTAAAGCACCCTTCAAACCTAATTTTTCAGATATCTTTCCTTCGTTAATGCCCGGATTGTAAATTAAATTTGGGTCCTCTTCGTGAAAGCTTATGGGTACATTTAATATCTTTGCTATTTCCATTGCATCAATAACAACAGCTGCATTCATTATAGGCATGCCATCATCAGTAAAACCCACAGCTCCTGCATTTTTTAAGCCTTCCATATCTACAAGCTCAGTACCCTTTAATCCTATTGAAACAGCTGCTGTGGCCAAAACATTTATAGGCGATTTTTTACCTTCGTTTATTATATATTGTATAATTCCCTCATTGTCAGCAACCGGGTTCGTATTTGCCATGCATACAACTGTAGTAAATCCGCCTTTTGCTGCTGCTTTTGAACCGGATAATATATCTTCCTTATATGTAAATCCCGGATCCCTGAAATGAACATGTACATCAATTAATCCGGGCGAGACAATCATACCGCTTGCATCAATTACTTTATCTATACTAGGTTCTGATATACCGTTTCCTATTTTTTTTATTGTTTTTCCATCTATTAATATATCGGTTACTTCATCTCTTTTACTTTCAGGATCTATTAGCCTGCCGTTTTTTATAAGTATCATTTGACCACCCTATGCATTTTTCGATTATTATATCATATCTGAGCCGAGTGCAGCGCAAGCGAGCTTGCATTGCCGAGGCGATGGTATGATATATGCATTATATCATGCTGATGATTTTTTAGCAAAATAAAAAGAGAGGACAATCCCTCTCTCAGATTGATGACAAAGTCATCAAGATGATAGGCTGTTGAAAAAGTTCATCCTGAGCGATAGCGAAATTCGCAACAAATTCCCAATGTTTGCGACCAAAGGGAGCTGAAACATTGGTGAATGAGACTGGGGATCTCGACATTTAAAAGTCTGAGATTCCTCGCTATCACTCGGAATGACAGAAAACAAACTATATAGGTTTATTCGTAGGAGTAACAACGTCCAAAATATACTTTCTCATCAATCCCAGAGAGGAGTTCTCCTCTCCGAGATTTTATTGTTAGTGCATCAAGCTTTCCAATAATTTTTCAAATTCTTCCTGCTGCTCTATCTCATAGGTGCTTTTCTTATTATAATGTGTATGAAGCAGCTTATGAGATAAATGGCTGTTTGGCTCTTTTAAAAATTCTTCATATAGCTTGATTACTTCAGGATTTTTATGAGATTTTCTCAGTGGAAGCGACCTGTCAAGCTCATATAAAGCATCTGCTCTCTTAGATTTCGGATTCACATCCAGACGTGCTTTAGCCGATACGTGAGATTGACCTCCACCGTGTACACAGCCGCCCGGACATGCCATTACTTCTATAAAGTGATATTGCTTTTCACCATTTCTGACTGCATTTAGTACCTTGGCAGCATTGGCGGTACCGTGAGCTACGGCAACCATAATTTCCGTATCCTTGCCTTCAATAGGCAGAACAACCGACGCTTCTTTTACTCCTTCTATACCCCTTACATTTTGATATTCCACATTCTCCAAATCCTTACCGGTCAATATATCGGCAACCGTACGAAGTGCTGCTTCCATAACGCCGCCTGTAGCACCGAATATTACACCTGCTCCTGTATATTCGCCTAGTATGCTGTCCGGATGCTCATCCGGCAATTTAGTAAAGTTTATTCTTGCCTGCTTTATCATATCACCTAATTCTCTTGTAGTGATTGAAAAATCAACATCCCTTAATCCATCAACCTCCATTTCAGGTCTGTTTGCCTCTGTTTTCTTGGAAGTACAAGGCATTACGGAAACTGAAACAATTTTCTTTGGATCTATTCCTTCCTTCTGTGCATAATAGGATTTAACTATTGCGCCAAACATTTGCTGAGGTGACTTGCATGTGGACAAATTGTCAAGAAAATCAGGATAATTAATTTCACAATAACGGATCCACCCGGGTGAACAGGATGTAATCATCGGCAATTTGCCGCCGTTTTTAAATCTGTTTAATAATTCTGTTCCTTCTTCCAGTATAGTTAAATCCGCAGAAAAATTAGTATCAAAAACCTTATCAAATCCAAGGCGTTTTAAGCTTGCAACCATTTTGCCCGTTACATCTGTTCCTACAGGTAGACCGAATTCTTCTCCCAACGATGCTCTGACACCGGGAGCTGTTTGGACAACAACAAATTTTTCCGGGTCATCTATTGCTTCCCAAACATCATCAATATTTGTTCTTTCTCTTAAGGCCGCAACCGGACACGCCTGGATACACTGTCCGCAGTATACGCATGGTACATCCTTCATGCTGTAATCAAATGCGGGGGCAACCTCTGTATTGAACCCTCTCCTAGTAAAATCCAGAATTCCGATTCCTTGAACATCTCTGCATGTGCTTACGCATCTTCCGCATAAAATGCATTTGCTGCCGTCTCTGATTATGGAGTGGGATAGATTATCTAATGCTGATTCTCTTTTTTCACCTTCAAACTCTATATCCTTTATTCCCAATTCATCACACAGCTTTTGAAGCTCACACGTTCCGTTTCTTAAACATGTCAAGCATTCTCTGTTGTGATTTGCAAGGATTAATTCTACATTCATCCTTACTGCATTTCTGACCTTTGCAGTATTGGTTTTTACATTCATTCCATCCTGAACCTGAAGTACGCAGGATGTAGGGAGATTTCTCATAGGAACTCCTTTTATATCCACCTCTACAACGCATACTCTACAAGCAGCTATTTCATTTATATCCTTTAAATAACAAAGTGTGGGTATGTCAATTCCTGCTTCCCTTGCTGCCATTAATACCGTATAATCTTTAGGAACACTTACTTGTATACCATTTATGGTTAAATTAACTTTATCCAACATCAGCACCGCCTTTCTACTTTTTAATGATAGCATGGAAGGTACAAGAATCCATACATGCGCCACATTTTATACATTTTTCCTGATTGATTATATGAACTTCCTTCACTTTTCCTTCAATTGCACCAACAGGACATATTCTTGAACATCTTGTACAGCCCTTGCAATCCATCGTGATAATGTATTTAAGGAGTGATTGACAGACACCTGCCGGACACCTTTTTTCCTTTACATGTGCTTCATATTCATCTCTAAAGTATTTCAATGTTGACAATACAGGATTAGGAGCAGTTTGACCCAATCCGCATAAAGATGTTTCTTTAATGTTCATTGACAATTTTTCGAGCTTGTCTAAATCCTCCATCGTTCCTTTACCTTCGGTGATTTTTTCAAGAATCTCAAGCATACGTTTTGTTCCTTCTCTGCAAGGAGTACATTTTCCGCATGATTCATCAACCGTAAAGTCAAGGAAAAACTTAGCTATATCAACCATACAGTTATCTTCATCCATAACAATCATACCGCCGGAACCCATCATTGATCCTACAGCAGTTAAATTTTCATAGTCGATAGGTATATCCAGATGATCTTTGGTCAGACAGCCGCCTGACGGTCCTCCTGTCTGAACCGCTTTAAATTCTTTATGATTCGGACATCCGCCGCCTATATCATATATAACTTCTCTTAAAGAGGTCCCCATTGGAACTTCAACTAATCCGGTATTGTTAATTTTACCTCCAAGGGCAAACACCTTTGTTCCCGGAGATTTTTCGGTTCCAAAGCTTTTAAACCATTCGGGTCCGTTCAGTATAATTTGGGGGACATTTGCCAATGTTTCAACATTATTGATTATAGTAGGTTTTCCCCACAAACCTTTATTTGCCGGAAACGGAGGCTTGTTTCGTGACATACCTCTTTTACCTTCGATTGATTGCATCAAGGCAGTTTCCTCTCCGCAAACGAATGCACCTGCGCCCAATCTGATTTCCACATCAAAATCAAAACCTGAATTGAACAGATTATTACCTAACAATCCCAGCAATTTTGCCTGCTTAATAGCAATTTCCAATCTGTGAACAGCTATCGGGTACTCAGCTCTTACATAAATAAATCCCTTAGTAGCTCCGATTGCATATCCTGCTATGGCCATTGCTTCTAAAACGGCATGTGGATCCCCTTCAAGAACACTTCTGTCCATGAATGCTCCCGGGTCGCCTTCGTCGGCATTACATATGACATATTTTTGATCTGCTTTATTTGGCGCTGCAAATCCCCATTTCATTCCTGTAGAAAATCCTGCTCCGCCTCTTCCTTTTAAACCGGAATCTTTTACTAACTTTATAACCTCATCCGGGGTCATTTCGGTAAGCACCTTACCAAGGGCCATGTAACCGTCTAATGCTATATATTCGTTGATATTTTCCGGATTTATTATCCCGCAATTTCTTAAAGCTACTCTTTTCTGCTTTTTATAGAAATCCACTTCACTTAGTGGTTTTATTTGCTCATTTTTAGCACTTTCATCATATAAATATTTTCTTACTATTCTTCCCTTAAGCAAATGTTCTTCTGCTATTTCATCAACTCTTTCAACTGTCATCCTTGCATAAAATGTACCTTCGGGATAAATTATTACAATAGGACCTTCCTCACAAAGTCCAAAACAACCGGTTACGACAACCTGTACCTCGTTATCTAAATTTAATTCCTTTATTTTATCTTCAAACCTTTTTTTAATCAAAGGAGACTTTGAAGAACTGCACCCTGTTCCGCCGCAAATCAAGACATGAGATCTGAAAATTTTCATAACAATACCTCCATTTACTGATTATCAGCACTAATTGTAAATTCGCGCACAATTTTGTTATTTACCAAGTGTTCTGATACAATTCTCTTTGCCTTTTCAGGATCAACATGAATATAGGTAACCTTTTCCTTATCTGCAGCGTAAACCTCAACGATTGGCTCATAAGTGCACATACCGATACATCCTGTTTGCACTACCTGTACGTTTGCTAAATTTCTCTTTGCTATCTCTTCTACAAATGTAGTCAATACGGGTCTGGCTCCGGCCGAAATTCCGCAGGTTGCCATTCCAACAACTACTCTTGTATCTTTATCTGTATTTCTTAAGTCAACATTTTTTAATGCTTCTTCTCTTAATTTTTTTAACTCTTCCAATGACTTCATATCTGTCCCCCTATTCTCTGTACTTTGAAATTATTTCCGGTATTTTGTTGACTTCAAGCTTACCGTAAACGTCCTGATCGATCATCATAACCGGCGCCAATCCACAGCAGCCCAAGCATCTGGTGGCTTCAAGAGTAAATAAATTGTCGTCTGTCGTTCCACCGACCTTAATATTTAATTCCTTAGATAACTTGTCTAATACCTGTTGTGAACTTTTTACATAGCAGGCAGTTCCCAGACATACGCCTATCTTGTGCTTACCCTTTGGTTCAATTGAAAATTGAGTATAAAAGGTAGCAACTCCATAAACCTCCGCAAGTGGTACATCTAACTCATGAGAAATAAATTTTTGAACTTCAATCGGCAGATATCCAAATATCTCTTGAGCTTCATGCAATGCCTGCATCAATACGCCCTGCGTATCTCTTTTAGAGTCAATATACTCCTTAAGCAGCAGAAACTGCTTTTCATTAAGATTTAAATCAAGTACTTTTGACAAAATATAACCTCCCATAATATTATCAATATGTCAATATCGACTTCATTATATTATTTTGTTAATAAAATGTCAATGATTGTTTGTAAGCAGATCACGACAAACGCATGAATGAGTTTCACAATTAAACTATTGAAAGATTAAATTTAAAAAAATATGATCCAGTTCAA
>NZ_JACBNQ010000019.1 GCF_013403245.1 Sedimentibacter hydroxybenzoicus DSM 7310 | reverse complement strand
TTCGCGTTTTTTTAAATCTTGTGATAAGTAATGACGGGTTTTTACCATCCTGTGGATTGTTTTGCGGAAACTCAAGAGCAGATGATGTTGACGATTCTCAAAGAGTTATAGATTATATAAAGGATATAGCGGAAATTGTTGAAACAAGGGAAGGAAAAATAACCGCATCGCAAATGCTTGAAAGATTTTTGTTTACACCGGATGTACAGTATAACACAATTTCCAGACTTTCCGGCGGAGAAAGAAGAAGGCTGTTTCTTTTAAGCATCCTAATGAAGGCACCCAACATATTATTGCTGGATGAGCCAACCAATGATTTAGATATTGAAACGTTGACTATATTGGAGGATTATATAGAGGGCTTTGACGGAGCTGTAATAATTGTGTCTCATGACAGATATTTCCTGGATAAGGTTGTAAAAACAATATTAGAACTTCCCGGAGACAATACAGGAACAGTCAGGGAATACAACGGAGGTTATTCTGATTATGCCGCAGCTTTGATAGCAGAAGACAGAAGCCGCGAAGAAGTTAAAAAATATGAAAAAAAGGAATTTACAGAAATAAGGGAAAAGCCCAGGAAGCTTAAATTCTCATTTAAAGAAGAAAAGGAATATGGCACTATAGATGAGGATATAGCAAATCTGGAAGCAATAATAGCTGATTTGGAATCACAGATGGGAGTTCATGCAGCTGATTATGTCAAGCTGCAGAAATTAATGGATGAAAAGCAAGAAACAGAACAGCAGCTGGAAGAAAAAATGAACAGATGGATTTATCTTAATGATTTGGCAGAACAGATAGAGAAACAATAAACCGGCGGTTGTTGACACGGATTCTGTTCAGGGATGGGTGTATGGAAAGGTTACGGTGGATGAAGACGGCAAGATGGGCAACGCACACTTTTTTTATAAAACCATGTGTGCGTTGCCACTGCTTTATCTTAAGCTATATTTCTATATCCAGCAGATATGAACTTAAGCTTTTTCCGTGTTTGTCCAGGGCCAGGGATCTTGTTACACCTCCGCCGAGGGCGTCATACATTACAAAGTTCAGGGCTCCTAATTGAGGAAGCTCATATCTTTTGACTTCTCCCTTGACAATATCCTTAAACCATTCTTTGACAACCTCGGGTGTTACCTTTTCTTTTATCAATTCATAATTTTTTACGTCATATGCTATAAGAGATACATTGGAAATATTACCTTTATCTCCTGTTCTTGAATGAGCTATTTCCCATAATTTCATTATAGTACCTCCTTATAAATTACTTTGGCTTCCACATCATTGCGGTTAATCAGCATGGATGCTACCGATACAATTTCACTTATTGCCTTAGTGGCTCCGCCGCCGCCTGCAGGACCGTTGGTATACAGTGTTTCGACTTCGTTTCCTACTTGGTCCGCATCATACCTGGTCTTTGTTCTGGCTGACACTCTCAGCCTTACTTCTTCGGGGACATTGTATTTCCTGTCCGAGTTTTTATAAATTGAATTAATCCCGATAAAATCTATTCTTAATTCATCATATTTCACTTTAGTCAGCTCAAGCCTTTTTTCAACTATTTCAGCTGCCAGTTTGGCTCTGTCCAGACATCCCGGACCTGCATAGCTTATTTCGCCTTCGCCGATGAAGCAATCCTTGTAACCGATACTTACCTTTAGTGTATCAGTTTTTTCTCTGCCTGTTGCACCTTTGACTTCCACAACATCCTTACCCTTTTCGGTGAAGGTTACTTTTGAAAAATCCGCCACGCAGTCGGGTGTAAAATATGTTGCAGGGTCATGGATTTCATATATCATCTGTTCAGTTACGGTATCCTTGTTGACAATTCCTCCCGAGCCTTCCACCTTGGTGATGATGAATTCTCCGTTTTCACTGACCTCGGCTATGGGGAATCCCAGCTCCCACAACCTTTCAACATCCTTTTTGCCCGGTTCCGCAAAGTATCCGCCGGTAGCCTGACCTCCGCATTCCAATAAATGCCCTGTCAATGTTCCCTTACCCATCAAATCATAATTATTTATATCCCAGCCGAATTCATAAACCAACGGCGCCAGAAATAATGCGGGGTCTGAAACTCTGCCTGTTACAATAATATCCGCTCCATTTTTTAAAGCTTCCACTATTCCGTCAATACCCATATAAACATTGGCTGATATTATGTCTCCATCCAGCTCTTCCAGAGGTCTTCCTGTTTCCCAAACTGTTGTATTCTTGTATTTATCCAGCTTGTCAAGTACGTCATCTCCGTATACGGCTGCTACCTTTAAGCCTTTTATGCCTTTTTCTTCTGCCATTTTGCAAATTACATCAACGGCGCTTTGCGGGTTTGCCGCACCCATATTTGTAATAACCTTTACTTTATGCTCATGAGCCAGCGGAAGCACTTTGTCCATTCTGTGCTCCAAAAGTCCGTTGTAGCCTTTATCCGGATTAACCAATTTTGCTTTTTGTGCTATGGCGATAGTTCTTTCAGCCAGACACTCAAAGCTTATATAATCCAAATTACCTTTTGCAATAAGCTCTAATGCAGGTTCAAGCCTGTCTCCGGCATATCCTGCGCCGCTTCCTATTCTTATTTTTTTCAATTTCATTTCCTCCTGTTTAAACTGTAATTGCTCCTGTTGCAACAGCTACTACCAGCATTACAATAGTAACCAGAAATGCATAAGGAATAGTCTTCTTCTGATGGTCACCCAAATCTACTCCTGCCAGACCTGTTAATAAAAACGTAGCTGCAGTTAACGGACTTACAGGGAAGCCTGTGGTCATTTGTCCTAAAATTGCCGCTCTTCCTACCATTATAGGATTTACTCCGAATTGGCCTGCTGTACTTGTCAATACAGGCATAACTCCGAAATAGAATGAATCCGGGTCAAACAGCAAGCTCAGAGGCATTGCCAAAACACCTGTTATAACGGGTAATAATCTTCCCATGGTTGTAGGAATCAAGTTTACTATTACTTCAGACATTGCCGTAATCATACCGGTATCCTTCATTATTCCTGTAAATGCACCTGCGGCAAATAATACGCTTGCCATCATCAATGCTTCCTTGGCATGTGCATCCACACGCGCTCTCTGCTCTTTCACATTCGGATAATTTATTACAACCGCCAGGCAGAACGCAAACATAAATACAACCTGCGGCGGCAATAAATTTGATATCATTATACCTATAGCTGCAATTATCAATAATATATTAACCGCAAATAATTTTGGTCTTTGTAATTTTAATTTTTCAGTATCCTCTTCCAAATTCGTACTTTCTATATTGGCAAGAGCAATAGTTCCAATTCTTGCTTTTTCTTTTTTACCTATAAATCCTGCAATTACAAGAACAAATATCAAGCCTGCTATAACGGGTATTAAAAGAGGGTTAAAAAGCTCGGTTACGGGAACATTCAATGATGTGGAAGCTCTTATAGTAGGTCCTCCCCAAGGGACTATATTCATAGTACCTGCCGCCAGTGCGACAACCGTTGCCAATGAAGATCTGCTCATCCCGACAGCATTATACAATGGCAATACCGCAGGAATTGTCACCAAAAATGTTACGGCTCCCGAGCCGTCCAGATGTACTAACATTGCTAATATAGCAGTTCCTATGGATATTTTCACGGGATCGTTCCCAACCGCTTTTATAATCCTTTTAATTATCGGATCAAATGTACCTGCATCGCTTAAAACACCAAAAAATAATATTGCAAATATAAACATAACTCCGGTAGGTGCTATAGTTTTAATCCCATTTGTAATAAATCCACCTACTTCAAATCCAAATCCGCCAATTAAAGCCATCGCGGTAGGAACCGCTATAAGGGCTACTGTCGGCGTTAACTTTTTGGTCATTACCGCAACCAATAATAATATTACAGATAAAAATCCTAAAGTTGCTAACATACTTCCTCCTAAATAAATTATTTTTTTCGTATATATAATGAGCAAGTTTCATGCCAACTATGTATAAACTTTTTTTCTTGAAATATCAATATTTATTACTGTAAATTTCATCAGTAAAAAAATGCATTTCTAATATATTAGAAATGCATTTAACTTTGATATCTTTTTATCAAATAATAAATTGAATTTTCACCGACACAGGGATTTCTAAAAATTTAGAATTAAAAACTGTTTTTCTAATTTTTTAGAAATAAGATTAATCAGATGATATCTTTATTTTAACTTGTTATATAAGGTTGCCAGGGATATTCCGAGAGCTTCCGCCGATTTTTTCTTACCTTCCATATCATCGCCGAGTAAATTAAGTGCTCTTATAATTTCCTGCTTTTCGACTACCTTTATTTTATCACTTAATTTTTGAATGTCATTTACTTTTTTTACAGAGCTTTGCAGCCTGACAGGAAGATGATTATATTTTATTTCATTATCCTCCATCATATTTATTCCAAATTCTATGGAATTGCGCAATTCTCTGATATTGCCCGGCCAGTCATAATTATACAGTACCAATTCGGCTTCCTTGCTTAGAATAATATCTCTTTTTAAGCTGTTCTTAAATGATTCTATATAATTATACGCAAGGGGCAAAATGTCGTCTTTTCTTTCTCTGAGAGGAGGAATTATCAGAGGAAATACAGCTATTCTGTAAAACAAATCATGTCTGAACCTTCCGCTCTGAACCATATCCTCCAGATTCTTGTTTGTTGCGGCTATAACTCTTACATCAATTGCGTCTTCCTTAACACTGCCTATTCTTCTGATTGTTCCCTCCTGGAGGGTTCTCAATAATTTTGCCTGTACTTCTAAATCTATTTCAGAGATTTCATCTAAAAAAATAGTGCCCTTATTAGCAGCTTCAAACAGACCCATTTTACCTTCCCGCTTCGCTCCTGTAAATGAACCTTCCTCATAACCGAACAATTCACTGTCCAGCAGGCTTCCCTGGAAAGAAGCGCAGTTTACTGCTATAAAAGGACCATCTGCTCTCACGGATTCGTTATGGATTGCATTTGCATATAATTCTTTTCCCGTTCCGCTTTCTCCAAATATTAAAACAGTAATATCCTTCTGAGATATTCTTTTAATTGTATTTTTTACTTCTATAGAGCCTATGTCAACTGAAATAATATCATCTAAAGTATATTTTGCCTTTTGAATCGCATTGATTCTGTTTTCCAGAGATTTAACCCTTGATTTGTATTTACCTATATCCCGGTATAATTTATATATGTCGTCTATATTACTGACTACGGAAATTGCACCTGTCAATTCGGAGTCCTCAAATATGGGAGACATATTTACCGAATATTCAACACCAAATTCTTCCCTCAGGACACCTGCTATAGGCTTTTTTGCCGTTAATACATTCGGGAGTCTTGCGCCGGGTCTTACCTCCCTTAATTTTTTCCCCACTATTTCATCGTAACTGACATGTGTAATCCTTGTATATGCAGGATTAATATATTTAACGACCTCATCTGTATCAATAATTAAAATACCATCATATAAATTATCAAAGAATGTCCTGATCCAGCTATCAATTCTCATATTGTACCTCTTTCTCTTGCTATAATTATATTTTATAGCAGCATATACTAAATTGTCAAATAAGCAGCTATATTATACGTGTCCATAAAGTATTCCTGATATTTTTTAAGCAAGAATTAATGAAAGCTTAATGAGAACAACAGTTTAATTGTATATAATAATTGCGGGTAATATTTTATGACATGCTCGCAGTGTTCCTTTAATATTGATTTCAAAAAATGGATATGATATAATTTACCAAATAAAATAAGCAGGTTTCAGAAAATATTTAATCGGACACTTTGATATATAGCTTAGAAGATAAAGCGCTGTTCATGGGAGAAAAGATTGGAGGCTAATATGAATAACCGCGGAGGTTTAAATTTAGGTGATGAAATTCGTAATATTGTTCAGGATGCGGTGAACAGTATGAATTTTAATAGATTGAATCAGGATGTCCGTAATGTTGTCAATGGTGCACTTGATGAGGTCAGAAGGTCAGTTCCGGTAAAACCAAAATCACCTGCCAGATATAATAAGACTGTTGTTCCGGTAGGAAAGGTTTCGGGTACGGTATTTACCGTGCTTGGTTCAATCGGAAGCGGTATATTTTTAATTGCATCGATTGCAACGGGGACACTGGGCTACAAGCTTGGAGTCAGTGCTCTGGCCGGTGTAACATCGTTTATAATGCTGCCGTGCTTTGTGGCAAGTGCGGTTTTATTATCCAACGGGATAGCAATACGGGGCAGGTTAAAGAGGTTCCGGAAGTATGTATCGGAGATGAACGGCCTCAGCTACTACCTGATTAAGGATCTTGCTGATGCTACGGGACGCAGCAGCCGATATATAGCTAAGGATTTGCGTAAAATGATTGCCGCAAGGATGTTTCCCGAAGGGCATATTGATGAAAAGCAGACATATTTTATGTTGGATAACGATAGCTATGAACTGTATCTCAGGTCTCAGGAAAATATGAGGATGAGGGAAAAGGAAGAGGCTTTGCGCCGTAAGGAGCAGGGTGCGATGGATCCCGAAACCAGAAAAGCAATTGATGAGGGACGGCAATTTGTTCGCAAAATAAGAAATGCCAATATCGAAATACCGGGAGAAGAAATCTCCCGCAAATTAGACAGACTTGAAGAGGTAACGGGAAAAATTTATGATTATGTGGAGTCCCGTCCGGAAAAATTTCCTGCAATAAAGAAATTTACGGAGTATTTTTTACCCACAACATTAAAATTACTGGATGCATACAGAGAATTTGACAATCAGCCTGTCAAAGGCGAAAATATATCAACTGCCAAGAAAGAGATAGAGGACACCCTTGATACCATCAATCTTGCATTTGAGAACCTGCTCGATGATTTGTTCCAGGAAGCGGCAATGGATGTGTCTACGGATATATCCGTACTGGAGACCATGCTCGCGCAGGAAGGATTATCACAAAAAAATATAAAATAAAACTTTAAATAAATTATAGGGGAGAAAAACAATGAATAATGATGTACCTAAATTAGTTCTTGAGCCCTTTGGTGATGAAGCGTCAGATAAAGGGGAATTAAATGATGCAATTGTAAAAAGGGACAGCAAGCCGGTTGAAAAGCCTTTGTTCGATGAAAGCACGCTGACACCCGAAGAAAAAAAGATGGTTGATGATTTTTCCAATCAGATTGACCTTACCAAATCCAATCAGATACTCCAATACGGTGTGGGAGCTCAGAAGAAAATAGCGGATTTTTCAGAATCTGCACTGAACAACGTAAAGACAAAGGATCTGGGCGAAATCGGTGACATGCTCTCAAGTGTTGTAACTGAATTAAAAAGCTTTGATGCGGAGGAGGAAGAGAAGGGATTTCTGGGTCTTTTCAAAAAATCCTCCAATAAGCTCACGGCAATGAAGGCAAAGTATGACAAGGCAGAAGTAAATATAAACAAAATCTGTGAAACTCTTGAATCGAATCAGATGCAGCTGCTGAAGGACATAGCAATGCTTGATAAAATGTATGAGCTTAATAAAACATATTTTAAAGAGCTTTCCATGTATATACTTGCCGGCAAAAAGAAGCTGGAAAAGGTTCAGAATGAAGACCTGCCTGCATTGATGGAAAAGTCGGCGGCCAGCGGTCTGCCTGAGGATGCACAATCGGTTAATGATTTGATTGCCATATGCAACCGCTTTGAGAAAAAGCTCCATGACCTGGAGTTGACCAGGATGGTATCAATTCAGATGGCACCGCAGATTCGTCTGATACAGGGAAATGACACTATTATGGCTGAGAAAATTCAGTCCACAATTGTAAACACGATTCCTCTATGGAAAAGCCAGATGGTATTGGCTCTGGGAGTTACTCATTCCGGTCAGGCTGCAAAGGCTCAGAGAGAAGTGACGGATATGACTAACGAGCTGTTGAGAAAAAATGCGGAAATACTTAAAACCGCAACCATAGATACAGCAAAAGAATCGGAGCGTGGAGTTGTGGATATTGATACACTCCGCATCACAAACGAATCATTGATTTCAACCCTTGATGAAGTGATGCGCATTCAGACAGAAGGCCGTCAGAAGAGAAAAGAGGCAGAAATCGAACTGAACAGAATTGAAAATGAATTGAAAAATAAGCTTTTAGAAATGAGAGTTTAATCAGAGAAATACAGACAAGGAAAGCGCCCTCTTTCACTTTTGCTCGGATGGGGAGAACAAACTTTTTCACGCTATTGTAACGGAGATATGCCAACCAAACAGTATTCAGATATTCTGAAAAGGATTTATGCTGAACCTCACTATGATGCAGAAATTCTTGAAAAAAACAAAGGCAAATTAAAAACTTGTGCTGCTTATGAAAAAAGTAAGCGTACAGTTGATGTACTTTTAGGGAAGAACGTTAATACAAAGACAAAAATAGATATAGCTATTGAATACTTATTAAGCCAATGTGAAGATATTACACCTTTAGCGCTGCAGAAAGCATTGTATTATATCCAGGGATTTTATTATGCATTTTATAAAACATTTCTTTTTACTGAGGAGTGCGAAGCATGGGTGCATGGACCTGTTTATAGGGATATTTATTTCAGATATCTTGATTATAAGTTTGATCCAATTGAAGTAAGTAATGAATTTGACAGCTCAATATTCTCTTCTTCGAAAAAGGCTGTTTTAGACAGTGTTGTTAAGAATATATGTTGCTATAGTGGAAAGATTCTTGAAAGATTTACTCACTCAGAGACACCATGGTTGTCAACCAGAGGTGAACTGCCTGAGAATGCGGTATCTTACAGAATTATTCAGAAAGAAAAGATTGGTGATTATTTCAGTGCTGTGAAAGAAAAATATAATATGATAACCCCTAATGACATTAAAGAGTATGCAGAAAATATATTTGAGCAGATTTAGATAGCTTGAATATCTAAAGTGGTATGATTTTGATTGATAAAAATAAATGTATATGAGGATGGAGGTTTTATATGAACATTTTTTTTGGTATCATAGTAGTACCATTGGTTATTATGGCTATATTCCTTTTGAACGGTAAAGGTGCTTTTTTGATAGCCGGATATAATACTTCCAGTGAGAAAGAAAAATCAAAGTATGACGAAAAAGCACTTTGCCGTTTTGTAGGATGGCTATTGCTTGGGATTTCTTTTGGTATGATGATTATCCCGATTGGTATTTACCTTGATATAGCTTGGCTTCCTAATTTCGCAATCTTTATTATTATTTTTGGAAGCATTGGTGCTGTCATTTATGCGAATACAGGCGGTCGTTTTTATAAAAACACTGAGTTAGACTTATCGATTGCTGATGAAAATGCAAGCTCTAAAGCAGCAACTTATAAAGCGAAGATAATCGTCATTATTGTCATTTCTGTGCTCTCTCTGATAGCGTTGGGCATTCTGTTTTATCAGGGTGGCAAAGATCCTGTTATTAATATTCTTGACGAAAGTATACAAATCAAAGCAATGTATGGATTAAGCATTGATTTTATTGATATAACTGATATATCTCTTATAGATAAAAGCATGAGTGAAATTGGCGTTGGAAGAAGAATTAATGGATATGGGGGTAACGGCGAAGCATTAAAAGGGAATTTCAAATCAGACAACCTCGGTGAAACCTTGCTTTTTGTTCAATCAAAGTCAACGCCTACAATACGAATTGAGAGAGACGGTGGCAAGCCTGTTTATATAAGTTTCCGTAACGGTGAAACCACAGAAACCTTATACCATGAAATGATGTCAACCATTTCGGTGAAATAAGCAGCATTCACAGCTTACAACTTTTCCTGTTAAAACTGCAAAATTATGGTATAATGCATATATCATACCATCACCTCGGCAATGCAAGCGAGCTTGCGCTGCGCTCGGTTCGGATATGGTATAATATTATTGTTAAGGAGTATTCAATAGATGGAAGCAAGCAAAGCATACGGCAGTTTTTGGATGCTGATGATTACTGTTTGCTGGATGAATTTGAAAAAAATCAGGAAATAATCAAGGATAAAATAACAAGCTCAAATCCTCAGATTGCCGGTGTAGATGACATGCCTTACATAATAGCAATAGGTATGGATCTAATTATCGACCTTGAGCATGAATATGAAGCAATTATCAACATGTATGCTGAGAATAATATCACAGTGTCTGTTAAAGCTTTCTTCGGAGATTTAGTAAAGCATCCCGAAAGGAGAAAGGAATATCCCATTGCTCTTTTAAATAAGAAAGTAAATATAGATCAGCTTCTGGCAATAAACACTGCTATGAAATATCCCATCGCATATATTCAGGGACCGCCGGGTACAGGTAAGACAAATACCATCATAAATACAATTATCACAGCTTTCTTTAATGAAAGAACCGTTTTGTTCGCATCATATAACAATCATCCCATTGATAGCGTATTTCAAACCTTTCAAAGCATAAGTTACAGGGATAAAATTGTACCTTTTCCTGTTGTACGTTTAGGAAATAATGAAAAGGTGGCGGAAAGCCTTGATTTTATAAAGGACATATATGAACGTACCAAAAATATAGATATATTTGATAAAACCCTTGAGAAAAACAAGGGAGACAAGATTGAGAGAGCCAAAAAGCTGACCAGGCTGTTAAAGAAGCATGAGCAGATTCTTCAGCTCAAGGAAAGAAAGGAAACCATCGAAAAGCTTATAAGCACGTATGATCAATTCACTTTCCAGGCAGATTTACAGGGAAGACAGCTGTATGAAGTTGAGAAACTATTGAAATCATTGGGTGAAGTCACAGATGAGGAGGCAGTTAACCTGATATCTGATGACGAAGAGGAATTTCTGAAATATTTGTAGTATGCTTCTGCCAGATATATTAAAAGGCTTGACGAGCCAAAGTATAAAGAACTGTTGGATATTGTCTATCTTAAAGATAAAGAGCTGAAGCTCAAAGCATTTAATCAGTACTTGAAGGACGAAGAAAAGCTTAAGCTGTTTATGCGTGTTTTTCCCATATGTGCAACAACCTGTATTTCTGCACACAAGCTGGGAGAGCCGAAGAAATATTTTGATATGGTCATTATTGACGAAGCCAGTCAATGCAACACTGCAATATCATTGGTTCCCATAATAAGGGGAGAAAATCTCATGCTGGTGGGAGATCCTCAGCAGCTGAATCCGGTTGTGCTGCTTAGCGAGAGAGATAATGCTATTCTGAAGAAAAAATATTCTGCAGCCAATGAGTATGATTACATCAGCAACTCAATATATAAGACGTTTTTAGCATGTGATGCTGTCAGTGATGAAATACTTTTAAGCTATCATTACAGATGCCACAAAAAGATTATTGAGTTTAATAATAAAAAATATTATAACGGAAAACTGAATATAAAGAGCAGTATAAATAACGAAAAGCCTCTTGTTTTTATAGATGTTGAAGATAACAATACAGATATAAAAAATACATCACCGACAGAAGCAAATAAGATAGTTAAATTTGTTGAGGAAAACAGGGATAAAAAAATCGGGATAATAACTCCATTCGTAAATCAGAAAAAATATATTGAAACCCTGCTGCAGGAAAAAGGAATTAATGATGTAACATGCGGTACGGTTCATGCTTTTCAGGGAGATGAAAAGGAATACGGTAAAAGAGAAATTCCCATACTTGCAATAGAATTAGACGGCAAGGAGCATATGGAGGATGATGTCGTAAGAAAAAGAGATGAAAAAAAGAATGCAATATGCAAAAAACACGGTTTCGAATTAATCAGGATAGAAAACTCCTATGCAAGGAGATATAATTATATTAAGGATATACTGATAAACTATTTTGAAGGAAGCCATTGATAGTTTAAGGGTATTGCCGTTCCGCTTTTTATTTTATTCTTATGAAAATTTGATTTTATTTGCTATAATAATATATGACGGAACTGATATATAGTGTAAGATAAAATGTAATATAGGAGTTATATAACTGTAACTGTCAGTATAGGGCTGGCAGAATCAAAGCATGACGATACCATTGAAACATTGATGAACAGAGCAGACAAGTATATGTATTATGCAAAGCAGGCAGGACGTAACAAGGTATCAATCAGTAATTAAGGTTTTACAAATAAAAATCAGCAATTTAAAGCGAGCGATAAACATGAGAATCATTATTTCACCGGCAAAAAAGATGAAAATAGATACAGACTCACCGTTGGATGTTAGCACACCTAAGTTTATGGAACAGACAGAGGTGCTTTTGGAGTACCTGAGAGGTATGTGCTATGAGGAAGCAAAGGGTGTATGGAAATGCAATGATAGTATTGCAAATCTGAATTATGAAAGAATACAAAGAATGGATTTATATACGAATCTGACACCGGCAGTGCTTTCTTATGAGGGTATACAGTATCAGTACATGGGGCCGGGAGTGTTTAAAAGATCGGAGTTTGAATATATAGAGGAGCATCTGCGCATTTTGTCAGGATTTTACGGGATGCTTAAGCCATTTGACGGTGTTACGCCTTACAGGCTTGAAATGCAGGCAAAGCTTCAGATAGGAGAATTTGATTCGCTCTATGATTTTTGGGGTAAAAGACTGGCTGAGGAGATATTTTCTCAGAGTGATTGTATTATAAATCTTGCATCAAAGGAATACAGCAGGTGTATTTCCGAGTATATTGATGACGGCATAAAATTCATAAGCTGTGTTTTCGGGGAAATGAAAGGTGAAAAGGTCATTGAAAAGGGAACACAGGTAAAAATGGCCAGAGGAGAAATGATACGCTTCATGGCTGAAAATAAAATAAAGAATGCAGAAAAAATTAAATTGTTTGACAGACTAGGCTATATTTATGATGATAACTTGTCAGATGATTACACATATGTTTTTATAAAGGGAGGAAAATAACATGCTGGAAAAGGGAATGAAGGCACCGGAATTTGTACTTAAGGATAAGGATGGAAATGAAGTATCTTTGTCAGACTTCGCAGGTAAAAAGGTTGTGCTGTATTTTTATCCAAAGGACAGCACCCCTGGATGTACAAAGCAGGCTTGCGGTTTTGCGGGTATGTATGATGAATTTATCGAAATGGATGTAGCTGTTATAGGAGTGAGCAAGGACAGCTCGGCATCTCACCAGAGGTTCGCAGAAAAATATAATCTGCCTTTTATTCTGCTTTCAGATCCGGAGCTTATAGTTATCAAGGCTTACGATGTATGGAAGGAAAAGAAGCTTTATGGAAAGACAGGCATGGGTGTAGTAAGGACGACATATGTTATAGATGAAAACGGAATTATAGAAGAGGTAATGCCAAAGGTAAAGACGGATACCAATGCAGCAGATGTGCTCAATTATTTAAGAAAACAACAACAAACATGATTCACAATTATAATTTATGTAATTTTTTTAATCATCTCAAAAATACAAAGCAAAACATTATATTAATCCATCATCTTTTTTAATATTCTATGTCTAAGTCTTCACAAATCATATCCTTCTTGCTTGGACTGGGCGGAATGCAACCCGGATGCTGCAAATTAACACGTTAATTTGTCTTGATATTACACAGCATAAAGAGTATAATAATGTTTAAAGGAGATGAATTATTATGCCAAATATTAAACCGGTTTCGGATTTAAGGAATTATACAGAGGTTCTTAATGAAGTTCATGAAGGCAACCCAGTTTATTTAACAAGAAATGGCAGAGGCGAATATGCAATCGTAAAAATATCAGAGTTAGAAAAGTTGAAGGCTGCGATTAGACTGTTGTCTGACATAGAAGATGGAGAAAAGTCAGCGAGAGAGAAAGGGTGGCTTGCGGCGGAAGATGTTGAAGCTATTTTAGGATTGTAAGAATGCTAAATGTTGAATATACTCCACGAGCTTTAGAAGATTTGCAGCGTATACAAGTATATTTATCAACTAACTGGGGAGAGAATACTGCAAATAAAATTTTAAAGAAGATTACATCTGAAATAAGAAGGTTAGAACGATACCCTTTTTCAGGTGTAAATCTTGGCAAAATTATTAACACTACAACTAATTATCGATATATATTTTCGGAAAGAAATTATATATTTTATCGCTTAGAATCTGATAAAATTTTAATAATTAGGGTTATAAATGAAAGACAGGATTATTTGAAGCAATTGTTTGGAATAAATGTTGACAGAGAAGAAATATAGATCACAAGGATGTTTGCTAAGCTTTGCTGTTTTTGCAGTTATAATTGCCAGACTGTTATTAAACAAAGCTCCTAAGATTTTTTCTTATACTCTTTGGTCAGTTGTTTTGTTTCGGTTAGTTTGTCCCTTTACATTGGAAAGTGCTTTAAGCATTATGCCGTCAAATCATAATCCCATACCTGTTAATATAGTTAACACCCAGTCACCTGCAATAAACAGCACTAATAACATCATAAGCAATTCAGTCAACCGGACTATTGAAGCAACACTGATTCCTGTGGATACTCCGGAAGTTATAAATCCTATGGAATTTGTGATAGAAACAGGTACTGTTATATGGATCTTGGGAGTTATAGCACTTGTAGCGTACGGAATAATTAAGGATTACAAAGTATCATACACATATGTGGACAATAACAATAAAAAGCATGAGTTAGCGGATTATTACAAGCTCAGCATTGTTAATAACAAAATTAATGAAGCAAAGCTGGATGAGAGTAAGAGCTCTGTTGTAAAATGATTTACAGATAAAATATGAATTTAAATAAAATGGTGCGAACAAGTGCTGATAATTTTTGGCTTGAAGGTGATATCAGAATATCTGCCAAAGAGCAGATAGATTTTTTAAAAAAAGTTTACAATGAAGAATATAATTTTAAAGAGGATTATTACAAGATTCTGAAAGACCTTATGGTTGAAGAAAAAAATTCAGAGTATACCCTTAGCGGGAAAACAGGATGGGCTCAGCGGATTAACCCTCAAATCGGATGGCATGTCGGATATGTAGAAACAGCTAAGGACACATGGTTCTTTGCATGCAATTTAGACATTCGTCAAAATTCAGATGCTGAATATAGAAAAGAAATAGTCCTCATGTATTTAAAAGAATTAAACATTATTGAATAATTTATATATAAATATTTAAGTGATATACTCCATTAAAATAAAGTGTGATTAATTACCCGAATACTACTAAAAAGCCTTAAATTAATGAAAATTGATCCAAGGCTTTTTTTCTTAGACAAAATTGAATAAAGGTAAAGCTCGGATTACTCTGATTTAATAGGCTTTCCTATCAGTCCATATATCATTAAGTCAAATACCTCTTTCAGCAAATCCTTATTTCCGCTTTTTAATATTTCATGCTCTTTAGCCAGATTTTGATACATTTTCAGATAAAGCATGGCAGCTTCAAGGGAGAGTTCTCTTTGTATATATCCTTCCTTGCGGCCTTTTTCAAGAAATAATCCGACAATATGAGGGTATCTGGTTTTATGAAAGTTATCTATCAGCTTTTTAATCTCGGTATCAGTACCAAATATGTTTAAAAGCTCCGGATTAGTTTGATCAATGAAATTATCCTTCATTGTCAAAGTACGTTTTAGCAATTCAGGAAAAGGCAGATCAGTTTCCCATAGTTCCTTTCTTTCTTTCCAACTGCTTTCAAGGATATTTAAGACAGTTTCCTTTATAAGACCTTCCTTGCTTCCAAAATAATTATAAATACTGGCAGATGCAACACCTGCTCTTTTAGCGATTTCATTAAACCGGGATTGCCGGAAGCAAATCCGCACTTTTCCAGCCCCCTGGCTTTAGCGTGGAGATTACACCAAAAAAGCTTTATCGGCTGGATGGTGGGAATAGTGCTGTATATTTCCGTGTTTGCAGCCATTTCGCCCGCCTTATCTAATGATGGCGGAATGAGTAATTGGCTGTCAAGTTTAGGAGGCACAAGCTGGTCGGAGGAAGCGGGGTTAGGTTATGTATTTATTAGTGTCAGCATTTATCTGATGTCGATTTTTGTGGCTGCCTATGCTATGACCTCTGTGTCACGCCTTAAAAAAGAAGAAACCGAAGGAAGGGTAGAAATGCTCTTGGATAAGCCAGTCAGTCGAATTCGCTGGATGAGCAGTCATTTAATTGTAGCCGCTTTATGCTCTGCAGCATTGCTGTTGGTTATGGGTATTGCGGGAGGTTTGTTTTATGGAATTGCTGCCGGAGATGTAAGTGGTGGATTTTGGTCTATTTTGACTATGAGCGTTTCAAAGCTCCCTCCTGTACTTATATTTCTGGGTATAACAGCGCTGTTATATGGCTTCTGTCCTAAAATAATGGCACTTGGGTGGGTAATCTGGCTGTCATCTGTTATGCTGGAGCTGGCATGGGAAGGTCAGATTATTGATTGGTCGATAATGCAGATATCTCCTTTTGCATATACTCACTATACTATTGATATTACAAATTTGCCGCTGATTCCACTATTTTTACTCCTTTGCCTTTTTTCTATACTTACTGCGATTGGACTTTGGGGATTCAGAAACAGGAATGTTTTAACAAAGTCATAAACAAAAATAAATGTTATTTTAATGGAGTTTTTTATAAGGTCTTTGCAATCCATCATAATCAAATCAATAAATTTATTCTCTAAATCTGTTTGAATTGTAATTGTTTTGGTATAATAATTACAAATGTATATGCAGGTTGATGCATTGAAAAGGAGAAAAAATGAAAAATATAGTACCATCATTATGGTTTGGTGATAATAATTGTGAAGAAGCAATAAATTATTATGTGAATGTATTTCCCAATTCTGAAATACAGAATATTGTAAAGTATCCTGATGAAAATCTTGATGAGCATTTTAAAGGTATGTCCGGCAAAATAATTACTGCTGAATTTATACTAAACGGACAAAGGTATCTTGCATTAGACGGCGGTCCGTACTTTCACTTCAATGAAGCTATATCAATGACAATAGAATGTGAAGGACAAGATGAGATTGATTACTTCTGGGATAAGTTGTCACATGTCAAAGAGGCGGAGCAATGTGGCTGGGCTAAGGATAGGTTCGGTCTTTTCTGGCAGATAGTGCCTCATAACATGGTGGAGCTGGTTAAGACGGATGCTCAAATACAAGCGATGATGAAAATGAAAAAGATAATTATTAAGGAGCTTGAGGAAGCAGGAGCAAATTTGACATAAAGGAGGTATTTTTATGGAAATAGATGTTGTTTTAATTATTGTAGTAATAGTTTCAATTTTAGTGACACTTATTTTAAATTATATATTTAAGAAGAAAAGATATATTAAGTATATTCCTGTAATAGTAATGTTTCCGTTTATGCTATATAATTTCATTACTGCGTACAGTGCCCCTACTGAAGGCTTTGAGGCATTAGGAAGATTTGTAATGGGATTGCTCCTATTTGCTGCGAGCTTACCGTCTCTTATATGCTCGATTATTTTAGATATTGTTTATAAGAAAAGAACTAAACATTAATAGTAAAATTAATTTATATTTGCAAAGCAAAATCCTCAAAAATCAAGTTTTTGAGGATTTTAATAAATCCATTCAGATTAAATGACATGCAACAAAGTGTTCAGCTTCTATTTCTCTAAGCTCAGGCAAATCTCCCTTGCATACTTCCTTTCTTTCGGGGCATCTTCCGTAGAACCTGCATCTCGGGACCGGATTTATGGGACTGGGAACATCTCCTTCAAGAATAATCCTGTCTAATTTCAAGTCTATTCTCGGCAGAGGAACTGCAGACAGCAAAGCTTTAGTATATGGATGCTGAGGATTGATAAATATATTTTTATAACTGGCTAACTCTACAATTTTTCCTAAATACATAACAGCAACCCGGTCACTTATATGTCTTACAACACTCAAGTTGTGTGATATAAACATATATGTCAGATTCAGATTATCCTGCAGCCTTTCCATAAGATTTAAAATTTGCGCCTGTATAGACACGTCCAATGCGGAAACGGGTTCATCAAGCACTATAAAGGAGGGATTTAATGCTAAAGCCCTTGCTATCCCAACGCGCTGACGGCGCCCTCCGTCTAATTCATGAGGATATGAATTAACGAGACGTTCTGCCAATCCCACTGTATTCATAAGTTCAAATACTCTGTTTGATAAATCAGTTCTGTTATTAAAAATTTTATTAACTCTGAGAGGTTCTTCAATACTTTCATACACGGTTCTTCTGCTGTCCAAGGAGGAATAGGGGTCTTGGAACACTATTTGCATTTCCTTTCTTTTTTTCCTCATAACCTCTTGAGAAAGAGAGTTGATATCGATGCCGTCAAAAAAGATTTCTCCTTCGGTAGGCTCAATAAGTCTCAGAACTGTTCTGCCGGTAGTTGATTTGCCGCAGCCGCTTTCGCCTACGACTCCTAAGGTTTCACCCTTGTATATATAAAAGCTCACGTCGTCAACAGCATGTAATTTGCCTCTTTTAGTATCAAAATATTTTTTTAAATTATTTACTTCCAATAACTTTTGTGTCATAAGCCTCACTCCTTAATACATTAGCCAAGATAATAAAACTATTTGCGGTGCTCCAGGAAGCATTTTACCATGTGACCGTCAGAAATTTCCTTTGATTCGGGTTCTTCTTTGGAACAGCGGTCTACAGCATAGGGGCAGCGCGGATGAAATTTGCACCCTGTGGGAAGGTCGCTTGGATCCGGCATAATTCCCTTAATAGGAATTAATTCGCTTTCTGTTTTTGATAAATCCGGTATACAATTAAACAATCCCTCTGTATAAGGATGAGCATGACTGTTAAATATATCTTCCTTCGTTCCGTACTCGACAATACTCCCTGCATAAATAACGGCAACATTATCACATGCTTCGGCAACTATGCCTAAATCGTGAGTAATCATTATCATTGAGGTATTATTGCTTTCCTTAATATCATGCATTAATTTAAGAACTTGAGCTTGTATTGTAACATCCAGTGCTGTAGTAGGTTCATCAGCTATCAGCAAGTCGGGTGTGCATGCCAGAGCAATGGCAATAACAACTCTTTGCTTCATTCCTCCTGAAAACTGATGAGGATATTCCTCTCCGCGTTCCTTTTTTATCTCGACTATTTCTAACATTTCCTCGGCTCTTTTGTATGCAGCTTTTCTATCCTTTGTTTGATGTAAAAGTATAACCTCTGCGATCTGATCGATTATGGGAATAACAGGGTTAAGAGCTGTCATGGGATCCTGAAATATCATTGAAATCTTGTTTCCGCGAATTGATTGCATATGCTTGATGCTTTTTTCGAGGATATTTTCACCGTTAAAAATGATTTTACCGGACTCTATTTTAGTCGGAGGTTCAGGTAATAACCGCATTATTGACTTTGCGGTTGTAGTTTTACCCGCACCTGTTTCACCGACAAAACCAAGAGTATTTCCTCGCTCCAATTTTAAACTCATATTGTTAACAGCACTTACTATGCTGTCTTCCGTAATATATTTTACGGTTAAATCCTCAATTTCCAAAATGTAATCATTTTTCATTTTATACCTCCGCATGCTGCTATCTCTTGAGTTTAGGATCGAACGCATCTCTCAGTCCGTCACCCATTAAGTTCAGGGACAGTACAGTAATCATAATTGCCAGACCCGGAAATGCAGTTATATATGAATAATTACGCAATAAATCACGACCGTTTGACAACATGGCGCCCCATTCGGGAGTTGGAGGACTGATACCGACACCTATGAAGCTTAATCCGGCGCAGGCAATGATTGCCGAGCCGACATTCAAGGTAGCTTGCACAATTATGGGCGCCAAGGAATTCGGTACTACATGGAATGTGATTATGAAGAAATCTAAAGCGCCTCCTGCCTTTGCCGCTTCAATAAATTCCTGGTTTTTTATCTGAAGCACGGAGGCTCTCATAATTCTGCAGTATCTCGGAATGTTAGAAACTCCTACGGCAATCATCATATTCACTATTCCCGGTCCTAAAGCCGCTATGATGGAAATGTTAAACAATATACTTGGAATTGCTAAAAAGACGTCCATGCATCTCATTATGAATGTATCTATCCTTCCTCCGAAGTATCCTGATATGGCACCTATAACTCCACCTACTATGCAGGATATGGAAACTGAAATCAGACCTACTGACAGAGATGTTCGTGCACCGAATATAATTCTGCTGAAAATATCTCTTCCAAACTCATCTGTGCCGAATATATGCTCCTTGCTTGGATGTTCTAACGTGTGAGCATAGTCTTGCTTAACAGGGTCATAGGGTGCGATATTTTCTGCAAATATTGCACATATTATTAATATTGCAATGATGATCATACCAATAATAGAGCTTTTATTCTTTCTGAATCTACGCCAGATTTCTTTTGTTTGACTTCTTTTTTTATACTGAACACGTGTGGTTGCAGTGTTATTAACAGCAGACATAATTTTCCTCCTTATCCTATGCTTTACCTTCAATGTTTGATTTCATCCGAGGATCGGTAGCCGCATAAAGTAAATCAACAAGCAAATTAACAACGCAGAATGAAAGAGCTATTAACAGCACGCCTGCTTGCACAGACGGATAATCACGCGCCTTGATTGAATCAACCATTAATTTTCCGATCCCGGGTATTGAAAATACGGACTCGGTTATTACAGAGCCGCCGAGCATAGCCCCAAACTGCAGACCGACTGCAGTAATAATCGGGATCATGGCATTTCTTAAAGCGTGTTTGATTATTACAATGTATTCTTTTTGTCCTTTTGCCCTTGCTGAATCAACATAATCCTGACGAACAACTTCCAGCATACTTGAACGTGTCATCCTTGCAATAATGGCACACGAACTGGTACCGACCGTTAAAGCAGGTAAAATCAAGTGTTTCCATGTTGTAAAGCCTGATACGGGGAACCAGCCTAACTTTAAAGAAAACAGAAGCATTAACAATAAACCCTGCCAGAAGTTTGGCATAGAAAGACCTATCAATGCAAGGGTCATTGAAAAGTTATCAAAAATTGAGTACTGCTTAACGGCAGATACTACTCCCAAAATCAATCCCAGTATGACAGCTATGGCTGCCGACGAGACCGCAAGTATTATAGTATTTGGAAATCTGTCAATGAGTGCATTTATAACCGGTTGCTGGTTAGTATAAGACCTTCCGAAATCACCTTTTGTAACTATTTTCCACACATAATCAAAATATTGAATTATGAACGGTCTGTCCAGCCCCATTTCCTCACGCAGCTCGGCAATTGTTTCTTCTGTTGCATTTTCGCCTAAAATCGTTTGGGCCGGATCACCGGGCGTTATGTACAGCATCGTAAAAACTACAAATGTAACGCCCAACATTACAGGTATCATCATAATAATACGACGAATGATATATTTTAGCATATTTTACAACCCCCATTGGTAGTTTGTTGAATAATTTATTTGTGCTATATTTCTTTAGACCACAGGTCTCTTTCCTCAAGAGCCATTTTATATCCGAAGGCATGATGTGAAGTATCATAAGCAAGCAGTTCATCTAAATATTCAACAGCCTTCTTATTATCCTTCAATATATAGTGACAGTATGCGGCAGCTCCGTAAAGCTCCGTAATAGCTCTCTTTGGATAATCTCTTTCTACCTGCTTATCGAATTCCTCTAATGTCATTTCTCCTTTGTAAAGCAACACTCTTTTTTTATACATCAAATCTCCGCGTTCAACTTCCGTATCCGACTTCATCAAATCAAGTGACTCGCGAGCTTTTTCAACCTGGTTGCTTCGCATATACGCCATCCATATCCAGTCAACCTCGGGAGGTGTATTGTTAGTACCGTTTTCAACATGAAGAGCTATGGATTTCTTAAAGCATTCAACGGCATCCTCGTATCTGTCTAAGAAAAAGTATGCCACACCTAAAAAGTGCCATTTCCATGCATCCTTCGTATCAATCCTTGTTGCCATAACTCCATCGGACATAGCTTGTACATATTTGTCCTGAGACAGGAATTTTCTTGCTCTGTTGTAGTATTGATCTGCATTAAAGGGTTGCAATGCAAGTGCCTGTGATATACTTTCTATAGCCTTTTCAAAATCCTCGTTGAAATACAGTATACCTCTTGCGGCCCAGCCGTAAAAATCACTAGGATTTTCAGCAAGCTTTTCTTCAACCTCTTTCAGCATATCCCAATCCATTTCTATCGGACCCTTAGCTGCCAATCCTTTCTTCATAATATTGATTTGTCTTTCTCCGATTTTACTCATAAAAAATTCCTCCGATAATATTTAATGTTGTGTTTATATTAATCTAAGCTGACTAATAACGAATAATCATGCTTTGCCATTTTATATGCAAAAGCGTGGTGACTTGTCTTAATGCTTAATATTTTTTCTAAAATTTCAATAACCCTCTTCTGGTTCTTTTCTATATGCTGATAGTAGTTTGCCAGACCGTACAGCTCTGTTGCAGCGTGGCTGTCACTTTCATAATTAATACTTGATTCAAATTCGCAGGCGGATATGATATTTCTTTTTAACAATATCCTTCTTTTATAGCTGATATCACCGCCCTGAACCGGTGTATCCTCGTCCACAAGCTTTAAGGCTTCGTTTGCCTTGTCAAATTCTCCAAGCTGCACATAGGATAACCAGATCCATTCCACCTCGGGTGGTATATTGTTTGTCTTGTTAATGAAGTGTAGATCTATAGATTTGAAGAAACAGTCTATTGCATCCTTGAATCTGTTCAGACCAAAATATGCAACTCCTAAAAAATGCCACTTCCAGCTGTCCTTATCGTCTATTCTGACTGCAACTGTCAAATCAGATAACGCCTGACTGTATTTATCCAGAGATAAAAATTTCCTGCCTCTGTTATAATATTGATTGGAATCAAAAGGATTTATTGCCAAAGCATCAGAGAAGCTTTCAATAGCTTTTTCAAAGTCATAATTGAAGTATAAAACTCCTCTCGCACAATGCGCTAAAAAATCGTAAGGATTGTCCTTAAGTTGCTCTTCAACCTCCTTAAGCATATCCTTGTCCATTTCGATGGGACCCTTAGTGGCAAGACCTTCCTTCATTATTTTAATCTGTGATTCCTTTACCATTGCTTTTTCCTCCTGTATTTCATTGTTCTAAAACTCATCCGGAGTCCATCGTATGAATATTTTCTTAAGATCCTTCCTTGCTGCAACAGATTGGATTGAAAAAATACTATTTTCTGAACAATCATTCAGCAATGAATATCCCTTGTCACGATTACCTGTGATAATCTCATACCATGCAATGAAGTATTTATATTTATCCATTTGTTCCTTTGTTTTGATTTTTGTCAGTATATTCAATTCATTGGTTTTGTACAATTTGCACATATCAATGGACGAAAAATCAGAATTATCGCTTGCATCCTCAGAGAAATCAATTGAAGATAAAATTTCTTTCATTTGTTCTCCGTTTTCCTGTTTAGAAGAAAAAATCCAATACCAAAGGATTACGTCGCACTTATCCTTGAATGTATTGCTTAGCTCCAATGCCTGATTAAAGAAATAATTTGATTTAGAATAATTTTCTGCCAAAAAGTGCGCAATACCGCCGTATAATTGAGCTTCAAAGGACTCGGGGTTCATTCTTGATGCAAATTCAAGATTTGCAGCTGCTTCGGCAATTTGCTCAATGTGCAGATTGTTATAGCCTCTCAACAAATGAAAACCCCAGTTAAAGGGATCGGTTGATATTGCTTCACAGCTAACCTCAACTGCTTCTCTGAACAAGCCTATTCTGTGAAATTCATTTATCAGACTTATGTATTTTTCTTCTGAAGGTCCGTCGTTTTTTATATCATCAATGATTTGAATTATTTCACTGCTGTATTTGTCGCAGGGAGTTCTGTTCAAAATGAGCTGAGAATTTTTGTCGGCTAAAACTTCAAATAAAGATTCATTCCTAATTTTCATAGCTTGCACCTTTCGAATTAAAATTTCGGTTTTTTTCTAAAATTGCCGCCTGATAAGCAAAGCCTGCCCATCTTCTTTCCTCTTCGTTTCGGAGTAAATCTTCAATTACCTGATTACCCTTTTCTATGTCACCATTTAAATAATAATATTGTGCCACTCCGTAAAACATAATAGAGTGAGCGTTTGTGTAAGAATTGTCGGGAATATTTAAAACCTGCTCGGGAGTCAGCAGTCCCTTGCATATAAGCAGAACCTTATAAAAAGCTTCACATGAAACTAATTTCAGATTAGGTTTCACCCTCTCTAAAAGCTCGTCTGCCTCCTGCTTATTGTTAATAAGCATTAAAGAAAACCACCTCCAGTAAACCGTACAAACCATTTCCGCATCACTGTCGGCAATGATCAGTGCCTGCTTAAATATATCCGAAGCTTCTTCGTATCTTTGCATTAAATAATATGAAATTCCCATCAGGTACCAGCTGTCAAAATGGAAGGGATTCATGCGTACGGATAATTTGAAATCTGCCACAGCTTCCTTATATCTGCATATATTCAGATATGAATGTGCCCTGTGTCGGAACAACAAATAATTGAAACAATCATTCGTTATACCCTGAGAAAAAGCTTCGATTGCTTCTCTGTGAAGATTTTGACGCTTGAAGTTTCTGCCTGTTTCTATCCATTTTTCAGGGTCATCGGTGTTTCTCTGAAGACTTTTCCAGGATGATTTTAAAATATCTGAAAATTCAATATCGGAATTAATGGTGTATAATTGCTGATTGAGTGTTGCAACGTCTGTTCTTTCTACAGCTTGTGTTATTATTCTTTCCTTGATGGTATGCATAATTGCCCCCTTACATTAAAAAGTTATCAGTGTTGTCTTCCATTAATTTAATTTCGTGTTGACGTATATATCTATACACTGAGGATTCAGAGCTTTTTAAATAGTCCGCTGCCAATGGCACGGAACCCTTTACCTTAAAAATATCAGCCTCGTAAAGCTTTTCAATTATATCTGTCTTTTGCTTGAAGGTTAAATTTGATGATGTTATATCCATGTCATACAATATTTCCTCCACCTTCGTTTTAATGATATCATCAAGAGTCATGCTTGACGAAAATTCATTATCTGCTGCATGGGCTTGTACATTTTGTTTCATAGCAGCCGGGACTTGCGCGTTGAGCTTTGACTCCTCTTTGCTGTTAAAGGCACCGTCAAAATCATAGCTTATGTTATGGTAACTGCTTATGCTCAACAGATAATCAGAGAGATTGGTTCCTTTAATGTACAATACCGAGGTTTTGATTATTGTGCCTTCCTTGTTTGATGAAATTAAGAATTCCTTGTATGGTTTTTTTGCAAAATGATTTTCTTTAATGGCATCCGAAATAAATTTTGGAAGTGCTGAGTTCAAGGACTGCTTGCTGATATGTCTGTTTCTGATATCGATTACCTTTGCATCATCTGATAAACCTATCTCGTATACGGTTATTTCATACTTGCTTCCAAGGCTGTCCGATAAGAAATCTGTTAGTGTAGAAATGTTTTCTTCTAACAAAATATTATCCCCTTTCCTTTTTATAGTATATTAAAATTGTTTTTATTATACCTTGCAGCATAAAATATGTCAATAAATTTTTATATGATAAAAAATTATTACAAAAACATAATGCCGAAAACAAATGTATAACATGGAAAAATATAAGAATATTGGTAAATTTCAAGATAAATATATAATAATAAAGACGTGGAGAGTGAAAGGTGTATTTTGTCACCAAGCTATTTGGTGATAAAAAAGTTGCATATGAAAAAATGTTGACATAGCATAACGTTTGTTGTAATATAATTGCTAACACTTATTAAGGTGAATAATTTTGAAGGATGTGACGTTATGAAAACAAAAGCAAAAAAACTATTTATGAGTATTTTGGCGTTGATTCTTGTATTGACACTATTGGCGGGATGCAGTAATGGCAGCTCCGATGAACCAAAGAATGACGGTGGCAATAATGAAGAAGTAAATAATTCCGGTGATGAAAAGGTTTCATCAAAGGATACTCTGACAATTGGGGCCTTCGGCGAAGCGCAATCATTATTCCCTGCTAATGACGGTAAGGTACCGGGAGCTCAGTTCGCGGCAAACGTATATGAAACCCTGGTACAGATGGATAAGGAAGGTAACATTTATCCTGTTTTAGCAGAAACCTACGAGCAGATAGATGATCTGTCCTATAAATTTGTTTTGAAAAAGGGTGTCAAATTTCACAACGGAGAAGAATTAAAAGCGAGTGATGTGGTTTTCTCAATGAAGCATTTTTGTGAAAATCCGAGAACAAAATCAAATACAATAGGGTTCGATCCCGATAATTTCGAAATAATAGACGACTATACACTTATACTTAGAACATCGACTCCCTTTGCCCCGTTCATAAGATCTATATGCAATGTAAACTTAGGCATATTCAATGAAAAATTTTATAACGAAAACGTGGATAACATAGATATGGTTGCATGTGGTACGGGACCGTTTAAATTTGTTGAATGGAATCAAGGAGCAAACATTGAGATAGAAAGATTTGATGATTATCACGGAGAAAAAGCAAAGCTTAAAACAATAAACATTCGTTTGATTCCTGAAGCTAACAGCCGTTTACTTGAGCTGGAGACAGGCGGAATAGATATAATGCAGGATGTTCCGGGAATCTCATTAGAGCAGGTTGAAAGCAATCCTGAGCTCTCATTATATACCAATGAATCTGTTGCAGTTACATTTCTGGCATTAAATTTTGACCGTGAATTGCTCAGTAACACAAAAATAAGAAGAGCTATAGCTCACGCAATTGATAATGATGCATTGAGAAAGGCTTGCTTAATGGATGCTGCGTTAACAGCTAACAGCTTTCTCCCAAGCACCGTACCCGGATATAAGGCAGACACTGCTGCTTTTGGGTATGATGTAGAAAAAGCAAAGAGCTTGTTGGCAGAAGCCGGATATCCAGATGGTATTTCTTTTCCGTTGGCATTTTATCAGTCTTCTGACAACCGAAGGGTTGGAGAGGTTCTTCAGGCAATGCTGAAGGAAGCAAACATAGATTTGGAGCTTTCTGAAATGGAAACATCCACTTATACTCCTTTCTTAAATTCAAGAGAGCAATTTGCCGCAATTACTACACTCAACAATACACTGCGTGATCCTAACTATACATTGAGTAAATTGTATTCGGATGCTCAAGGTGTAGGAGGAAACAGAGTTAACTACAATAACCCTGAGATGGATGATTTGTTAAACAGAGCATCATCTGAAAGTGATTGGGACAAACGTGTTGAATTGTATGATGAAATTCAGGAACTGATGTACGAAGATACCGTGTGGATACCGTTGTACAGCGCGAAGGTATGTATAGGAACCACAAGTACACTGAGAGGGTATACCATGGAGTTCCCGATGAATTATCAAAATTATGCTGCATGCTACTTTGCAGAATAATAAAACATGTAATCATGTAAAATATAGAAGACAACAGGAGATTTAACGTGATAATTAACAGATATGATGTAAAAAAGAGGGCCAGCAGAGTAGTTGAGTGTAATGGAGTATTATACTTCGAGATACACGTAGCCGCAGCTGCTCAAAAAGAACCGATGACCATGTATGAGCAGGCAAGGGCACTGCTTTGCAGGTACGATGAGCTGTTGGAGCAATTTGATTCGGATAAGAAACATATACTTAGAGCAGACATTTTTATAAGAGAAGCATCAATGATAGATGACTTTAACAAGGCATGGGAAGAATGGGTTGAGGATGGATTTCAGCCTGCACGTGCTACCTCAACAGGAATGACGGCACCGGAATGCTTCCTTGTAGGAATCGTAATGACTGCTGCTTTAAAATAAATTAATAGTATAAGCCGCTGAAATTAAAAATTGGCGGCTTATATAATATATAAATATAAATCAAATATAAACAAAAGAAAGACAGGGTGTGTTATGAATAAAATAAAGATTGATGATTTTAAAAATTATAAGTCTCTGTCCTCGTTGGAGGTTAACGATGATGGCAGCTGTGTAGTGTTTTGTGTAACAGAGCCGAATATGTCAGATAACAATTATTTATCTGACATATGGAGGTACGATGCAGCCGGTAATAGTGTGGAACGGCTTACGAATTCGGGTAAGGTGAAAAGTGCTTCGTTTATTTCAGGTGATGCGGTAATATATGCTGAAATCAGTGAGCCTTCCGATGTTGAAAGAGTAAAATCGGGAGAATACTTAACGGTATTTTACAAACAGGGAGTTTTGAACGGCTATGACGAGAGGAAAAGATTGTTTGAGCTTCCCTTACATAATGCAAGAGCTAAGCAGGTTGACAGAGATTTATTACTTATATCTTCCGTCAGGGATAATTACAGACCTGATTTTGAAGGGATGTCCGGAGATGATAAGCGTAAGGGATTGATGGAATACAAAGAGGAACAAGATTACGAGGTGTGTGACGAGCTTCCGTTTTTCATTGACTCTCGAGGATATGTAAACAAGAAAAGAAATTCATTATACTTATACAGGATAAGCACCGATGAGCTGAAGAATATTACAGACTCTCTGTTTGAGACCTCCCACAGCGCAATAAGTGAGGACGGTAAGCGTATTGCATTCTCAGGCTCATGCTATAAACAGATTTATGACAGATCGCATGGAATTTACGTTTACGATATAGAAAAAGACGAAACAGCCTGCATTCTGGAACGGGGCAAATATCAAATAATGGGTCTTGATTTTTATGAAGACAGCTTAATAGCTGCAGCACATCCCTGGGACGGATACAGTCCTTTTCCAAACCATAATTTATATGTTATTAATATAAGGACCGGAGAAATGAAGCTGGCTTATTCACATGACGACGAGGATTTCGGAGCAAAAATATCAAGCGATGTCAGAATTAACGGAGGAACAACCTTTAAGGTGTCCGGAGATAAATTATATTATTTGACCACATATGAGCAAACAAGCTATATAAATGTATGGAACGGAAGAAATAAAGAGAGATTATCTAAAAGCAATATATCCGCTGACTGCTTTGCAGCCAACAAAAAAACTGTGTTTTTAACAGGTCTGCTGGAAAATAATCTGCAAGAGCTTTACAGGCTTGATGAGATAACGGGTGAAGTGAAAAAATTGAGTAATTTTAATGATACAAATATAGACGCGGTTACTCCTGTACCCCATTCATTTATAAATTCAGATGGCATAAGAATTGACGGCTTTGTAATAAAGCCCCGTGACTGCAATGAAAATAAAAGATATCCGGGAGTGTTGGAGATACATGGAGGACCGAGAACCAGCTATTCATACGTATACAGTCATGAAATGCAGCTGCTTGCTTCTGAGGGGTATTTTGTTTTTTATTGCAATCCAAGAGGCTCGTCAGGAAGAGGAGAAAGGTTTGCTGATATAAACGGCAGAAGAGGAACTGTCGATTATACCGATGTAATGGAATTCACGGATTATATTTTATCCCTTTATCCTCAAATAGATTCAGAGAGACTGGCAGTTATGGGCGGTTCCTACGGGGGATATCTGACTAATTGGATTATAGGTCACACGAACAGATTTAAGGCTGCCGTCACGATGAGATCAATTGTTGATGTAAACGGATCCTTCGGTGCAACGGACTTCAGCATATGGAGTACAATAGGAGCATATGGCGGAAATCCCTGGAGCAACAGAGAAAATGTGTGGGAGCAGTCTCCGTTCAAATATGCTTTGAATATTAAAACACCGACACTTATTTTACATTCCTTTGAAGATCACAGATGCTCAATCCATGGTGCCATGCAATTATTCTCGACATTGCAAAGCAGGAGAGTTCCAAGCAGAATGTGTTTATTCAAAAATGAAGGTCATGAATTATCTCGTTCAGGTGCACCTAAGCACAAAATACGGCGGCTTAAAGAAATTCTTATGTGGTTGGAAAAATATCTGAAGACAATATCTTAGCTTATGCATCAGGCAGCTCGGTAAAATTCATATTCAGCTTTTTTAACAATCGCAAAAAGGTTTCTTTTTCTTCTTTGGTAAATCCCTTATATGCTGTTTCATATATCTGGGTCGAAATTGCGTCAAACTTTGGCTTTAGCTGATGACCCTGCTCTGATAAAACAATATACGTAATCCGTTTATCCGTTTCATCTTGAATTTTTTCAATATATCCGAGCTGCAATAACTTATTGATTAAGGGGGTAACGGTGGATTTATCCTTGCCTATCAGCTTGGCGATTTTGTTCATAGCAAGCTTACCTCCGTTATTATACAAGGCGGTAAGAATATTACCGTGAGAGGTGATAATATCGTTCATGTTATGTTCTGTAAGCTTGCGCTCAAGGAATTTCAGCATCTTTTTTCGTGTTCTGCTTATAAAGTATATTATATATTTGTCGTTCATGATAATTCCTCCAATAAATAAATTATATATGATTATACTATAAAAAACAATATGGTTTGACATCAAACAGAATAAATGCTACAATTAGTTTGATATCAAACTTTTTAAAATCGGAGGAATGTATGGAGTTAAAAATGAAAGAAACATTCAGAGCTATAGTTGTCAGAGAGCAGAGCGACGGTTCTTTTCAAAGAAGCATCGAAAATGCAGAAGCTTCCTCACTGCCTGAGGGCGAGGTTATCATAAAGGTAGAATATTCAAGCCTGAACTATAAGGATGCTCTTTCTTCAACAGGCAACAGAGGCGTAACAAGAAAGTATCCTCACACACCCGGTATCGATGCGGCAGGTATTGTGGTAAGCGACACATCAGGACAATTTAAACCGGGGCAGCAGGTTATTATCACAGGCTATGATTTTGGGATGAATACTCACGGCGGCTTCGGAGAATACATAAGAGTACCTGCAAAATGGATTGTACCGCTTCCGGACACACTTACATTAAAGGAAAGCATGATTTACGGTACGGCGGGCTTCACTGCCGCATTATCCGTTAATAAGCTTGTTAATTACGGAGTAAAGCCTGAGGACGGACCAATATTGGTGACCGGTGCCACAGGCGGCGTAGGCAGTGTGGCTGTTTCCATTCTCAGCAGGTTAGGCTACAGCGTAATAGCCTTGACCGGAAAGGAACAGGCAAGGGATATGCTGATAAAATCCGGAGCAAAGGACATTATATCAAGAGAAGCACTGCTTGAAAATTCTCACAAAGCAATGCTCAAGGAACAATGGGCAGGGGTCATAGACACGGTGGGAGGAAATATTTTAGAGGCGGTCATAAAGTCCACAAAATATTCAGGCTGCGTAACCTGCTGCGGCAATGTGGCATCTGCATCCATATCCGTTACCGTTTATCCGTTTATTTTGAGAGGTGTTGCTCTGTTGGGAGTTGATTCCGTAGAGTGCCCCATGGATATAAGAACTGGTATATGGGAAAAAATGGCCGGTCAGTGGAAGCCTGAAAATCTTGAGGATAATTCGAGAGAAATATCCTTGGACGAAGTAAGCGATAATGTTGATCTTATGCTGAAGGGTCAGTTGAAAGGGCGTACTGTAATTAATCTGAATAAATAAGAATTGTTTTATGAGAACCGTGTTTACATGCAGTTATGTAAGCATGGTTCTTTTATTTTGGATACAAAAAGGATATATTTGTATGGTATTATGTACACGGAGGTGAAAATATGGTATTTAAACTTCTTTTAGTTGAGGATGATCCGGAAATAAAGGAAATCATTTCAGATTATTTTACAGAAAAGATAAAAAAGATGCTGGAAATGTCAAAGCTGTCTTCTGCTTCCTTTGAAATCAATATTGAAGATGCGTCTTTAAATGATATAAGCATAAAGATAATTAACAGGTATAGGGCTTTCCATTGTGCGTACGATTTTAGAGCTGCACAGATTTACCTACGGTGTAAAAAATGAAGAAGACGGTGTAATATTCTGGTTTAAATTTATTTGAGACTATTTTTGATTTTATTTCGTCTTATGTATAGAAGGACTTCTCAGACAGGAGGTGCAGCAAAATTAAAATAAGTGAAAAAGAGTTTGAGGCGCTGTTCAAACAATACAAAAATGATATTTACAGGATAGCTTATACCTATGTCAACAATGAGGCTGATGCTTTGGATATAGTGCAGGAAAGTGCATATCAGGCGTATATTTCAAAGGATAAAATACGGGACAAGGATAAATTCAAGTCATGGATATTAAAAATTGCTGTAAATAAATCGAAGGATTTGCTGAGGAAAAATAAATTGATTTCGTTGGAAGACTTATCAAATGTCATTACAATGCAAGCTGAGGATAAGGAGAGCATGAATATTTTCATGGATAACTTAAAATCTCTGTCCATGGACGAAAAGAATGTCATTGTTCTCAAGGTTTATTTTGAGTACACATTTGAAATGATTTCCGATAATCTGAAAATTCCTGAAAGCACAGTTAAAAGCAAGTATTACAGGGCATTGGAAAAGCTGAAAATAGAGGAGGGATTAGTATGACAGATAAACTCAATGATATGTTGAATAGTATTCCCATCCCTGAAGGATTGGACGAAAGCATAGAATCAGGATTTGAAAAGGCTAAAATACAACATGGCTCGAAAAAGAGCAAGCGTTTAAAAATATTTACAGCAGTTGCTGCCTCTCTGGTTATAATTATGAGTTCAATAATCATAGTTGGACCGGATAAGGTTGATGCTGCTATCAAACGGGCATTGCAATACGTTCCCGGATACAATGTATTGATAGACAAGGAAGAAGGAAGTGTGCTGGCACTTCAGGAGCCTGTTTTGTATGAGGAAGGCAACAAATTTGTAAAAATAGAAGCGGCATCCAAAGCCGGCAAACTTTTCAGCATTTCTGTCCAGGGTAACTATGTAGCTGACAAAGGATATGAAATGCTGTTAAAGGATGAAGAAGGAAATGTTACATCACCGGGACATTGGGTCATAGGTCATGGATCCGAGCTTTGGAATGCAGATTATTATTTCGAGACAGAAAGTGACTCAGTAAAATATTCCATGCTGCTTGGAGAGCTGGAGATTCCTTTTACCTTGGAAAAAACAACTGAGGTTGAAGACTTTTTACAGATGGGCAATCATGCCAGTGATAAGGGTATAGATATAGTTGCCATAAAAAAACCTATGGAAGACAGACTGATGATAAGCTTGCTGAATCGGTCTGATGATAAAATATTAGAGGGATATCCTATGGGAAGAGGCCTGCTGCAAAGTCCATGGTTTTCTGCACCCGACGCAGAGATAAGCATGTACCTGACTGACAGCACGGGTAATAAAATATATCCGGATTTGCCATCATCGTACAGAGGATCAATGTCAGACATATATTTTGATACATTGGATAAGGAAGGATTGAAACTTGTATTGCCATATGTAAATGTAAAATATCCCAATGTAAAAACAGAAAAACTAAGGATTACTAAGCCACAGGATGGGGAGACACAAAATATTGACAAAATATTACACTTAGGAAATTTTGAGATGCATGTAGTTGACATAAGGCGCGAGGGAAATGAATTGATAATCAATTTAAAATGCATTTCACCGGAGGATGAATTTTTAGAAGGTGTAAGCGTGAGCGGAATTTCAGGCTATAGTCTGGGTCCGAATGAGGATACCGGCTATACAGAACTGAGAACGAGTGCAGAAGATGTGAGCAAAAGATTCTCAATATATTTTGAATCACCGACGTCTGTACTTTTTGGAGATTGGAGTATAGAACTGGATTGATCATTCAAGCAAAGCATGAGATGCAACAAGTGCCAAGACAATATAATTAAATTGTTATGCCTTCCGCCTCTATAGGCGGAGGGTTTCATTTAATTCAAGTTTTTTGCATAAATTATAAAATGAATGTATCCCTCGAATTTGTTTCCTAATTACCTGGTCAAAATTAAAGTTAGTGAATTAGACATGGTTAAAATACTGTTAGTTGCATTGGATATTAATTTACAAAGAAATAAAATAATTGATGAAAGAATCAGCGGAAAGATTAAAGAAATACTTAGCACTTATGACAAACAAAATTCTGATTGGGAGAAATTAATACAAAGGTATAATGAAATTATTAATGTTGAATAATCAATAATGACTATTCAACAGATTGCTAAGAAAGTTACTTATAAAACAGATGGTCTTGTTTTCTTGCATTCAGAAATTATTTATTCTATTAAGTATAAAACCTTGATTCTTATATTAGAATATACTATAATATATCAAATTCAATATCCAAAAGGCAATGAAGAGAAGAGTAAGCAAAATATGCTTTTACAGAGAACCCAGGTAGATGAGAAAGGGTAAAGTCAGAATTTGCTGAACATGGTCTTGGAGCTGCGTACCGACTAAGTTTAACTTATAGGCTGCGACGGGTACACCCGTAATAGTGTTAAGCTCTCGGCAAATCATTTCTTGCCTGCAGCTGATGAGGTCTATATCGTGAGGTATAGGCGAATCTGGGGTGGTAACACGAAGTTATAGCTTGCATTGCAAGACTGTATAGGCTCTCGTCCCCGAAAAAGTAATTTTTCGGAGGGAGGGCTGTTTTTTTATAATTTTTTAACTTTAAAGTTATCCAAACAAAAAAAGAAATGAGGTAGACTTATGAAAATTTTAGTTGGAAGTGCATGGCCATATGCAAATGGTTCTTTGCACGTAGGTCATTTGGCTGGGCTTTTGTCATCTGACATAATTGCTCGTTATCATAGGTTGAAAGGTGACGACGTGTATTTTGTTTCAGGTAGTGATTGTTTTGGAACACCTGTTGCAATCAGGGCAAAACAGGAAAATAGGACTCCAAAAGAAATCAGCGATTTTTATCATGATGAATTTTGTGAATGCTTTCAAAAGTTAGGATTCAGTTATGATTTATATGGGAAGACTTCAAGTGAAGAGCATCAGAGCTTTGTTAGAGAATTTCATGAAAAAATGTATGAAAGTCCATATATTTATGAAAAATCTGTTCCTCAGGCATACTGCCAGGAATGTAAAACATTTCTCGCTGACAGATTTGTAAAAGGTGCTTGTCCGTCTTGCGGAAAAAATGCTAGGGGTGACCAATGTGATGCTTGTGGAAAAGTGCTGGAGCCTGAAGCACTTATTAACCCAACTTGCTCAGTATGCGGAAGTACTCCCATATTTAAAGAAACAAAGCATTTGTTTATATCGATTTCAAAACTCGAAGATAAACTTAAGGCATATGTGAACAGTCATTCTAATTGGAGAAAAAATGCAACAGCTTTTTCTAACAGATATATAAACGAGGGACTTCGGGACAGAGCTATTACCCGTGACCTTGACTGGGGCATTGATGTTCCTAAAGAGGGTTACGAGGATAAGAAAATATATATTTGGGCAGAAAATGTATTAGGCTATTTGTCCCAAAGCTTTGAAGTATGTAAAAATCGAAATACAAGTTTTGAAGAACTATGGGGAGAAAATGCTAAGCATTATTATGTTCATGGTAAAGACAACATACCCTTTCACACAATTATTTTGCCTTCGCTTTTATTTGCAAACGGCGGTAACTGGCATCTGCCGGATGAAATTGTTTCAAGCGAATATCTAACCCTTGAAGGCAGAAAAATATCCACAAGCAATAATTGGGCAATTTGGGTTAAGGATATTGTGAACAAATATAACCCTGATTCACTGAGATATTTTTTTATTGCTAATGGTCCTGAAAAAAGAGATGCAGACTTTTCATGGCTTGAATATCTTAATAATCATAATAGTGAGCTGCTAGGCGCATATGGCAATTTTGTAAATCGCAATTTTGTCTTTATTGAAAAGTATTTCGAAAGTAAAGTACCTAATGGCACAATTACAAGTGATATCTCACAAAAAATATCTGAAGCATTCGAAAGCATTGGAAATAAAATTGAAAATACAAATTTGCGAGATGCTCTGGATGAAATATTTGAACTTGTAAGATATGGTAATAAGTACTTTGATACAGAAAAACCATGGGAAACAAGAAAAGGTGATGTCACATCATGTGAAAACACAATTTTCAATTGTGTTCAGTTGATAGCAAATTTAGCCGTCCTTCTTTCACCCTTTATTCCATTTTCATCTGAAAAAGTTACAGATTGGTTAAATTTAAAATATGAATGGAAATTGCAATCAATTGATAACGAATATATCCTTCCAAAAACAGAAATTTTATTCGAAAGATTAGATAAAAGTATAGTGGAAGATGAGTTAAATAAATTGATAAAATAATCGTAGTGTTTAAGGTTGCAGTGCAGCTATAGGAAACATATTAATTGCTGCAACATATCTTGGACTAGGTTCAGTAGGGATAGGTATATACCACCTTGAAAGCAATATAAAATTACTAAATGATGAACGTATGACGGAAATTGGACTGTATTTTATTGATTATATCTTGGATATAGAAGCAAGGTGATAATGAAGCGAGGGGGTTTTATAGTTGTAAATTGTTATAGTTATTAGTATAATGATAAAATGAAACATATATATAACTATAGAACTAATTTGTTGTTTGACGTTGGAAAGGTGACTGTCTGTGACACAGAATAAATCAGAATTAATACAAAAGGGCGATATGTATAAGGTGTTGTTGACCTTATCTATTCCCATTATGATTAACAGTATAATACAAACATTGTATAACTTGGCAGATGGAATTTGGGTCAGTAAGATTTCTTCTGTTCACTTTGCAGCTACTTCTTTTGTTTGGCCGATAAACTTTCTTTTCGTTGCTTTAGGGATTGGACTGTCGGTTGCAGGAACCTCACTTCTTTCTCAACTGTTGGGGGCGGATAAATATAAAGAAGCAAGGAAATACTCTTCTCAATTAATGGCAGCATCATTAATATTATCAATTGTATTTACATTACTGGGTGTTATTTTAAGTCCATATATAATTAAGCTTATGGGCGGTGAAGGATATTTTGCTAATTTAGCAAACACTTATTTGAGAATATCATTTTTGGATTTGCCATTTATGTTTTTATTTTTCAATATAAATTCCATGATGAATGCCCAGGGCAATACTGTAACCCCAACAATATTGAGCGCTATATCCGCATTAATAAATGTGGTATTAGATCCTGTGTTAATATTTACGTTCAATATGGGAATAGCAGGGGCGGCATGGGCTACAGTAATATCAAGAATTGTGTTGACATTATCAGGATTTATAATTGTATTCAAAGAAGGCAATAATTTAAAACCTGATTTCAGAGGATTTAAAGCTGATAAAAATATATTACAGGAAATTGTAAGAGTTGGGTTACCTGCATCGATTGGGCAAGCAGGTGCTTCAACCGGATTTATGTTTCTTAATGGCTTTATTGTATCCTATGGAACTGCTACATTGGCTGCATTTGGTATGGTAAACAGAATAACAAGTCTGGTAATGCAGCCTGCCATGGGCGTAGGTGCAGCCCTGACAGCAGTAGTAGGTCAAAACCTGGGAGCCGGACGACTTGACAGAGCGACGGAAAGCTTTATAAAAAGCTCAAAGATTGCCCTGTTTATCGGGGTTATTGGTGGTGTGATAATATTTATTTTCAATAAGCCAATTGTGAATTTTTTTATTCAGTCTAAAGATGAGCCCGAAGTTATAATTCAAAGTATAAATTATATGAAATACGTTGCATTTTCAATGCCCTTAATGGGAATGTTCAGTGTGTTCCAGGGAATATTCCAAGGCTCGGGAAATACTAAATATTCCATGTACATGGAGATAGGAAGGTTGTGGGCTGTCAGGCTGCCCATGATATTGATATTTAAAAATTACACTGCTTTTGGACCGACAGGTATTTGGTTTTCAATGAGCGTCAGTAATTTAATAGTATGTATTTATGGGTTGTTTGTTTATAAAACTATTGGATGGAAGAGAAAAAGATTATCTGAAGAATAACCCCATGTCAGGCGGATTATAACGACCCCTCTATATTGTTAATGGAACATATTGAGGGGCCATTGCTATAAAAACAAACAAATACTTTAACTTAGTCTACGGAGCGTGGATTATTTTTTTTGAGTAATTTAGTATATAATAATGCCGAGGTGAAAACAATGGATATAAAAAGAAAAAAAGAACTTTTGGAAATGTATAAAAACAGGAAGCCGGAAATGGGAGTGTTCTCTTACCGATGCAAGGATACGGGTGATGTATTTTTAGGCATATCTAAGGATACAAGAGCGGATTTTAACAGTGCTAATGCAAAATTGTCATCAAATATGCATCCAAATAAGCAATTGCAGGAGCTTTGGAATAAATATGGTCGTGAAAGCTTTGAAATATCAGTTATAAAGGTACTAAAATATGATGATCCAAACGAAGATCATACAGAGGAATTAGAAAAATTAAGAGAAGAATGCCTCGCTTCTGATCCAAGGGCAAGGAGGATATGGAAATGAATGAGAAAATAGTTATTGCATCAAACGGCTATGACCGTATAGACGGAAGAAATGCTTACCAATCTGATATAAAACGCTTAACATTAGGTGAGCCTGTGCTGGAAGAAAATAAAAAAATGGAGATTGCCACTCAGATATGGAAAACAGATAAAGACGGCGAATTGATTTTGGCGGAGGAGCTGCCAATCCATCAGGTTTTTGACCTGATGATATTATTATCTAAGACACTGCTTTACTTCAAGGAGGCATACAGGTTCCCTCTTTTATATGACCCCGAAAAACCAACAATTGAACGAATTGGAGTACAGGGCGGGGTGCTGCCGGTAGAGGTTTGTGTAGACAATCAAAATATCAATGATGACATCAAGAAATTTGCACAGAGCCTGAATGATTTAGGAGAATTAATCGGCGAGCGCCAGCGGACACTAATCCGCATCTTAAATGAATTGGAGTTGTATTAAATGAAACAAAATTGTATTTTGTCACCTGAAAGAAAGCTGACAGATATAGAGCAGTCATTCGTGTGGCAAAAACCGCCTTCACACATTGATAGTGAAGCAGAAAAACGTATATATCATGAAGTAGTAAAGAACTGGAATCGCGGTGAAATGAAAATCAGTACAATTTTATTGGAAGGAGACGCAGGATCGGGTAAAACCCAAATTGCCAAAGCGCTCTCTTCTAATTTTAATCTGCCATATACAAAGGTAACTTGCTTTGCAGATATGGATAAATCTGATGTGTTAGGCTCCATATTGCCGGTATTGTCCGAAAAGGATGAATCAGAATCAAATACTGTTGAATACAAGTATTATCCATCGGAAATTGTCCGTGCATATGAAAACGGATGGTTGCTGGAAATTCAGGAACCGACGGTTATTCGTGATGCCGCTGTTTTAATGGCTCTGAATTCCGCATTAGAGCCGGACGGAAGTTTAAACCTACCGACGCGTGTCATACGCAGGCATCCGGATTTTATTGCTGTTATTACAACAAACCGCGGCTACAACGGATACCGCCCTTTAAATGAAGCTTTGCGTGACAGAGTTCAGCATGCTGAAAAATTAGACTTACCGCCAAAGGAAGTTATGATGGAACGAGCCCAAGCCAAGACGGGATATCAATCCGAAAATGTACTTTCTATTTTAGCTGATACGATTATTCTGCTGGATGAGACAGCGCGGGCCAATGCAATTAAGGGTGTTGCCGGTATGCGGTCATATATCTTTTGGGTTGATACGGTTGCCGGCGGTGCATCCATAGGTCACTCCTTGTACTATAAAGTACTCTACAAGATTACAACTGACTCGCAGGAACTTGCTATTTTAGAGCAGGCACTGGTAAGTCATGGTTTGAAAGATAAGCTGGAAGAATTAGATAATATGTGCCATTCCCATTCGGAAGGAGAAAATCCGGAAGTAATGGAGCTTCAGATTTCCGAAAATGGAGAATACTCTGCAGAAACAGATAAAGCCGGCAAGAATGCAATCCGTCTGAGAAAATCAGCAGACAGTGAGGGTCATTCGGATGCGAGCAGCGATAAAAATACTGATGTTTCAAGCAATGATAATGGAGAAAACGGCACCCCGTTTTATCATGAGCTCGATAAACCCGTTACAAACGAACAAAAAAGAGAGTTTCGCAAACAATTAAATAAAGAAGCCCGAAAAAGTGTTCAGGGCAGCTGCCATGAAGAAATTAAGCTTATTGTACATCGTCCGGAAGCTGCAGCTCAAGACAGGGAAGAATATAACAGCATGTCTTCTGAATTGATGCTGGTAATTCGGGAATTGATCCGTAAAACAAATCCGCTTTTAGAGCATGAGGTTTCCTCTGAGTTTGCTAAGTCTCAGCTTTATGGCACAAAATTTTGTGCCGATAAAGCTGCTTCCATGGATTTTCGCGTATTTGCCCGCAAGCGCCCGCCTGAGGAAGAACCCTCTCTTGCGGTTGCTCTCAGGATTGACGAATCAGCATCCATGTCAGCCTTCGGTCGCTTGGATGCAGCAAAACAGGCAGCCGTAGCTTTATATGAATTTTGCACAGGCTGCGGTATTCCCATAATGGTTTACGGAGATACGGCAGACCGCTCCAAGCTGGAACAAATGTCCATCTATGCATATGTAGACTTTGAAAGTAAGGATGCGGACGAAAAATATGCTCTTATGAACATTCAAGCCCGCAGCAACAACCGGGATGGCATGGCACTGCGCATTATCAGCGACAGATTGATTAAAGCACCGCAAAAAACAAAATTAGTAATCAGTATCAGCGACGGTCAGCCAAAGGCAATGCCCGATTACTCTGGAGAAAAAGCGGCTCGTGATATGAAAGATACATTGCAGGAATTCAGGCGAAAAGGAATTCAGTTCCTTGCCGCAGCCATCGGACAGGATAAAGAGGATATCCGTGAGCTTTACGGAGCTGAAAATACATTGGATATAACTGATTTGAAGCAGCTTCCGGCAAGATTGGTACAAATTATCGCAAGATTCCTGTAAGTATATGTTATAATACATATATCATACCATCGCCTCGGCAATGCAAGCGAGCTTGCGCTGCACTCGGCTCAGATATGATATAATAAGCAGAATGGAGGTGGAGACATGGATTGTGTGAAAGTAGGCAGATTGATTGCCAAACTGCGGAAAGAAAAAAACCTTACACAAAAAAACATTGCAGATGCGTTGGGTATTCAAAATAAAACTGTTTCAAAATGGGAATGCGGTTCAGGGTGTCCCGACTTGTCCCTATGGCCGGAATTATCTGCTATTTTGGGCGTTGACATGAAACAGATGATGGAAGGTGAAATTACACCAAACAAGCCGGACAGCGGCAACATTGACAAAGTGCGTTTTTATGTATGTCCTTCCTGCGGAAATATCTTAGTCAGCACAGGAAGTGCATCCATCTTTTGCTGCGGCAGAAAATTAGAATATCTCTTGCCGGGGGATACGTCCGATGCACCTGAAATAACAGCAGAAGAAATGGACACCGATTACTTTGTTACATTTGAACATCCCATGACCAAGGAGCATTATATATCCTTTGTTGCCTGTGTTAAAAGTGACAGAGTATTTTTAAATCGTTTGTATCCTGAACAAAGTCCAACATGCAGGATTCCGATATCTATAGGCGGTAAACTGTATGCTTATTGTATTAAACATGGTTTATCGGTATATCCATTTGTCGGGTAACAGCAGTATATAACGAATCAATGATTCAAATTTAAAATGAGGAGAAAAATAAAATGTTAGATAATCAAGGTTTTGATTTATGGGCTGATGATTATGATAAGACTGTAAATATTAGTGAGGAAAACAATGAATATCCGTTTGCAGGCTATAAGGATGTATTAAACTATATTTATAACCGGGTAATGAAACAGAATAATCCCGGTATTTTAGATATAGGATTTGGTACAGGCATATTAACAACTCAATTATATAATGTTGGATGTAATGTTACGGGTATTGATTTTTCAAGTAATATGATAGATATAGCAAAAAAGAAAATGCCCGATGCGTTATTGATTAATTGGGATTTTATAAAGGGTTTGCCTGACGAAATTAAAAATCATAAATTTGATTATATAATCAGTACATATGCAATACACCACTTAACGGATGAAGAAAAAATAAAATTTATAAAATCTCTGTCAAATTTGTTAAATACAAATGGAGAAATATTAATCGGAGATGTTTCTTTTGAAACAAGGGAAGAATTAGAAGAAGGTAAAAACAGATATAAAAATAGTTGGGATAACGATGAGGTTTACTTTATTGCAGATGAAGTAATGAAAAGTCTTAATGATACGTGTTATTGCACATATATTAAAATATCGCATTGTGCAGGAATACTGACAGTTACAGATAAGTAATTATATTAAATTTTAAAAACACATATTGAGGGATAAAAGATTGAAAGCCCTGCCCGCATAGATGCAGGCAGGGCAGAGACGAAAAAGGCCGGCAGGAACTGCTTTTTCGCCGGTCTCGAAACGTACTCTCTGATCCCTCTCTGATTTTATCTCTCAAATTTTTCATAAAGAAAATTTATTTTTAATAATCAAAGCTGCTTCTTCCGGTGAAAAATTTGTATTATTTATTTTAATATAATTTATTTTTTTTATTTCACCTTCATATGAATTCAGGCGGTATGTTGATTCTAAGCTTCTGAATATAGCTTCTGATTTTTCCAAGTTCCTTTTCGTAGGTTTGTTGAGCAGACGATTTTCAGTTTTATTTCTTTCTATTCGCAGTTCATAATCTGCCTCTAACTCGACGAAATATACTTCTGCGCCTTTGGAAGCAAATAGTTCTTCAACATAATTAATATAATTCCAATCTTCCTGTCTGTCAAATGCCCACATGTATGTAAAAATCATTCCATATTCTTTACTGCCTGAAAACGCTTCAAATATTTCTTTTCTGAATAAATTAATCAATCTGCTTTTTTCTTCAGGCAAATTTTCAAACAAATCATTCACGATGTCTATTGTCATATGGTTATGAAATAATTTCAGATCAGTAATTTTTGAAAGCTCCTGACCTACCGTCATTTTGCCTACCGCATGTGGTCCGAAGATAATTATTAGTTTCATATAATCCCCCTATAGTTATTTTATATTTATTATTAAATTTTCTTCCCAATATACATTGCATGCTCGGAATAACTTAACAATTCATCTCTTTCACATAATTGTTCCGCAATTGCCGTCCATTTATCTATTGCTTCCTGAGATTGATTAAGTAAATTTATTTCGCATGGAGCAAGAATGCCTTCCTGACCGAAAAGATGCTTCTTTTCAAGATTAAACTTATCCATAAACGGAATAATACTTTTTTGGTCAATGAAAAAAGCTTTTGTAAATGCATCCCCGGCATAGGAGTTTCCTCTTAAGACAGAATCAATAAAAATTTGCTCGCTTTCCAAGAGCAGCATTTCAGGAGTGCTTTTCATATAAAAAATCATACCGGCAAACATAAGAATAAAAGAAACGTATATCAGTCCTCCGTTTTTCAGCAAGGACATGGCTTCGTTTAAAGCTTTGATTCTATCCTTTTCTTCAAGCAGATGATACATGGGTCCCATAACAAATATATGGTCAAATTCTCCCTTTATAAATTTGCTTACTTCTCTTGCATCGCCTGAAACAGCTTTAATATTCACATTCGTTTCTTTAGATTTTTCAAGTGCAAATTTTATATTTTCTTCAGATAAATCAACGAGAGTTACGTCGCAGCCATTTTTGGCATAATAAATTGAATATCGTCCCGGTCCGCCGCCTATATCCAAAATTCTGTCACCGGGCTTAATATATCTGTCCATCATTTTTGTAGTTATTGCAAATTCAAAAGGATGCCTTTCGAGTCTGTCCCACTCATATTGCACATCACTGTCATAATGTTCCCGAACAATACGTATGCAGTCTTCCATAATTATCCCCCTATGTGATTTTTAAAATTCTACTGCTATTTGTTGCAATAGTCAATATTAATTTAATGAATTTTTATAACTTCATAAAAAAATATTATTAGAATACAGTCTTTGTTAAAGAAAAAGTGTAGCTTGTATACACATCCTGAATCATTGGGGCATACACTATTATTGGAAACTAAAATTATAATTTGGGCAAAAGTCCTGTTAAAAATTAGTATTATTTTAAAATATAAAATTAAATAATTAAAAGGAGCGTGCAAATATGGATAATAATAGTGAAGAAAATAAATATAATTCATATATGATACCGAAAAATTTTTATAACGAACAACAATATCAATATTCAGATATATACAGGAGACCTTGTCCCCAGAATCCTTGTCCAAAATGCCTGCATCAACCATGTTTTTGTGTCTGCCCACCTGGACCAACAGGTCCGCAAGGTCCAACAGGTTCACCTGGTCCGGCAGGAGAAACAGGTTCGCAAGGTCCGGCAGGTCCAGCGGGATCAGTAGGTCAAACAGGTCCGGCAGGTCCGCAAGGTCTGACAGGTCCGCAAGGCCCAGCAGGTCCAGCGGGACCGATAGGCCAAACAGGCCCGGCAGGCCCCCAAGGTCCGGCGGGTCAAACAGGTCAAACAGGTCCGGTAGGTCCCCAAGGTCCGGCGGGTCAAGCAGGTCAGACAGGCCCGGTAGGTCCCCAAGGTCCGGCGGGTCAAACAGGTCAGACAGGACCGGTAGGCCCCCAAGGTCCAACAGGCCCAATAGGTCCGGCAGGTCCGCAAGGTCCAACAGGTTTGCCGGGTCCGGCAGGAGAAACAGGTCCAGAAGGTCCACAAGGCCCGCAAGGACTCCAAGGTCCGGTAGGAGAAACGGGTCCACAAGGCCCAATAGGACCCATAGGACCGGAAGGTCCCCAGGGAGAAGTCGGGGCAACGGGTGCCACAGGAGCACAGGGTCCAGAGGGACCGCAGGGAGAACCTGGTCCTCCCAGGCAGTTGGCCGGGATGCAGGTTCAGCTAACAGGCTCCATTGACGGAACTGTTGCTGACGGTGCAAATGTTATATTTGATACGGTTTTGAGCGATTCTAGTACCGATATAAGCTATGATTCCGTTACCGGAGAATTCACACTCGCAGCATTGGGAAACTATTATCTTTCATGGTGGATTAGTTCGGGTGGCGCAGGTCCTGAACCCATGGTTGCTTTCAATATAGAGGTTCAAGGCGGTCCGGTAATACCGGCACAGTCTCCTCTTCCTGTTACGAATCTTCAGCTGAATGGAAGTGCCTTGATTATAGCTTCCACAATACCAACAGTATTTTCACTTGTTAATCGAAGTAATTTTGAAGTGTTTTATGGAAACAGTCCTGTTCAGGCAAACCTGACTATTATTCAACTGACAGTATAGACGCTGGAAATTAAAGAGAGATAGATTTTTTACAAAACAGCTGATATTAATTTGTTACAACCATTGATGAGCCGCCTGCTTGATCTGTATGATAAAGCAAGCGGCTCATATGATTTACTAGAGGATTAATTACAAGTTGTGGTGGAAATTCAAATGTCTTTGATATATACTAATATTATTAATTGGTATATTTTGAGATGTATTAAGTATACTAAAATATTTATGGGGGAGCTTATGAAAAATATAAGAATCTTTAAGTTTGTCTTTGTATTAATTATACTGTCGGTATTGACCGCTTGTCCTGTCAGCAATGAACCGGTAGATGCAGTAACACCTTTGGATAAATCAGAAGGTCTGATTTACCTGTATGGAGAGCACCACGGTGTTGAAAAAATATTGGAAAAAGAATTAGAGATATGGGGTGAATATTATCATAAGGATAATATGCGGCATTTATTTATCGAATATCCCTATTATACCGCAGAGCTTTTAAATTTGTGGATGCAGTCTGACGGTGATGATATACTTGAGGAAATATATAATGATTGGGAAGGATCAGCGGCACATAATCCGTATGTTAAGGAATTTTATAAGAAAATAAAAAGTCAGTATCCCGAAACGATTTTTCACGGTACAGATGTAGGTCACCAGTACAATACTACAGGGCAGAGAGCTTTAAAGTATCTTAAAGAAAATAAATTAGAAAACACCGAGCAATATTTATTGACGCAGGAAGCTATCAAGCAAGGCAGGTATTTTTACAAGCACTCAGATGATGTATATCGCGAAAACAAGATGGCGGAGAATTTTATACGTGAATTTGACAAGCTGAAGGATGAAAATGTTATGGGTATTTATGGCGGTGCTCATACAGATTTTGGTGCAATGGACTATATGACTAAATCTGTACCCAACATGGCAAGTCAATTAAAGGAACGTTACGGCGACAACATATATTCCGAAGATTTATCTTGGTTAGCTAAAGATATTGAGCCTTCCCGAACAGATACATTTACAATTAATCAAAAAAATTATGAAGCATCCTATTTTGGCAAACAAGATTTAACAGGATTTAAAGATTATGCATATCGTGAATTCTGGCGGTTGGAAAATGCCTATGAAGATTTTAAGGATAATGAGAAAACAGGTGATGTGCTGCCTTATGACGAATACCCTATGCTGATAGAGGAAGGTCAGGTTTTTGTTATAGATATTACAAAGACGGACGGTTCTGTAAACAGATTATATTATCGATCTGATGGGCGTATTTGGAATGGCTTGCAGTCAACGGAAGAATTTGAGATTAAATAAGAGAATTCATAGATGAAAATTTTAAAACGGCTACAGGAAAAAAGATTGCCTATAACCGTTTTATTTTAGATTAAGATTCCCGAACCCACCAGAAATCTACAATTTCGCGGTGGGTGTTTTTTTATTTATCATATCCTGTCACTGTCCAGATTCCTGTATCATCCTGTCTGATTAATCTTGACAGATAAACAGTTTTGATATCTGTTTTCTCACTGTTAACATCAATTATTATATTTGTTCCATCGTTTTTAATTATTACTAATTCGTCATAATCTACCGGATAATCTCCGACTATACCCTCGGGAGAAATCTGTAAAATTCTTATTGGGAACTATAACCAATATATTATAAAAAATTCGTTTAGCATAAATTTCATGCAATTTGTTCGGCTGATTACAATAAACTTGTTTTTATTTATTGACTTTCTCGATATCATATGTTATTGTTAACATATGATATCGAGAGAAGAGGTGCAATATGTCAATTAATTATGCAATTTTAGGTATATTAAGCTACAAGTCAATGACAGGGTACGATATAAAAAAGGTCATTCAAAATTCAACGTTCTTGTATTGGTCTGGAAATAATAATCAAGTATATAAATCATTAACGGAGCTGCTTAATAAAGGCTTGGTAACCAATGTAGTCAAGCATCAGGAAGGCTCACCGACAAAAAAAATTTATATAATAAGCGGAGAAGGACTCGCTGCTTTAAAAGAATGGATGCTTTCACCATCTGAACCCATTGAAATAAAGAAGCCTTTTCTTGTTCAACTTGCGTGGTCTAAGCAACTTAATACGGATGAATTGAACATGATGCTTGATGGATATGAAAATCAAGTAAGGATACAGTTGTTAATGGAGGAAAATCAAAAGCAGAATCCAAATATTTTATTTAACAAATCTACTCCCGTGGAAACAATTATATGGAGTTTTATCAACGACAATATTCGAAGAGAATACGAAAATGAACTTAGATGGATTCAAGATTTGAGAAAAGCTATCGCTGATATTACTGATGAAAGGAGATAATCAATAATGAAATACACATTTTTAGGGAAAAATAATTCCCTTTTATATATTGAGAGCGAAGATATCTTAATATACGACGCGCAATCAGCTCTGGATTTTATGGCGACGATTAACTATGAAAAAGACTGCAATAGAATTATTTTAGATAAAAAGGCTATAAACGAAGAATTCTTTATACTCAGCAGTGGTATTGCAGGTGAGATTTGTCAAAAAATTGTAAACTATAAGTTTAAGCTGGCTATAATTGGTGACTACAGCAAGTATACAAGTAAATCATTGCGTGATTTTATTTATGAGTGCAACAGAGGTAATGATATTTTTTTTGCAGACAACTTGCAGCAGGCAGTAGATAAGCTGGATTCGGCTCGTTAACATTATTAATAATTTAACTAGGAGAAATTTAGAATGAATTATGGAAAGATTGAAGTTGACGGCATTAATGAAGACGATAAATTAGACTTACTTCTGATAAAAATTGCAAAATGGCATAATCTTACACCAAAATTATGGATAAATAATTATAAAGCTTCAAATACAGATATTGATGAAACTGTAAGAAGAATTAAAAATACTCGTAATAAAGACTTGTTTCTTGCAGTTGCTGAAGATGATCAAAATAATATACATGGATTTATATGGGCATATAAACAAGAAAAAGTTCAGGACAGTGTTATGATTTTATCTTTGTATACAGCAGAAGACTGCAGAGGACAAGGGATAGCAACAAACCTGAAAAACTTATTGGAAGAATGGTGTAGATTTGAAGGTATAAAGACCGTGGAAACAACAGTTCATTATAGCAATAGCAATATGATTGCCTTAAATAAAAAACTTGGGTATGCTCCGGGTATGCTGTATATGAAAAAAACCTTATAAAAACACAACCCTATTGACCCTTTGTTTGAAACATTTGTAGCAAAATACAAGTTTTGGTAGAAATTTAGATATCCTTTGAATTATATAGCAGAAAGCAATCGTAGTGTTTAAAGTCTCTTAAACTTTCCATTCAAGGGAATAAAATATATTTTCTTAAAATTAAACCCTCCAAAACATTATTGGGCAATGTTCAAGCGTGAAGCGAGTATGCTTTCTATTGTCTTCGTATATGGATACTCTTTTAAAAAATCTAAAAAATACTGAACAATCAGAGCGGTTTTCCTTTTGGAGTTTTTTGCTACTGCCAAATTTCTATAAAGGGGAGGGTCCGTTTCTTTTATTACAATATTATAAGGTGTCCGATAGAGAACAAGCTCAGACAAAATGCTTATCCCTAATCCGGATTCTACCATTGACATTGCCACATAATCATCTTCTGTCCTGTATTCAATTCGTGGAGTTATATTATTAGCTTTAAAGGCTTCTATCACTTCTTTTTGCGTACCTTGATGTAAATAAACGAAAGGCTCCTCAGCAAAGATAGACAGAGGTATACGGTCATATTCAGACATATGATGGTCCTTTGGTAATAAAGCAAGCATCATGTCAGAAATAAATGGAGTAATATCAAATTCACTTCTTGTAGGCAATGCGACAAAGCCTATATCAACAGTACCATCTGAAATCCAGTTTTCATTTTTTCGATAATCTCCCTGCAGTATTTCAAATTTAATATTCGGATACTCTTTACAAAAAGCTTTAATTATGGGTGAAAGAAGGTGACAAGAAATACTGGAGTAAGATCCAATGCGGATCATGCCGCTTTCAGTACCAAGTAAATTAAACACCTTATCAGATAGTTCGTTATAAGCTAATCCTATTTCTTTTATGAATGGGAAAATCTGCATACCTTCTGTAGTAAGTGAAACACCTGCATGACTCCGGTTAAGTAAGATAATATTCAGTTCAGATTCAATGCCGGATATTATCTGGCTTACTGCAGATTGAGTATACATACAGTAATCAGCAGCTTTGGATATACTTCCTAGCTCTACAACTTTTATAAACACTTCATATTTAGATAATTTCATTGTATTCCTCCACAAAAAATACGGTCATTAGAAATACTTAATTTCATTATTAATACTTCTTTCTTCTTAAATATGCAAGGCTCTAGTATAATAATTATAGAAACGTTTCTAAATGATGTCAAGCTAACATAATGGCAAAATTAAAATAAATATAAAGAATTTAAAAGTGGAGGTCAAAAAATGAATTTAACAGGTATTATGTCTGCAATTGTCACTCCTCTTACTGAGGCATACACCATTGATGAGTCAGCCATGAAAAGGTTAATAGATTTTCAGATTGAGCGCGGGATTAACAGTTTGTTGGTTCTTGGTGGTACAGGGGAATACTCAGCATTAACTATGGAAGTACGGGAGCAGGCTGTTTTATCAGCAGTGAAATATTCCAATGGGCGTATCCCCGTGATTGTAGGTGTCTTGGAGCCGGGTATTGGAGAAGCAACTAAATTTGCTCTCAAGGCAAAGGCAGCTGGTGCTGATGCAATTCTTGTGGTGACGCCATATTACATTCACCCAGATCAGGAAGGGATGATTGATTGGTATAAGCGGCTTGATGCTGCTGTTAATATGCCGATGCTTATATACAATATTCCTTATAGAACCTACGTTAATATCCAACCGGAAGCGGTTAAAGCTTTAGCAGATGCTTGCCCGAATATCATTGGTATAAAAGAGTGTTCTCCAAATCTAGGTCAAGCAATTGATTTGATTCGTACATGTGGTGATCGTATTACAGTGCTGAGCGGCGAGGAATTTCTGTGCACTTCGGAAATTCTATTGGGAATGAAAGGTGGTATAATGGCATCTGCAAATCTTGTCCCGGATGTATGGGTCGAAATTTATAAAAAGGCTTCGGTTGGTAAAAACAACGAGGCAACAGAAGTTTTGATGAAGTATTACCCTCTGTTCAAATTGTTGTTTAAGGAGATTAATCCAGGTCCGCTGAAATATGCTTTGAGCATAATTGGTCTTGACTGTGGACCGGTTGCCTCACCACTTCACGAACCCTCTGACAAACTTAAGAAAGAACTCAAAAGAGAACTCACAAACTTAGGAATCATAAAGTAGTGTCAATAGGGAGGAATTTTAATGTCTTTACATGTTGCAAAAAGAATGGTTGAGGTACAAAGGTCCCTCATAAGAGGTATTGCTGAGGCATCTAACAAGCCCGGAATTATTTCTTTTGCCAACGGGAATCCAGGTAATGAAACGTATAGGCCGGAACTATTTGCCAAATTTGTTGCGGAAGGTTTTGCTGAAGAACCTTTGACACTTTGTAAATACGGAAATTCTCTTGGGTACGAACCTTTGCGGAATGCAATTAAAACATATATGTCTGAACGATGGGAAATTGATTTTACAAGAAATGAGGTTCTGATTACTGCAGGCGGTCAGCAGACCTGTGATTATACCACCAAGGTCCTTTTAGACGAAGGTGATGTAATTATTACAGAAGAACCAAGCTTTGCCAGCTGCTACAATACATTTCGGTCATACTATGGTACATTGGCAGGCGTCACTCTTGAAGAGGACGGATTAAATATTGAAGAACTAGAAAAAGCAATTTTGGAGAATCCCAATGCCAGGATCATCTATGTGATACCTAATTTTCAAAACCCGACCGGCTATACCTACAGTCTGGAAAAACGCAAAGCTGTATATGCTCTTGCCAAGCAGTACAACCTTGCCATATTTGAAGATGATCCATACTGTGAATTGCGTTTTGATGGCGAGGACATTCCACCGATTAAGTCATTTGATTTAGATGGACGTGTTCTGTATGGGGGGAGTTTTTCTAAGACTGTGTCTCCGGGATTACGTATTGGTTTCCTGATTTTTGATAAAGAACTGGAAACAAGAATAACTGTGGCTAAGCAAGTTACGGATGTACATGCAGGAATGATAAACCAGTATATTGCATACCGTTGCATGATAAGTGATTTTTCAGAGCATCTGAAGAGATGTCAGGATATTTATAAACATAAACGAGATGTTATGATACAACAGCTTGAGGAAAAATCCCCTGAAGGATTGACATGGAATCATCCCGAAGGAGGGCTGTTTATTACAATAACATTCCCTGAAGGTTTCGATACATACGACTTTGCTTTTAATGCCATCGATAATGGTGTTGCTGTGATTCCGGGTGCCGGATTTTATATTGATCAGGATAAACCACGAAATACATTGAGAGTATGCTATTCCACAAGCAGTGACGAAGAAATAATTCAGGGTATCGATTCCCTATGCACATATGCGGCAAAATGGCTATCAAAACAGCAATGAGATTAAGCTATTAAATACAAGTAAATAAAACTATTACAAGGAGGAATTTATATGGAATTAGTTTCTGTTGGATGGCTATCCATCATCCCGCCTATTGTAGCAATAGCTCTTGCGTTAGCTACAAAAGAAGTAATATTATCATTGGTTATAGGTATTTTGTCCGGGACTGTCATATACACAGTAGCTTTAGGTCAGAATTTATTTATGGGTACAATAATTACTACTTTCAATCTACTTATGAATCAAGTAGACATTGGACTGTTGATTGTGCTTGGTATGTTGGGTGCCGTTATTGAAGTAGTTACCCTTACAGGAGGTCAGCATGCTGTAAGCGATTGGGCACAGCATCGTATCAAAACAAAAACCAGTACCAATCTTGCCACATTAATCGTTGGATCTTCTTTGTTCCTCAGTGATACATTTCATAATTTAACTACAGGAGCTATAATGAAGCCAATCACGGATGGTAATAAGCTTAGTCGTGCTAAACTGGCATATATTCTTGATGCAACTGCAGCACCTGTTTGTTGTCTGGTGCCAATGGGCATATGGGTTGCAGGTATAAGCTCCACAATACCGGAGAATACAACATTCAATAGTACGATGGAAGCATTTCTTGCAACGGTACCTTTCAATCTGTATTGCTTTATTTCTATAGTACTGGTAATTTACTTTTCATTTCCTAAAAATGACTTTGGACCAATGTATCTTTCAGAGTTAAAAGCAGATACAACCGGAGATTTAGGATCTATAGATCAGCCCACAGAGATAAATAAGAATGGCAGAATTATTGATATGTTCCTGCCTCTAGCAGTACTGATTCTTGTTACGCTCGTATTTATGCTTTATACAGGCGGATTTTGGAATGGTCGTGGATTTATTGAGGCTTTTTCATATTGCTCAACCAGTGTATCCCTGCAGGCCGGCTGCTTCGTGGCTCTCATAGTGGCTTTTGTCATGACTGTACCTCGAAAGACAGTACCTTTTCGTAAGTTCATGAAGGGTATTAATGATGGTGCAAAAAGCATGGTAGAAGTCAGCATTATATTGATTTTGGCATGGACCATCGGAGGCTGCTGCCGTCATTTGCTGGGCACAGGCATCTTTGTTGGAAATATGGTTGCTGAAAGCGGTATGCCTTTGGGTCTTATACCCGGAATTATATTCTTGGTTGCTGCGGCACTAAGCTTTGCTACCGGCACCAGCTGGGGCACATTTGGTATTCTAATGCCGTTAGTATTTACTATTTGTGAAGTGGCTGCTCCGGAACTTTTAGTAGTAAGCATGTCATCGGTTTTGGGCGGTAGTGTATGGGGGGACCATTGCTCACCTATTTCTGACACCACTATTTTGGCTTCAGCATCAGCAGGATGTGATCACATCAAACATGTTGAAACACAATTGCCGTACTGCATTGTTGGTGGTATTTGTGCAGTGATTGGATATTTTGCAGCAGGCTTCTCCAAAGGTAATCTGATTCTTACACTTGTTGTCTCCTTTGGATTGCTATCTTTAATACTCTTTGTACAACGTAAAAGCAAACTGTGGGTGCCGTCAGAACATGAGGCTACTTCTAAATAAATGCAAAAGTGCTAATACTATAAAATTAGATTTGTTATAGTGAAAAGTTAATAGATATTTATAAAGGCCCAATTGATAACCTGCGTTAATAAGTTATCAACTGGGCTCTTGTGTTAATTTTAAGCTGCTATTGACGCAGATGTAAATTAGCTATATAATACCTAAAAAATCAAAAGCATGAGTATTTCAAGCATGCTTCATATTATAAGGATCTTATATGCAATGCAAATTTATACGAATGGAGAAATATTATGGTTTCAGGTAAAAAAGCAGTGTACTATATCTGCAATGAAGAAGAGCGTAAAGGATTGGTCTCTCGCATGGTATGGGAGATATTAAATGAAAAAGGAATGATTGCTCCATCCGATATTACATTTGACGGACGTAAGGTTATGATGCATAAGGATGAGGGGGAAAATATATATTATTTTGTTCCCACTGAGGTTCCGGTTTGCTTGAATTATGTAAAATATCTTCCGGAGATGAATAAGTATTTTGGTGATTGCGATGTAGCTGGAATGGTAACATGGCATGAAGGCGGAAGTGCTCCGCCGAAGGTTCTGACGGTTCATTCCATTGGGGATGTCAATTCAGGCATTTACGGTCCCATAAATCCCAAGTATATGAGAAATTTATTGCTTGGATTGGAGAGAAACCGCAGGGAGCTTAAGCTTGACGAGTACAAGGTTGTGACAGAAGCAACCCATTGGTCTGGAACAACGGAAAGTTCACCGCAGCTTATTCTCCAATATCCTGTACCTATGATGGATATTGAGGTCGGGAGTATAGAAGAAAGCTGGGCAGACCGTACCGCCTGTACCGCACTGGCAAATGCGCTGACAGAAGTTTTCAACGATGACGAGAAAAATATACATAACGTTCTTTGTGTCGGCGGCGTTCATTTTGATCCTAACTTTGCTGAGGCAGTATTTGCAGATTGGGATGGAGAAGCATTCGGTGTATCCCATATAATTGCAAATCAATGGCTCGTATCCGGAGAATATGAAGGCGAAAATGGACTTGCTTTTGCATCAAATGCGGCAGAAGCTATTAAAGATGGTATCGAGATGATTGCCTTCCATGATAAAATGAAAGGCTGTTATAAGAATCTTGTACGTTCGCTTGGAGAAAAATACAATGTACCGATTCTAAAGCATCAACGTCTCCGCAATCCGAAAGATATCGAATTACTATCTAAATTATAAGGGGTGAATAAGTTGATTTCCGGAATTAGTCATATTACTTTTATTGTAAAAAATTTAGATAAAGCAGCAACATTCTTTAAAGAAATTTTTGAAGCCAAAGAAGTTTATTCAAGCGACGGCAAAGAATTTTCTGTATCTAAAGAAAAATTTTTCTTGATAAATGACCTTTGGATTGCGGTTATGGAAGGGAAGGAAACAGAAAAAAGCTATAATCATATAGCGTTTAAAATAGATGAGTCAGATTATGAAAAGTATCTAAAAAAAATAGAAAATCTTGGCTTAGAGGTGAAAACAGGGAGAAAAAGGGTCAAAGGAGAGGGTAAATCAATATATTTTCATGATTATGACAATCACCTTTTCGAGCTTCATACTGGTACATTGGAAAAAAGACTGCTTAGTTACAAAAAAGAAAAGATAGATTAAAATAATTTATCATAAAATTTTTTAAGATTATACCGATATATATATTGAATATATACATTGTGGATATATTCAGTAATAATCAGGAGAAAAAAATGATTACCAAATTTTCAGGTCTCGGATATTCTAATAGCAATGGCATAGATTACAATAAACTTGCTTCCGGAAATGTTTCCTCTGCACGATATCTTTCAAAGTTAGCATCGGCAGAATCCAGAGGTGCTATTATTATGCTAAAAAGTAATCTCAGAAGAGAAATATACAAAATCAGTAAAAGCGGCGGAGATGAATCGCAGATAAAAGCTGCTATTGCAAGAATAAAAAATGTCATGAGAAAGGCCGATGAAAAAATAATCAAGCTTAATAACGAAAAACGAATGAAAGAACGTATTAAGCAGGAAAGACGTGCGGAAAAAAGAGAAGAAGAGCAGTGTTTAAGCAAGAGATACAAATCGAAAGTATATAACAGAAAGCAATCTGAGCGTTTAAATGTGGTAAGGGCTGCAGTTTGTGAAGAAAAAGAGATAGGAGATTCCGAAAACTATAGGGCATATACAGATGCAGGTACATCTGAAATGTCAACTGCAAATTTTGCCGGAGGAAGCGGTTCTTCCATAGACGTTATGGTTTAGCGTTCAAATAATATGAAAATACTGCATTAGAATATAAATAGTATAAAAAATTGCCTCATAAAATAGAGGCAATTTTTTGTATATTATCCTTGTGATAATTGATTTTTGATCATCATTATGTCATTTTCCGAAGCAGGCTGAGCAGGTTGATAATATCCTTTCTGCTTAGCAGTCTGATAAAGCTCATACTGACGTTGCTCATCCATATCTCTCATTTCCTGGAATGTTTGGCGTAACTGAGGATTGTCGGTTTCGGAAATGATTGCCGCATAACCTGTCAAACTCCCCTTAATCATTGATAAACAATCATTCATAATATCTTTTTCGTTCATATAAATTACCTCCTTATTGTAAAAATGTCATTAACTTTTGTTTGCTTTGTCTTGCAGCATTGGCGTCGGTTTTAAGCATTTGACTAATCTGTGGATCCTGGCATTGCTGTGCCATAGCGTCTAATTTATTAGCCGTAGTTTCGTGGGCACCGATTAGATGCCTTAAGTTCTGTAATTCCATTTGATTTAAATTTGACATATGATTTTTCTCCTTTCAGTTATTATGCATTTTTATTATTGCGTATATTTTAATTTATATTCTGGATTTTTATGTTTTAAGTTAAGCCAGAAGAGAATAATATAATTTTTTTATGTTGATTTTTGAAGAGATTACAGTCTCGGTACAGATACTATTATAAATCAATTGCAAAAAGCATATTTCCAAAAATTAGAATTAAAATATTGACTTAAATATTTAGCTCTTATATAGTGTTATCATGAGTATAACAATACTCAAAATGAAGGAGGATGATTCAAAATGATTACAGTTGAAAGCCTTATGTCAATTAATAAGAACGACTTAAAAGAAGCTTCAAAAGGCATTGATAAAAGTGATTTATCACAACTTGTTGAATGGTTATCAGAAAAGGATGACAAAATCAGGTATCAATCATTATTGATGCTGCGGAATCGCTCTTTATATTTCGATGATGTGTATCCATTTTGGGATATATTCTGCAAAAAAATGAAAAGTGAAAATTCTTATCAGAGAAGTATCGGTCTCATGCTTATAGCAGATAATGCAAAATGGGATAAGGACAATAGAATTGACGATGTGATAGATGATTATCTCTCGCTTTTGAATGATGAAAAACCAATAACTGTGCGCCAATGTATTCAGGAATTACATAATATAGTACCTTATAAGAGTCACCTTCACTCTAAAATTGCAAATAATCTTATATCTGTTAATATTATGGATGTTAAAGAAACAATGCGAAAGCTAATATTGCTCGATATATTAGAGATTCTTGCAATTGTCAGAAAACAACAATCGACCGATGAAATAGAGAATTATATTTTTAAAGCTCTTACAGGTGAAATATTGGATAAGAAATCAAAAAAGCAAATTGAGTCAATGTTGTAGTCAGGAATTTTAGCACTTTAACCTTTCTCTATCATATTCTCCCGCTTTTACGAATAAAATATAATATATTGACTATGGGGAGGAATGAAAGTGAGCTATTACAGCCCAAATGAGTGTAACTATATTGTAGGGAAACCATATCCGACAGTACAAGTGGACGGTCCAAATCCCATTTATGCCTGTGAAATGCTTAGTAACATAGGGGATGTCGTTTCCGAGATCAGCGATGTTGCCCGATACTTTTATATATCAGTTGTGACGAGAAAGGAATTCAGTTCAATATCAACATGCTTTCATCATATCAGCATCGTTGAAATGCATCATTTAAATATATTCGCTGAGCTTGCCTTTCTGCTTGGAGCAGACCCGAGGCTGTGGAGCGGAAGATCATGTAAGCGTTGGTGGTCACCTTCCTATATAGGTTATCCTAAAGAGCTGAGTGCACTGATAGCAGAATCTATAGAAGCAGAAAAAGCAGCAATTTGCAAATACAGCAGACAGGCACACACAATTTGTGATCCAAATATAGTAGAAATACTGAATCGCATCATACTTGACGAAGAACGCCATATACAAATTTTCACTGAAATGTATCAGCAGCTATTTAATCGCTCTTATTGAGAGCGGTTTATTTTTTTATATGGAGATATGGAGAGAAATGTAGTATAATTTTTTTATAAATGGAAAATGAAAATTTCTTACAACGGAGAGAAAATATGATTAAAGGGATATTTTTTGATTTAGGATGGACGATTTTTCGTCCGGTAAACGATAACTGGTTTATTAACCAAAAGATGCTTGAATTTACGTCTATGCAAACTATTGAGAGCCTGCCGCTTGAAAAAAGAAATGCTGCTTTTAATAAAGCTTTAAAATATCTTGACGATAATCACCTTCTGTTTTCTGAAGAGGAGGAAATTGAGCAATTTGCCGAGTTTTATAAAATTGTTGCCGATGAATTGCCTGAGCTTGGAATCTCGGTTGAACAAGCAGCAGAAATTGCTGAATTCAAGGTTGCAGATACAAGCAACTTCATATTTTATGATAAAGCAAAGGAAACGGTTTTAGAACTGAAAGAAAAATATAAGATAGGTATTATTTCAGACACGTGGCCGTCTGCCGAGCGAATTCTGAAAAGCGGAGGAATGGATAATTTGTTTGACACAAAGACATATAGCTGCAACCTTGGCACATGGAAACCTAATGAGAAAATGTATTTTCACGCACTTGAACAAATGGGACTTCCGCCGGAGCAAACTGTGTTTGTAGATGACTGGGAGCCGAATTTAGATGGTGCTGCCGTATGTGGCATACATGGTATCCTGATAAAATCAAGAAACAATTCAATCATACCCGGGCAGCGTTTTTCTGAAAATATAATTGACATCGGTAAATATCCAAGTATAAATGCTATTGACGAATTGCCAAATCTTTTAACGAGTAAGCAATTTGAGTTGAAGAAGAGATAAGGATAACAATGAAAAAAATCGTGTGGAGTTATAAGAAACGTAGTATAATCTTTGATACAACTACATTTTACGGAGGTGTCTATGTTAAAAATACTGCCTTTAGAAAAAGCAGACGCAGGATATATTGTTAAGTGGAATGATAAAAAAACATCTGACTTTTTACTTCAGTGGGCGGGTGGTGGTTATGAATATCCAATTTCCGAAAAACAAATCATTGATCGAATTGAAGCCATGGCCTCGTCAAACTATAAGATTTATAAAATAGTTTTTGAAGATAATATGATAGGAACCATTGAGGTTATAAATATAGATGATGAAAATAAAACAGCTAAAATCGGGCGATATTTACTAAATCCTGAATTAACCGGAAGGGGTTATGGATCTAAAGCATTAGAAGAATTAGTATCCATTGCTTTTAATGATTTTGGTCTTAAAAAAGTATGGTTGTCGGTATTTGATTTTAATAAATCTGCAATCAGGTGTTATGAAAAGACAGGATTTAAAATTGCAAGTCAGGAAGTTCGTGCAAATGGCTGGATAGCAATTAATATGGAAATTACAAATCCTGCAATATAATTAAATTAAAAGATATTTACAATAAATTTAACTATTATAAAAAGCGAGGAAAATAATATGTGGAAATGTCCGGAATGCGGAAGAGAATTTAAGAACACAAATCAGGATCATTTTTGCGGCGAACCCCCGAAAACGATTGATGCATATATTGATGCACAACCGGAGGAGGTTCAGCCGTTATTAAATCAAGTTCGTGATACACTACGTGCCGTACTTCCTCATGCGGAAGAGCGTATATCGTGGAGTATGCCGACCTATTGGCAAAAACAAAACATTATACACTTTGCGGCATTTAAAAAGCACATCGGATTGTATCCGGGAGATAAGGCTGTTGAGCATTTCAAGGAAAAGCTCACTGAATACAAAACGAGCAAAGGTGCCATACAGCTTCCCTTCAGTAAGCCGTTACCGCTTGAGCTTATTGCAGAAATAGCGAAATGGTGCTATGAAACAGGAAACCATCACTAAGAATGAAAATTTTGGAATTAATTTTCCGGAACAATAATTTTATTTTTACCGTCTAATAAATTGAAAAACGATAGGAGGTAAATAAAATGAAAATTAGAAAAATTGCTGCTGCAACATTATCAGTTGCGGTTTTATCAATGTCGATGTTTACGGCATTTGCTGATATAATTAATGAAAGCACGGAGGCAGACACCGACAATCAAGTAAGTGAGGAGAAAGAATTGAAGTCACGATTTATGTCCATAAAAGGAGTAATCAAGGAAATATCTGATTACCACGGTGGAGATGGTGCTAAAATGGTAGCCATAGAGGATGAAAATGAACTTCCCTCAAACATTATTATCACAAAGGATACATATGTGATAAACATAGATAAATTGGCGGCAGGAGAATCATTAACAGTATTTTACGATGCACAAAAGCCAATGATTTTAATATATCCTCCGCAGATTTCTGCTGAAGCCGCAATTGTGGGAGAAATTGATTTAAACATAAAGGTTGACCTTTTCAACGATGATTTGATAAGCGCCGATAACTTCCTTAAATTAAATGTTTCAGAAGAAACAGAAATTGTATCAGAGGATGAAAGCAAGTTTGAAGGAGAGCTTTACAACAGAAAGCTTGTTGTTTTATATGGTGTATCTACAAAAAGTATTCCTGCCCAGACTAATCCGACGAAAATAATAGTTCTTGATGAGGATGAGCTTGGCATAATTGAAGATGTTGAGGGTATGGAAGTTGTAGTGAATAGAGAAATACTTGAAGGAGTTAAGCCGGTTCAAAATGACGATGGTGTTATAATGGCACCGGTGAGAGCTGTTTCAGAAAAGCTGGGATATGAGGTAGGATGGAATCAGGAAGAACAAAAAGTTACTGTAGGAGAGCTTCTTTCTTTTGAAATAGGCAAGGACGATTATACTATGGATGATACTTCAGGCATTCAGCTTTATGCAGCTCCGATTTTAGTAGATGGAACAACCTACGTTCCTTTGAGCTTTTTCTCAGAGTTTTTAAATGCATCTGAAGCACATATTTTAAATTCACAAGTTATAATAACAAAAAGCGAAGGCTTATAAACAACTTTTGGGGGACTTTTATGACTGAACAGCCATATTGTAAATAATTTCAGCCATTTCCCTTGCAGATCTGTTCATGCCATTTTTGAGCCAATGCTGCAAAAGACCTATACTTCCGTTTACAACGAATATGAAGTATTCATCTCTTATATTTGAGTTTTCATCGGACGAAAAGTATATTCCGCATTGCTGATATATTATTGTAAATATTTGCTTTTGGAAATTGATATCCCCTCTTTCACTCATCAATATCTTTAGATTCTTTCCATTATCAACGATATATTGAAAAATTTCTTCCATGATTTTAATATTTTCATATTTATCATTTTTGTCGGTAAGGTTGGCAACAGCCTCTTTAGCCCAGGTCAGAGTTTCATTTTCTATTTTAGTAAGAAGGTCGTACTGGTCGGTATAATGAGCATAAAAGGTAGTACGGTTAATATCCGCATTCTCGCACAGCTCCTTGATAGTTATTTTTGAGATTGGTTTTTCCTCCAACAATTCAAAAAGACTGTTCTGTAAAACCATCTTTGTATAACGTGTCTTTCTGCTTTCTTTCATTTTCCTGACAGCACTCCTTTCTATCGTACATAACAGATTTAGTTAATTTTGTTCTCAAGACAACATCTGAGAGATATTTTGTTGTAAATATTACAATTAATAAACATCTGACGGTTGCAAAATCAACACAGTGTCATTATAATTAATTCTTAGTTAAAAGTCAAGAACGAGTACATAATCATGAATCAGCAAAGGAGAATTCATGGATTTTATTACATTTGAAAATGTGGAAAGAGAATATTGTATCGGAAGTTCTGTTATTAAAGCGGTGGACGGAATAAACTTTAAGCTTCAAAAAGGCACATTCAATGTTGTGCTCGGGCAGAGCGGCGCAGGAAAAACCACGCTTCTTAATCTGTTGGGAGGAATGGACTCCCCTACCTCGGGCAGGATAATCGTAAACAGTAAAGAAATTTCTGGTATGTCTGAGTATGATCTCACAGAATACCGCCGTACTCAGATAGGATTTGTGTTTCAGTTTTACAATCTCGTGCCGAATTTAACTGCTCTGGAGAATGTTCAGCTTGCAGAAGAAATATGTCCTGAACCTTTGGATGCACGGGATATGCTGAAACGCGTCGGTCTTGGAAGCAGGATGGATAATTTTCCGAGTCAATTGTCCGGCGGTGAGCAGCAGCGGGTTTCCATTGCCAGAGCACTGGCAAAAAATCCTCAGATAGTTCTGTGTGATGAGCCTACCGGCGCATTGGATTCGGAAACAGGCCGTAAAGTGCTGAGACTCATACGCGAGGTGTCAGATGACCTCGGTAAGACAGTGATTGTAGTAACGCATAACGCTTCGATATCAGAAATGGCACACACGGTGCTTCATATGAGAGACGGCAAGATAGCGAGAGTTCAATGCAATGATAATCTCAAGGACGTGGGGGAAATTGTATGGTAAGGGGCTCTCTGTTTATAAAATCCCTGCGCGACATGCGCAAGTCAAAGGCGCAGTTCATTTCAATTTTTATTATGGCAACACTTGCCGTATTTATTATGACAGGACTTGACAGCATATGGTTTACGGTTGAAAAGCATGCGGATGCCATGTACCGATCGGCAAACATGTCGGATCTGTGGGTGACAGTACCCAACCCATCAGAACAGATGGTATGGGGAATCAGTAAGCTTGACGGTGTGAAGCTGGCAGAAAAGAGATTCACTGCGGATGCCGATACTGCTTTACCCGGCAGTCCTACTCTGCATGTCTATGCGCTGGATGGACGCAGCACTCTCGATCAACCCGAGATTCATGAGGGTAAATTCAGTAAAAGCGGCGGTGCCGTGCTGGACATCTCATTTGCAAAGGCTCACAATCTAAAAACAGGCGATTACATTTCCATTAAATTAAACAGCCGATGGCTGCGTCTTAAAATTGACGGCTTAGCTCTCAGCGGAGAGCATGTTTTTGCCGTCAAAAATTCTGCATCATTGGCTCCCAATCACTCAGAATACGGCTTTATTATAATCAATACCGATGCATTGAAAAGTATTTACGGGCAGAAGATATATAATCAAATCAGTGTGAAAACCTTACCGGGTTCCGATATTCCACAGTTAGTACAAAAAGTGGGTGCTGTTGTTGGAAATAATTTAATCGGTATTACATTGCAAAAGGACAACGGAAGCGTCAGCAGTGTAAATTCCCGTATTCAGCAGTTCAGAACACTTTCTGTGGTTTTCCCAATACTTTTCCTGTTGGTTACTGCTTTGATAACACAGAGCACCATGGTGCGCATGATAGAAAACCAACGCTCTCAGATAGGCATATTAAAAGCACTGGGCTACAGCAAGCGAAGCATATTGTGGCATTACACATCCTACGGCGTAATGGTCGGCGTGTTGGGCTCCGTTTTAGGTCTTCTCACCGGACCGAATATATTCGGGAGAATTATGGTTCGCCAGCTTAATCTTACGTTAAACAGCTACAGCTTAAAAATAAATTATTTACATTTTGTGTTTGTGTTAATTTTAATTCTTATATGCACTGGAGGAGTTTCGTTTTTGGCATGCAGGAAACTTCTGAGTGATGCTCCGGCGTTTCTTCTCCGTGATAAACCTCCGAAAAGCGGACAGCATATATTTCTGGAATCCATATCGTCCGTGTGGGAAAAAATGAAGTTCAGCAGCAAGCTTATAGCACGAAATATGGTTAAAAACAAGGGTCGGCTCATAATGAGCACAATAGGTGTTATGGGCTGCACCGGTGTCATTATTTCCGCACTTACGGTTCGCAGCACTTTGTCAGGCATCAGTGATTATACCTACGGAACAACATTTACATTTAATCAGAAGATTGTGCTGGACACTTCCAAGGTCAATTCTACATATCTTAAAAACCTTGAGCTGGATGGTATAACGCAGCAAATTGAAGAAACTGCAGTCCAGGTAATTTTTCCGGACGGAAGCTATAAGATGGAACTGACCAACATCACAACCAAGGAAAGTCCGTTGATATATTTGCAGGATATTGACGGTAATCCCGTTTCAATTCCTGAAAACGGGGTTCTTATGACCCGAAAGCTTTGTAAAGAAAAAGGCTTAAAAAAAGGTGATATTATACAAATCAAGATTAAGGATAAGGGCTACGCTGCCGTTCCAATTGAGGAGATTGCATACATTGCTTCCGGTCAGGGAATTTATATGACAGACACATATTGGGAGTCTTTAGGTGAAACATTCAAGCCGTCAGCACTGCTGGTCAGATGGAACGGTGAACCTGATCAGAAGTTCCTCGACAGAGATATTGTATCAGATTCGGCAACCAGGGAAAGCATGCAGGATGGGTTATCCTCCAGCCTGGGGGTTGTAAATCTGGCAGTTTTATTTCTGATTGTTTTAGGCTCGTCATTGGCATTTGTGGTGCTGTACAACACAGGCATGCTTAACTATGTGGAACGGGTCAGAGACCTTGCAACATTTCGTGTGCTTGGATTTCATAACAGGGAAATACAATATCTTGTACTGATAGAAAATTATTTTTCGGTATTGCTTGGGATGCTGTCCGGCATACCCGTGGGGAGATTCATATCTTGGTTAATAGCCAGCACTATTGATGAACGACTGGATCTTTTAGGTAATATTAAACTGATGGATGTGCTTATAGCCGGAGCAATGACTGCGTTATTTGCATGGATAGTCAACAAGGTAATAGCACACAAGATGAAAGAACTTGATATATTTGAAGCGTTAAAAAGTGTTGAATAGCAACAGATGGAGGAAAATACATGAAAAATCTGATTTTATCCCATAAAAAGACTGCGGCAGCGGTAATAGTCCTTGTGGTACTGGTTATCGCAATTACTGTATTTGCTCAAAGGAAAAAAAGTATTGAAGATATGAGAGCAGCAGATACCATGGTTACTTTGAACCGGACTGACGAAATAGAAGCGTGGGGCGAAGTGATGTACAGCCGCATTGAAAACATAAGCATTGATTTCCCGTCAACTGTCACTGATGTGCAGGTTAAGGAGGGTGAACGTGTTACGTTAAATCAATCCCTTGTGATTATAGATCTTACAGAGTATAATGGAAGTATCGAGAAATTGAATAAGCAGATGATTGCAAACCAATTGGCACTGGACTCTGCACCTCAGGATATTTCCGCACTTCAGGCAGACATTACCCGTATACGGGACGAAATTGCACGCAAAACAGGTGAGTATAATAATGACACTGCCGCTGATATTAAGCTTCTGCAAAATTCCATGGAGCTTGCACTGAAGGAGCTTGAGGATGCAAAGATTGATTTTCAGGATTACCAATCATTGTATAATGAAGGGGCTGTTTCAAAGACGATTCTTAATCAGTATGAGACCATGCTGAATCAGCGTCAGAAAGCAGTTGACGATTTAGAGGCAAGCATACATAAAACAAAGACTGCTTTAAAAGATGAACTTAACATGCTTGATATTTCACTCAAATCCAAACAAATCCAGCTTTCACAGCTTCAGGACGGGAACAGCACAAACGTAGCAATGCAGGAAAGCAGTGTTTCCTCAACAGAGGTGGATTTGAATATTATGAAGGGTAAGCTTGAAAAAGGTTATATCAAGGACAATCAGATTGTTTCAAATGTGAAAAACGGAATCATAAAGAACATAGCAGTCATCAACGGTAACCGGCTCGGTGTACAAGGCGTACCTACATCAATACTTCAGATAATTGATGTGGATTCCATAACTGTCAGTGCGGAGGTCTATGAAGAATTCATAGGAAGTGTACATGTGGGAGATATAGTTGAAATTGTTCCGGCATTATCTCCGGATATATCACTTGAGGGAACCGTGACACATATTCCTGCTCTGGCAGTTGAAAAGGACGGCAGACGAGTTGTCCGCGTAATCATAGATCCCGATGATCCAAACAATATACTGAAGCCGGGATTTACAGCAGATGTTTATTTTCAGAGATAGGTAGTAAAATTAGGCTATCTTGATATGAGGTGGTAGATTGAAAAAAGTATTCTTTATATGTCTTTGTATGTCAATATTGATTTTATCTGCCAGTTGTGCAAATGAAAGCAATTCCGGGCAAGAAAGCATAACAATAAAAATTATTGACATTGCAGACGGAAAGGCTGTTGAGGAAGGAAAGTTAATTATAACCGATACAGGCGATGAATTTGCTGTTAATTCAGAAAGCAATATAATCAGTATGCCATACAAAAAAGCAACTGAAAAGAACAAATATCCTTACGGATACACGATAATAACTGCGGCAGACGGGTACTATCCGAGGATTGACCATAATCTGAAAATAGGCGGAGGAGACGGACAATTAACATTGGAGCTCACACCGAGAAAGCCATTTGAAAATAAATCATTTACAGAATACTTCCACCACAGCTCCGAGGTTGAAATGGCGGAGTTTATGAATTATTACAACTTAAATTAAAATGTTATAATAAATTAAAATAAAAAATTAAAGGACAGGTATATCGGATGAATATTGAGAGATTTAATAAATTAAAGGAAAATTTTAAAAACAGAAATATCGATGTTGAGTATTTTGATTCCTTAGAGGACGTTAAATTATATTTATTAGATGTAATACCATTAGATTGCAAAGTCGGTATTGGTCATTCCGGTACTCTTCAAAAAATGAATATAACTGAGTTACTTATACAGAGAGGAAATATTGTGTATGATAAAGAACTTGGTAAAGACAGAAATGAATCTAAAGCAATCAAAAAAGAAGCACTGCTCAGCGATTGGTATATTTCAGGTTCAAATGCCGTAAGTGTTGACGGTCGGATTATCAATGTTGACCACAGCGGAAACAGAGTAGCGGCAATTACCTTCGGACCCGATAAAGTAATAATCGTAGTCGGTGTCAATAAGGTTGTTGATACGGTTAAAGAGGGTATAAACAGAGTTAAGAATATTGCAAGTCCTTTAAATGCAAAGCGTGCCGGGTATAACCCGCCATGTGTGGAATTAAATAAATGTGTTGATTGTTCATCAAAAGAAAGAGTATGTAATTACTTATCGATTGTTGAGGGTCAAACAGACGGGAACAGGATGAAATTGTGTATAGTAAATGAAGAATGCGGATTTTAGATAATCATGTCAGGGGGAATAATTTTGAGCAGATTAATTCGTTATGCAAACTTGAACGATGTGGAAGCATTGGGGAAAATTCATTCAGAATCATCACAGGCAGGCTTTAAAGGTATAATTGAGGATAATATTTTATATGATGTTTTTTCATTGGAAAGAAGAACAAATCGATTTATTAATGAATTATCCATAGGTGAACCGAAGACTGCCATTGCTTTTGAGAATGACCAACCGGCGGGATTGATTTCGTTTGGCAAATGCAGGTATGGAAACAATGATGAGTCCTGGACAGAAATCTGGAGGGTTTATTTAATCCGTGAATTCTGGGGAAGTGGGATTGCGAAGGATTTGATTGAATGGGGAATAAATGAAATAAGAAAGACAGGTATTAAAAATATAGAACTCTGGGTGTTGGAAGAAAATATGCGTGCAAGAAGTTTCTACGAGAAAATGGGGTTTAAGCATGACAACACATTTATTATATCCGACAGTGACGATAAAGAGCTGCGATACATAATGCAGTGAAAACAAAAGCATCCTTAAATTTTGTAAGGATGCTTTAAAAAACTTTCTTATTTTAACATAGAGCCTATGAACCATATGTTTTTGCTGAATGCTGCAACATAGCCTTCAAATATAGCTACAGTTTCGAAGTCTCCTTCTTCATCTGCCATATTTCTGATATTGGTTGCTGATTCCTTCATGAATTCAATATCTTTTTTAACAAGTTCCAAAGCTTCCTTAATAGAGAAATCTTTAGCTTTAATTTCTTCGATATCAGTTTTTTCTAAATATTCTGCCATTGTGGATAAGGGCGTTAGATTTTTCATTTTTAACAGCTCTGCTACTTCGTCGTAGCTTTCAAATAAAGCATCATATAATTCTTCCGTAAAAACATGAACTTGTACGAATTGACCGCCTATTACGTTCCAATGAATGTTATGGAATTTTACATTCAGTACTGCTAAATTTGATAAATATTTTTGTAATAAATCTGCATATTTCATAAAATTATCTCCTCAAAGTTTTTATTTTTTAATTATCATTTCCTATTTACTTTATTATATGATAAAATAATGGAAATAAAAAGGCACAAATTTGTTCGTAGAGGTGAACTATGAAAAACAAAGTATCAAATGGATTTCAAATTGTACAAGATTTAATTAAATTAAGATGGGTGCCTGAAATATTAAAGTCCATATACAGTGGAAATCAACGATATACCGATATTTTAGAGAGTATTCCATATATGAGCCATACGGAACTAAATAGAAAATTATCTATACTGACAGAAAGAAAGGTTATAGATAAGGCAGTTGAAGGAGATAATACATATTATTCTCTTCTTAATTTTGGAAATGAATTAGTACATATCTTCTACCACTTGGAAGACTTAGAAGAAAAGTATTTTCAGCATTCTCATAAAATAGTATAATCCTATGTAATTTGGAGCAGGCAATATGAGTAATTATGAAATGAATAAATTGTATGAGTTTGAAACAGAAATCAAGAAAGTTCCTGATATTGACGGTGCGTATGTTGAATTTCCTTATGATGTAAGAGCAGAGTTCGGCAAAGGAAGAGTAAAGGTGCATGCAACCTTTGACGGTGAGCCGTATGAAGGAAGCATTGTAAATATGGGTATAAAGAACAGTGACGGGTCTGTGTGCTACATTATAGGATTGCGCAAGGATATTAGGGCAAAAATAGATAAACAGCCCGGTGACAGGGTTAAAGTTACAATTAAGGAAAGGATATTATAATTAGTATAATTCTTAAGATTAGAGACGAGGAGCTTTATATGACAAAATGTGATGATATAAGCATAGAAACCGGGCGTTTGTTGGTAAGAACACTTAGTATGAAAGATAAAGAAGCTTTCTATAAATATCGCTCCATGCCTGAAGTATATAAGTATCAATCAATGAGACCAAAAAATATCAGTGAAATTGAAGAATTCATTAAAAAAAATGCTAATGCTCATCTGAATATGCCTGACACATGGCTGCAGCTTGCTGTATGTCTGAAAGAAGGGCAAATGATCGGTGATATTGGCATTCATTTTATAGATGACAAATACCAGATTGAAATAGGTTATACACTTTCTCCCGAATATCAAGGCATGGGATTTGCTGCAGAAGCAGTAAAGGCAATAATAGATTATGCTTTTAATGAGCTGAAAAAATACAGAATTATCGCTTCCGTCGACCCGGATAATTTAAGCTCAGTAAAGCTTCTTGAAAGAATTGGATTCAGAAAAGAAGCTCATTTTATTAAAAGCTACCGCATGAATGATAAGTGGTACGATGACTGCGTTTATGCCATATTAAAAGACGAATGGAAGACTGAGGACTAAAGGAGAAAGCAATATGAATTCTGAACCAAGCATAGATATAAAGGAAATTAAAACGAATTTAACCCGATTTATGATGTCTTATAAATTTGCATTGAATGAGATGAATACAAAGATTGATATTTTAATGCAGGAATTTCAATATATCCATGACTATAATCCTATTGAGCATGTTAAATCACGTCTTAAGACACCGGAAAATATCCTGAAAAAGGTCCAAAGAAGAGGATATGAAATGTCTTTGCCATCAATAAAAGAAAATGTTAGGGATATTGCAGGTGTCAGAATTACCTGCTCTTTTGTATCGGATATTTATAAAGTGAGTGAAATGCTGCAAAGGCAGAAGGATATAACGGTGGTTGAAAGTAAGGACTACATAAAAACCCCCAAACCAAATGGTTATAAGAGCTTGCATTTAATTATACAAATTCCTATATTTATGTCCGACAGAGTGGAAGATGTCTATGTTGAGGTTCAGATAAGAACAATTGCCATGGACTTTTGGGCGAGTCTGGAGCATAAGATATACTATAAGTATGATAAAGAGGTTCCTTCACACTTAATAGATGAATTAAAAGAAGCTGCTGATTCGGTATCGGAGCTGGACAATAAAATGGAGAAAATTCACAGACAGGTAAATCAATATAAAGAAGAAGCGGAGCATGATGAAGAGCTTAGTATTCCGCAGGCTTTTCTTACGCAGTATCTTAATTTAGATTAACTGATGACAGAAGGAAAGTAAAATAAGTATTTGAGGTAAGGAATGAAAAAAACAAATTATGCCGGAAAAAGAGACTGGAAGAAGATTACGGGCGTACTGCTTTTTATTGTTCTTTCTTTCTCAATAGTCTATATCATAATAAAAATGATTAATGCTCCCTCTGTTATAAGCGAAGATGTATATGAAAAGGTGAAAAGTGATTATGCACTTATGCTGCTTCAGTGTATATTTGGAATTATCGTTATGTTTATTCCATCAGCGGTTGAACGCAGGCTGCGCATAGACATCCCGAATAAAATGGAGGTTATGTACTTTGTTTTCCTTTACTGTGCCATATATCTGGGAGAAGTAAGAAATTTTTATTATACAATACCTTACTGGGATTCAATACTGCATGCATTCAGCGGAGCGATGCTGGGAGCATTGGGATTCGGTCTTGTAAGCTATTTCAACGATATGGAAGTGCTGGAAACTCACTTAAGCCCCTTTTTTGTAGCATTGTTTGCATTCTGCTTTGCTTTGTCAGCCGGAGCGGTATGGGAGATATATGAATTTTTAGTTGACAGCATGTTTGGTACCAATATGCAAAAGTTCATATTGGCTGACGGGACCGTTCTGATAGGTCAGGCCGCCCTGAGAGATACCATGAAAGATCTGATAGTGGATGCACTAAGTGCTATGGCGGTAACTGTTATTGGATATTATTCAATTAAGAATTCCGACAGACAAAGCTCCTGAAACAGCGGCTAAGGGTACGGTATTGCTTGTTATGGGGAACGGAGCAGATGCATTGATATGGCATCCCAAGTATATTAAGCTGTTTGTTGATAAAGGCTATCGGGTTGTGCTATATGATCAGAGAGGTACGGGTATGTCTGACTGGATAGATGACTGGAACCGTAAAAATCCGTATACGGTAAAGTACATGGCCGAAGATGCTGTTGCAGTGCTGGATAAGCTTGAAATACAGGACGTTCATATAATAGGATTTTCAATGGGAGGAATGATAGCTCAGGAAATATCCATAAATCACCCTGAAAGAGTTGTTTCACTCACATTAATGATGACATCGGGCGATATAGGTGATCCTGAACTGCCGGGTTTAAAGTCAAGCTATCTGATTGGTTCATCCATAAAGGGTATTCCTCTTTTGAGATACCGAATTATGGGAGGAGAGAGAAATCTGATTAAGGAGCGAATAGCCAAGCATATTCAGGTAATAGGATATGACGAATTAGACATTAAGGAAATTGCCGAGGTAGTGCTGTATGATCTTCGTAACAGGAGAGGAATTAATATAAATGGTGCATTTCAACACCAAGCGGCAGTTACTGTCTCAGGATCCCGCTATGAGCAATTAAAGAATCTTGATATTCCTACACTTATAATACATGGCACAGATGATCAGGTTATCCCTGTTGAGCATGGGAAAAAACTATCTGAAACTATACCCGGTTCACAGGGGATTTGGCTGGAGGATACAGGTCACGTATTTCCGCTGCCAAATATGAGTGACTTGATAATCAGAATAATTTCTCATATGGAAAGCAACTCGTAGATACGTATTATATAAATATTTTTGGGCAAGTTTTTTAAAAGACTTGCCCATTTTTAAAATCTTTTATTGACTAACGGTCAGCATAGTATTATAATGATACTAACCGATGGTCAGTTAAAATATTTATGGGGAGGTAGCTATAATGCCCTTACAACTATACGATAAAGATAAAATTTTGGATGCCTGCTTTGAAGTGTTTGCCATACATGGATATGCAAATACTTCGACTACAATGCTTGCGGAGGCAGCCGGTATATCTAAGGCACTGATTTTTCATCATTTTAATAATAAGAAAGATTTGTATCTCAGTGTTTTGGACAGGTGTATCGAAAAGGGAAGAATTGAAATGGGATTTGATACATTATTAGAAAATCAGGACTTTTTTGAAGCAAAAGAAAAATTCAGCATCATTAAAGTTAATTATTATAAAAAAAATCCCAAATTAATGAAAGTTATGATGGAAGCTTTTTATGAAACACCTGTTGAATTGAAAACTGAAATTCAAAACAAATACGGTATGCTGCTTGATGGAAATGAAAAAGCATGGAAGAAATTATTCGAAAAGGTTGATCTAAGAGAAAATGTCAACCGTGAGCAGGCATTCAGGCTGGTCATGCTTACATTGGATTATTTTGATAACAAGTATCTGGCAGACTTAGAAAATAACAATGATTTTGAAGAAGTGTATCTCAATGAATTTCTTTCGGAAAGAAACAGTTTTCTTTCCATGATTCGATTTGGAATTGAAAGGTGAGAGGTAAAATATGATGAATATGGTTAAAGGCTTTAAAGAGCTTACTCCTGAGCTCCGACAATATGCAGGAGGAAAAGGCAGCATGCTGGCAAGGATGCTTCAGGGGGGATATCCGGTGCCTGAGGGCTTTGTAATTTTACCCTCGGCTTTTGAAGATGAAAAGCTGAATGAGAATGCATGGAAAGAGATTTTGACCCATCTTAATACAATAAGAAAAAACAATAAAGAAGCATTGTTTGCAGTCAGATCTTCTGCATTAAGCGAAGATTCCGCTAAGGCTTCATTTGCAGGAGAATTTGAAACAGTCCTCAATGTGGATACGGATAGAGAGATACAGGAAGCCATATATGAGGTCTTTAAATCAAGACATTCAGAGAGAGTTAAGGCTTACAGCTCTGTCCAGGGGATAGAAGAAGCTCATCAGATTGCTGTGGTTGTACAGTTGATGGTACCGTCTGAAATATCGGGAGTTCTGTTCACCGCTGATCCCATATCGGGGAGTTTTGAAGACATGATTGGTAATTATGTACATGGATTGGGAGAACAGCTCGTATCAGGAGAGGCAAATGCGTATGACTTTAAGCTCAGCAGACCTAAAGGAAAATACAATGGACCTGATGAGCTTAAAAAATATTCCGATAAACTGTATCAGTATGCGGCTAAGCTTGAGAAAGATTTTGGAAGTCCCCAGGATATCGAGTGGTCGGTGGCAAGGGGTAATTTATATATTCTACAGGCGAGACCTATAACAACTTTGTCTCCGGGTAATCTTGATACCTATGAAATAAATGAGAGCTTCATAAGAGATTCTCTTTGGGTAAATACAAATGTAGGAGAGGCAATCCCCGATGTTGTGACACCGCTTACATGGAGCTTAGTGAGAGCTTTGGATATCGAATCCGGTTTTGTTCCCGGATATTATTTGTGGTCGGGAAATATTTGCGGGAGGATATACTCCAATATAGGTCATAGACTATCGGCTATAAGTGCATTGTATGGAAGCACCAAATTAGGATTAAAAATGCTGGGAGAGGTGTTCGGACAAATTCCTGAAGGGTTGACGATACCCTTTTATCCATTTTCAAGAATGGATTTATTTAAAACAATGCTTCCGGGAATAAAATATTATCTGAAAAAGAATAAAGAAGTTGCGGGAAGCTTACAGGGTTTTGTCAATAAAACACCTGACTGGTGCAGAAAGACCAAGGAAGAGATTATGGAAATAAACAATAAGGATGAACTCTTGAAGCTGTGGAAGAACGAGCTGGAGCCATACAACACAGAAGCATGGTGGGGATTGATTGTAAGCGGAACCAAGGCCGTATTAGCCTTAACCCTGGGCAAAAAGCTTACAAAGCTTGTGGGAACTGAGGATGCCAATACACTGTTGTCCAATCTGAGGGGAAGCTCCGAACTTGCAAGCCTCGGTCCTGTTATGGGAATTTCTAAGGTTTTGAAAGGAGAGATGGACCGGGAAGAGTATTACAGAAAAAATGGTCATCGTGGACCTCACGAATTTGAATTATCCATGAAAGACCCATCAGAGGATGAAAATTGGCTTGAAATGCAGATTAAAGAATTTAAGGATTCCGGTATTGATGCAGATAAGCTTCTGAAAAAGCAGCACAATCAATATGAGGATGCGTGGAAAAGATTCAAAGAGCAATATCCGAGCAAAGTAAAATGGCTGGAGAAGCAAATGGAAAAGGCATCTGAAGGGGCTCGTATACGCGAAGCGGCACGCTCGGAGTTTGTAAGGGTGTTCAGAGTGGTCAGAACATTCGCGCTCAAGGCAGGTGAACTTATAGGAATAGGAGATGATATATTTTTCCTTTACATTAATGAGGTGGAGGCATTGCTATCCGGCAGGACTGTTAATATAAATTATATCTCTAAAAGAAAAGAAAACTTTGAAAAGTATAAGGAAATGCCACCATTTCCGTCAATTATCAGAGGTCGGTTTAATCCTTCGGAATGGGCAAGCAATCCAAATAAACGAATGGACTTTTATGATTCGACTCTGCCATCAGATGTAGTGCAGGATTCTGAAACATTGAAGGGCTTTGCCGGGGCAGCAGGCAGAATAGAAGGAACGGTACGCATTTTGTCAACGCCTGAGGAAGGGGAAAAGCTTCAGCCGGGAGAAATTTTAGTCGCAACAACGACTAATGTAGGCTGGACTCCCCTATTTCCAAGAGCTGCAGCGATTATAACCGATGTAGGAGCACCTCTTTCTCATGCTGCTATAGTTGCCAGAGAACTTGGTATTCCGGCTGTTGTTGGATGTGGTGATGCAACCTCGAGACTTAAAACAGGAGATAAGGTTGTTGTTGACGGTGGTCAGGGCATTGTGCACATATTGATGTAATACCGATAAAAATGCCATATTGGCAGATTGCACTTGACAATGCCATATCTATAGGAGTATACTACAAACAAACCGACGTCGGTTTGTTTATGGAGGTGTAATTATGGCGAAAACGGCAAAGCATTACAACACGAAAAAAAATGAGCTTGTAGAGATTGCTGAAAAGCTGTTTCTGGAAAAAGGTTACGAGGAAACAAGTATTGAGGATATTTTAAATGCTTCAAAAATCTCAAAGGGAGGCTTTTATCATTATTTTAAATCAAAGGAAGAAGTTCTGACGGAAAGCATCAACAGATTGATGGAAGCCTCTCTTGTAGAACTTGAGCCTATCGTTGAAGATCATGAAATGGATGCTCTGAAAAAACTAAGGCTTTTTATGCAAAGAAAGGAGACTTTCCAGCGGCCTAAAAAAGAATATGCAAGGTTTTTAAGCATGGTGATGAAATCGGATTTTACGCTTTATAAATATTATCTCGCCCTTGCTCAGAAATATGTTGCTCCCCTTGCCCGAATCATTGAACAGGGAACAAAAGAAGGGGTCTTTCATGTCCAATATCCGTTGGAAACGGCTGATATCCTTCTGAGGGCCGTCACTTCTCTCCCTCAAAGCAGTTTTTTCGGCGAATATATGGAGAACGAAGAAAAGCATCACAATTATTCAGTTTCTCTGAGAGAAGTATTCGCAAGGGTTTTGGGAACAGAAAGCAGCAAAATATGGCTGTCTGATGATGAAGAATTGGAAAAAACTATAACAAAGCGATAGTGTAAAGTAGTCTATGAAAAACAAGGTCAAAAGAAAGAGACCAAAAGCACCTAGAAAATCGCAAAGAATTAC
>NZ_JACBNQ010000018.1 GCF_013403245.1 Sedimentibacter hydroxybenzoicus DSM 7310 | reverse complement strand
CTTGAACTGGATCATATTTTTTTAAATTTAATCTTTCAATAGTTTAATTGTGAAACTCATTCATGCGTTTGTCGTGGCAGATTTGTGCTAAAGGGTTGACAATACTTATTTGTTGTGTTAATCTATCAAGAATAATTATACATATGAAAAGGAGATATACAAATGGCGAATATAATCAATGAGCCGTCCAGAACCTTTGGAGAATATTTACTTTTACCAAGCTTGACAACCAAGGATTGTGTCGTTGAAAATGTTGATTTAAAAACACCTATCTGCAGATTCAAAAAAGGCGAAAAGCCGCAATTAACGCTGAACATACCTTTTTCCTCTGCAATCATGCAGTCGGTTTCTGACAACAACATGGCTATTGCACTTGCGAAAAACGGCGGAATTTCATTTATATATTGCTCACAGTCAATTGAAAGCGAAGCAGAAATGGTTCGTAAGGTTAAAAAATACAAGGCCGGATTTGTTATAAGCGATTCAAATCTGACTCCGGAAAATACATTGCAGGATGTCCTTGAATTAAAAGAAAGAACAGGTCATTCAACCATGGCCATAACCGAGGATGGTTCATCAGACGGAAAGCTGCTGGGAATTGTAACGGGAAGAGATTACAGAATAACGAGAGACCCATTAGACAAAAAAGTTAAGGAATTTATGACTCCAGCTGAAAAGCTCATTGTCGGCAAGGAAGGAATTACGCTTTCAGAAGCAAATGATATCATCTGGGAGAACAAATTAAATGCGCTTCCCATAGTGGACGAAAATTTCAATTTAGTATACACAGTTTTCAGAAAGGACTATTCGGAGGACAAGGATAATCCCCGTTCCTTGCTGGATGATCAAAAAAGGTACGTTGTAGGTGCGGGTATAAATTCAAGAGATTACAAGGAAAGAGTTCCTGCATTGGTTGAAGCAGGTGCAGATGTACTGTGCATCGACTCATCCGAAGGCTTCAGCGAATGGCAGGCCGACACCATAAAGTGGATAAAAAGCAAGTACGATGACACCGTAAAAGTCGGTGCAGGAAACGTTGTAGAAAAAGAAGGATTTAAATATCTGGCAGATGCAGGTGCCGATTTCATAAAGATCGGTATCGGCGGCGGCTCCATCTGTATCACAAGAGAACAAAAGGGTATAGGCAGAGGTCAGGCATCGGCGGTATTGGATGTGGCTAAGGCACGTGATGAATACTTTGAACAAACAGGCATCTATGTTCCTATCTGCTCTGACGGCGGTATCGTTCTGGATTACCACATAACTCTGGCATTATCTATGGGAGCAGACTTCGTAATGTTAGGAAGATATTTTGCAGGCTTTGATGAAAGTCCTACGGCAAAAATCAAGTACGGAAACGGATACGTTAAGGAATATTGGGGTGAAGGCTCCAACAGGGCAAGAAACTGGGCAAGATATGACTTAGGCGGAAAAGCCGGACTTCAGTTTGAAGAAGGAGTTGACTCCTATGTACCATATGCCGGCAAGCTTGATGACGGTCTCGGTTCAACCCTCCACAAGATAAAAAGTACCATGTGTAACTGCGGTGCCAAGACTATAAAAGAGCTTCAGCAGAATGTAAGACTGACAGTGGTGTCATCAACATCATTAACCGAAGGCGGCGCACATGACGTTATATTAAAAAATCAATAGTTTCTGACTTTGAATAATATAAATTAAAAACAGTATTCACATAGTATGAGTACTGTTTTCTTCATATTTTCAATATTAATTAGCATCTTAGTTCTTTTGATTTCATAATAATTTTATTTCATATACCGTTTCAATGCATCATAGAAATTTTCTCTTGTTCCTGCCATGATTATAATGATAATTTTATCATTTATATATTCCACAGTATACGCTAATTCATGGTTAATTCCTCTGTAGTATATGTCGTATCCATAAATACCTGACAAATCACCTGTTTTAGCAGTTCCTACAGTATGATCTTCAAGAATTTTATCAATTGCTCTCTGATATTCGGCTTTCAGACTTTTGTCCTTAATCTTTTTTAAATATTTCGCAGCAGGAGGCATAATTCTCAGCTGTGTCATCACTGTTCCGCCTTTTTACAAAATATATCATTATATGTGAAATAATTTCCTTCTCCTTCTGCTGCACGTTCTGCATCTTTCAGCATTTTTTCAACTGCCGGGCGGATTTTTCTCTGTGTTTCTTTAAATTTATTAAGTAATTCTTCTCCCTGAAATCCCTGCTTGATTAAATCTGATAAAATTTGTTCAGCAAATTCACCGCTGTTTGTTTCCCTTACAGGTCTTAAAATAAGCTCATTTTCTTTTACAATACATTCAGCTTCATTTTCAAAGCCTAACATTTCATAGAATTTCCGGGGTATTGTTATCTGTCTTTTAGCAGAAATGCTTATTCGTTTTTTTTCCATAATAACCACCTTTTATATTGTAGTACTATTCTTCATTCCAATAATCCTTGATTCTCATTTTCTTTGTTTTATTGTAATTATTATATTGTTAAAATAACCCTTTGTCAACAAATTTCTCTTGGTCATGGGCTGAGACCGGTGACAATCCCCAGATCGTCAATTTCTATGTTTATGGATATATCCTCCAGAAGTGAATAGATGCGTTCCTTTTCAGATTGCTCACTTAAAAAATTAGTTGTATTGTATGTCTGAAATGCAGGTACAACCTCCACCTCTATAAATTCTTCCGTATCGTCACCATAAAACCTGACGTTTAACAGCATTGTATCTATGTCCTGTCCGTTAAACCAAAAGTTTCCCAGACTATATATTATATATTTGCCGTTATAGTACTCTATACCCTGGAGACAATGTGGATGAGAGCCTATTACTACATCCGCACCTGCATCCAGATAATCCTTTCCCGTAACAAGCTGTACATCCTCCAACACATGGGTGAATTCCGTACCCCAGTGAACATAGGCAATAACATAATCCGCATTTTCTTTTGCCTCTTTTATTGTCTCGATAAACAGTCCTGTATCGTAGCAATGCAATATGCCTGGAGAATCCTCCGCAGCCTGAGGAGTTACCTTACTTTTCTCAGCTCTTGAAGCAGCAACATATGCAACCTTCTTTCCGTCTATTTCAAAATATACAGGTGTCATAGCTTCCTCCAGGTTGTGACCTGCACCGCAATAAAGTATATCCGCTCCTTTTAAGGTTTCCATGGTATCTATAAGGGCTTGCTCCCCGTAATCATACACATGATTGTTGGCAAGAGTTACAATGTCAACACCTAACTCCTCCAAGATTCCCACCCTTGACGGATGCGCTCTGAATGTGTAGGTCTTTCCCAAGGGAGACCCACCGGTGCTGTATGTAAATTCGTTGTTTAAGCACATAATATCCGCATCTTTCATTATCTGTATCAATTCCGGCGAAATACAGTCATAAATTCCATTTTCAACCCTGTTGTAATGTCTCATGGTATACCAGTTATCGTCAAAATTAATATCTCCCGCAAAGGTCAGTGTAAAATCATAGGGATTTAAGTCTTCAACTTCAATGCTCTCTTTAGCTTCTGTTTTTTCCTCACATACTTCGGCTTCGGCGTCTGCGTCAAGACTTTTCGCACAGGCTCCAAAGATTAAAGTAATTAATAATGACATCAGCACTAATACATACTTACACTTTTCATCAGTTTTTTTATATTTGTTTTTCATATCCGATTTTCCCCCAATAATGTTATTACTTTTTATATCAAGGAGATTTCCTTTTCATATTATACACCCTTTACCATTATTTTACTATAAAAAAAGAGCCACCCGGATATTTTATGTATCCCTGTGGCTCTTTAAAATGAGCATTCTCATGAAAAAAAGATTTAAAGTTATTTTGCAAAGAGATCAAACATTTCAATACTTTGCAGGCATTCCTCGTCAAATGTAAATTTTACAATCCAGGGCATAATTTCTTTAATATTATTAAAAGAGTCATACCCAAAAGAGGTATCATAATAATTGATAATCGTACTCAGAGCGGTGCCATGGCTGCCGATTACAATACGCTTATTTCTGTATTTGTTCAAAGTCCATTTCAGAGCATCAATATTCCTGTTCTGCACCTCTCTCAATGTTTCTCCGTCGGTAAGCTTATAATCAAAATCCATCCATTGCCGTTGGCTGAATGCAGTAAAGTCATCAATCCAAACGCTGTCAATTTTTCTTTCCTTAAAGCCGGAAACAATTACTACCTGATGCCCATATTTGTCTGCAAAATCTTTCACCGTGTCAACAGAACGTTTATACGGGCTTGACAGAACCGCATCGATATTTTTATCTTTCAGAAAATCCGTAACAAGCATTCTGTCGGTCAGACCTTTCTCGGTAAGCTCCCTCAGCTCGTCGTCATGATTCATATAATTTGGTTCCGCATGTCTTACGAAATAAACCTCAGTCATTTTCACCTCATCATAGATATCTGTATTTATTTATTATGTATGTAATAATAGTAGTGGGTATCTATTTACCCGACATGCACTCTCGAATACTTCTCAGCAGCTTCCAGACATTATCTCCGTAATTGCTCACCAGAGTGATGGTAACATCTTCACTTGGTTCATAGGAAGATATAAAACTTACACCGGGGTCACAGCCTTGGAAATACGGGCTATAGCCGTTATCAGTGGGTTCCAGCCAAATTCCATAGCCATAATATCCTGCTTCTTTATTTCCGTTATGGCAACGCAGCATTTCGGAAGTTGTTTTCCATGTAATCAGTTTGTGCGATAAAAGAGCATCCCAGAATTTTTGGATATCACCTACTGTCGTGAACGCGCCGCCTGCGCCGGTCCCCTTGGCATCTACGCTGTATATATTCGTGCGGAACCTGTTCCTTACTTTTTCGAAAATATAACTGTTGGCACACTTCGCCGGAAGGCTATCCATTTCGTAATAACCTGTAGAATGCATTCCACAAGGGTTAAAAATATTTGACTGAAGGTAGATGTCAAACGGTTGATTTGTCACTGCTTCGATCATCATCGCCAAAACGACAAATCCTGTGTTATTGTATTGGAACTTTGTGCCGCGAGGATACATCATCGGTTTGTTAAGAAACAGCGGTAACAAGTCCGCGTTTGTCCGAATCCTGTAATTGGGAAAGTCTTTCCACAAATCCTCATATTCGCTCATTACATTTTCATCGAAGTAATCCGGAATACCAGATGTGTGCATAAGCAATTGCTCCACAGTAATGTTTGTATCAATCTTATGCCAATCCAAAGGAAGAATGTTGCTGAGCGTATCCTGAAGGTGCAATTTCCCGTTTTCAACCAACTGGAGGGTTGAAACGGCGACAAAAACCTTTCCCGCGGAAGCAGTCGCAAATTTTGTTTCAAGTGTATTCGGAATTTGATTTGGAAAATCCGAGTAACCATATGCCTGAGAAAACACGGAGTGTTTATTCTTTGAGATTTGAATGCAGCCTCGAAAGCCTTGGTCGAGCAAAATATGCTTGATATAGTTAATATCCATAATATAATCCACCATCAAAATTTTCAGTAGTTAATAAACCCATTATAACACACTTCTGTGAATGAAAAAAACATAGCTTCTCCTTGGCGGGAAGCTATGCCCTTTTAATCGGAGTGACAGGATTTGAACCTGCGACCCCTTGACCCCCAGTCAAGTGCGCTACCAATCTGCGCTACACCCCGACGCCTTTGATTATTATAGCTCAAAAATAAAAACTTGTAAAGTATATAATTTGCAAATTTCGTCTTGCATTTTGTAATTTATTCTGTTACAGTTTAAATAACTATCTGTGACAGATAAATAAATTATAAGGAAGTATATCAAATGAGTGAAGATAAAGATTTATGCGGCTGCGGATGCGGTTGCGACCATGATAATGAACAAGATCACGACCATGATGAATGTGGCTGTGGTTGCGGACATGAAGAAGATATAATGACTATTACTCTCGAGGATGGAACTGAAGTTGAGTGTGCTATAATAGCAATATTCCCCGTGGGAGAAAAAGATTACATAGCATTGCTGCCTTTACAAAATGAAGACGAAGAAGGCGAAGTATATCTTTATGGTTTCAAGGAATACGAGGACGGAAGTTTTGAGCTTTTAACTATCGAGTCTGATGAAGAGTACGAAGAAGTTACAAAAGCGTTTGACGAAATATTAGACGAAGCTGAAATGGACGAATTGTTAGATGAAGAGGACGAGGAATAAGAAAGTCAAGTGTTGAGATTCTTCACTAACGCTCGGAATGACAAATACGAGGATTTTTCGAGGTATAAAAAAAACAGGGCATCAGAGCTATATCTGATGCCTTTTTATATTGTCAGCAAATTCTTTTGCTTTTTCTTTTATATTTTCTGCTTTTTCTATATCACCTATATCGTTAGCTGTTTCCATAAGAGCAAAATTTGGCGGCAATATGAATGTCTTGTTGATATTTATCGCACTTATGAGCTGTTGAGCTAATATATCGCTTCCGCTGAAGCCTGACACGATGATAGCGTATATATATTTATCATAAAATTTGACTTTTCGAAACAATGCCGTCAGACGGTTAATTGCTGCCGACAGATTAGCGCTTATTGAATCGTTATAATTTGGGCAAAGCATTATTAATATGTCGCAATCTATGATAGCAGGATAAACCTCTTCTACCATTATACCGCCGTAAAAGCAGTTATGATTTTGTGAATAGTGCTTGCATGCTTTATAGGAGCATGCTTTACAATCCTTTACGGATCCGTTTTCTATGTGTATTTCGTTTATGCTGCAGCCATCTAAATTGCTCTTTACCATTTGCCAGAGTGATAATGTATTGGATGTTTTGTAATTGCTTGCGTGGAGAACCAATATTTTAGGCTCGATAAATTTTTCAGCTTTAAAATTTATTAATTTTTCTACTACATTTCTGCTGTCGTTGAGGCAAACTTCATCGAGACTTAAATCAGCTGATAGTTTTTGCTGTGTTTTAAAGTTTTTTAAATAACCTGCCGCCTCACACAGCGGTCTTCCGGGAAATGTGCAGCCTGCCATGTTGCAATACAGTATAATCTTACGTGCCACATCTCTTGTATGAAGCTCACTATCTGAGTTTATCAGTATGCTTCCTACAGAATTTTTCATAAATGATGCGCCTGACAAGCTTATTTTCTCAAGCATCCTGTAAAGCACTGTATTTATGCCCGTATCCCCCAGTTCAACGGCAAAAAGAATTTTTTTGTTTTGTAAATTTTCTGTTTTGTCAAGATTCTTTAATACTTCGTATTGGATTCCCTGAGTTGAACGGTCTATCATTTTTTTTAGCCGTTCCGATGGTTTACCGGGAATCAACAGCAATAGCTTCTCCATAATTACCCCTCTGTTCGTGTCGAATGATGCATTCATTCACAGAATGACAAATCCCGTATTTTCTTTAAATTATCATATGTGTATTTTATTCTGTCAAACAGCTCATCCGGCATATTTATTTTTTCTATTTCAAGCCCTGAACAAAGATTTCTGTTTTTGGCACCCATGTATACGCCTGCTATATAATTGGAGCTGTAATGCCATTTGCCCTCCAATGTGTACACGATGGATATTGCTCCTGACGACAGTGCGGGAGCAATATATGGCTTAAATCCGGTCTTTCTGACCTGCAAATTTGCTTCAACAGCTAATTTTGTCAGCCTATTGGACAGCTTGTCATCGTAATTGATTATGCTATTTGCTATGACGAGGTCATTTCCGTGAGGTCCAAATGCCCTTCCCTCGTCGAGGTACATTGCGTATTCCTTGTGCTTTTTGGCGTAGTACACAGCTCTTGCATTCATTACCCCAAGCCCGTAGCCCTTAATCTGTTCAGGCAGAAGCTTATTATTACTTTCTTTTAAAACAACAGCACACAGTGGGTCAACAGGATCCGACACAACCGCAAATATGCCTTTAAAATCTTTGTCTGCCGCCATAATTACATATTCTCTAATGAGTCTTGCGTTTTCCTCTAACTGCACCATGCGGACGTCTTTACCCTCATCCCCTATTGGGGGTACTCCCTTTGAAGCACAAAACACAAACATATCGCAATCAAACAATTCATCTTTGGAAATTCCATGCACCTCAGGTAATACATCATATTCAAAGGGAAATGATATTTGATTCATTTCATATTCAAATCTTTGGATTTTTTCAGGGCTTCTGTCATATATGCCGATGTATTCAACTATATCTCCTCCGAGCAGTTTAAGTCCCGTTAATAAGGTACTGCCCACATCTCCCAATGCAAGAATATTTACTGTCTTTTTTTTGCTTTCAGCAAAGCAAAATCTCTCTTCGTAATTTTCATAGGATGTATTGACCGCTTTTATTTTTCTTCTATCGATAAGCTGCTTTATATTTTCCGGAATTATTTCTTCTGATCCTTTTAACTTTAATAACTCTATTGATTCTTCATAATTGAACAAATCCGTAGTTTCAGATACTGCATATGATCCTTTTGAAGCATTTTTATCCGATTCATACAAAAAATATAATTCATCGATATGCAAAGGGATATTTTTCACTTTGGTATAATTGTATTTATCTTCAATTGAAAACAAATATTTGTTTTTATACAAATAATAATAAAAAATCATATTATTATCCTTTCAAGCTTTACTAAATTTTCTATGCATACATCCATATAGCTTGAAGCTTCCTTGTTTAAATCATAATAAATGCTGTCTCCCAAATAAGGAATTCTCGGAGATATCAAAACCTCTCCCAGTCTTTTTAAGGTAAGCTTCTTCTCGTACAATTCCTGATATTCATCCTCTAACACCTGAAGTATCATCTTGGCATTTGTCAGGCAGGTCATTGATAAATTATATATTGATTCTTTGGTCGCCTGATTTAAATACATAGGAGAATAAAACGGAAGTATTAAGTTTATGGAAGGAATCAGATTAAATGATTGTCCGTTCTGCCACATACCGTCTCCGCCTAAAAACGGATACATAAGATTTTCATTAAACCATATCCTCAGATTAGGTATGAAGTATGCGCAATCGGCCTCTCTTCCCTGTATATCCATTAAATCCTTGCCTCTTCCGGACATTATACCTACTATAATCTTTTTAACTTCAATATTGTATCTTTTTAGCACAGGGTCAATTTCTTTAATCCTGTACCCCTTGTGCAGCAAATCGTCAACCAAAATAACCTGTTTATCAAATGATTTGATTGTATTTACTTGTATCTCAATAGGCGAATAGTTTGGATATTCAGTTATTTTAAATGATTTAGCATCAGTTGAATATACCTTTTCAGTATGAAGTGATTTTGTAACCGTATTCGGCACTACCAATCCTTTCAGTATATTGCCGAACGGAACGCACATATATTCCCCTAAAACTCTCGGAATTTGCATTTCATTGCTTACATTGTTAATGCTGCATATTTTATTTATAAGGATTTGATTAATCATGTCATTGTCAATTGACAAAACTAATGAGCCCGGATACAACTCTGTCATCGACTTTTGCAATCTCTTCCTTGCATAAACAATTGCTTCGTAGACTTTTGGATTATTGCTTAAAGGATCCTTTATAAAGCTTCTCATATTTAATGTTAAGCAAATCGGGAATTTCATATCTACAGCATAAATTGTTTTATTGCCGTCATTTATTTTACTAAATCCTTGCATCTCTAAGGTTTCCAATACCACATCCGTGTTAGAATTTGACAATGTGTTATAATATAACGCATATGTAAAATCATTTTTCAGGCAGTAAGCAAGCGTTTCAGTTAAAATTATCTGCTCCATATTGTCGTATGTCTTGCTTGGATTAATAAAAATGCCGTCAATAACTATTATTCTTCCTGCAGTTTTATCTCTTACATAGTTAGCAATATATTGGCTTTGGAATTCTCCGTAAACTTCAGATGAGCCTATCTTGTGGAACGCAGAAAATCCTAACAGCTTATTGGAATTCTTGCTGTCTCTTATAACCATCAGCTTGATATCTTTGGATATAAGCTTTTCACCTATATTTTCATACAAATTCGTGTGCATGAAAATATAATGGCCAATTTCATCCACAATTTTTTTACTTAAATCTTCGATTATTTCTATAGTAAATGGTTTTGATTTTAAAACACCTTTATCTAACGGCTCTCTCATATATATGTTTTTATCATATATAAAGCTCTGAGCAAGAGAATCTATAAGATTTGATATATCTCTGTTATTGTCTATATTTTCTCTTATTTGAGTAGAGCTGATATCCTCTAAATACATAGGAAGCTTAAGCTCAACTATGTTTCCTTTTATTCTTAATTTGTTTTCTTCTGTCTTTTTCATTATAGCAGGTGTAGCATCATCATTAGTGCGCTTAAATACAATATGATTAAAGCTGTGAATCGAATTTTTGGTAGGTCTTGACCTATATGCTGTGGCATTTATCAATACGTCGCTTCCCACCACTATATATATATCTTTATTGCCAAAGAGCTCTCTTAAATTTTTCAAGTCATTTGTATTTGATAAATTAACAGGTATATCATCGGGAAATAGAAATACTCCTAATTCATCCGCTATTGACATATTGATTATTTGCCTTCTTATCATACGAGGCTGAACTCTTTTTGACCAAGAGAATTCATCTACCGCCAAATAAACCTCATAACCCAAATTTCTGATAGCAGTAACTATTCCCTTGTGACTCAATGAAAACGGATCAAACGTTCCCGGGAAAAATGCAATATTCTTATTTTCAATAATTTCAAAATCCTTATAATAGAATTCATAATCGCTTATAAACCTGTAAATATGATTAAACGAAGCTGAGTTGTTGAAAAAGAACAAATCTCCGGATTCCTTTTCATTTATCAAAGTTAGCAGTTTTTTATAGATAAGCAAAAATATCTTATGCTTTTCCTTTAAGCTTAACATTTTTGAACAAAAAATATATTGACCTATGACCAAAAATGTCTCTTGCTTTACAGATGTATTATAATTGGAAAGTCCGCTTAAAACTATCCCTATCATTTTTATCATCCTGTTGTTATAGGTTTCATCATCCTCATTAAATCTTTTTTTATATTCCGGATAATACTGTATCATTATACCTAAAGTATTGATTACCAAAGCACTTGCTCTGTCATTTGTACCCTTGTATATAACTCTTAATTCAGTTATAACCTCATCTAATTCTTTAGGGGATAAAAGCATAACAAAGCGTCCAAGATATTCCGGTATATATTTGGCATATTGTATTTCATCTATTTCAAGACCCTTTATAAGCTCGATTGCTATTTCATTTCTTTGGTCAACTGTTAAAAATGATCCCAATTCAACTAATGAATTACCAGCCTTATTTCTCACCGACTCTTTGGCACTCACCTTTACCAGATTCGCCAAATGCGTTGCGGTTTGCAGTAGGGTAACTTCATTTTTGTCCTTTATAAAATCCATTATATAATCAATGCTGATTGTTTTTACATTCCATGGTGTTGCGGTTTTAAGATTATTTAAAAACAAATCTGAACTCTTATACCTGCTGCTTGTAATTAAAATGCTGTATTGATTGATTATTTCCTTCGGCATATTTAAATTTGTAGAAATTTTATATTTTAAATAGTTTATGCAAAGACCTTCATCAACAGATATATCAGCTACATAATCTCTTATTTTTTCTAAACTTATATTAACTTTATCTTTATTTTTAACCAGCATATTAAAAAACTGTACTGCCATCAGATGTATATCTTGCGGATGTTTCGTCGATTTTAAGCTATAGTCAATTATAAAATACAGTTGCTCAGGAGAATATAATTCAACAGGAATGCTTAAAAGTGAATTTAAGCAGCTAAATAATGCAACATTATTCTCTTGCTGTAAATACTTTATAAAAATATCCAAATAACTTTTTTTATCTTCATTTTTGCCTGAATTAATAACGGAATCAACAAAAATCCTTAAAGAATATCCAATCCATTCCTTGTGGTTTTCAGTCACCTTGTGTCCCGGATCAATAAAAAGACCTATGTATTTATCCCATAGAGACAATCCGTTTATTTCTTCGTCTAAATCTATTTTTACATCCTCGGGAATTTCCTTTGAATATTCCAAATCATACGTTACTATGATATTACCCATAAGATTTGCCGCTTTTCGTCTTATGTCCCCTTCCCTGTATACTAAAAGCTCATGCAGAAAATTTAATGTAAACAGCTTTTCTTTCTGGGATAAGTAAATGGAATATTCATCTAACAAATCCAGGTATGCTCTTAAATTCTTCCAATTTCGCTCACTTCTTGCAGATTCAATCATACCTGTAAAAATTACTTCATTGTTAAGCTTGCTCATGAGAGATGTATTGTGCTCTATAGCCATGTACTTGAAGTTTTCCACAACCTCATAACCATCTATTAAAGCATAGTCAATAAGCTTTGTAGGATTTGGCTCATCAGATTTTAGGTCTATGTTTATCCCTCTGTGTACCATGTAATTTTCAAAATCCTTAAGCTTGGAATAAACCCTGATATATCTTTTTTCTTTTTTCTCATCAACATTATCAAGCTTATCAAGGATTATATGAAACGACTCTGTAAGGCTGTAAATGTACATTTCAAAACCGTTTTTGACATATCTGTTTTTAACTCTGAAATCCGCATAAATTAATATCAACGATTCTAGGGGTAAGTTTTCAAGTTCTAAATCCCATGTTGAATGATTTGCTGCGATTAAGCCGATTGATGGCATGTTGTATTTTGCAAACCATTGATCCGTGTAATAATAATGAAGATATGCAACACGTCTTTTTTCAAGTCCTTTGCACCCATATTTCCCAATGTCATGACCTGCGGCAGCACCTGAAACCAAGCCTAAATTCACTTGAATTCCTACCTTCTTCATTTGCCTTGCAACATGCATAGCAACGTAATGAACTGCGGCAACGTGTTTTAATGTATTGAATCCGTTAACTTCTTCATCAAGCATCATGAGCTCATATATATAATTTTTATCGAAGTAATTTAAGAAACTAATATATTCCTCCGGATTTTCAAGCTCATTTATTTCATCCTGACTCAAAAAATTAAAATCCGAAAATTTGTCGTAAACATCGCTGTTTCCTGCATGGCGAAGTATAGTCCTCAATATTTCTAAGTATATAAGAACGCCGCTTTCATATTTAGGATAGAGTTTTATGGTTACGGCTTCGGGAAATGATTTATGTAAGGTATATTGAAAAATATAAGAAAGCCAATCGCAAGGAGAATCCGGATAAATGCCGCTTAAAACATCAGAGCTTAATTCTAACACATCTTTGCATGATAAGTGATTTTTATTTATTAATATAAGTAAATTATTAACGAACTTCTTGTTTATAATATTAGCTTGTATCTTTTCTTCAGTAATATTGATTTTTTTCAGGAATTCTTTTTTTGTTAGCTGTTGTAGTATTTCCTTATGTAGTTCATTCAACATAAATCTGCTCATTTTATACCTCAAATTATATGATTTTGATTTATATATTATAGCATATATGCAATTTTCATGCAAATATTTTCATATTTCATCGAAATGCGAATATCTTTCTTGAATTTAATTTATTATTGTACTATATTATATATATGATTAAATTTCAAAGGAGGTAGTAATGTATTTATTAACGTATATTTATAAAGACAAGGAGTACATAGGTTTTTTAGATGAGGAAAGAAAAGGCATAATACCTGCTTCCAGGATCTTTTTAGAATTAAATATCGATGAACCAAAAGATATGTTAAGCCTTATTGATATTTTCGATAATGTAGGTTCTGAAAAAATTAAAAAAGCATTGCATTCATGCAAATCAGAAATAACGTTGAACATGGTGAAAATATCTGCTCCCATACCTTATCCTAGGAGAAATATATTTTGCTTGGGGAAGAATTATCTCGATCATGTGCATGAGGTTAAGAACTTAAAGAATGTCAATGCTGATGTACCGAAAAACCCGATTTATTTCAGTAAGGTCGCATACCCTGCCATAGGTCACGAGGATTTTATAGATTCTCATTTCCCTATCGTAAAGGATTTGGATTATGAGGTTGAATTAGCTGTAGTTATCGGCAAAAAATGCAAGAATGTATCAAAGGAAGAAGCAGAAAGTGTAATTTTCGGATACACAATTTGCAATGACATATCTGCAAGAGATTTGCAGCAGGAGCATATCCAATGGCATAAAGGTAAATCGGTAGATACTTTTACACCGCTGGGACCTTATATCGCACATAAGACGAATATATCATTTCCACCGTGCTTAGAAATAAAAAGCTATGTAAATGGTGAACTTAGACAAAACTCAAACACAAACCAATTAATATTTGATATACCGACAATTATCAGTGACCTTTCATCATGCATCACACTGTATCCGGGAGATATTATATTAACAGGAACTCCGGCGGGTGTAGGAGCAGGTTTTAATCCTCCAAACTACCTGAAACAAGGCGATGTTGTAAGATGTTATATAGAAAATATAGGTGAGCTTTCCAATGCTGTCAAATAGGTTTAAAAAATATTTTGTATTGTCAGGCATTCATTTTCTTTAATACTATTGAATAAAATCATCATATGCTCAAGTTCTGCTTGAGCATATGATTTATCCCTGTTTTTTATGTAGACGTTGATCTTTTTCATTGATGATTCTATGCCGTCTAAGTCTTTTTGGTCTATGAAATAAATCCAGACATTTTTAACTTCCTCCCATTTATTCATGTAGAGCAGTATAGCTTCGTCTGCTTTATCCCATTGTTCATTTTCTATATCTATTAATAAATCGTTTATACTTTCATTGTAAAATTTGGTCATTGGTTCAATTGAGGTGAAATGATACCACATCCATATCCCAATCATTAACAGCAAAAATATTAAAGAAATAATCAACATTCTCATAGCTTACCTCACATAAAAAATAAAATTATCATCTTCATCCACAAAACCGTACAATATATCTTTTGGATTTGTTTTCTTCTTTTTCAGTTCCTTTTCAAAATCCGAATAAGAAACATTGTACTTTTTAAAGTTATTATACATTACCTTACCGTCAAGTATTGTGGCAACCGGTAATCTCTTGCATTTTGTACCTGGTGGATCATCCGGTGCAATAATGCTCATTTCTCCGTTAGTTTCCATTATAAGATAATCTATATCTTCTATATTACAATATCCTTTTAACCGAATCTGACCCAATACGTCATTAACATTTATTCTCAGCTTTTTCATTTCTTTGACATTGAATCTGCCATGATCAAAAATAATTGACGGTACTCCCGATATTATTTTTCTTGCGCCATTGTTTTTTAAAGTAATGTACGATATTAAGCATTGTAAAAACATAATTGTTGCTATTGCAATAAATCCATGAAACAATGGCTCGCCTAAATCACCTAAAGGTATAACTGCAAGCTCCGCAAGCATTAATGATACAACCAGATCAAACGGCTGAAGTTCCCCAAGCTCGCCTTTTCCCATTATCCTCATCGATATCAATAAAAATGTATATAATATCAGTGCTCTGACAGCAACTATAATCATAATCAACACCACCCGAAAATATAGATAAACAAAAAAATAAATAAGATACTCGCACGAGTACCTTATTATTCTTATACTTTTATCAAATTTTATACACAGGGACATTCCTTTAACCTATATTTCAAAGACTTTCCATTCTTAAAGGTGTGTCTCTCTTCCTATCAAACCGCTTTATTAATTACATTTTTTAGCTTTGCAAAAATCATTCTGCCTGCCGCCGTCTGAAGTACGCTTGTTACCGTTACTACAACCGAATCTCCTATGCACTTTTTGCCGCCTTCTACCACTATCATAGTACCGTCGTCCAGGTATGCAAGACCTTGGCCTGATTCCTTACCGTCCTTAACAACCATGACATTCATTTCTTCACCGGGTAATACAACCGGTTTTACCGCGTTCGCTAACTCGTTTATATTAAGAACTTCAACTCCTTGGAATTCAGCTACCTTATTTAAATTAAAATCATTTGTCAGCACTTTACCACCGAGCTCTTTAGCCAGCTTCAGGAGCTTCACGTCCACCTCAATGTTATCGCCATAATCCTTGGATTCAATAACAACGTGTACGTCATCATCCTTTTGAAGGATGTTTAAAATATCTAAGCCTCTTCTGCCTCTGTTTCTTTTTAAGCTATCCGACGAGTCAGCTATATGTCTTAATTCCTTAAGAACAAACTCAGGGATAACCAACGTTCCTTCTACAAAACCTGTCTTGCATATGTCCGAAATTCTTCCGTCAATAATTACACTTGTATCAAGAATTTTAGGAGACAGCATTTCTTTTTTAGAACCTTTATCTTGTTTTTTAACTGCGGCAGCTGCTTTTTTAAGATTAATCTGCGGCCACAGCATATCATCTTTCTTCCCGGTGGATATTTTAATTCCTAAGTATCCAAACATTAAGTATGACAAAATTGAAACAATCGTGCCCACGTATTTGATGTCTGAAAACGGCTGACTAATCAGAGCTGCAATTATAAATCCAACAATTAACCCAATTGCTCCCCAGATAATATCCATTATAGAAAATTTCAGTAATTCTCTTTCAAAAGCTCCTACTATACTAAGTCCGACCTTTTTGATTTTAGAAGAAAAAAGAAAAAATATGATTCCAAAAGCTATACTTATACCTAAAATTATTAATACATTTTGCAAACTTGTAAAATTAAGAAGTCCGTTTTGATTTAACAGTAATCCTACAAATGCACCAAACGATGCCCCCACAACAGCAATTACTGCTTTAATTATTTTATCAATCATATACTCACCTCCTTTTAAGTATACCCATTATTTGTTATAATATTAAATGTAACACATTTTTTATCGTTTGGCTATACCATTTTTATTAAATTATACGTAATTATTATTAATTTTTCCTTAACTTTGCAACAAAAAAAGAAATATGCACTAAAGCACATTGTCTTCCTGTGTTAGTGCATCTTCATTTATAATATTGTCCAAATAATCAGAAATACCCTTGCCGTCCTTATCAGTTGAAAGAGCTATTTCGCTAATCAACATTTGTTTAGCACTTACCAGCATTTTTTTCTCACCGGTTGACAATCCCTTTTCTCTGTCTCTGTACGTTAAATCTCTTACTACCTGAGCTACAGCAAATATATCTCCGGTCTTCATTTTTACTAAGTTGTCACGATATCTTTTATTCCAATTTGAATCGTTCAATACAGCAGCTTGCTTTAAAATATCATATACTTTTTCAACCATGTCTTTTTCTATAATATTCCTAAGCCCTATATTATTAACATTGTCTACCGGTATCATTAACTTCATTTCACCGATAGGCATCTTAAGTACATAGTAACTTTTGATTTCACCCAGTATTTCTTTTGACTCCATCGTTTCTATAACGCCGGCTCCATGCATTGGATATACTACTTTGTCGCCTAATTTAAACATACAAATACCTCCTAAATTATAGTATACACCATTTGCAAAGATATGTCAAATCGAATATTATACCCTGTTGTCCACATTATGTCAACATAAAATTATAATTTTTTTCAACATTTCGGGGACGGACCTTTTTGTGGCGGCAAGCCGCCACAAAAAGGTCCGTCCCCGAAATGTTGGTTTATTATACTATCTCTTTACATGCTTTTGCTATATATTCAGACGTCAAATGATATTTTTCAAGCAAATCTTTCGGTTTTCCTGATTCACCGAATGTATCCATTACACCGACTCTCTTAACCTTGACAGGATATGTGTCGGATAAAACCTCTAAAACAGCACTTCCAAGCCCGCCTATGATGCTGTGCTCTTCTGCCGTTACTATTTTTTTAGTTTCCATAGCAGCTTTTATAATTATTTCAGCATCTATCGGTTTAATAGTGTGAATATTGATTACTCTTGCATCTATACCTTCTTCAGACAATTTCTTCGCTGCCTTTAAAGCTTCCTGAACCATTAAACCGGTAGCGATTATTGTTATATCATCACCTTTTTTAAGCTCAACGCCTTTTCCCAATTCAAATTTATATGAATCGTCATAAACATCATCAACTGCCATTCTTCCCAATCTGATATAAACAGGGCCCACATATTCGGCAGCGCTTAATACCGCCTGTTCTGCTTCAGTTGCATCGGCAGGACTGATAACTGTCATGTTTGGTATGCTTCTCATTAAGCTTATATCTTCTATTGCCTGATGTGAACCGCCGTCTTCCCCTACGGTAAGACCGGCATGTGTAGCTGCAATCTTTACATTTAAATTAGGATATGCCACAGTATTTCTTATAATTTCGAAAGCCCTTCCCGCAGCAAACATAGCAAATGTACTTGCAAATGGAATTTTTCCGGCCAGGGACATACCTGCTGCCGTACCTATGAGGTTCTGTTCTGCTATACCTACATTATAGAATCTTTCAGGACTGACTTTTTTAAATTCTGATGTCTTAGTGGATCCGGACAAATCCGCATCTAAAACCACTATATTCGGATTGCTTGCAGCTAACTTTTTCAGTGCTTCTCCGTATGCTTCTCTCGTTGCCTTTGCCATTAATTGTCACCCCCTAATTCTTCCATTGCTGTGCAATACTCATCGTAATTCGGAGCTTTGCCATGCCAACCTGCCTTGTCCTCCATGAATGAGCAGCCTCTGCCCTTCGTCGTTTTGGCAATAATCAATACGGGCTTTTCCTTTATAGTTTTTCTTTCTTCAAATGCTTTCTCAAGTGAAGAAAAATCATGACCATCTACATGTATGACGTGCCATCCAAAGCCCTCAAACTTTTTATCTATAGGTTCCACACTCATAACGTCTTCGTTTCTGCCGTCTATCTGAAGTCCGTTATGATCCACGATAGCCGTCAGATTATCTAGCTTATAGTGATTAGCAAGCATTGCTGCTTCCCAGATCATACCTTCCTGTATCTCTCCGTCTCCCAACAGCACAAACACTCTGTTTTTTCTCTTGTCAAGCTTGAATGCAAGAGCCATACCATTTGCGATGGACAGACCCTGACCTAATGAGCCGGTTGAAGCCTCAACTCCTTTTAATTTTTTCATGTCCGGATGTCCCTGAAGCTTTGAATTGACCTGTCTCAATGTATTCATTAAATCCTTGCTCACAAAGCCCTTTTCCATCAGTGCTGCATATAATACAGGAGCGCCGTGACCCTTTGACAATACAAAACGATCTCTGTCATCATCATCAACGTCCTTTATGTTCATTTCTTTAAAATATAAATAAGTTAAAATTTCAACCGCAGACAGCGATCCTCCCGGATGCCCCGAGTTTGCCGCATGAATCATAGTCAAAATATTTCTGCGCATATTTTTTGCTATGACGCTTAATTCATCGTAGTTCATTTAATCCTCCTTAAGTAACAACATCGGAACAATTGTTCTCCTATCGTTTTTATCTATTGTTAACGCTGTTCTCCCAATCCTTTAAAAATTGTTCTATTCCTTTGTCTGTCAACGGGTGCTTTGTTAACTGCATCAACACCTTAAACGGAACTGTTGCAATGTGGCAGCCGTATTTTGCAGCTTCAGTTACATGCATAGGATGCCTTATGCTTGCTGCTATTATTTCAGTATCAATATCATAATTCATAAATATATTTGTTATTTCTTCTATCAGCTTGATTCCATCGTTATTAATATCGTCTAATCTTCCTACAAAAGGGCTTACATAGGCCGCCCCTGCCTTTGCTGCCAGAAGCGCCTGACCTGCCGAGAAAACAAGAGTAACATTTGTTTTAATTCCTTCATTACTTAAAACCTTGACAGCTTTCAGCCCTTCGTCAGTCATTGGAACTTTAACAACGATATTTTTATGAATTTTAGAAAGTTCAACTGCTTCCCTTATCATACCTTCAGAGTCTAAACTTATAACTTCCGCGCTTATAGGACCGTCCACTATATGCGTAATTTCACGAACAACCTCTTCAAATACTCTTCCCTCTTTTGCAATCAATGATGGATTTGTGGTTACTCCGCAAATAACACCCATGTCGTTTGCTATTCTTATTTCATCAACATTAGCTGTATCGATAAATAGTTTCATTTAACCCTCCTTTATTTCTTTTATAATATCTTTGCCTCTAAAGACAACTTTAATCATGAAAATCGGAAGCAATATTTGTCTCTTAATTCTTTTAGGTTCTTTTATTAATCTGTATAACCACTCAAGTCCTAACTTTATAAAAATATCGGGAGCTCTTTTTACCTTGCCGGCAAGTCCGTCTAATGTACCCCCGTTTCCTATGATTATCTTTGCATTAATCTTATCCCTGTTATACTCTATCCACTGCTCCTGCTTTTTAGCACCGAAGCCCACAAATAAAATATCCGGCTCTGCCTTGTTTATTTTATCCAATACTATTAATTCTTCGTCATCACCATTCTTACCTAAATGTGTACCCTTAAAATAACCGTGCTGACTTCCTGCAATATTGATATTTGGATATTCTCTATGGACATTTTCCATTGCTTCATCTGCAATTCCCGGCTTACCGCCTACAACGAAAAGCTTTAAATTATTTTCATTTGCTAACTTTAACATATTTACAGATAAATCATAACCGGCTACTTTTTCTTTTAAAGGGTGCTTTTTAATTTTAGATGCATATATTAATCCTATACCGTCAGGCACATTTATGTCAGATTTGTTTATTAATTCCATAAATTCTTCATCCTTATTACACATCATTACTATTTCGGTATTAGGCGTATAAATTATGTACTGTTCTTTGTTTTTTATTTTATCTTTAATTACGTCCATGGTTTCATTCATTGACATGTTGTCAATTCTAACACCCATTATACTTAATTTATCCATACTATATTTCCTTTAATATTTGATAGTTAACCTTAATTAACTCTCTTAATCTTGATACATTATCATAAAGCTTTTTTTTCTCAAAATCCTCATTATTTATTTTATCTATTATCTCGTTAAAAAGCAGTTCCTCATCAATATCGTCAATATTTGAAGAAACCTTCATGTTGACACTGTTAACAAAATGATCAACCTTGTGGTCGTAAGACACCGCCACAAAAGGTACATTTGCCGATGCCGCAAAAATCAATGAATGCAATCTCACTCCAACCAATACATCCATACCCTTAATTATATCAAATGCGTCATTGGTAGTAAGTCGTTCCTTATAATAAACAGCTCTTCCGCCGAGGTTCTTTTCGACTTGATCAATAAGCTCTAAATCTTCGTTATAGTAAAAAGGAATAAAGTAGCATTCGATATTATTTTCAATCAGCTTTTCTGCAACATTGCTTATTTTGCAGCTTACATCAGCATTTTTCCAGTTTCTTAAGGAAAAACAAACTTTTTTTCTACCGCTTGTTTTATTGACAAAATTTTCACCTGCCCTTAAATTTATGACAGGGTCTATGGATAAAAATATTTTATTTTTATCCAATCCCATTTCCTCCAACAGTTCCATCGAATGCTTATCTCTGACAGTTATGTAATCAACTAATTTTAATGTATTTTTTACTGCATTCTTGCTGTTTTCGTTAACCAGCGGTCCAATGCCCTGACTGAGCATAATTACTTTATTGTTCATCATCTTAGCTAATCTGATTAAAAACAGGTAATAATAAATGCTTCTTTTGCTTGTTATATCCTGCAGCAAGCTTCCGCCACCAAAAACAATAGCATCTGTACTCCTTAGCTTAAAAATAATCGAAAGCACGTTGTAGCGGTCTATTGTAGCTATGTTATATTTTTCGCTTGTTATTTCTTTGTTTCCTGATAAAACAATAATATTTTTTCTGTCGGTTATCTCCAGTATTTGTTTAAGTGCCATTTCTAATATTGCTTCATCACCTAAATTTCCAAACCCGTAATATCCCGCCAACAATATTTTTTTCACTTAAACCTCTCCTGTAATCTTAAGTATATTTTATGAAGTACGTCCATTATTATCACTGCAATTACACCCACAACTATTCCAAAGCCTAATGCAATCACTGTTCTTGCCAATGATAAATATATAGGAGTTCTCAAATGTGAAAATGTGTTAACTATTGAAGAAGTCCCCATAGCAGCTGCTAACATGAAAATTCCCGTAAAGAACTCCGATTTTTTTCCGGCTGCGTAAACTGCGGCAAAAATTGCAGGAAACGCAATAAGGAATTCCTTAGTCCTCGGTCTTGCCAATAATACATATTCCATAAAGTTTCTTGAAATCATTTCGATGCTTGAAGGCTGAACGTTCGTTTCGTGCCCTGTTCTTGAAATATAAATATAAGCTGCGGCACCTATAATTCCAACTATAATTCCGTAATAGATTTTTACCTCTTTATTCAAAAATCTTGCGGTAGTTTTAACAACACTTTTAACTGATTCATCTTCCTCTTTATTCATGAAATAAATTATGAACATCACCAAAAAGATACCAAAAGGAAGTATTTGTGCAAACTTAACTCCTCTGAAAATATCCATCTCAAGGAAATATTTCACATCCGCAAGCATTGCATCAAGAAAGATTGCGCCAGCCAGCGAAATAATTACCGCTCCCGTCAATATCAGTGTTGAATATGAAATAATATTTATAAATGAATATTTTTTTGTATCCACATATATTTTCTTAATCTGAATAATATAAAAATATATTCCCAGACCTGAAAAAATTACTGCGGCGGCAAATGCAAATCCTTTTTCGGCAATGCCTCTTGCAACAAGAGGTATGAATGCTGCCGGGACTGCAAACAAATATAAATAGCTTGCCCTTGAGTCTTTTATATTAAACATTTTGATAAACAACAGCACTGCTGCTAAAGTTATACCAAAGGCTAAAACAGATAATCTCTTTGAGCCCACATGAAATTCTTTCATCGACTCAGCCTTGCCAAGCTTGATATTGTGCTCGCTTAATCTGCTTTCCAAACTGCTGAAGGTTCTTTCATATTCTTCGGCATCAGTTAAATACTTAGCACTTTTCTGTTCTTCAAAGAACGGCTTAAAATAAATTGCTCTTATGTTACGCTCAGTTATTGCCCTGAACATTGTGTTTTCAATTTCTTCCGCACCTTCATAATTGTAGTATTTGTTTCTTTCTCTTATGTAATCCCACATGGTGAAGACTCTCATAGCGCTGTAGCCGGATTTTTCAACTAACTTATTTAACCCCTTTCCGTCTAAATGCTCTCTTTGAGTAGAGTTCTCTATCAGAGCTATCGCAATGTTGTTTTCCTTAACATAATCCAATAAACTTTGCTCATTTTCGGGATATCCCAAAACTTCCTTGCTGCCAAGCAGATATATCCGAGGCTTCAAATCGTATTTCTCGTTTGCCGATATGTATACATCTGTCAATTTTTCATTATATGTAGGAAAATTAATAGGTCTTAATATGACGTCCAGACCGGAATCCTTTATAAGATTTATTTTTTCTTCATCATAGCCTATTCCTATGTTCAGCAGTCTTGAATCGGCCACAATCTTTGATTCGTAAACTCCTTTTCCTTCCAGATCCCAAACTTTCTGAATATCAGAGTAATATATATCATCATTTGTACCCTTTAATACTATATAATAATCATCGTTCATATGATATGTATCAAAAAACTCATTATCGTATCTTTCTGTTAGCCCGCTGTTTAAATAATCAAATAATGATTCGTCCCGTGTCGTTATAAGCACATCGTTGTTTTTTATGACGCCTTCATCAACCATTACTGAAATCTGTTCGTTGTAATCATTCTGCCAGTTGTAATTCTTTATCATCTCCGATACAATTTCAGCTCTCAGGGGCTTGCCTGATTCAATTAAAAGCTTAACAGTTTCTTCCGGTACCGCAACCGACTCAGCACCATACTTTTTAAATTCTCTCAGCCACCAGTCTAAATCTTCTTCCGAGCTGTCGGCAAATTTTTTCATTTCACTGTAATCCAATATAATCTCTGCCGTTTTATATTGCTTTTCTATTTCTACCCTTTGATAAACTGTATAAATACCTACTAAAAGAGATAATGATATTAACACTAAAACAATTTTATCTATTTTTAATTTCATTTTAACTCCCCACTATAAATTTATTTTCTTAAAACACATACAACCATTTTAACAAGAAATTCTTTTAATCCCGGTAACTTTGCAGGATACCTAAATATATTCCTTAATGGCTCCTCAGAATAATACTCTACTTTGAAATCGCTATTCTCTATTATTTGTTTTGCCCTTTTTATTGTCATTTTATTAATATACGAAAAATATTCGGTTCTGTCTGCTCTCTTACCGATTCTGAACTCAATCCTCTCATTACCGTCGGGTAAGTCCTTAACCAATTCCTTATATGTATTTATCAAAGTTTTTTCTCCGAAGAACACATGAACCCAGGGCATCCCTATCGCATCACTTAAATGAGCACCGTAAGGATGATTATACGGAGGAAAATTCAGGTATAGTCTACCGTTCTTTTTAAGAATTCTGTAGCATTCCTTCAGAACCTTTTCCGGCTCATCCACATGCTCCATTGCATCATTCATTATGATGGTATCAAAATATTCGTCTTCAAATGGAGTGCTTGAAGCATCCGCACCGACAAATTCAAATTTACTCTCCATGCCGTACTTTTTTGCCAATTCCTCGGCTTCCGGCTTATATTTACCTAATATCTCAACACCAACGATTTTTTCAACTCCCTTGGAAGCATAAAAAATTGTTTTGCCCGCAGCACCGCAGCCAATATCCAAAACAACTTTGTCCTTAAACATTTCATCAACATCGGTATGCTTCAAATAAAATTTGATTGTTTCAATACCCTTTTCATATTGCCATTCTGCATAGGTTTTTTTTCCTTCATTGTTTAAATTAAAAGGATGTACGGGCAGCTTGAAAAATTTATTTACTGTCATACATAATTTCTGCATATTTTAACCTTCTTCATCAATTTTTTATTCCTTATGAATTATAACATTACAATCGGCTAAATTCAATGATTTGTTTATTCTTATTGGCAAATTGTGCTACCACTTTAAAGTCGATTTTTGTTGAATAATTTACTATTTTAATATAAAATATGTTTAACCTGTCTTCATCATATAATTAAGGGAGTGGTAATTTGAAAAAAATTCTGATTTTTACAGTTGTACTGTTACTGACTTTAACACCGGTTATTTTTGCCGTAGCCGGAGATTCAAACGACCCTATAGTGGTATTGAGCTATTTAAACGATCGTATTAACAGTTTGATAAAGGATTATGGCTTAGAAGACGTTCAGACAATTAAAGAGAAAGTAGATGATCTAAGCACTGGCGGTACATCAACAGGCTCAGGCGCCACTGCAAGCTTAGAGGTTGTTGAAATTAAAGATGGTGAAAGATTGATAGGCGGAGCCGGAACAGAGCTTATATTAAGAGGCGGAAAGGCCACTATTATCGGAAGCGAATTAGGCGGTCTTGCTAATATTACTGTGGGCAAAGATTTTGTTTCAGGCATGGAAGCAGTTCCTAACAATCTGATGATAGTTCCGAGAGATGACGGCAGAGGTGTTTACACCGATACATACGCTGTTTTCATGGTAAGAGGTACATACGAAGTTATAAAATAAACGATTCTATAAAAAATCAGCGGGAGGCTCATATAACTCCCTCTGTTTTTTATTGTAAAATCAATAATTTTATAATATAATATTGATAATATTTATGAGGATACAATTATGATTACAATAAATGAAGTACAGGAAATATTGGATGAAATAGCTGAGGAATTTCCCTCCGAACTATATAAGGATTTGAATGGAGGTATAATTTTGCTGCCCCAAATTAAGCTGCATAAAAAAAGTGTTGATGATGACCTTTATGTTATGGGCGAATACCGCAACGAAAAGATTTCCGGAAGATATATAGTTGTGTACTACGGCTCGGTGGAAAATCTTTATGGCAATTATTCAAGAAGCAGGCTGAAAAATAAGCTCAGGGCAATTGTAAAACATGAATTTGTACACCATTTTGAATCATTGGCAGGAGAAAAACACCTCGAAATAGAAGATGAGCATCAATTACAGGACTATCTCCGAGGTAAACAGAAAAAAAACGACGGAAAATAAAAAATTCTTTTCAAGGGGTCCTAATCAGTAGTAAGTATTTACGACCTCTTAGAGTAAGGCGAATTAGAAAGTTAACCGTCCAAACTTTAAACAAGTTGGACGGTCGTAATAATTCTTCTATTTAACTAATCTTTCAATTATTTCCACAAATTCATCGGTGGCCGAGTATCCCTGAAGCTCTGTTTTGTTATTTTTCTTGCTGAATTCATTGTAATACTTTTCCTTGATATATACTGTTTTTTCTTCAATATCATAATATAAGTCGAAATTATATTCATTTTCGTCCTTAATAAACAATTTACGGTCTTCAACGATGAATTTTGCATCAACCCAATAATATCCGCTTTCCTTTAAAGGCAACTCCTTAACTTTATCTGCTGCATCGGATTTAATGAGATTGTCAAATAAACGCTTTACATCATTAGCTTTTTCTTTATCTTCAGTATTGGTTCCATCAATTATATTAAGCTGAATGATATTTTCATGCTGATTGGAATATCTGATGCCATCGTTAGAATAAACACTGTAATCGACATCTGACACACTGTTAACCGATCCGGAAATTTGAATTATTTTTGAATTTAATGCTTCTTCTACAACACCTATATAATCATTTTTCTTAAATAATTTAAACACCAAAACAATCAAAACAACAAGTATTAAAAGCAATAAGAAAATACGTCCGTAATTAATCCTTTTCCTTTTTGAATACATATTTCGCCGTCTTGCCATAGCTCACCACCCTATCCCTTTTATTTTAAGAAGCCCTTTTATTTTAATTCTAAGGTCCTCAATTGTACCTTCATTATCAATCACTTCATTTACCATTGATACCTTTTCATCAATAGGTATTTGCTTTTTTATAATATTTAATACATCCTCAGGATTTTTATTTTCTTGTATGGCTCTTTTTTTCAATCTTTCAATCTGAATTTCGGGACTTACATATATTAACCATATTTCATCAAATTTCAATTCATAATACTTATTTTGCTTTATATTCTCAAGTATCAAAGGAATGTCTAAAAATATTACTTCATCCTCATTTTCATTTATTGCTTTGTTGATTTCAGCATGCACATAGCTGTGAACTATTTTGTTCAAAATATTCAGCTTCTCAGTGTCATTAAAAACTATTTTCCCAAGTTTTTGTCTGTTTATCGTACAATCTTCATTTAATATTTGCTTGCCAAAAACTTCCGTAACTTTCTTATAAAGATGGCTGTTAACTTCATATCCCTCATGGACTATTTTATCAGAATCTATCACTTCAAAACCAAGGCTCTTTATTATGCTGACCGCCGTTGATTTGCCGGTACCGATACCTCCTGTAATTACGATAATTCTTTTATTTTGCTTCATACCAACTTCCGCCCACATTAATGTCTGATTCCAGTCGAACACTGAAGTTGTCAACTACATTTTCCATTTCTTCTTTTATAATTACTTTAACTTCATTTAATTCTTCCGCAACAGCTTCTACTATAAGCTCATCATGAACCTGCAATATCAGCCTCGATTTCATATTATTGTCTTTTAATTTTTTATAAACTCCCACCATTGCTGCCTTTATAATATCTGCAGCAGTACCCTGAACAGGAGTGTTGAGGGCTATTCTTTCACCGAATGAGCGGATATTAAAATTTCTTGATGATAATTCGGGAATATATCTTCTTCTGCCAAAATACGTTGTAACATACCCGTCCTTTTTCCCAAATTCAACTATATCCTTCATATACTTATCTATATTTGAATAAAACGAAAGATAATTTTCTATATATTGCTTGGATTCTTTTCTCGGTATGTTCAAATCCCTGCTCAGTCCGAAGTCGCTGATTCCGTATACTATGCCGAAATTAACCGCCTTTGCTCTGCTTCGCATTATGGGGGTAACATCCTCAACCGCCACATGGAAAACCTGTGAAGCGGTCTTTGTGTGTATGTCTTCATTATTCAGAAATGCATCTATCAAATTTTGCTCATTTGCAAGATGGGCTAAAACTCTCAATTCGATCTGGGAATAGTCTGCGTCACAAAGCACATAACCCTCCTCTGCCACAAAGGCTTTTCTTAGCTCTCTTCCTTCATCCGTTCTGGTGGGTATGTTTTGAAGATTTGGTTCAGTGCTTGAAATTCTGCCTGTCGCAGCAATTGTTTGATTGAATACCGAATGAACTCTTCCAGTCTTTTTATCTATTACATTTTTCAACCCTTCAACGTATGTAGAGTTCAGCTTAACCATTTGCCTGTATTCAACTATTGACCCGACTATTTCATGCTCGGATTTAAGTCTGTCAAGAACCTCTGCATCTGTCGATACACCCGTCTTTGTTTTCTTTATAACCGGAAGTCCTAATTTTTCAAACAATATAACGGCAAGCTGCTTAGGAGAATTGATATTGAATTTTTCTCCTGCCATTTCGTATATTTCTTTTTCTAAATACTGTATCTTCTCATTGAAATGTGTCCCTAAGGATTCTAAAACTTTTAAATCGAGCTTGAAGCCCACATATTCCATATAGCCCAAAACTTCAATCAAAGGAAGCTCAATATTTTCATACAGCTCATTCATTTGAAGCTCTTTTATTTCTGTTTTCATTAAGCTTTCACACCTGATTACGGTGCTTAAATAATTATATATATATTCTTTCTTTTTATCCAAGTTCAATTCTTTAAACGATATTTTTGACCTTCCGGTTCCCAATATATCATTTTCGGATAACAATTCTTCCTTTAAATATTCATAGGCAATTTTGTCTATTGCATATGAACTGTCAGAAGGATTCAACAAATATTTTCCTATTTCGGAATCAAATGAAATACAATTTAATTCGATTTTCTGTTTCATCAAATAAATAACTTCATTTTTAAGTCCGTGACCAATTACAGATATTTCATCGCTTTCAAAAATATCTGTAAAACTGCTCAATATTTTTTCTTCACTTATTTTATCTGAGTCTATATAATAAATTTCTGTGCCGTCAGAAATTCCAAGAGCTATAAGCTTGCTGTACAAAGCCCTGTCACTATCCAACAGAAATTTTATTGCTGCTTTTTTACTTTTGTTTATATTATTTACTATATTTTTTATATCGTCTTCGGCTTCTATATAATTAATTCTTACGGAATTTTTATTGACAATTGCATCACTGTTTTTATTAGTAATTGCATCGCTTTTATCATCACCATTATCGAATAGGGACATCTGAGTTTCTGTTGCACTTTGAACTTTTTCTTCAGCTATTTTTTTCTTGAACGTTCTGAATTCAAGCTCGTCATATAAGTCAGATAACTTTTTGTAATCAGGCTCCATAACCTTGTATTCATCAAGGTTAAAATCAATGGGAATATCGGTTATAATGGTTGCAAGCGTCTGACTCATATATGCCTGCATTTTGTCATTTTCAAGCTTTTCTTTCAATTTTCCTTTTATATTATCAATATTTTCATACAGATTATCTAAATTATTATATTCTTGAATGAGTTTAAGAGCGGTTTTTTCACCTACTCCCGAAACTCCCGGAATGTTGTCTGACTGATCTCCCATCAATGCTTTTAAATCTATAAACTGTAAGGGCGTTATTCCATACTGGTTATTCATTTCTTCAACATTCATTTCTTCAGTATTTGTAACACCTTTTTTAGTTAAAATAACCTTAATGTTTTCGTCTATAAGCTGCAAATAATCCTTGTCGCTTGTAACTAAGTAAATTTCATCCACCAATTCCTTGGCTGCATTTGCAAACGTACCTGCGACGTCATCAGCTTCAAATCCGTCTATTTCCACACATTTTATGTTATGAATATCCAATACGTCTCTTATAAGCTGAAACTGTTCCACCAATTCATCCGGTGCCTTTGCCCTTTTTGCCTTGTACTCCTTGTACTGCTCATGTCTGAAGGTCGGCTTTTTAGGATCAAAGGCAACACATATATACTCAGGAGAATATGTATCTAAAAGTTTATACAACATGCTCAAAAATCCATATACTGCATTTGTATATTGTCCTTTTTTTGTTTTCAAAGGAGGCATAGCATAAAAAGCCCTAAACAATAAGCTGTTGCCGTCCAATATCATAATTTTATTATTCATGTTATCGCCTCGTATCAATATTAAAGTTCTTATTCTTTTAATTATAACAATTTATTACAATCGGGTAAAGTTATATTTTATAAATTAAAAAACAGATAACCAAAGCCAAGCTAAGGTTACCCGTTAATCTACTGAATAATATATTGATTATAAATATTGTTAAATGTATCAGAAACAATATTGCTTTGTTTAAGTATATTATTGTATAACTTCTCCAATTTATCATTAAATTCATTGTAGTCAAAATAATAGCTGCCGCTTCTAAACTTGTCAATTACATTTAAATATTCTTCAATATTAGATATTAATGGATTTATTTCTTCCATACATAACATATTTTCCTGATATTTAAATTCGAAATTATTCAATTTATCAATACTTAAAACAACATCACTTTTTTTCTTATCATAATCCTTCCAAGCCTTTGTATCGAATTCATATGTATTACCTTTCGTGTTCTTATCAATAAAACGTGCTATTTCTGTAAATTTTGCAGCCAATCTGTTGTAATCTTTTATTACATCATTATATTCACTTGCAAATTCGTTGTTATTTTTAGCTTTTTCTAAATTATTTATACTACAAGAGGGAAGAATTAATATAATAAGAAATAATATTAATATTTTTCTATGCTTTAAGCATACGCCCCAAATACTTCTATTTGGTGTCGGTCGCTTATACTGTAAGTGCAATAACAATTTCATCTAATTCGCCTTAAATGTTACCCTATCTTTAAATATAGAATTAAAAATCAATGCCGAAATAAATGCAACGATTACAGATGCATAAGTTTCTGTTAATGCCTCATGTATAGGGAATGATCCCGTAACTGATTTATATGCTACCCAGAACACACCTACTACGCCGGTTGTTACCATAGCGTAAACAGCTCCTTTTTCTGATGTCCTCTTTGCATAAATGGCCAATAACAATATAACAAAAATCGAACCTCTGATAGTATATGCAAAATATACCATATCCAGTATCATTGTACTTCCATACATAAATATTGAAAGAATAATACATACTAACCCTGCAATTCCGGTGGATATTCTGGATACTTGCAGTACTTTTTTGTCATCAGCATTTTTATTAATTTTTCCCTCATATAAGTCTTTTGTAAACATCGTTCCTGCTGCTAATATTATAGGTGAAACAGTTGATAATATTGCCGCCATAATTGAAGCCAATACAATGCCGCCTGCGACCGGATTAAGGTCCATCATAAGAGTTGGAAGTGCAAGTTTAGCATTAGCTAAGTCAGGATACTGTACCTTTGCAGCCATTCCAAGAAGTGCTGTTAAAATGCCAAACGGGGCTACCGCTAAAGCCGTTACAACTGCAGCTTTTTTTGCAACATTAACATCTTTTGCCGCAAGTATGGGTTGAATCCCTGCTTGAGCTGTACAAGCTCCCAATATTGAAGCAATAATCCATGATGAAACTTTCGGCACACCTATTCCAACCATTGAAAAGTATGGATTTGCAGGCAACGCTCTCTGTAATCCTGCCAATCCTCCGGTATTAGCTCCAACAAGTATCAAAGCCAACAATGTACCGCCGTACATAGCTACTAAGTGCATTATATTTGTCGATGCCACCGCGTTCATACCACCTGCCAAAGTATAAATAATAAATCCTATTCCCAATATGATTACTGAAATATTATAGTCCAGTCCAAGTACTGTAACGCCAAGTGTGCCTGCAGCAATTATCTGTGATGTTCCAACCATTACCATAACAAATGTCAACATTACACTTGCTACGGTTCTTGCATTGGTACCAAGAAATTTTTCTACAATTCCGGGAACCGTAACTGTTTCCAAGCTTCTATATAATTTAGCAAAGAATAGTGCTAATACCATTACACCGATTCCATTTGCTATTGAATACCATGAACCGGAAATTCCATAGGTAAATCCGTATTCTGCTATACCTGTTGTAGATGTTCCTCCAAGCCATTCTCCTGTACCGGCAGCTACACACATTAATACACCTAAACCTGCCCCATGAAATGAGTCGGAACTTTTAGATTGCTTCATAGAATACATTCCAATTCCAATAGTTAGTGCAAAATAAATAAGAATAATTAAAAACTGTACAGACATCTTGTATTTCTCCTTTATTGTTTTAATTTACTATGAGTTATGCAAGATATATGCCAAATCTCTTGCTGTTGAAAGTTTGTAAATTGAATATTGATATTTCAACAATATTTCATAATAAATCGTTTTAGTATATTACATGTTTAATTGTTATACATGATTTTTGTCTATATTTTAAACATCACCGTATTAAGAATTTAACCTGCACATATTACTGATTTGAGAATACTTTCTTACTAATCCATTAAATAATCTACAGTCTTACATATATTGTCACCCTTTATATATACCCTGGGTGTTCTTCTTGATATTCGGCTTAATATTTCCCCTCTGGTCACATCTAATAGTTGTGATGCTTGTTCAATAGTGATAGAACCGTCCTTTCCATCTCCAAAAATAATAACTTCATCGCCTATTTTTACATTAGGAATATCAGTCAAATCTATCATACATTGATCCATACAAACCCTTCCTACTACCGGAGCCTTTTTGCCGTTTACGATCATGTATCCTAATCCTCCGCTAAGTTTTCTGGAATATCCATCTGCAAATCCAAAAGGTAATGTTCCAATCACAATATCTCTGTCCGCTTTCCACACATAACTATATCCAACACCTTCACCTTTCCTTACATTTCTGATACTGCATATTCTTGTTTTTAATGTTAATGCCTGCTTAAAGAAAAAGTTTTCTTTATATGGCTTTATCCCATAGAGGACAGTGCCAGGCCTTACCATATTAAACCGATACTCAGGATATTCTATAATTGCTATACTTTCACATAAGTGTTTATATTTAAATTTATAGCCTTTTGATTCTATTTCTGAAATTGCCTGGATAAACCTTTCATATTGCTCTTTATCGTCCTCTTTACTTGCCTGAGCCAAATGAGAAAATATTCCTTCTACACATAGATTCTTTAACTCCAATATTCTCATTATTTCTTCAATGCTTTCTTTTTTATGTTCATATCCCAATCTATGGAGTCCCGTATCATATTTTATATGAACAACCGGCTTTTTATTGATATGTTTACCAAGTTCATCTAATATTTTGGCTTGTTCTATTGAGTAAATCGTTTGCACAATATTATTATCTACAACATAGTGTAAAACCTCATTGGGAGTATGTCCCAAAATAAATAGTTTATAATCTTTATAAAGCTTTCTTAATTCCAGTGCTTCCGTCAATGTGGCCACTGCAAGATAGTCCGCACCGTTTTCTATCATGATTGGTGCTACTGCAGCTGCTCCATGACCGTAGCCATCTCCCTTAATAACAGTCATCATAGCTACGTCATTTCCGATCATTTCCTTTATTGTTCTTACATTATGTGCAATATTATCAAGATTTATTTCTGCTACAGTATCTCTTAATATTTCATAATCCATTATTATATCCATCCTAGTTTTACTTTTATAATTGATATATCTATAATTCTACTATCACTTAATAAGCTATTATTCAGTTTATTAAAACTTCCTATGGGTAAATCTTCCTAATAACGAACTAACAATAATAATCCCTATGCTGACAAACCATGTTTGCAAACCTTTATTAAACAATACAAGATTGATTCCTGAAAACATCAGCATTACACTACCAATCAAGCATATAATATTTTTTAATTTTTTGCTAAATCTAAAAATATCTAAAAAATATATAATGGATAATTTCAGTCCAAGCATGGCTATCAATATACCTACTATGTCAGCTATTATTAAGTAAGAACTAATACCGGCATTATTCTTCTGTGAAAAAAAATAATTAAAGTCCACCTTTCCTCCTCTAATATACAATCTAACAGTATGATTAAACTCTACATAACATCTTATTATTTCCGGATAAACTCAATAACTACAGCTTGATGATGATAGGAGAAGAAATACACAGTCTTTTTCTTCTCCTATTATTATCCTCAAATTGTTTTTATAAAGGCTAAACTCCTGTTAAAGCTTCCTTTCTTTCTAAATCCGCAAGTTCTTCATCAGTATATTTCTTCATTGAGAATCCTGTGAATCCGTAAATTATAGAAACTATTGGGGTAAGGTAATTTACGAAGCAATAAGGAGCATATACAACTGTTGGAACTTGCAACATAGTGGCAGTGTATACACCGCTTCCACCCCATGGAATCAAAGGTGCTACCAATGTTCCTGCATCCTCCAAAACTCTTGAAAGGTTTTCAGGTTTTAATTTAAACTCCCTGAATAACGGTGACATTAAGGTTCCAGCCATAACGTGTGTAAATGCCATTGAACCGCCAACCGAAAGGCCCAATATACATATTACAATAGTATTAACAACAAGAACTCCTACAGATTTAATATATTCAGTAAGCTTAGTTACAATAGCAGGTAACACACCGGATACTCTTAGCATACCTCCCAATCCTAAGCCTGCTATCATAATAGTTGCTAACTCTTGCATACTTATAATACCGCCACGATTTAATAGATTATTTAAAAATTCATTTCCGAATTCTCCTGAAAAACCGGTATACAAAGTAGCTGCGGAGTAGTTTAGCGTTTGACCTTGATATAAAGCAGCAACAATTACTCCAAGTACGGCGCCAATCAAAATAGATGTAACAGGGGATTGTCTCATTATCAGAAGTGTTATAACAACTATTGCAGGTATATATACAACAAAGCCTACCTTGAATATTCCTGATATTGCATCCATTAAACCTTGTACACTACCCATATCTGCGCTGCCAGAACCGTATTTAAAACCGAACACAAGAAAAATAATTGCCGAAAGTACATAGGTAGGCCCGGTAGTATAAACCATATGTTTTATATGAGTTATAACGTCTGTACCGGCAACAGCAGGACACATATTTGTAGTGTCCGATAATGGCGACATTTTATCACCGAAAAAAGCTCCGCAAACTACAGCCCCGGCTGTCATTCCGGCAGGAATTCCCAAGCCTTCACCGATTCCCATACATGCTAAGCCGGCTGTAGCAAGTGTTCCCCAAGAAGTACCAGTAGCAAGTGAAACGATAGAGCAAAGAAACAAGGCTGTAATCAAGAAAAATGTAGGTGACATTATTTTTAAGCCCAAATAGATCAATCCGGGAACTGTCCCCGATGCTATCCAAGCTCCTGTTAATGCACCTACTGCTAATATAATCACAACCGCTTCGAAACCTTTTCTTATCATCTCAAAGCCACCATCTTGCAGTTCAGAATATGGTATTCCAATTTTTTTAGCAAATGGCACAACAAGTAACCAGCATAAAAATAATAAGGTTGGTAATTTAATCTTGTAAACAAGTATTCCGATCATCATTACAGCAACTATTAGTCCCAGACATAAGGAAGCCATACCAAACGTCATCTTTGATCTTTCTTTTTCCATTGAAATCCTCCTATTTTTAATGGTAATATCTCTATGATATTCCTATTAGTTTATGTATAAGGGTTGTTCTTCTCCCCCTTATTTACATCATGACAATAAGCTATACTATTTATTTCTTAACTTATTCAAAGCTGTCATCATTCTTTCCATCCCCTGTTCAATTTCTTCATAAGATGCAGAGAATGCAATTCTTATATGACCTTCACCGGCTGCTCCGAAAGCAGATCCCGGAACAATAGCCACTCTCGCTTCGTGTAAAAGGTGCATACATAGTTCTTTTGAATCAAGACCAAATTCTTTAACGGATGGGAAAATATAAAAAGCACCCTTCGGTCTGACATATGATATCATATTCTCATCAAAAAATTTCATAATCAAACGTCTTCTTCGGTCAAACTCCTTCACCATATCCTCTACGCAATTCTGCGAATCTGTTAATGCTTTTGCTGCTCCAATCTGTACAAATGTATTGGGACAACTTACCATGTGCTGATGAAGCTTAAATATGCCTTTATAAAGTTCCTTAGGGATAATAAGATACCCTATTCTCCAGCCATCCATAGCATATGTTTTCGAAAAGCTGCCTATAATAATGGTTCTCTCCTTCATTCCCGGAGCTTTTGCAATAGGTAAATAATCAACATCATCATAAAGAATTTTATCATAAATATCATCTGCTATAACTATAAGATTATGTTTTATTGCCAACTGAGAAATTTTAACAACTGTCTCTTTATCAATAACTTGTCCTGTAGGATTATTAGGAGAAGTCAGAATTATGGCCTTAGTTTTAGGAGTAATATATTTACCCAGAACCTCCGCTTTGACAATAAACTCATCTTCATCGCTAATAGGAACGCTTACCAGCTTAGCACCTGCCAAGAAAGATAAACCTCCATAATATACATACATGGGCTCCGGTGCAATAATCTCATCCCCCGGATTTAATATCCCCTGTAAAGCAGAATATATTGCTTGAGAAGCACCTACTGTTGCAATAACCTGACTAGGTTCAAATTGCAATTGATAGTCTTCATAATACCTGCTGCAAACTGCTTCCTGAAAAATTAAAGATCCGGCACTTGGAGTATAATGTACAAAACCCTTGTCAAGAGCTTGTTTTGCAGCTTCCTTTATGTGCTCCGGGGTATCAAAATCCGGTCTCCCCACTGTAAAGTCAGCTACTTCAACACCTTGCTTTTTCAATGCACTGGCTTGTTCCAGAACCTCTCGTATTTTCGATGGATAAATACCATTGGTTCTGTCAGCGATTAGTAAAGTCATTTTTTTTACCTCCAATAATTTAATATTCCTTTACTTACAACGTTTTCCTTTGCTTTCAAAATACTCGAGTAATTATTTCAACTTAATTTATAGCAACTTCTATGCCAACACATATGTATGCTTATATATTAATTGCAAATGACTGATAGGCTCACAAAATGATTCTCCAAATCCTTTAGTCATTATGAAGCTGTTAAACTTAATGTTTATTAAAAAGACATTGTTTAAATTTTATACACGCAAGATTGACTTTAGTATATATAGATTATATAATGATGTAAACATTATAAGGAGCGTTGCCATTTATGAATGAAAAGATACTTTTTGTATCCACAAGCAAAAATATGTCTGATATTGCTACGGATGCAGCAAAAAAAATAGGAATTGATATGCATGTTCATGATGGCGGTATATTAAAAGGCGGACATATTTATGCCCAACAACATGAACAGGATTATGACGTAATTATAAGTCACGGTAATTCTGCCGAGTCTATTAGGAGATTGGTTAAAATCCCTGTTGTTTCAATAGAAACAACTATAGCAAACGTACTAAATACACTTTTAAAAGCTAAAAAACACGGTAATACTGTTGCACTGATTCTTTTTAAGCATGACAGCTTAAAAGAGCTATATATGCTGAATGATATTCTAAATATTAATTTTGAATTGTTTACCTATACTAACAATATAGAATTAAGAGATTCAATAAGCAGAGCCGTTGATTCGGGCCTCACTTCATTAGTCGGAATAGGCGATTGTATAATTGAAGAAGCTGCAAAATATAATGTAAATGCAATTTCTATTGAATCTGACAGGAAAGGAATTGAATCTGCTTTAAACTCGGCAAAAAATATAAGTGATTTATCTAAAAGAGAAAGAGAATTAAACAAAAGATATAAAAACATATTAGATTATTCAAATAACGGTGTTTTAACAATAGACAGCAACAATAAAATTATTACCCTGAATTCCTTAGCTGAAAAGATTTTCAATGTAAAAGCTTCAGAAACAATTAATAATTCTATTTTAACTATTGCAGCTTTAAAAATAATCGTAGATACAATGCAAAGTGAAAAAATAGCTTTTAATAAAATAGTAGAAATTAATAATAACAAATTTATTGTGAACATTATTCCTATAATAATGGAAAACGATGAATATAATACAATTATTTCTTTACAGGAAGTATCAAAATTGCAGCAATTAGAGCTTAAGGTAAGATCTCAACTTTACAAAAAAGGATTGTATGCAAAATATAATTTAGAGGATATTGTAGGCGAAAGTAAAGCACTCAAGGAATTAAAGACAAAAATCAAAAAAATTGCTAAAACAGATACTACTGTTTTAATATTGGCCGAAACAGGCTCAGGAAAAGAACTTTTTGCACAAAGCATACATAATATAAGTTTAAGAAAAAACGGACCTTTTGTTACAGTAAATTGTGCCGCTATGCCGGAGAATCTATTGGAAAGTGAATTATTCGGATATGAAGAAGGAGCCTTCACAGGTGCTAAAAAAGGAGGAAGACACGGATTATTCGAGCTTGCCCATAATGGCACCATATTTCTTGATGAGGTAAGTGAATTACCTTTAAGTTTACAAGGACGGCTGCTTAGAGTGCTTCAGGAAAAGGAAATTCTAAGGATAGGCGGGGATTATATTTTAAATGTTAATATAAGAGTAATAGCGGCAACGAATAAAAATTTATTAAATATGGTAAATGAAGGCAAGTTCAGGCAAGACTTATATTACAGATTAAACGTTATAGATGTGATAATACCTCCTCTCCGAGAAAGAAAGGAAGATATTCCCGACTTGGCAAACATGTTCCTTGATAGAATGAATGATAAGTATGGCACAAAAATCTCACCTGTTTCAGATGAAATAATAAAAATTTTAACTAAATACAATTGGCCCGGCAATGTGAGACAATTAGAAAACTTCATTGAAAAATCAGCCATATTGTCAGACGGTTTTTCTATAGATTCGATGTTTATCACTAATTCCCTATTGAGTGAAGAAAATTATTTCAAAAAAAATATGGTTTGTGAAAACGTAAGGAATGATAATCTCAATGAGGATGACAGTATTTCTGTCCGTCTTTCAAGCTTAAGTGATATTGAACTTCAGGTAATTGAACAAGCAAGTAAAATATATAAAGGTGACAAATCTGATTTAGCTAATGTTCTTGGAATCAGCAGGTCTACCTTATGGAAAAGACTTAAGCAAATTGAAGAATCGTACAAGTCTTAATACAGATTAAACAATTGAATTGTGATTTAAATAGAAACAGTATTCGAATTTCATAGTATATCGAATACTGTTTCCATATTGGTATGTATCAGTCATTTCCTTGAATTTTTTACAGTTGCTCTGCCATTTCCAACCCCTTATTAAATGCATTAAGGTTCATTTCATATATTTTAGGCTTCTTAGAAAACTGCTCTTTCAAAACATTAGTCACGGACTCTACAGAAACAACACCCGTCATTTTCACTATAAGTCCTAAGGAGATAATATTAGCAGTAGCTATATTTCCAATTTCTCTGGCTGCATCCGTTATTGGAAATCCATATTGTCTAGCTTTTAAATGATCAACCGGATCTATAGAATTGCAATCATAAACAAGAATACAATTCTCATTTATTAATTTCGCATATTTATCGTAAGAAACTTGCGCCAACGCCAATACAAAGTCTTCTTCTACAACTTCCGGAAAGAAAATCTCGTCTTTGCTGATAATAACATCTGACTTAGTGAATGTTCCTCTGGTTTCAACACCATATGAGGTTGTAAGTGTAGAATTTAGATTTTCAAACATTGTAGCTGCTTCACCAAGTATTGTGCCCCCAACTACTAAGCCTTGACCACCAACTCCGCTTAAGATAATTTCATATCTGCTTTTCATTATTTACCTCCTTCTTTGATTTTTTTTGCTTCCCTGATAACTCTTAGATATTTTGTACTATAGTCTTCTTTTTCTTTATCTGCAAATTTTCCTAATATAAACTTATTTTCTCTTTCACTGTCTGAAAGCTGATTTGCAGAAGAAACCGAAACGGAGTTTTCTTTAATCCAGTTCAACATGCCCGCAGGTTCTTTCATTCCATTAAGTCTGCCAAAATGTGTCGGACATTGAGAAATTGCCTCTACAAATGAGAACCCTTTTTTCTTGAGAGCTTCGAGTATAAACTTTTCCAGCTGAACTATTCCATATACGCTTCCTCTTGCTACATAAGGTGCTCCTGCGGCTGCCACTAAACCACTTAGATCAAAGCCATGCTCTATATGCCCATATCTTGAAGTTGATGTAGTTTTATTGCAAGGAGTTGTACCTGAGTACTGACCGCCTGTCATTCCATAATTTAAATTATTTACTACGATTGATGTAACATCAACGTTTCTTCTTGCCGCATGTATTAAATGATTACCACCAATTGTTGCTCCATCTCCATCCCCCATTAATACTACAACATTTAACTCCGGATTAGCCAGTTTTATACCTGTTCCGAAAGCTAATGCCCTACCATGAGTTCCGTGAAATGTATTAGTATTAATATAGTCGTCTCCTTTTCCCCAACATCCTATGCCGGTTACAACGACTGTATTTTCCCTGGTGTAATTCAGCTTTTCAAAACATCTTACGATTGCATGCATTACACTTCCATTTCCACATCCTGCACACCAAAATAACGGAAACTTTTCCTTAACCAAAAATTCTTGAGCTTTCATTTTCCACCTCCGCAATTTTATCCAGGATTTCTTTAGGTGTAATAGCCATGCTGTCTATCCTATTAACTCCTTGTACCACTGTATTAAAATCATTCAGCCTTTTAACTTCCCTTATCATTTGCCCTAAATTCATTTCCGGTACGATTACAGCTTTAGAATTTATCAATGCATCTATGACCTCATCTTCGGGGAATGGCCATAGCGTAACTAATTGTAATACACCAACCTTCTTGCCTTCTTTGCGTGCCATATTCATGGCTTCTAAAGCAGATCTGGTACTTCCTCCAAAAGCTACAAGTGTTATATCCACATCTTCTAAATTATATTTTCTAACCTTTACTATATCCTTATAATTCTTTTCAATTTTATCTGTATAATGTCTGATAAATTTATCTGCGTTATCAGGTCTGGAACACGGAAAACCCCTTTCATCATGGGTTGAACCGGATAATCTAACTACATATTTATCTCCAAAAGGAGCAAGTGGAGCTACTCCATTCTCAGTATGATTAAACGGCTTATATTCTTCAGGTTCACAGTCGGGCTGAGCTCTGTTTATTATTTCATTTTCATCCACTTCTCTTATAACAACCTTTTCTCTTATATGTCCGACAATTTCATCAGCTAAGAAAATTACCGGTGTTCTGTATTTTTCGGCGTAATTAAAGGCATCAATCATTAAATCAAAACAATCTTGTACAGTCGATGGTGATAAAACAATTATTCCATGATCACCGTGTGTTCCCCATCTGCTCTGCAGGAAATCTCCTTGAGCGGGTTTAGTTGCAAGTCCTGTACTTGGTCCGGAACGTTGAACGTTTATAATAACGCATGGTACTTCAGCCATAATAGCTACACCTAAATTTTCTTGCATTAAAGAAAACCCGGGACCGCTGGTAGCCGTATAAGATTTCTTTCCTGAAGCAGATGCTCCTATTATTGCTGCAATACTGGCAATTTCATCCTCCATTTGCACATATAATCCATCCTCTTGCGGCAATCTGATTGATGATGCTTCCGCTACTTCAGAAGAAGGAGTTATGGGGTATCCTGCATAAAATCTTGCTCCTGCTGCTATTGCTCCTTCAACCATCGCAACATTACCCTGAATAAATCTAATATCCTGTTTTTTGGTCATTGCTCTTTACCTCCAGTTAATGTTAGTGCTATATCCGGACATCGTAATACACATAAATTGCATCCGGTACATTTTTCCTGATATGTATGTACCGGCAATCCGTCAATTTCACATGTAAATACTTTTACAGGACAGAATGTTGAGCAAATACCACACCTCTTACATAATTTTTCGTTTACTTCAACTTTCCACATATTTGCCTCCTTTTGCTAAATATATACTTTTAATTTTTCTTCTCCGTTTAATATTCTTATAACACCCTGAACCATTGCATACATTTCGTTTTCTCCCGGATATACTTTTACGGGTGCTATAAATTCAACCCTTTCTTTTATCCATTGAACAAGATCTTCGTCATATGCTAATCCACCGGTCAATACTATATTTTCAACCTTTCCTTTTAAAACTGTTGCTGCTGCTCCAATATCTTTGGAAATCTGATATGCCATTGTTTCATATATTAATTTGGCATATTCATCTCCTTCAGATATTTTCTTTTTCACTTCCCGTGCATCATTTGTACCTAAATACGCTACTAATCCGCCCTTGCCTGTTATCTTTTTCTTTATTTCATGCATTGTATATTTTCCCGAAAAACACATTTCGACTAATGAACCTACAGGTAAACTGCCGGATCTCTCAGGAGAAAATGTTCCCTCTCCGTCTAAACAATTATTTACATCTATTATCCTGCCTTTTTTATGTATTCCGATAGATATTCCTCCACCCATATGCGCAACTACAAAATTATAATCCGAATACACTCCTCCTAACTCACTTGCGGCAATTCTGGCTACTGCTTTTTGATTTAAAGGATGATCCTTAGACTTTCTTTTTATCTCAGGTATTCCCGAAATTCTTGCATAATCTTCAAATTCATCTACAACAACAGGATCAACCACATATGCTGATAACCCCAAATCCTTAGCAATAGCCTCAGCTATTATTCCCCCAAGATTAGAAGCATGTTGCCCCATTACACCAACCGTTAAATCTCCGACCATTTCCTCATTAACTTTATATGTACCACCTTCAACAGGCTTCATATTTCCGCCTCTGCCTACAACGGCATTAAGCTCGCTCAGGTTAAATTTTTGTTCTTTTACTGTATCTAGTATTATTTTTTTACGATATTCAAACTGATCGCTTATTTTATCAAACTTTTCTAAATCAGAATTGCTGTGAGATATTGTTTCTTTAAAAACTAAGTTCTCATTTTCATATATTGCTATTTTTGTAGATGTAGATCCTGGATTAATAGCTAAAATTTTATATGAATTTTTCATAAATCCTCCCAATGTTTATTTATTAAATTTCTTGTGCTATTAAGGCAGCTAATGCAATAGAATTTAGCTTGGATTTACTTGAACTTGCCCTGGAAGTAAGAATTATCGGAGCTCCTACACCCATTATTACTCCTGCCTTTTCTGTATACCCAAAATACTCAATTGCTTTATTTAAAACATTTCCCACTTCTAAATTATGTGCTATAAGTATATCTGCCTTACCTGCAACAGGATTGATAATACCCTTATGATTGGCTGCCTCTTCAGAAACGGCATTATCCAATGCAAAAGGTCCTCCGACTACACATCCGGTAATTTTTTTTTGTTCATATAAACTTACTAATTCAGCCGCATGTACAGTTGATTCAATCTTTTCATTTACCTTTTCAACCGGACAGATTATTGCAACTTTTGGTTCTTCAATCCCTAAAGCTTTTGCAACGATTACAGCATTATTAATTATACTGACTTTGTCCTGAACCGTTGGTGACAAAACAACAGCTGAATCACTGATTAAGAAAAGTTTGTCAAATTTATCAACCTTTAAAACACCTACATGACTTATTAAGCCGTTAACCTCCAGACCTGTTTCTTTATTAATTACTGCTTTTAAAACAATCGATGTATCTACAATGCCCTTCATTATTGTGGAAGCCTTTCCTTCTTTAACAAGCTGTACCGCTTTAAAGCACGATTCCTCTTTGCTTACGGTATCAATAATTTCATAGCTTTTGGAATCAATAGAATTATTGTTCAAAATATCTTCAATTTTGTCTTTGCAACCTATTAAAATAGCATTAATTATTCCTAAAGATCTGGCTTCTTCAATTGCTGTTAAAACTTCTGAATCCTCTGCAGCTGCAACGGCTATGTTTATTGGTGAATACTTTTTCGCACTATTAATCACTTCCTGAAAATTATTAACCAACTTTTTACTCCTTTCCATTCTTAAAAATAGTAACAGTTAAACAAATCACAGCAAGATGTATGCCAACTTCAACAAACAAGCTGTCAAGCAACCCTATAGATACTACAACTCCTTGTATATTACCCGATAATTTATTATAAAAAAAAACCCAATAATTAAATATTATATATTTAATTATTGGGTTTTTTTTTATAATTGGTATATTTTAAACAAACTCGTTTAAATTTTTAACATTTTATTTAACTGAGGTTTATTTCCGGAATTTTTTCAAAAAACAATTTCAATTTAAGTTTCCTGATTTTTATAAATTAAAGCAGTAACCGACTTAAGGTATGTTCATATAATAACATAAACAATACTTTAAGGAGGTTTAAATATGGGTTGCAACAGAGATAGAGTTGGCGGAGCAAGCGGATCTAATTTACTATTTTTCTTCTTATTGTTAGTAATTTTATTCCAATTTTGCGAAGACGGATACCGTTAGTTGAAATAAAAAAGGGTCTGGAAAATTCCAGACCTTATTTTTTTCATTCTGAGTACTCGACTGAAAAATCTCATCTTTTGTCATGTGAGATCCTTCGCCGTCGCTTATATTGGCTGTATTCCCATGCCTATTGCTTCATGCTCAAAGCCTCTTCTTGGAGAACCGATTTGTCCGTAAAGAACAACCGCTATCCAATTTCCGCTGCTTGGTTCATCTTCTACTAATGTACCTCTTACGATGGTAAATGTTAGACCGGCACTTCTTAAAACCTCTCCAAGCAATACCTGACCTCTGCAATATCCGCTTAAAGCCTCTATAATAGCATGATAAAGAGCGTGTTCTTCATGATAGTTTTCTCTTATTATATCCTCTCTCGAAGCAGCCGTCTCAATAGCTGCTATAATCTTTTTCGAATCCATTGAGCCCGCCTGCCCGCGATAAATTATATAATTTTTATTTTCGTAATATTTTTGTAAGCTTTCAATGTCGCCGTCGCCTAAAGAAAGCAATAATGCAATTTTTCCTATACCTCTCTTTTCCATAAACAGCTCCGCTATTTTACTTAAAACGGCGAATAATTTAATATCTTTTTCTCATATTCGCACGCTTTTTCTTTAAGTTCACCTGTTAAGGTTCTGTATTTGGTTACAAAATCAACATCAGTTATATAATCCAAGTTAATTTGTACATTCAATATACCTGCAAGCACCGCGGTTCTTGCAAGCATTGCCGAAATCAAACCGTCAGTTATCGCATTCGAGTTTCCGTTTTTAACAACAATTTCTGTCAAAGGGAATATTTCATATGCTGTTTCAGCAATTTCAAAAGGTACAATTGCCGCGCCCTTTGAATATTCTTCAATAGCTTTTGATCTGAGCTGCTTTTCTTCTTCTGTTTCTTTAGGCATTTTATATGCTTCCATAACCTTATTATAAGCATTGCTGTCTTTCTCAATATAATCCAACAGCTTATGTCTCAATGTGGCTGTTTTTTTGATTATTGAGTTCATTTCTTCTTCAAATTGAACGTATTTCTTTTTACCTAAGGTTAAATTTGCTACCATTTCCGCTAATGCGGCACTTAATGTTCCGCACACTGCAGCCACACTTCCGCCGCCGGGTACAGGTGAATTAGAGGCAAGTTTTTCGGTAAAATCATTTAATGTAAGATTTCTCATTTTATTCTCCTATTATTTTTCCGTTTTTTATTACTGTTTCTACTATGTTGACAGCCGCATGATAAGGCAGGAAATGTATTGAAGGATATTCTAATATTATAATATCCGCTTTTTTCCCTGCTTCTATACTACCTATAGTATTGCTGCGATTAACAGCTGCTGCTGCATTTACCGTTAAAGCTGTTATTATCTCTTCCACAGACATTTTCATATGTAAGGCTGCAAGTGCTATTACCAATGGAACAGAATTTGTAAAGCAGCTCCCTGGATTAAAATCGGTTGCCAAAGCTACAGCGCATCCTGAATCAATCATTTCTCTTGCTCTCGCATACTCTTCCTTCAGGCAAAATGCCGTAGCCGGAAGCAAGGTTGCAACCGTATCTGATTCTGAAAGCATTTTTATACCTTTGTCCGATGCCTGGAGCAGATGGTCAGCAGACGCACAACCTAATTCAACAGCTAACTCGGTTCCGCCTAATTGCACAATTTCATCAGCGTGTATTTTTAAATTCAATCCCATCTTTTTTGCTTCAGATAAAAATTTTCTTGACTGCTCTACGGTAAAAACATTTTTCTCACAAAATATATCGGCAAATTCAGCTAAATTTTCACTTACAACGTCTTTCATTACATCAATCATGTAATCAATAAATTCATCTTCCTTACCTTTGTATTCCGGCAAAACACTGTGAGGCCCTAAAAAGGTAGGAACTACGTCAACCTCATGTATCTCATTCAGCTTCCTCATGGCCTGAAGTTGTCTTATTTCCGTTTCCCTGTCCAAGCCATATCCGCTCTTACCTTCAACTGTTGTGACACCCATGGCAATTAACTTGTCTAATCTCTTTTTACCTATTTCAATAAATTCATCTAAAGAAGTGTTTCTTGTAGCCCTGACCGAACTGGTAATACCGCCACCGCGCTCCATGATGGACATATAGCTGTCACCCTTTAATCTCCACGAAAATTCATCAGCCCTGTAGCCTCCGAACACAAGATGTGTGTGTGAATCAACAAATCCGGGCAGCACTGCCTTACCGTCTGCGTCTATAACTCTATATTCGTTCTCATCATATTTTTTTAGTATATCGTCTGTCGTTCCAACATCAGTAATTATGCCATCTTCTATTACAACACATCCGTTTTTAATCATACCGATATCATACATTTCCTTGCCGTGCTTCGGCGCTTTACCTTTGCAGGTAATAAGCTCAGATGCATTCTTTATAATAATCTTACTCATGTATTCCTCCTTCTATCAATTTGGGGACATTTCTCCCGACCCAGAGACTTTCCCTAATAGGAGATGTGTCCCCTTTTAAGTTGGGGACATTCCTCCCACCCCAAAGACTTTCCTTAAGCAGGAGGTGTGTCCCCTTTCCTATCACAGGCGTGTCTCCAATACCTGATTAAAGTTAAAGTTTTCTAATCTCAAATAGTAATCAGCCGTATCTACAAGTGCCTGTAAAGGAACGAGTCCCACTATTTCACTTCCGACAACATTAACTCCATATCTTTCAGCTTCCATTTTTACTGTTTCAAACACTCTGTAAATTGACGTCTTTGTATAATCGGTTAAGTTCATTGAAACCTGGACTATACCTCTGTCTTCAAGCTCAATACCCAAAGCTTTAACGTACCTGAAGCCGCCATTCATAAACCTTACATTCTTTGCTATCTTGCTTGCAATCTCAAGGTTATTGGTTCCAAGGTTCACATTGTAAGCAACAAGAGGCATTCTTGCTCCTATTGCCGTTACTCCCGCCGTAGGGTGTATTGTACCCGGACCGAAATCGGGAATCCATTGTTCATCCTTCATTTTTTCAGCCATTCCTTCAAATTGACCCTTTCTTATAGCCGCAAGATTTTCTCTGTGAGGAGCGGAAGCAGATTTTTCATACAAGAAAAACGGAAGTCCATAAGCTTCAGAAGCTGCCTTTGCTACTTCCTTAGCAAGCGCGTCGGCTTCTTCAACAGTTACATTTTTTATAGGAATAAAAGGTACGACGTCTACTGCTCCCATACGCGGATGCTGTCCTTCGTGCTTGGTTAAATCTATCAGTTCCACTGCCTTGCCTATTGCTTCAACCATGGCAACCTTCAGTGCTTCAGTCTCCCCAACTACTGTTACGACAGTTCTGTTATGATCCTCGTCGCTTGAATAATCCAGCAGTTTCACATTATGTCTTCCTCTGAACACATCAAGTATTTTCTCTAATTTTTGCAAATCTCTGCCTTCACTGAAATTAGGCACACATTCAATAATTCTTTCCATTTCTTCCTCCGTTATTTCATGTAATTTTTAAATGTTTTTTCTATTAATTCATCGCTTGCAACGAAAGGTATCGTTATATGGTCATCACCTTTGTTCGTTTTATTATATTCAATTGTAGTTTCGATAGAATGCTCGTTTCTTGCCCACGACCTTCTTGAAACTCCTACCATTGTATCCCATGTCATTGCCTTTTTAAGTATTTCATCAACTCTCTCGCTTCCGTCCAATACCATACCAAATCCACCGTTTATTGACTTGCTTATTCCTACTCCGCCTCCGTTATGAAGCGCTATCAAGGACATTCCTCTTGCAGCATTACCTGCATAACAGTGTACTGCCATATCGGCAGTTACATTACTGCCGTCATATATATTAGATGTTTCTCTATATGGTGAATCTGTTCCGCCCGTATCGTGATGGTCTCTGCCAAGCATCACAGGTCCTATTTCTTTATTTCTTACCATTTCGTTGAATTTTAAAGCGATATCTCTTCTGCCAAGAGCATCCTGATATAGTATTCTCGCCTTAGTTCCAACTACTAATTTATTTTTTTCCGCATCTCTTATCCATATATAATTGTCTCTGTCCTGACCTCTTCTGTCCGGATTTATAACTGACATCGCTGCATGGTCCGTCTTTCTCAAGTCTTCTTCCTTACCGCTTAGGCATACCCATCTGAACGGTCCGTATCCATAATCAAACAACATCGGTCCCATTATATCCTCTACATAGGACGGGAATATAAAGCCTTCTGAAGTATCAACACCATTTTTGGCGATTTCCTTAATCCCTGCATCAAATACTGCCCTCATAAATGCATTGCCGTAATCAAAGAAATATGTTCCCTTATCAACCAAAGCTTTAACTGCTCTGTAATGTTCTGCTAATGATTTATCAACCAGCTTTACAAACTCTTCTTTATTTGTATTCAGCATTTGCGTTCTTTGTTCAAATGTTAATCCCTTCGGACAATAGCCTCCGTCATATGGTACATGACATGAGGTTTGGTCCGACAGCAGGTCTATATGTATATTATTATTTACCGCATATTCCAGCAAATCAACTATATTACCGTGGTAAGCAATTGATATAGTCTGTTTTTTGTCCTTATATTCCTGAGCCGCTGTAAAGCATTCTTCAAGGTTATCGGTAACCTTGGACACCCATCCCTGATTTAACCTTGTTTCAATTCTTGAATAATCAACCTCGGCAATTATTCCGACTCCGTTAGCTATTTCGATGGCTTTTGGCTGGGCTCCGCTCATACCCCCAAGACCTGAGGTTACAAACAAATGTCCTGCCAAGTCCTTGTCAGACGGAATTCCCAATTCCTTTCTGCCGGCATTTATCAATGTATTAAACGTACCGTGAACAATTCCCTGCGGTCCGATATACATCCATCCTCCTGCAGTCATCTGTCCGTAGCTTGAACATCCCATTGCGGTTGCCTTTGCCCAGTCGTGAGGATTATCAAACATTCCTATCATCAACCCGTTTGATACTATTACGCGCGGACTCATTTTATGTGATTTAAAAAGACCTAAGGGATGACCTGACATAACCGCAAGGGTTTGTTCGTCCGTCAGCTGCTCCAGATATTTTTTCAGCAATTGATACTGCATCCAGTTCTGACACACTTGGCCGGTTTCCCCGTAAGTAACTAACTCATAAGGATAAAGAGCCACTTCATGATCTAAGTTATTGTCAATCATTACCTGAAACGCTTTCCCTTCAACACAATTTCCCTTGTATTCATCTATAGGTTTACCGTAAATTCTTTCTTTAGGCATAAATCTGTAGCCGTAAATTCTGCCCCTTGTCATCAATTCCTCTAAAAATTCCGGAGCCAATTTTTCATGCAAGCTTTCAGGAACATACCTTAATGCATTTTTTAATGCAAGCTTAACTTCTCTTTCATTCAATGTAAGCTCTCTTTTGGGAGCTCTTCTTACATTTTCCTTAAAGACCGGATATTCCGGTAAAACATCATCCAATTTTATGGTCATAGAATTTGAAATGTCTAAATTGTTCATAAATACACCTCCATTTATCTTTAATATATTATACAACAAAATCCGTCTAAAAAACGTCTAAATTTTTAAGATTAGTTAAAGCTTTTAACTTTATAATTAATTTATAGTTAATAAGTACAACTTATTAATACCCTCTCCCCCTTGTTTTTTTATAAATATTGATTAAGTCTTACGCCAGCGTAAGACTTAATTTTTTTGCATGTAAACAAATTGCATGACAACTCTTTTATGTTTCATTTGAAAAAAAGCCAAAAATAATGTATCATTAAAATAGCATAATTCGAGGTATAAATATGGATATTATTTCTGTAAAGCTGTTTGGGACTCCGTCGGTAAAACTTAATAATAAATTGATAAGCTTTCCGTACAAAAAATCGGAGGCCTTATTTTACTACGTCCTCATAAACAAAAAAGTATCCAGAGAAGAAGCAATAAACATGTTTTGGTCAGAATCAGCAGAGAAAACAGGCAGAAAAAGCTTAAGAGATGCTCTGTATAAAATAAAGACGAGCACAATAGAAAATATTTTTTCCAATTCAAAATCCGTAATAGAATTTTCAAACGATTTAAAAGTTGACTCAGATACAGACAATATCACCGAAACAAACGCGGTTAATTTGTATACCGGCAACTTTTTAATGAACTTTTCTGTGAAAAACTGCTATGATTTTGAAAGCTGGATACAGGAAAAAAGAGATTACTATAAAGAAATTTATATTAAATCGGTACATAAAAAAATTAATGAACTCATCAGTGTCAGCGACTACAGAAGCATAGAAAAATACGGAAATATTTTAATAAAAAATGACCCTTACAATGAAAAAAACTACCGCTATCTGATGAGGGTACATGCATTGTCAGAGGATTACAATAAAGCAATCAAGCTTTATTATGAACTTTCGAACGTATTGAAAAACGATTTGGATGTTGAACCTGAAATAAAAACGAGAAAGCTGTTCAAAGAAATTTTAGATCTGAAAAATACAATTAATTCCGACCATAACGGCAATTATACCAATTTAAAGAGTAAGGTTGAAAATTTAACCTATTACTATACCATGTACCATGAAACTTATCCGTCTTTATCATCAGAAACAATAGATGCTTTAAGCACTTCAAATATTTCGGATATTGAGTCAGAACTGAAAGATATCGAAAAGGATTTAACTGTCATAGATGATTTGGATACAGAGTACATTAAAATAAAAATGGAAGCTTCTTATTTGGCAGGAAGATATTATATTTCCATAGGCGAATATGAAAAAGGGATTAGAAATATACAAATAAGCATTAAGCTGGCACATAAGCTTGATAATTTAATATATTTATTAAACAATCACAAACAAATGATTTTCTATGCCATACAAACCGATAATAACGATATAATGAATGCTTATATAAACAGATGCTTAGACCTTCTTGAAAAAAGAGACATAATAGATGAACGGGGCATCATCCTGAGGCTGCAGGGACTTTATTTTATCAAGACAGAAAATTTCAATGAAGCAGACAGAGTATTAAATGAATCAATCAGCATTTTTTCAAGCTTGAATAAATTCAGCAGCAAGTACAGCGTCAACATTTCCGCAAGCTATAATTATTTAGGTCAAATGAACAAGGACTTGGGAAATTATGAAGAGGCATATGATTATTTCATGAAAGCAATAAATATATGTATGGAAAACTCAGTTGTCAAGGGATTAGAAATATTTTATTCAAATGCAGGACAAGCGCTGTACAGCATGGGCAGATTTAAAGAATCCGAAGACTTAATAAATATATCCATTGAATATTTTGATAAATTTAATGTTATTTGGGGAAGAGATTTTACAGAATATTATAAGGCATTGTTAGAAATAAAAAAAGGAAATCATGCTGAGGCAAAAATCCACTCCCAAAAAGCATACGACCTTGCAAAAAAGCTCAACAATCCAAAGTCTCTATGCCTGATAGCAAAACTGATGTGACAGGCGATTTGCTTTTTATTTCCTGCCGTGTAAATACAAAACCGCCCTTGTTGCGGAGATATCTTCTCCGATTATCTGGAAGCTTTTCAGATGCTTTTCAAGCTCATTTACATAGGTTCGCCTTATGAGCGCGCTGTTATGGAACACGCCTCCCTTAATTCCTATGGTAATATGGTCGTCAAATTCTTTTTCGTATGCCGCCAGCGTAAGTTCCGCAAGTGCTCTTGCCGCCTCTTCCAAATACCAGACAGCAAGCGCGTCTCCTGCTTCGGCAGCATGTACAATAACCGGAAATAAAGCGGCGATGGCGTCTTTTTCGTTATTATAGATAAATTCCATTATTTTCGAACGTGAAGACCCTCCGATTTCATGAAGGAGCTTTATGCTTAAGACATCCTGGTTCATATTCCTGTCTATTTTATAAACTATGCTTTTAAAAGCTTCCATAACTATGTGATATCCGCTTCCTTCATCTCCAAGGATATGTCCCCAGCCTCCTACCATCTCACCCTGCCCGTTTTTTTGAACGTAGCATGAAGAGCCCGTCCCCGCAATGGCAAGTATCCCGTCACCGCCTCCGAAATATGCCATGCATGCCATTTCAGCATCGTTCAGGACTGTGGTTTCAATTCCAAAATCACGTTCCACATATGTTTTTATTAATTCAATATAATTCCCTGTTTCTACTGAAGCCATTCCAATGGAAATAAAATGGCATCCTTCCTTTCCAAGCTCACCTGTGCATTCCTCTGTCAGAGAAATAATATTGTTCACGGTATTTTCCAAATTTACGGCAGGGTTTCCCGCTCCTCCGATTCTTTTTAATATAACTCTCCCGCTTAAATCATAAGCAACAAGCTCGGACTTTGTACCTCCCGCATCTATACCTATTAAATACTTCATTCATATCACCGCCTTATTTCACTTTTCTTGCTGTATCCGGATGATGCTCCTCAGGTTTATTATATACGGTATTTTTTATAAATTCAATTAATTTTTGGTGGTCATTAATATGTGATTTCAGCAGTTTATATTATTCCGGGGGCAAAAGAACAGCTGCCTCCGGAATATAATCGCTAAATAATATTTCTTCGTTTAAATCCAATAATACCCAAAGCAGTGAAGGCACCGGAAATAAGGACGAGCACAATCAATGAAATCATTGAAATCTCATTGATCGGAATACTGTAATGAGCATAGGAAAACGGCGTCCATTTCATTGCGGACCAACCGACAATCCCCGCTTCCCAAAGCATTTCAATAAGGACAAACACGCCCCATATCAGCCAGCCCAAAAATGACGCAATGCGCGGAAGCCAGCCGTACAGCAAAGCGGCTATTCCTATTATTATCCACACTGACGGAATTTTTGAAATACTCATTGCAGTCACGCGGAAAAGATGCTCCGAATTACCTGAGCCGATACTCCAGCCCAATCCGGACATGATCCCGAATGCAAGAAGAATAATCGCGCTTCCCACAAAAGCAACCGCCAAATAGCTTCCCATCCACTTAAGCCGGCTTACAGGCTTTGACAGAAGTATTTCCGTATAACCCTCGTTTTCTTCACCTCGCATACTTTGAACAAATGTGAGCACAAACACCGACAGCCCGCCCATCAGACCCAGTATATATACAGACAGTGCTATAAAACCTTCCTGATTGCCAAGCTTCATCATAGCCGGTCCCCAACCTGATAATTGCGCCAGCATTTCACCCATAGTGTCCATTGATATACTGGGTGTAATTGCTCCTATGAAGACGCCGATAAATGAAAGTCCCGCCGACCAGACTACAACAGCCCTTTTATGACTATGCCATGCCAAAGCTATAGGTGATTTTATGTCTGCATTCTTAGTTCTTTCCCTTTCGGCAATAATGCCCGCACCCATATCTCTCTTGTTTAGCAGAGCATAGGACAATTCCAGCATAATCAACGCAAGACCCGCAAAAATAAACAACGGCCAAATGTGATTTTCCGCAAATGGTGCGGTTACGCGAAACCATGCGCCGGGGTTAAGCCATGCCCAAGTGGAATAACCACCATTTACGTTGTTTAATACCATAAAAAGCATCATCAAGCCATACACTCCGAATATTGCACCACGAACCTGTCCGCTGTGTCCGAAAAATTGTGCAAGCACTGAACCCAGTCCCGCAAATACACAGCCTGCAGCCGCAATCGTCAGTCCTGCGATTAACGAGCCGCCTGCAGCAAATCCGCTGCTGAACAGAGAAGCAGAGCACAGCAGCCCCGCAAGCAAGCTGCCGGCACAGGAAAGTGTCACAGCTGCCGTTACATTTGCGTATCGCCCAACGGGTTTCCCTAATATCAACTCACTCCGTCCGGACATTTCTTCGGTGCGAATATGTCGGATTACGGTAAATGCAGCCCCAAATAAAACAACAATAGCAGCTTGCAGCATACCTCTCCAAAGTATCGCCCCCTCTAAGCTCAAAGGATAAATAGGTCCTAACCATGCCGACGTAATCGCACTTTCCGATAATTCTTCAATAAACAACCTCCAGTCGGGCATCGCTTTCACAAAGGTCATCTGCCCGGACACAAGCACCACCGGAAGAAAGAGCCAGATAGGAAGTAAGAGCCAATCCCTTCGGATATAAAGCCTCAAAAGTTTTCCTGTCCCAGTAAATTGTTTCATATTCACTTCACCGCCTTTTCCTGAATATCGTCCCCATAGTGACGTATAAACAGCTCTTCCAATGTAGACGGCTCTACCGTAAGTGATTTAATACCCATTGGTGCAATGGCATTTATAACTTCATCCATAGCATTGACATCAACTGAGAAACGCCACTTTTCTTCTTTTCGTGATATATCGTGAATTCCTTGAAGTTGATTTAAACTCATGGACTTTGCAAGCTCTACGGTAACTGTTGTACGTGTCAGATGACGCAGTTCTTCAAGAGTACCCTCTTCGACGATTTCACCCTGCCTGATAATCCCCACTCTGTCGCAAAGTGCTTCTACCTCCGCAAGAATATGGCTGGATAAAAAAATTGTTTTACCTTGTTTTTTTAATTCAAAGATACATTCCTGAAAAATCTGTTCCATCAGCGGGTCAAGACCGCTGGTAGGTTCATCCAAAATCAACAATTCCGCATCTGAAGAAAGTGCGGCAACAAGCGCCACCTTCTGCCGATTACCTTTGGAATAACTGCGGCATCTTTTCTTTGGATCAAGCTGAAATCTGTCAAGTAATTCTTTGATGCGAGAAGTATTAGCTTTGCCGCCCAAGCGATTTAATAAATTTATAACCTCCCCGCCTGTCAAATTCGGCCAAAGGGTTACATCACCGGGTACATATGCAATTCTTCTGTGAAGTTCCACGGCGTCAGCCCATGGGTCACCGCCCAAAAGCTTTGCTTCCCCACCGCTTTTTCGGAGCATGCCCAAAAGAATTCGTATTGTCGTAGACTTTCCTGAGCCGTTCGGTCCGATAAATCCATATACCTCACCTTGCTTTACGGTCAAATCAACCCCGCGTAAAGCTTCCTGTCTGCCATAGGACTTAGTAAGCTTTCTTGTTTCAATTACATTCATAATAATACCCTCCAATCATTTATAATAGGTTTTTCGCAGCTCGTTAAGATAGCTGTCAAACTCAGCACGAATTTTTTCAAAATCATATACAGGAGCATCTGTACTTCGAAACTGTTCCAATATTTCACCTGCATATCCTCCTACTGCCCAAAAGATCAGCTTCTTTGCTTTTTCTGTATCCAGCTCGTTTCGGAATTTGGAGGTATCAATATCTCTGTAAAATCGTTCAAAGCTCCTGTTTTCTACCATTCTGCGCTTTTTTCCAAGCTCATCCTTAACCTCCTCAGAATCTGTGAAAACAGCCACCTTAATAAAATCAAAAATCCACGGAGATTTTTGCATTACCTGAATTTTAAGCAGGCATGTCTGCCGGAGACGCTCAAAAATATCCTTCTCATTCACATCAATTTTATCAAAATACTCTCGGTTCAAAATATCCAGACAATAGTCGTAAAGAAAAAGAAAGAAATCCTTTTTATTATTAACATAGTGAAACATCAGCGGTTTTGATATGCCGGATTCTCTGGCAATCACATTGGTCGATGCATCGTCAAAGCCTTTGCCGGCAAACTCCTTGAGCGCTGCATTCAAAATTGCATTCCGTCTTTCTGGCTCTAAACTTAAAAATTTTGAAAACATAATAATCACCTTATTTTTATTTTTTTCAACTATTTATCTGTCAGATCAACAGGCATAACGAGTCATTGACCTAACAGGTTAATAATATTGTATCACTATTTACCTGTTAGGTCAATGACTTTATAAAAAAAAACTTCCCGCTTACATAATCAGGAAGTTTATGACGATTCTCGACACCGGAGGGCATCCGTTAAGCTCTTTTCTTTTTTTCTATCTTTCTAAAGCCAAAATATATCAAGGCTATGCAAATTACCAATCCAGCTATTGCGGGAATGAAAATCGACTTGCCTGCTTCTCCTCCGAACACAACGCTCCAGGTCATTTTGGCAACAGCTATAAAAACCATTACCGAAATACCAAAATATAAATTTCGTTTCCAGAATGCCGCCGCTAAAGCAATAAGCGATACGGGAACAAGCATCGTAATCAAAATCTTGATTACTCCCCAATCACCCAGTAAATAATCCATTTCCATCTTCAAAAATTCCTTAACCTGTTCATTTACAGTTTCAGGCCTCGGGAACCAGAACATACTTGTTAACAGCAGAAAAATCGTTGCAGAAATTCCTGCCCAGCTTCTTTTATATGCAAAGTAACAAAACGGTATCAGAAACAAGGGTCTTATATACCAGCTTATCTGGTTTTGATGGCGCTCATAAGCCCAATTAAAAAATTGATTGTTTGTAAATGCCAAAACGAGAAAAAACACAGTACCCAAAGCAAATATCAATGCTATGATTTTATCATGATTTTTTTTCATATATCCTCCCGCGTAATTTTATTGTATAAACCATTCTTCATAAAGTCAACGTAGTAATCAAGGTTTTTAATAATATTTCCAAGCTCCATATCATCTTCTGAATTAAAAACATCCTCAAAATGAGTAAACAAGTGACTGATTATTTTTATTATAAACTCTCCGGGCAAATCATTTCTGAAATCACCTTTCTTTACAGCATTTTCAATAATTTCGTTTAAAGGATTTATATCGTCTTCAATTAATACATTCTTTGCTGTATCATAAATTTCATTACCCTTTTCTTTTACAAACATTCTGCTCAGATTATGGTACTTTGGATGTATCGATGCGAATTCTGCTCCAATTCTGGCCTGCAGCCTGAACGTCGCAAATATATCCCCTTTTTCTTCTGTTGAAGATGATTTAATATTTTTATTTATAAATTCCCATTTAACTTTAGAAGATGATTCCAGCAAATAAATGTAAAGCTCCTGCTTATCCTTAAAATGATAATAAAATGTACCCTTGCTGATACCGGCACTTTTTATAATGCTGTTTAAAGAAGCATCTTCATATTTTTTTGAAGAAAATTCATTTAATGCCGCTTCCAATAATTCCTGCTTTTTTTCAAAACTCTTTTCTTTCATAAGGAACTCCTAATATGATAGACTTATCAGTCTAGACCATATGGTCTAGACTGATGTTATCTTATTTTTAATAATTTGTCAACACATAATATTAATAAGCGACCGACACCAAATTTTTTAATTTGGTGTCGGTCGCTTATACTGTAAGTGAAAAAACAGGACCGTCGCACTAATTTAGTGCGCAGCCCTTTCCTATTAAACAAATCCTAAGCTTAGAAAGGTAATAGATTTTTTTGAAAATTAATTATAAAGGCAGCCGAATATATGATAATCAGCATGGATGCCGCAAAAACAGTCATTTGAATGCTAACATTATTCAATATAATACCATATACCAGAGAACCTAACGGCATGCCGCCTCTTGTAATCATTCCAACTATCGAGAACACTCTTGATATATATTCGTCCGGTGTCTCTCTCTGTATATATGATTGTATCGGAACATTTATAAATGTAGTAGCACTGCTGAATAAGCAAACCACTGCTGATAATAACAAAAAATAAATAGTCGAACCATTACCTAGTAAAAATACCACGTCCGGAAATACAAGAAACGAAAATATTATCATACAACACACAAGTAATTTAATACCAATCTTAAACGGTTTTATTATTCCTTTTTCCTTTTTATATGCAAGTCCAACAGCTATACTGCTCAAAAGCATTCCAAATATACTGATTGATTGCAAATAGCCGTATTGAACATCTGTAAATTTTAATTGAGTCTTATAAAACAAAGGCAGGACTACTGAAAATATTGGTTGAATTGAAGTATATATTAAGATATAAAACCAACATAGCTTACTTATCAATTTATTGTTAATAATGAACTTTATTCCTTCGTACAAATCTTTCAGCATTCCTTGCTTGCATTCGGTTAAACGGCTGTTGACATGATTGTACTTAATTAAAATCTCACTTATTCCGGATATCAGAAAAGAAAAGCCATTTATAAGGAATAATACCGCAACACCATAATTGGAATATAATACAGCACCTATTACAGGACCAAGTAATACTGATAAGCCTCTTAGTGATGCAACCGTCGAATTAGCCTTCGTTAACTCATCTTTTTCTACGAGCTTAGGCAGCATGCCCCTTGTGGCAGGGTCAAACAGGCCATTCAACATAGATATTATTGCCATGCCTATCATTAATAAGATAATACTCATTTTATCTAAATAAGAAATACAAGCAAATGCCAGTATTATTACACCGCTTAAAAAATCTGTCATAATCATAATTTTCTTCCGGTTAAATTTGTCTCCCAGCACTCCCGCAAAGGGATAAATAAAAAGAGCGGGAGTGAGAGATATAAAAGAAAATATTCCTATATCAGACGCATTTCCTCCTATATCTATAATATAAAGAGGCAATATCATCATTTGTATGCTGGTACCGGTATCAGATACCATTCTTCCGGCCAAAAATAATATAAAGCTGCTATTATATTTTCTCATGTAATGCTCCTGTCAATAAACTGTCAAAATTAAACTTTATAATATTACCACATATCCTTCCGTTCCATTTACACGTATCATCTGTCCATCCTTTATAAGTTTTGTAGCATTTTCTACACCAACAACCCCCGGCAGACCATACTCTCGGGTTACAACAGCACCATGAGTCATTAAGCCGCCTACTTCAGTTACCATACCCTTAACAGATACAAAAAGTGCAGTCCAGCTTGGGTCTGTATATGAAGTTACCAAAATGTCACCTTCTTCAATATTTGCATCCTCCATTTTTAAAATAACGCGTGCCCTTCCTTCAACGGTTCCCGCTGAAACCGGTATTCCGACTAAAGCGCCCTTCGGAATATTACCTGAATTATATTTTCCTTTAATAACCTCACCCTCTGATGTCATAACTCTTGGAGGCGTTAATTTTTCAAAGACCTTATATTCTTCTTTTCTTTTTTCTATTAAGCTGTAATCTATATGATTAGTTCTTACTGCCTCCTTGAATTCTTCAAAATACAGATAATATACATCCTCTCTGTCACTTATGATACCTTTTTTCACTAAGTTGTCTGCTTCTTTCATAAGCGCTGTCTTGTAAATCCAGAAGCGTTTAATAAATGAATACTTGGGATATTCTCTGAATCCGGCAACATTGCGTAACAATCTGATCATTTTCTTCGTCTTTTTTACTTTTTTCATGCCTCCCTGAAGCTTTTCAAGTCCAGATAATAATTCTTGTTCCATTTTCTTTGCTTCATGCATTCCCTGCTCAATTTTTGCTGAACTTGAATTAGTTTCAAAATTATTGATATTGCTTATAACAGTTGGTATAAGCGCTGTAGGTTTTTCATTCCATCTTTTCTTCGTAATGTCAATTTCACCGGCACATCGCATACCATATTTTTCTAAATATTCTTTAAAAGCCTTAGCTGCTACATTTCCTCCTTCTAGTTTTTCTATATCCGTAAAAAATGTTTCATCCTTAGCATCATGTAAATACTCAATTACTTTCGGATATTGTCTTATTGCATCAGCCAAATCCATAAGTTCTAATCCCATTTCTGTAGTTACGTTATTTAGAACGGATTTAACAAGTGTATCGGCTGTATTCTTTACGCCGAGCCACTTTTCCATATTTTTGTTTATCCAGTAAGGTGCCATTCCGGCCAATACCATTACGCCCATATTTTTTGGCCCAGTCAATATACCTTTTAATTCCTTTATATCGTTTAAAATAAATTCAAATAATTCATTCCCTGAAACCTTTTTAATTTTTTGCTCCATATCATTTATTAATTCATCATTGAAAGATATACGTTCTTCAACAATTGAGATATCATTTTTCAAATACAGTTTAAAGGCATGAACTATCCATTTTAAGGCTCCGGTACCCACATTAATTGATGTCTTACCTCGCGGCATGGATTTTACAAATTCCTTCTGATTAATAATATTTAATAAAGCTTCCTTCATCAATATGTCAGCATTTCCTACACTTTTTATTAATATTTTTCTTGCTGCAGGTGATTTCAAGTCATATGTGCCGTCAATAAAAAGTCTTCCGCCTGCTTCGGTTAAATTTTCACCAAACCAAAATGATAACATTTTACAAAAGGATATTCCTAATGGTTTAATGTCTTCTGTCATCATCTGTAAATGTCCCATAGATGAGTAAACCCGATTTTTACCGTCATTTTCAGGGGTCGGATAAAGCGTGGTAATGGGACGGCTCTGAACAATAAAAAATTCATCATCTCTCATGCACCATTCTATATCCTGAGGATGTCCAAAGTAACTTTCAATTTTTCTTCCGATTGACTCAAGCTGTAATATTTGTCCATCTGTAAGCGTCTGCATATTTTGTATATCCGTAACTACTTCTCTTTCCACCGTACCGCCTTCTTTTGCCGCATTAACGATTGTTTTTTTAGAAGATATTTTCTTGTGTACTATTTTCCCGTCTCTGACCTTATATATATCCGGATTTACTAAGCCGGAAACCAATGCCTCACCTAAACCGTAACCGGCATCGATGGATATGACTTTTCTGTTCGATGTAACCGGATCCGATGTGAACATAATTCCTGAGACCTTTGGGAATACCATTTGTTGTACGACTACAGACAAGTATACTTTACGGTGATCAAATCCATTTTGAATTCTATACACTACGGCACGTTCTGTAAACAATGACGCCCAGCATTTTTTAATATGATATAAAACAGAATCGATACCAATTATATTTAAAAAAGTATCCTGTTGTCCTGCAAAGGAAGCTGTCGGCAAATCTTCCGCGGTAGCGCTGGAACGTACTGCATATGCATAATCATAACCACTCATAAAAATAGCCCCTTTAATTTCTTCCTCCATATCATTCGGAATATCAGATGCTTCGATAATATTGCGTATTTCCTTGCTGATTTTTGAAACTCGCTCTATCTCATTTGCATTAAGGGTAACTAATTCTTCCATCAATATGTTTAGCATTTCATTATTTTTGATTATTTTTTTATATGCATTAGTAGTAACACAAAAACCGGAAGGTGCATTTAATCCTTCGATTCTAGATAATTCTCCTAAATTCAGCCCTTTACCTCCAACAATCAGCAGCTTATCTTTGTCAATTTCATTAAAAATCATAGTATATTTGCCTATATAAAGCCTCCAAATATTTAATAAAATTATGAAATATTTTTACTATCCATTTCATAATATAACAGTTTAAAGAATACGTCAACAAATTTATGAAATAATCCCTTGAAATATTTCATAAATTTTGTTATCCTGGTTTTGAGGTGATTATAATGAATGGCTTTGAGATTAGAAGAGAAAAGAAAATGGAAGATATTATTAAGGCTGCCGGTGAACTTTTTTCAATTAAAGGATTTAAATCTGTCAGTATAGCTGAAATTGCCAAAAAATCAAATGTATCTCAGGTAAGTATATATAATTTTTTTGGAAATAAAGAAAATTTAGCAAAACAAGTATTATTCAATCTAATGGATTCTACGATGAAGGAACTGGAAGTAATAGTTAGTCACGATATTTCATATCGTAATAAAATTGAAAAGCTTTTTGCTATTTCTTTGAAATCTGCAGATAGTATAGATGAAAATCTTTATCGATCAGAATTTATCAAGGATCAGGCAGTTCAAAACTTTCTTGAAGAGTATAAAAAAACTAAGACTGAACCATTATTAATGAATTTAATTGAACAGGGCAGTAACGAGGGCTATCTGGATAGCAGCATTTCCACTGAATCAATACTATTATATATAGATTCGATCAATAGCGTTCTTCAAACAAATATAAGCAAGAAAACAAGAGTAGATTTAGGAAAATTGTTTTATTATGGTTTATTAGGTGAAAAAAATAGTCTTCAAATAAAATAAGAAGACTATTTTCTGTTGACTTTTTCTGTTTTCCTATAATATATCCTAAATAAACATAACCGAAAATCCTATAAAGATTACCATTATAAAAAGATGTATTATTAAACCCAGAAAATTTTTCAAGTATATTAATAAATTTTTTTCAGAAATTTTTTAATAAAAAATAAAATCCATACGGACGATAAGGCAATACATAAAACAAAATAAATTAATGAATATTCAATAGAAAACTTGGCAACCCATAAGGAAGGCAAGAAGAAAAAAAGATATTGAACGTTTTGTGCAGTCAAAAATGCCGCCGGTATTCCGATCATTGTAATCCCTGATAACTTTATAACTGCCATACCCTCCACCTTATTGGCAGAAATTGATATTACCATCATTGACATTATAAGCCCAAGCAATGATGTTAATATTGATATTCCTATTATCTGCATAAGATCAATTTTTGTTAAGGAAAATATCATCATGACAATAATTGTTATAAAAAATGATGCAAACAGCGGAAATACTAATTTTGAAATTAAATATCCACTTTTTCCCAGAGGCGTGACTGCCATGTACTTCGTTATACCTTCATCAATATCTCCAAGTATTACCATAGAGGATACGTATGAAATCATCATAGGAGTCAGCACTGCCAAAAGCAAATCAAACAAAAGATAGTAAGGTTCAAGTATTATCAGTTTTTCTGCCGCCGGTATACCGAATTTAAACAATACTCCGCACATCAAAGGAGCCAGACAAATAATAAAAAGCATGGCATCCTTAGTAATTTGTATTAAATATTGTTTAAATGAAATAAATAGTTTTCCATAGCTGTTAGCGAAATTCATAGCTTTATTCCTCCAAGATTTTGAAACATTTTGATTACATTAATACGTGCCATTTTATACAGAAACAAAAACCATATAATAAATATCGGCAGAAACAAAATGTAATCACTGCTGCCGCTGATCATACTTATTATCACGCATCCCGGATGCAGCAGCATAAATTTATTATCATATCCAAACAAGTACAGAATCGGCGGAGTAAAAATTATTATTTCAATAGGAACAGCTGCCGTTACAAACTGATTCAGGCTGTTGATATTAACCGCAACAATTAATCCAATCAAGGTAAACAATGCAGAACCTGCAATTACTCCCGTTATTACAATCAACATATTTTGAGCATCTGCAGATAAAGCTATGGAAGCTCCTGAAATTGCAGATATTATACCCAAAGACACAACCTTTGAAATGATATATTCATCTGCCCTTACAGGCGAAACTGCTATAGTGCTGAGCACTCTTTCGCTTTTTTCAAACAATACTATTGCACCCATGAAAAACAGTCCCATTGCGGAAGGATCGGAAAATATTAAAACAGCTGCTGCTTTTTCCCTCCATTCCAAAGGAAGAAATAGTACTATGGTAACATACATTATGGTAAAAATAGAATAAATAAAATAAAATCCATATTTGAACTGAAACCTGCAATCGCCGTATATAAGATTTATCAGCCTCATTGCAGCACACTCCCTGTAACTTCCGCAAATATATCATTCAATGTTGGCTCACTGCTGTGTATTGATAAAATTCTATTCGACATTATAAGCTCCTGAAGCTTTGCATCTTCAGATGTTTTTCCAAGCATACATTCTCTGATTTCTTCTTTGCCATCCATAAAGGTATATTTTATTTTTGCCGCGCCCTTGGACATAATTAAATTATGCGGGGAATCCAATGCTTTTATATTTCCGTCAACTATGAAAGCCACCTTGTCACATAATTCTGTTGCATCAACCATGTTATGTGTGGTAAGAATTATAGTCTTGCCCTTCTCTTTTTCGTTGATAATTATATTTTTCATAATTCTGCTGTTGTTGGGGTCCAAGCCGCTGGTGGGTTCATCCAAAAACAAAATGTCGGGATTGTGAAGTAATGCTTTTATGAAGTTCAGCCTTGACTTCATGCCCTTTGAATATTCCGAAACTTTTTTGCCTCCATCGTTTTGCAGTCCAACCATTTTTAATAATTCGTCAACATCTCTAAGTTTTTTGGAATATAAGGAGCCGAAAAACTTTAAGTTTTCCCTTCCGGTCAGTTTTTCATACAGTGAAGGGAATTCAAAATCAACACCGATATTTTCGTAAAAATCATCTTTATAGCTTTTGCATTCTGTTTTATTTACAATTGCATTGCCTTTATAACTTCTGATTAACCCTGTAAGTATTTTTTGCAGAGTACTTTTACCGGCTCCGGAAGGCCCCAAAAATCCAAATATTTCTCCTTTTTTCACACTGAAATTCATATCAATAAATGGTCTGTCATTATAGCTGAATGACAGGTCAATAACTTCAATCATTTTTATTCCTCCGCCAATTGAATTGCAATTCCCTTTATCATAAGCTTTAATGATCCATCGAACACATCTTCGCCTATTTCCCTTTTATGAAGCATGGACAAGAATATGCCGCGCAATGCTCCGCTGAAATGCTTAATATCCAAATCCGTCTTATGCGGAATTACTCCTAGAATCTTTTCAATTATCATATCATCCTGAACAAAATGTTTCTCCACGACATCAAGGGGCAGCTTTCTCATCAGTAGTTCTAATTCGCCGTTTGTTAAAATATTTAATAAAAATGTATTTTCAACCTTTTTATAAAGCCTGAATAAAAGTTCAGTTAATTCTTCACTGTCAATGTTGCCATTTAAAACCTGTAATTCGCTAATTATATGGCTTTGTATTTCATCTTGAACGTCATTAATCACATCGAACAGCAGCAATTCTTTTGAATCATAAAATAAATAAAACGTTCCTTTGGGTATATTGACTCTTTTCACAAGCTCATCTACCGTTGTTTTTTTGATGCCATATAGATTTAAGCACTCTTTTGCTTCTTCCTTTAATCTTCTTTTTATATATTCTCTTTCATTTTCAGTAAAAGACTTTGGCATGTGAACTTCCTCCTTTTTATTTAACTATTTGACTACATTTGTCGTTTTAGTCATTGTAGCACATGATATGCTTTATGTCAACATACAAGTCTCAACTTGTGTGTTGGTACTATAGGTGTATAAAAGTAAAAAAGGCATCAACAAGCGGATTATATTTCCGCGTATTGATACCTTGGTATAAGTTCAGACTCATTGAATGTTTTTCTTGACCAGTTTGTATTTTTCAGGTTTCCGCTGAATACAACCCTTCCCTTTATATTTAGCAGTTCCTGCGGTCTTACAAGATTTCCGGATTTATTAAAATTAGCTATGCTGCTTTTATTTAAAATATAATAAACAAATTCAGAGCATAAAAATCTGTGATTATTGCATGATACCCTGTTAAGTAAACAATTAACAAGTCCAATATAGTTATATTTGTATAAATCCTTTTTCAAAATAAATTCGTTTATTAAATTCTCCGCTTTCCTGTACTGCTCTCGGGTCACTTCAATTTCCATTACTAAACCGTGCAGGTTATCCTGCCTTCCATATACTCCTTCATTCAAATTCTCTTTAACGAACCGTCCTACAAAAGGATTATACGTATATTTTCTGCCGAAGCTGTACATTTTCCTAAAATGCCTGTCCAATGAAATTGAAGCGTGTGTATATTCATCATCTTTAATAAATCCAATCATTCTTGATAATATTGTGTTTGTTCTCGTGAGAACAATATAAATTTTCTTGCTTTCCATAATCTCTCCTTATGTTGCTATGTTAATGTCTCATGTTCTAATTATGGATAAACATACTTAAAAGACTATAAAAGAAATATTAATGAATCATTAGAATTTGATTTAATAAATTTAATATTGATTTGTTAAAAAATCTTGCGGTTATTTAAGCAACCGCAAGATTTTAAAGCTTTATTTTATCTGATTTTTTCGGTATATATTTTAACCGCATCTCTTAGAAAATCGGCACATCCGGGCTGTTCCTTATCATAGTGAGCCCTGAATCTTTCATCATCCACATACATTTGTGTTAAATTGGCATGTGCTTCGGCGTTGTAATTTCCCCAACAGAATGTAATCCACTTCCTGTGAAGCTCTGCTGCCTTCTGGCCAAGCTCTCCTGCAGGATTTCCCTCTTTATAGGCTTCCTTCAATGTTTTGAGAACCTCGTTTCCAAGCCCCTGCAATTCGTTGTACTGTTCCTCTGTCATGTTCATAAACTGTGCATTGGATTTCTTGACAGCTTCCTCACCGTATTTTTCTCTTATTTCTTTTCCGAATTCTTTTTCATTATCTTCTACAAGCTTTTTCTTAAAGCCTTCAAATTTTTCCTTATCACTCATTTTTATTTTCCCTCCTTTATTAAATATTGTCTTTTCAACATTATGGATTAAAGCATCCAATTGCTGTCTTCTTGCAAGGAGTTCATTATAGTGCTGCTTCAGTGCTTTTGTTTCGTCAAAATCCGGAGATGTAATAATTTCCTTTATGCTGTCTAAATTAACACCAAGCTCTTTGTAAAACAAAATTTGCTGCAGTATATCAATTTCTTTTTCACCATAAATTCGATAACCTGATGAATTGATTCTTGCCGGCTTCAGAATCCCTATTTCATCATAGTACCTTAATGTTCTCGTACTGACTCCTGCCAATGCGCTGAGTTTTTTTATTGTATATTCCATTTCTTCACTCCTTACATTAACAGTGTACACATTCACGCTGCGTTAATGTCAACAGTTTTTTTCATAAATATTTCATAGGTTGTGAAAGATTCACCCTATTCTAATATTTCCACATATCCTTCCGTCCCGTTCAACCGTATTTTCTGTCCGTCTTTTATTATCTTTGTGGCATTTTCAATACCGACAACTCCGGGAAGACCGTATTCCCTCGTTATAACCGCTCCATGCGTTGTAAAGCCTCCTACTTCGGTTATCAGACCTCTTATAGTAACAAATAGCGGAGTCCAGCTTGGGTCGGTAAATTGTGTCACTAAAATATCACCGTCTTCTACCTTGGCATCATTCATTGATAAAATCACTCTTGCTCTTCCCTCCACGATACCTGATGAAACCGGAATTCCTGATAATGCACCTTCCGGAATATTTGCAGAATGCGACATTTTTACAGGCGGTACGTATCCGTCTGAAGTAATTATTCTTGGAGGTGTTAATTTTTCAAAATGCATATATTCATTTTTTCTTTTCTCAATAACATTATAATCAAATTTATTTGCAGATACAGCTTCTTTGAGTTCATCAAAATACATGTAATATATATCCTCTGCTTCTTTGATTACACACTTTGCAACAAGTGTATCAGCTATATTTTTTAATACTCTTTTGTAAATCTTATATCTTCTCACAATATAGTATTTTGGATATTCCCTGCATCCTATAAAATTTCTTAAGATGCTGATATTCTTCTTCAGTTTCTCAGCTTTTTTATTACCGCCCGGCATACTCTCCAAATACTTTATTATTTCATCTTCTTTTGCTTTTGCCGTTAATTTTCCTGCTTCAAATTTCTCCTGCTGCTCCCTGCTTTTTAGAACATTGATATTGTTTAATATTAACGGTACGAGCTGAGCAGGTTTCTCTTCCCAGCGATCCTTTGTTATATCTATCTCACCGGGGCACCTCATGCCATATTTATCAAGAAATAACCTGAATGCTTCAACAACCTCGTCACCACCGTGCAATCCCTTTATATCTTCCAGAAGTGTATCGCCGTCTGGACTATCTGATATATAATTTATTATATCAGGATACTTTCGCACAACATCTGATAAATCGCACAGTGCAAGCCCCATCTCTGTTGTAACGTTGCGTTCAGCCGATTTAGACAGAATGTCCACAATATTTTTTTCACCGGTCCACTTTTCTACACTTTTATTTATGGTATCACTTACCATTATCCCTGCTATGATTGCTCCAAGCATTGTCGGATCGTAAGCCATAGACAGCAGTTTTTCTTTCTCTCTCTGAATGAACTCAAGAGCATCCGACCCTGACAATTCAGAAAGCAGATTATCTGTTTCCTTAATTTCCTTTTCGAATCGTTCTAATAAACTTTCTATAATGTAAGGATTATTTTTCCTGCTTACGTTAAATGTTTCTAACAAAGATTTAAAGGTAAATATTCCGCCCTTAATATTTCTTTCACCACGCGGAAGTGATTTCATAAAATCTTTATTTTTTATTAAATTATTAAGTGCATATTGTATCAGCGGGTCCTGTTTGCCGGTTGCCATTATAAGTCTTTTTTTACCTGCATATGATGATAAGTCATGAGTTATATCTGCATATATTCTTCCGCCTATCCTATCCATAGTCGATTCTGAAATCATTTCAAAAAATGACATTCCTAACGGTCTGATTATATCAGTCATCATCTGGGTGTGACCAATTGACATATACACTCTGGGAATTTCTTTGCCTTCACAATCCGGAATTGGAAACAGAGTAGTTATTCCTCTGCTTTGGACTATATAAAATTCATCGTTATACAAGCACCATTCTATATCCTGAGGGCTGTTAAAATAAGCTTCTATATTCCTGCCGATTCCTGCAAGAGCCAGTATCTGACTATCCGAAAGAACCTGCATGCCTTTTCTTTCATCATCTATATTTAATTCCTCTGTCTCACCATCAGCCGCAGGCTTAATTTCTATTTTCTTTTTTCCTATCTTTTTTTCTGTAATGCTTTCAAATTTCACCTTGTATATATCCGGGTTTACAATTCCTGAAACTAATGCCTCTCCAAGACCAAAGCCCGCATCAATTGAAAGTGTTTTTCTGTCAGAAGTCATAGGATCTGCCGTAAACATTGTTCCGGACGCTTCCGCCATAACCATTTTCTGTACAATTACAGAAAGCAGAACCTTTTTATGGTCAAATTTATTTTTTATTCTGTATGTTACTGCACGGTCGGTAAAAAGCGATGCCCAGCATTTTGTTATGGATCTGATAATTTCATGATTTCCTTTAATGTTCAGATAAGTGTCCTGCTGTCCTGCAAATGAAGCAGTGGGCAAATCTTCGGCAGTTGCGCTTGATCTGACTGCAAAGGAATGTTCCTTGTCATAATATGATAATTCATCCAATATTTCATTCTCAATATCACTGTTTATTTTAATATTTTCAATAATCTCTCTTATCCTTTTACTCACAGAAGATATTTCATCTCTGTCTTCGGGCATTAATTCTGATAATTCAGCAAATAATTTTTTCAGCTCAACATTGCCTGCAATAGCTTCTTGATATGCTTTTGTTGTAACACAGAAACCATCAGGTATATTTATGTTATTTATTTTTGTCAATTCTCCAAGATTAACACCTTTACCGCCTACATCCATTATCATTGATTTATCAATTTCGTTAAATTTTAAGACATATGTCTTCATTTTTTTGCCTCCGGAAGTTTTGAAATTTAAACCACTTTATTTCATAATATATTATATAAATAGTAATGTCAATATAGTTTTGAAATAATCGTTGAATTATTTCAAAACCATGATATAATGCATATATCATACCATCGCCTCGACAATGCAAGCGAGCTTGCGCTGCACTCGGCTCAGATATGATATAATCTATATACATAAATATGAAGGTGATTATAATGAACGGTTATGAAAAACGAACTCAAATAAAAAAGGAAGCAATTATCAATAGTGCTCGTAAATTGTTTATAAAACACGGGGTAACAGACGTATCAATAAGTGAAATAGCTGCCAAAGCAAATGTGTCTCAAGTTTCAATATACAATTATTTTGGTGATAAAATTTCTCTTGCAAAGGAAGTTCTTATTTCTTATATTGATATTTTGGTAAATGAGTATGATGAAATTTTAGAAGACAACATCTCTTTTGAAGAAAAATTAAAAATAATAATAACAAAAAAACACGATGCAATTACAAATTCGGGCAAGACATTTTTTAGTTCTGATGCCTGGCAGGATAAAGCTTTAAAAGATATATACACCGAGGCAGCAAATTTAAAAATAAAGGCTATTTTCACAAAATTTATTCAAAACGGTAAAAGCGAAGGCTATATCAACGAGAATATACCGGATGATGCAATTTTGTCTTTTATGACAGCTTCATCATATATTACACAACAGCCAAATTATATTGGTACCGGTGATGATTATAAGCTTGGAATAATAAAACTATTTTTATATGGTTTAGTCGGTAAGGAAAAATAATAATTTTTTACTTAACAAATTCACAAGCAAGATTAATAAAATATAAAGTATTGATTTTAATGGATTTTCAAAAAATGAGCTCACATTTTCTCCTATGAATGCCAAAGACAGCATCATAACAAATTTAGCCGGCAAAAGCGTTATTAAGAAACGCCTTGTATTCATGTTAGCCAAAGCGGCCGTTCCACTTATTAAAAATGACGGAGAAAAAGGAAAGCAATATAAAAAAAACATGAGTGTAGTGTTTTTTTGTTTGATTTTTTCTAAAGTACTTTTATATTTACTTTGTTTGATTTTTTCTTCGAACTTTTTTTCGCCAACCTTGCGGATTAATAAAAACAAAAGAAATGAGCCGATACAATTTCCTGCCCACGAATAGAGATACCCGAAGAAAAACCCGAATGTTGCAACATTTATTATAACAAAAGCGACCAGTGGGAGTATGGGAAAAAATGCCTCAACGACAGTAAATAAGATACCTGCCAATGGTCCTCCCGCTTCTACATATTTTAACACTATTTCTAAAATTTCATCCATAACTAATAATCCCGAGAAACAATTTAGTTTAATTATGCCCTGATTTATTGTATAATAGGCATGATAATTTGAAAATAATAAAAACCTGAGATTCCCCACCGACTGATGCTCGGAATTATCATGTGCCATTCACACCACAATAAATGAATAATCCCCGTATTCGTCATCCTGAGCGATAGCGAAGGATCTCAGCAGTTCAAAAGATGAGATTCTTCACTTGCGTTCAGAATGACATAGCGGCAGATTTACGTATATTCATAGCAATAACAGAAAGGATAATTTATGAAATATTTTATAGGTGCACCTATTCCGAATTTATATAAAAATAAAATTGAAATGCTGCGTGCTGAATTCAGATTTCTTACAACTGAACCTCACATTACGATAGCACCGCCACCGGCTCTTCCTGATGAAGATTCATTTGTTGCGGATTTAATTGAAGTGTGCAAAAATACTGAACCGTTTAAAATAAAGCTTGATAAATTAGGACAGTTTGGTAACAGAGTGCTTTATATTAATGTATATTCCAAGGAATTAATCAATTTATATGAAAATATATTTAAAAAGTTAAAGCTTGTAAAAGAAAAAAGAGGTTATACGCCTCATCTGACCATAGTGAAACAACGTCCCAAAAGACCCATTGATATTGAAACAGTTAAAAAGAGGGCAGAAATTAAATTAACTTCTTACCCTGAATATACCTTGAAATCTATAGTTGTCTATCATCAGCCAAAAGAGAAATTCATATACATACCATATATGGAAATACCGTTTAACAATGAACAGTGAATAGTGAACAGTGAACAATTAATGAAAGAATTTGTGCTATTGCACAAATTCTACAATCATTTTTCATTGTTCACTTTTATTTTAGTCTTTCTTCTATCAGCTTTGCCAATTCATTAGCATACATATCTAATTCTGCTTGGTTTTCTCCTTCAATCATAACCCTTACCATCGGCTCTGTTCCTGAAGGTCTGATAAGCACCCTTCCTTTTCCGCTAAAATGATTCTCTATTTCCTGAATTTTGTTTTTAATTATTTCATCATCTAAATAAGCATTTTTTTTCTCCGGTGATACGTGAGCATTTACCAAAGTTTGAGGCATTACCTGCATTATGCTCGCCAACTCTGAAAGCTTAGTGTTCTTTTCTTTTACGACACTTAGCAGCTGCAGTGCTGTAAGAAGTCCGTCACCTGTCGTATTGTAATCAAGAAATATAATGTGTCCTGATTGCTCTCCTCCTATTGAATGATTGCCTTTAAGCATTTCTTCAAGGACGTATCTGTCTCCCACCTTAGTTTTTACAATATCTATGTTATGTTCCTTCAGACATACGTCCAGACCCATATTAGTCATAACTGTTCCGATTACGGCATTACTTCTTAATTTTCCATTTTCTTTCATATGAGTTCCGCAAATTGCAAGAACATGATCCCCGTCAACTATATTACCCTTTTCATCTGCAGCTATCAATCTGTCTGCATCGCCGTCAAAAGAAAGTCCTACATCTGCTCCTGTTTCCAACACAAGCTTCTGTATCTCTTCGGTCTTGGTTGAACCACATTCTACGTTTATATTGATACCGTTTGGCTCATTATGTATTACATATACGCTTGCTCCAAGTTCACTGAGCAATTCCGGTGCAGCTTTATAAACGGCTCCGTTACCGCAATCAACCGCAATTTTCATTCCTTCTAAATTTACGTTAATTGTCTTTTTCAGAAAATCCTTATACATATCAGTTGGACTTTCTATCAAAATCTTTCGTCCTATTTCCCCGGAAACAGGACGATAATCTATATCAATATTATTGAGCAGGTACTCTTCTATTGAATCTTCTGTTTCATCTGTTAATTTTAAGCCTTGCTCGTTAAAGAATTTTATGCCGTTGTACTCTACAGGATTATGTGATGCAGTAATCATAACTCCGCCATTTGCCTTTAATGTTTTTATCATGCATGCTACGGCAGGAGTAGGAAGTATACCTAAATATAAAACATCTACACCTGCAGAATTTAATCCTGCAGACAAAGCTCCTTCCAGCATATCCCCTGATATACGCGTATCCATTCCTACGACCATCTTTGGTCTTTTCTTGCCCTTTGTAAGAAAATATCCTCCGATTCGTCCTAACTTATATGCTAATTCAGGTGTTAAATCTTTATTTGCAATTCCTCTGACTCCATCTGTACCAAATAATTTTCCCATCTTTCCTCCGATATAAATAAATTGATAATGCTAATTCGTATTAATAAAAAAAATATAAATCATCATATATTTTAGCATATTTTCATATAAAAAAAAAGATACCAATTAAATTTTTGGTATCTAAGGTTACTGAAAAGATCTCCCTGCTTTGTTGCGCTGCGATTGCCCGTCTTCCGGCGCCTTGCAGGATTTTCAACAACCTATCATCTTATTAATTACTTAAATTCTTCTATTATATTATATAAAAAAGATTCATATATTGAAATAGTTTCATAGTCTTTATTTTTAATGGCATATTTTAATTCATCATAAATTAAAGAAATTAACTGATTAAAATTGTTTTTTAACTCGTTTTTGTGATAATTATCATATGTAAATTCCTTAAATTCTCTTCCGTGCCACAAATTAAAATACTTAACGATATAATTATATAAGTCACTGTTACTTTTAATTAAATTATACAAGGATAAAAAAATATAATCAGAATTTTTACAGTTAACATTATAAATATCAAGTAACGTTATTCGATTATCTTCCTTAGATACTTGTATATTTCCTTCTATTATTCCAACTGCAGCCACTACAAAAAACATGTTGTTAAAACGGTTTAATTCAATAATTTCAATATATTTTTCTACATCAAAAACGATTTCAGCAATCCTGCTTTTTATCATTCCTAACCCCCTTTAATTTTACTTACTTATATGATAAATCAAGCTTTACATTTTGTCAATAATTATATAAAAAAATTACATATTGTAAATTATTGTTGTTTTTTATCAATTTATGAATTATAATTAAATGATTGTATTAACCTTATTGAATTAAACAAATATAATTAAAGGATTTCATAAATGAGCAGTAAAATAAGTGAAAGGATCCGCTATCTGAGATTGAAAAACAATCTGACAGCAAAGGATTTAAGTTTAATATTAGGCACTTCTGAATCTGCAATATCCCTATATGAAAACGGAAAGCGCAAACCAAGTATAGAACTGATTTTGAAGATGGCTGATTATTTTAATGTGTCAACTGATTTCATTTTAGGTGCAGATAAGAATACTATAACAGACAGTGAAAAAATTATTGATATTGATTTTTCCGAAGTTTTAGAAAGTCTGATAGTTTATATGAACAACCAAAATACAATAAGATTTGATGGACAACCACTTGATAATAATATGAAAAAGATGTTTATGAAGAACGTTACTAATATATTGGATAATATGAGATTTTTTATTAACATTTAATTGAACAGTCAAATCTCGTATAACCATGAAGTATTTAAATCGAAAGGATTAATTATGATAGTTTTATCTTGCAGCTATGTTTCTAAAAGCTACGTAGTAGATAATATAATAGAAAATATATCATTTTCAGTTAATGATAATGAGAAAATTGGATTAATCGGTCTTAATGGAGCCGGCAAAACAACACTGTTTAATATTTTGACAGGAAGCTTAGAGCCTGATTCGGGAGAAATTTACAGGGTAAAAAGTAAAAAGCTCGGTTATTTAAAACAGAATACGAAAATTGACAGCAATATGAGCATTATGGATGAAATGCTGACGATTTTTAATGATGTTATTAAAATAGAAGAAGAACTCAGCCTTCTATCCAATAAAATAAGCAATTTTACCGAAAACGATAATAAGTCAGAGCTTGAAAGTTTAATGCACACTTATGCTAAATTGAGTGAACAATTTGAAGAATCCGACGGCTACGGATTTAAAAGCTTAATTCGGGGAGTTCTAAAGGGATTAGGTTTTTCTGAAAATGAATTCAATAAACCGGTTAATCTTTTAAGCGGAGGTCAGAAAAGCAGAGTTATGCTTGCAAAGCTTTTATTGGAAAAAGCAGATATCTTATTACTTGACGAGCCGACAAACCATTTAGATATTGATGCAATTTCGTGGCTGGAAAAATATATTAAAAGCTTTGGCGGTGCTGCCATAATCATATCTCATGACAGATATTTTCTGGATAATACGGTAGACAGAATACTATTGCTGGAAAATAAAAAGTTAAGCTCATACAACGGTAATTATACTGATTTCATGAAAAAAAGAAAACAAGAGCTCGAACTGAAAATGAAGCAGTATGATGAATATGAAAAAGAAATTGAAAAGCAAGAAGAAATGATACGACGGCTTCATGCTTACGGCAGTAAACGAAATATCCGACAAGCATTCAGCAGACAGAAAGCCCTTGACAAAATAAAGAAGATGGATAAACCGCAAACAGATAGTAAAAAGGTTAAATTACATTTTATACCTAAGGTTAAAAGCGGCAGAGATGTGTTAAAGGTCGAAAATTTATCTGTAAGCTATAATGAATATAACGTTTTTAAAAATGTTAATATGAACATTTATAAAGGAGACAGAGCCGGTATAATCGGTCCTAACGGAATAGGAAAATCCACGCTTTTAAAGGTTATCTCAAATAAATTGAACAAATTCAACGGTTCCATAAGTACGGGGCATTATGTTAATATAGGTTATTACGATCAGGAGCAAACGAGCTTAGACGATGAAAATACAGTTATCGATGAAATTTGGGACTGTAATCCGGATTTAAATTATTATGACGTACGAACTATGTTAGCTCAATTCTTATTCACCGGAGATGATTTGTATAAAATAATAGGAGAACTGAGCGGTGGTGAAAAAAGCAGGTTATCATTACTGAAGCTGATGACATCGAATGCTAATTTTTTATTGATGGACGAGCCCACAAATCATTTAGATATAGATTCAAAGGAAATGCTGGAGGATGCACTTTTAAACTATGAAGGCACTGTTTTAGTTGTATCACACGACAGATATTTTTTAAATAAAATTGCAAATAATATTTATGATATGTCTTCAGAAGGAGTTTTTCAATACCTTGGTAATTACGATTATTATTTACAGAAGAAAGCAGAGCTTGAAGAAGATGACGATGAAATAATCGAAGCAAAGACTAAGACACAAATAAACGCAGAAAAGAAAAAGGAGCGCGAACAGATAAGGGACAGGCAAAGGCGGGAAAAATCAATAAAGAAGCTGGAAGAAATGATAGAAATGCATGAAAATAAAATTCTTGAATTGGAACTTGCATTATGTCAACCTTCGACATATGATGACAAAGTATTAGTTATGAACTTAAATGAAAAAATAAACATACTCAAAAATGAATTAGAACAATATTATGATGAATGGACTGAAATATTAGATAAAAAATAAGCAGACGACCCAAATTTTATATTTGGTGTCGGTCGCTTATACTGTAAATACAAAAAGTTATCCACCCTTTGTTGAAAAGGTGTTGATAACTTTTTGCTGAAATATCAGTATCAACAGCTTTATCCACAACTGTTGATACTTTTTTTAACGTTTGCTGTTAATTAATCTGCAAGTTTTAAATTTGGAATTGCATTTAATGATGCGTCGGAAAATTCTTTTTTTAAATATTTATAATATGCCGCACATCCTATCATCGCCGCATTGTCAGTGCATAATATTGATGATGGTTTTAAAAATACATAGTTATTCTTTTTGCATTCTTTTTCAAGAGCTTCTCTTAAACTGCTGTTTGATGCTACTCCTCCTGCAAGTGCAACGGTTTTACAGTTTTTTAGCTTAGCTGCCTTCATAGTTTTCATTACAAGCACATCTACTACTGCTTGCTGAAAGCTTGCAGCCACGTCCTCAGCTATAATTTCTTCATTTTTCTGTTGTTTGTTATGAATATAGTTTAAAACCGCCGACTTTAGACCACTGAAGCTAAAATCAAGAGTGTCTTCATCTATCACAGCTCTTGGAAAATTAATTGCTGTTTCATTTCCTTCCTTTGCCTTCTTCTCTATTAAAGGTCCTCCGGGATATCCGAGCCCGATAGCTCTTGCAACCTTGTCAAAGGCTTCTCCTGCAGCATCATCCCTTGTTTTTCCCATGATTTCATATTTGCCGTAATCATTGATATAAATCAGGTGCGTATGCCCTCCTGATGCAACTAAGCAAACAAATGGAGGCTCAAGGTCTTTATTTTCTATAAAATTGGCACATATATGTCCTTCTATATGATTTACACCTATCAACGGTTTATTCCATGCATAAGACAGTCCTTTAGCATAGTTAACACCTACCAATAGTGCTCCGACCAACCCCGGGCCGTAGGTAACGGCAACAGCATCTATCTGGTCGCAGCTTACATTTGCTTTTATAATAGCTTCATTCACAACATCGCTTATATTTTCAATATGCTTCCTGGACGCAACTTCAGGAACGACTCCGCCGTACTCTTTATGTATTTCTATTTGAGATGATATAATATTTGATAAAATATTTCTTCCGTTTTCAATGACTGAGCATGCTGTTTCATCACACGAAGATTCTATGGCAAGTATTAATACATTATCTTTCATGATTTCCTCCTGTTTACAATTGTTCTGATTATACCACTGTTACAATTGATTGGCAATAGGTTGTCGATGGATAGACGATAGCTCTGCAGTCTCTTATACTGTAAGAGATCGGGTAGGAGGCTCCCATTAATTGGGTAGCCGACCTCCCGCACCACCGTACGTACCGTTCGGTATACGGCGGTTC